>NZ_JAAVNE010000051.1 GCF_012103215.1 Falsiroseomonas selenitidurans
GGCAGCCGCCGCGCCCGCTCCCGCCAGCCCCGCGCCCTTTGCCGCCGCCAGCCCACCTCCCGCCGAGGCCCCCGTCATCGTGCAGGCCGCGCCCCGCGCCGCCGTGACGCGCGAGGCCCTGGCGACGCCCGCCGGCGCGAACCCCCCTGCGGCGCCGCCGATGGCTTCCATGCCCGTCGCGTCCATGCCCGTCGCGTCCATGCCCGTCGCTTCCGTGCCTGTCACCGCCGCATCCGCCGCCGCACCCGTTGCCGCTGCCGCGCCGGCCGCCAGCCGCGTCCGGCTGCTGCCGGACCGCGCCCTGTCGATCCCCGCCGCGGCGGGCACCGGCGCCGCGCTGTTCCGCCGCGGCGGATTGTGGCTGCTGGTGCTGGACACGCCGCAGCCGCTCGACCTCGGCGCGTTGCGCGCCGACCCGCTGCTGCGCGCCGCGGAGACCAGCAGCGGGCCGGATGCGACGACGCTGCGCCTGCCCGCCGCGGCCCTGCGCAATCCCCGCCTGCGCCGCCAGGGCGCCGCCTGGGTGCTGGACCAGCCGCGCGAAGCGCCCGCCACCACGCCCATGGCCATGGAGGTCGAAGCCGGGCCGCCCGCCCGGCTGGTGCTGCACACCGCGCAGGCCGGCGGCAGCGTTTCCGTCCTCGACCCCGAGACCGGCGCCGCCCTGCTGGTCGGCACGGTACGGGACGGGGCCGATTCCATGCCGCTCGGCCGCCGCGCCGCGGTGTTCGAATTGCTGCCGACCCGGCTCGGCGCCGCGTTGCTGCCACGGGCCGATACGGTGACGCTGCGGGCCCTGCCCGGGCGCTTCATCGCCGGCGCCGCGCCGGGGGCGGAGCTGGCGCTGGGGGCGGAAGCGCCGGCCCCCGTGGCCGCCGCCAGCAGCCTGACCCGGAGCTTCGACCTGCCGGCCGAATCGGTCACCGCCCTGCAGGACCGGCTGCGCAACGCCACCGCCTCGGTCGCCGCCGCCGCGCCGCTCGGCCGCGGCCAGCCGCGGCTGGCCGTGGCGGAGGCGCTGCTGGCGCTGGGCCTGCCGCAGGAAGCCCAGGCCATGGCCGGTCTCGCGATGCGCGAGGATCCGGTGCTGGCGGAGCAGCCGAAAAGCCGCGCCTTGCAGGCGGTGGCGGCGCTGCTCGGCGGGCGGTTGGCGGAGGCCGCGGGCCTCGACAACCCTGCCCTGCCGCAGACCGACGAGCTGGCGCTGTGGCGCGGCCTTCTCGCCGCGGCGCGGGGCCAGCAGGGCGCCCCGGCGGTGGCCGCCGGCCTGCCGCTGCTGCTGTCCTACCCTGCGCCGCTGCAGGCCCGCCTGGCGCCGCTGGTGGCGGAAGCGCTGGCCTCGGGCGGGGAGCCGGCGGCGGCGCGGAGCCTGCTGGCCACGCGCGACCAGGACGACCCCTCGCTCGCGCTGGCCCACGCCCGGGTTCTGGAGGCGGAGGAGGCGGTGGAGCCGGCGCTGGCCGCCTATGACCGGATCGCCCGCGGCCGGGATCGCCGGGCGCGCGCGGTGGCCATGCGGCGCGCCGCGGAGTTGCGGCTGGCCAAGGGGCTGCTGGACGCCGCCGGCGCCGCCGCGGCGCTGGAAGCGACGCTGGCCGCCTGGCGCGGCGATTCGATGGAAACCGATGGCCGGTCCCGGCTCGCCGAGTTGCGGATGCAGGCGGGCGATGCGCGCGGCGCCTTCGACCTGCTGCGGGAAACCGCCAGCCTGTTCCCGGACCTGGCCCCGGGGCTGCATGAACGCACCGTCGCCGCGCTGCTGGCCGCGCTGGACCAGGAGCCGCCGCTGGTCGCGGTCACGCTGTTCGATGCGCATGCGGAGATGCTGCCGGCCGGGGCGGCGACGGAACAGGCGCTGAGTTCGCTGGCCGACCGGCTGGCGGCGCTGGACCTGCTGGACCGCGCCCGGCACGTGCTGCGCGGCGCCGCGGCGCGGGCCGACGGCCCCGAAGGCCGCGCCCGGCTCGGTGCCCGGCTGGCCGGGCTGGCGCTGGGCGCCGGCGATGCCGCGGGCGCCATCACGGCCCTGCGTGACAGCGCGGCGCCGGGGCTTTCGGCGCCGCTGACGGCGCACCGCAACCTGCTCGAAGCCCGCGCCCTGGCGCGCAGCGGTCAGCCGGAGGCGGCGGCGGCGCGCTATCGCGCCGCCGGGCCGGAAGCGGCGGCGGAACTGGCGACCCTGCTGGAGGAACGCCAGGACTGGGCTGGCGCCGCCGTGGCGCTGCGCCAGCACCTGGAACAGGTCGCCCCGCCCGGCACGCCGCTGACCGCGGCGCAACGGCCGCTGATCGCCCGGCTGGCGGCGCTGCTGACCCTGGCGGGCGACGAGGCCGGGCTGGCCGCGCTGCGCGCGGAGGAGGCGGCGCGGATGGGTGACGGGCCGCTCTCCAGCACCTTCGGGCTGCTGACGGCGGAGCGCATGGGCGGGCTCGAGGACCTGCCACGGCTGACCCAGGAACTGGATGTCGCGCGTGCGCTGCCGGCACGGCTGGACAGGTTGCGGGCGGAATCGCAGCCGACAAGATGATTTTCGTGCCACCCCCCGGGGGGGACAGGCAGGTTTGCCTGTCCCCCCCGGGGGGGGACCCGCTTTTTTTGCGGCCCCAGGTCCCGATTTCGCTTGCGCCCCCAGGGGCTTTGCCCCATATGCCGCGGCCTTGACCCGATCGACCCTTCGATCATCCCGGTCATCTGCTGGCTGGAAGGAGCCCTTACCATGGAAGCTCTCGTCCAACTGGGGATGGTCTCGGATCTCCCGAGCGACGCCCAGAATGATGAGAACCGCTCGGCGGAAACGAAGGACTATTTTGTCCATCGCAACGGCGTGCGTTATGCGGGAACGCATCTGATCATCGATTTGTGGGGCGCCACGAATCTCGACGACCCCGACCATATCGACGCGGTGCTGCGCGAAGGTGCGCTGGCCACCGGCGCCACCATCCTGCACGGCCACTTCCACCACTTCTCCCCGAATGGTGGCGTGTCCGGCGTGCTGGTGCTGGCGGAGAGCCATGTGTCGATCCACACTTGGCCGGAACGCGACTATGCCGCGCTCGACATCTTCGTCTGCGGCGAATGCGACCCGTACAAGGCGCTGCCGGCGCTGAAGAAGGGCTTTCTGGCGGAGCGCGTGCAGCTCGCGGAACACAAGCGCGGCCTGATCGGCTGAACCCGGCCGACAGGTCGGTGGAACCATGGGGCGGACCGCAGGGTCCGCCCTTTTTTGCGCCTGCGGAGATGGGGACGATGACGGAAAACTGGGTGAACGAGACGCTCTACGCCGAATGGGGCCAGCGCTTCCTGGTGAAGCGGGAACTGGCGCAGGTGAAGTCCGCCTTCCAGGACATCCGCATCTTCGAAAGCCATCTGCATGGCCGCGTCATGCTGCTGGACGGCGTGGTGCAGATCACGGAGGCGGATGAGTTCGTCTACCAGGAGATGCTCGCCCATGTGCCGCTGCTGGCGCATGGCGCCGCGAAGCGCGTGCTGATCATCGGCGCCGGCGATGGCGGCGTGCTGCGGCGCGTGCTGCAGCACCGCACGGTGGAGAAGGCCGTAATGGTGGAGATCGATGGCGAGGTGATCCGCCTGGCGAAGGAGCATCTGCCCAGGATCGGCGGCGATGCCTGGACCGACCCGCGCGCCACCGTGATCGTCGGCGACGGCATCGACCATGTGCGCCAGGCGGAAGCCGGCAGCTACGACGTCATCATCGTCGACAGCACGGACCCGATCGGCGTGGGGGAGGTGCTGTTCACCGATGAGTTCTACGCGAACTGCTTCCGGATTCTGACGGATCGGGGGCTGGTGGTGAACCAGTGCGGCGTGCCCTTCATGCAGGCGGAGGAACTGCGCGAGACATCCCTGCGCCGTGCCAAGTTCTTTCCGGACGTCTTCGCCTACCTCGCCGCGGTGCCGACCTATGTCGGTGGCTTCATGACGCTGGGCTGGGCGGCGAAGGATGCCGGCTGCCGCAAGGTGGAGGTTTCGGAAATCCGCCGCCGTGCCGATGTCGCGGGGGTGCTTGAGACGACGCGCTACTGGACGCCGGAGATCCATGTGGGCGCGTTCAACCTGCCGCCCTATATCGGGATGCACCTGCCGCGGGGGTGATCGCCACCCCCCCTGGGAAGGCGGGGCTTTTCGGTTACGCCTCCACCGGCGGCGGCACCCGGTCACCCGGCTGCAGGCCGCGCAGGCGTGGTTCGCAAAAGCGCTCGCTGAACACGTCGCGGAGCGAGGAGGCGATGGCGTTGCGCGCCGTCTCGAACTCCTTGCGCGCCTGGGCGTCCGCGGGGTCGGCCAGGACGCGGGATTCGGCGGTGCGGATGGTGGCGATCTCCTCATTCAGCCGCTTCGCCGAATCGCGCGGCAGGGCGCGGCCGGCGACATAGACGGCCTGGCTGATGCCGATCAGCGTCACCAGCTGGTCCGGCAGGGTGAAGTTCTCCAGGTCGCCGGTGCCGCTCACCACCAGCGCCACGGCGGCGAACAGGCTGAACAGCAGCGCCTGCACCCGCGTCACGTCGATCTCGCCATCCGATTCCACCAGGTCGGTCCAGCGCGGCAGGCGCGGCGTGGGGTCCAGCACGCCGGTGCCGAACAGCCAGAGGCGGTTCGGCGTCTGCATCACGGAGCCTTCCGTCAGCCGCGCCAGGGTGGAGCCGGTCAGCGTCACGCCCAGCAGCGTCAGCACCGACTGCGACAGGTTGGGCAATTCGCCGGTGCGCCCCATGACGTAGGCATAGACCCCGGCGAGGACGAGGGTGAACAGCAGCACCTGGAACCGCGACAGGCTGCAGTAGCCGAAGCTGTCCTGGGCAATGACGGTGGGCCGCAGCGCATAGCCGAAGGCGCCGGGCGCGCCGTCGCCCAGCAGCCGGCGGCTATGCGCATACTGCCGCGCATGGATGCGCGCCGCCGCAAAGGCCAGCGCGAGATAGGCGGCCAGCACGGTGAGCAGCCCGACGGCGGTGGACAGGCGCAGGGTGGAGACGAACAGCGGCTGCCGCGCATAGACGCGCAATTCGCGCCCATTGGCGCGCCGCGGGTTGACCGCGCCCTGGGTCGGATCCAGGCAGAGGAACAGCACCACCTGCCAGGAGGAAGGCAGCCAGCCGCGGTCGATGCTGGGGAACAGGGCGGCGACGGTGGTTTCATCATCATGGGGCGAGGGTGGCAGCACGGTGCCGCGCTGCAGGTCGCCCGCCTGCAGATCGACCGGCGAGAGGCCGTCGCGGTAGACCACCGCCTCGAAGAAGGCGTTGCGCCATTCCACCGGGGTCAGCCAGTCCGGCCGTGCCACGGTGATCTCCAGCGTCGGCACCGCCTTGGAGGTCTGCCGCACCGGCTTCAGCGGCAGCGCCGGGGCGCTGCTGTTCAGGTGGCGCGCCACCTCCTCCATCACCATGAAGCCGGAACCGACGCGCCAGGGCTCGTCGCGCGGCACCGGCGCGCTGCACTGGATGACGCGGGCAGGCGCCGGAGCCGGAACCTGGGCCTGGACCGCAAGGGGCAGGGCCGTCAGCGCCAGCAGCAGCCCGGCGATCGATGCGCGCAGCATGGTCGTCCCCCCGCAACCGTCGCGGGACGGTGCGGCGGGCGGTGCAACCGGCGCAATGCTTATTCGGTTTCGCGCGTTTCAGCGCGGCGCCCAGGCCGGGAGGTGATCAGTTCGCCGCGAAGCCCTGCACCAGGCTGCCGGCCACCAGGCGCCAGCCATCCACCAGCACGAAGAAGGCCAGCTTGAAGGGCAGCGCCACCACGGTGGGCGGCAGCATCATCATGCCCAGCGACATCAGCAGGCTGGCGGCGACCAGGTCGATCACCAGGAAGGGCAGGAAGACCAGGAAGCCGATCTCGAAGGCGCGGCGCAGCTCGCTGACCATGAAGGCCGGCGTCAGCACGCGCCAGGGGGCCTCCGCCGCCGGCGTGGGCGGCAGCCGGCCGAGGTCGAGGAACAGCGCCAGGTCGGACTCCCGCACCTGCGCCGCCATGAAGCCGTGGAAGGGCTGCGCCGCGGCCTGCAGCCCGGCGAGTTCGCCCACCCGGCCCTCGGCCATGGGCTGGATGCCCTGCTGCCAGGATTGCTGCAGCACCGGCTCCATCACGAACAGGGTCAGGAACAGCGCCAGCCCGATCAGCACCGGGTTGGGCGGGATGGAGGGTGCGCCGAGGGCGCTGCGCAGCAGCGCCAGCACGATGACGATGCGCGCGAAGGCGGTCATCATCACGACCAGGGAGGGGGCGAGGGACAGCAGCCCGATCAGCGCGGTGAACTGCAGCAGCCGCGCCGTGGTCCCGGGCTGCCCGGCGCCGAGGTCGAGGTTCAGGCTCTGCGCCAGGGCCGCGCCCGGGACAAGCAGCAGCACGGCGAGAGGTACGCCCAGGAGGAGCGCCGGCAGCGCGCGGCGCGTCATGGTGCCGGGCTGTCCGGCGGCAGCCAGCCCAGTACCAGATCGGCGCCGCCGCCGGTCAGCAGCAGCAGCCGGCGGTCGTCGCAGCGCAGCAGCAGCAGGCGGCGCCGACCGTCCAGGGGCAGCGTCTCCTCCACCGCCAGGCGGCGCCCGGCGCGCGGGCCGAGCCCGGCGGCGCGGGCGGCGCGCCCGGCCAGCAGCAGCGCCGCCAGCACGGCCAGCAGGGCGGCCAGGGCGGTCAGGCCGGCGGTGATCAGGCTTTGGGTCTCGCTCATCCGGCTCCTTCGGCACCCCGTCCTGGGGCCCCGTGCTGGGCTGTCGTCCCGTCAGTTGCGCGCCACTTCCGCCGCCAGCTCGTTCACCTGGCGCAGCAGGGCTTCCAGCGCCGGGCGCAGGCGCCGCGCCTCCTCTGCCGAAAGCGCCAGCACGGCGGCGCAGAGCGCGGTGGCCTCGCGGTCCAGCCCTTCCAGGTCGATCTGACGGCCGCCCTCCACCAGGGCACGGGCCACCACCACGGTGCCGCCCATGGACTGGATGGCAGCGTGGACGGTCTCGGCATGGCTGGCGGTGCGCTGCATGGCGGCATCCTGCGCCGGCCGGGGTGAATGCATCCTTGATGCGCGGCTGCCATGCGCCAGGGTCGTGCGGCCGGGATGGGCGCAACCGGCGATCGAAACCCTTCCTTCATGCTCGGCGCTGCAGGATGGCGGCATGCAGCGCCTCATGCCCTTCCCCTCCGGCTCCATGTCCAACGCCGGCGCGGCCGGGCGCGGCCTGGCGCCGCTCGATCTCGCCGCGCGGCGGCTGGGCTGGCTCGATCGGCGCCAGGTGGTGCTGGCGCAGAACATCGCCAATGCCGACACGCCGGACTACCGCCCGCACGACCTGACGCCCTTCGCCCGGGCGCTGGCTGCCGCCACCCCGCCGGGCCTGGCGCGCACCGCGCCCGGACACCTGGCCGGCGGCGGCCGCGCCGGACCCGGCGCGACGGCGGATCGCTCGGTGGCGGAGGCGGTGCCGGACGGCAACGCCGTCTCGCTCGACCGCGAGGCGGTGCGGATGGCGGAGACCGACACGGCGCATGCCCTGGCCATGGCCGTGCACCGCAGCTTCACCGGCCTCTACCGCCTCGCCCTGGGCCGCCAGGGCTGAAAGGGACACCTGCGATGGACCTCGACCGCGCGCTGCGCATCTCGGCCGCCGGCATGGCGGCGCAATCCACCCGGTTGCGGGTGGTGGCGGAGAACCTGGCCAACCGCGACAGCACCGGCGAGGCCCCGGGCGCCGACCCCTATCGCCGTCGCACCGTCAGCTTCGCCAACCGCCTGGACCGCGCCCTTGGGGCGGAGCTGGTCGATGTCTCGCGCATCGGCACCGAGCCCGGCGACTTCCCGACGCGCTTCGACCCCGCGCACCCGGCCGCCGATGCGAATGGCTACGTCAAGCTGCCGAACGTCAACAGCGTGGTGGAGGTGATGGACATGCGGGAGGCGCAGCGCAGCTACAGCGCCAACCTCTCGGTCCTTGAAACCACGCGCGGCATGCTGACGCGGGCGATCGAGGCGCTGCGCTGATGGCGATCGGCGCCGCCCAGGCGGCCGCGGCCTATGCCAGCGCCGGCACCGGGGGGCGCGCGCCCGGCGCGGCGGCCGGCGAGGATTTCGGCGCGGCGCTCGGCCGGGCGCTGGAAGCCGGGGTCGCCATCGGCCGCAGCGCCGATGTGCAGGCCACCCAGGCGCTGATGGGCCAGGGCAGCGTCAGCGAGGCGGTGCTGGCAATCTCCCGCGCCGAGCTGGCGCTGCAGACCGCGGTCACGCTGCGCGACCGCGTGGTGGCCGCCTACCAGGAAGTGATGCGCATGCCGGTCTGAGGCCGGCGTGGCGGGATTGGGCCCGGCAGGATGCCGGGCAGGGAGCAGGCATGTCGGAACAGGCCATGGGCCAGGCGGTGCGGGAGGCGCTGTGGGTCTCCATCCAGGTGATGGGCCCGCCGCTGCTGGCGGTGCTGGCGGTGGGGCTGGTGGTGTCCCTGGTGCAGGCGCTGACGCAGATCCAGGAGGCCACGCTGGCCTTCGTGCCGAAGCTGCTGGTGGGCGGGGCGCTGATGCTGGTGCTGGGCCCCTTCACCCTGGCGGTGATGCGCGGCTGGTCCGAGACGCTGTTCGACCGGATGGTGATGCTGGGGGGCGCGCCATGATCCGGCGGCGCCGGCGGGCGTGACGGAAGGTGACCTGGCGCTGCTGCAGGCGCTGCCCGGCCTGGCCTTCCAGTTGGTGCTGGTGTTTGCCCGGCTGGGGGCGGCGGTGATGCTGCTGCCCGGGCTCGGTGAGCAGGAAGTGCCGATGCCGGTGCGGCTGGGGCTGGGCCTGGCGCTGTCGCTGCTGCTGTTCCCCGTGGTCTCTCCCGGCCTGCCCGCGGCGCCGGCGGATGCTGCCAACAGCTTCGGCCTGCTGGCGGCAGAGGTGGTGGCGGGGCTGTGGATCGGCGCGCTGGCGCGGCTGGCGCTGGTGGCCTTCGCCATGGCCGGGCAGGCCATCGCGGCGCTGATCGGGCTTTCCGGCATGCTGGCGATGGACCCGGAACTGGGTGGCCAGGCGACGGCGCTCGGCCGGATGATGGGGTTGCTGGCGGTGCTGGTGGTGATGGCCACCGGCCTGCACGGGCTGGCGCTGTCGGCGCTGGCGGAAAGCTATGCGGTGCTGCCGGCCGGCCAGCCCCTGCCGGCCGGCCCGGCGGCGGCGGCCATGGCCCAGGCGGGGGCGGAGTCGCTCAGCCTGGCGCTGCGCCTTGCGGCGCCCTTCGTGCTGGGCGCCGTGGTGCTGAACGTGGCGCTGGGCCTGCTGGCCCGGCTGGCGCCGCAGGTGCAGACCTTCTTCGTCGCCGTGCCGGGGCAGATCCTGGCCGGGCTGGCGCTGCTCGGCCTGCTGGCGCCGCCGATGATCGCCACCTTCGCCGCCGCCCTGCGCGACAGCTTCCTGACCCTGCCGGGCGCGCGCTGAGCCATGGCCGGGGAAGACGACGCGCAATCCGGCGACCGGACCGAAGCCGCCACGCCGCGGCGCCTGGAGCAGGCGCGGCAGGATGGCCAGGTGGCGATGTCCCGGGAAGTGGTGGGCTGGTCGGCGCTGGCCGCCGGCACCCTGGGCGCAAGCTTGGCCCTGCCCGCCGGCGGAACGGAGATGCTGCGCGCCATGCGCGCCCTGCTGGCCCGTGGCCACGAGCTGGCAATGGCGGAGGCGGCGCGGGCGCTGGCGGTGGAGGCGCTGTGGGCCGTGCTGCCGGTGGCCGGCGCCGCGGCGCTGGGCGCGGTGGCGGCCACGCTGCTGCAGACCGGCCTGCTGATCTCCACCAAGGGGCTGGTGCCACGGCTGGACAAGATCAGCCCCTGGGCCGGGCTGAAGCGCCTGGTCTCCCCCGAATCGGCGGTGGAATTCCTGCGCACGCTGATCAAGCTGGCGCTGGTGGGCGCCGCGCTGTGGCATGCGCTGGGCGACCTGCGGGACATCCAGGCGATGCTGCACGCGCCGCCCGGCGCGCTGCCGGCCGCCGCCGGTGAGGCCGCGCTGCGGCTGATGAAGGCGGCGCTGGTGGCCTTCGCCGGCATCGCGCTGCTCGACCTGCTGTGGGTCCGCCACCGCCACGCCGCCCGCCTGCGGATGAGCCGGCAGGACCTGAAGGAGGAAGCCCGGGACCAGGAAGGCGACCCGATGCTGAAGGCGCGGCGCCGGCAGATGCGCCAGGTGCAGGGCCGCCGGCGGATGATGGCCGCGGTGCCGCGCGCCGCCGTGGTGGTGACCAACCCCACCCACTACGCCGTCGCCCTGGCCTATGGCGCGGACAGCGCGGCGCCGCGGGTGGTGGCCAAGGGCGTGGACGCGATGGCCGCCCGGATCCGCGCCGCCGCGCAGGAAGCCGGGGTGCCGCTGGTGGCCAACCCGCCGCTCGCCCGGGCGCTGTGGCGGCTTGAGGTGGATGCCGAGATCCCGCCCGAGCACTACCAGGCGGTGGCCGAGATCATTGCGTATGTGTGGCGCCAGCGTGGCGCCGGGGCGCAGCCGTGATGCGCGCGCCCCCCCAGGACTTCAGCCGGATCGTGGCGATGAGGAGCCCCGCATGAACGAACCGCGACGCAAGCTGCAGGACCTGCTGCGACGGGCGCTGCGCCCGGGGCCGGACCCGCTGCTCCGTGCGGTGATGGACGCGGCGGGCATCGGCTTGGCGCTGCTCGACGCGGAGGACCGGCTGCTGGCCTGGAACGGCGAGTTCGCCGGCCTCTGCGGCCCCATGCTGCCGCCGCGCGAGGGATTGCCGCTGCGCCAGATCCTGGCGGCGGAGGGGCGGGAGGATGCGCTGGCGGCGCTGGCCGGCGGCCAGAAGCGGCTGGTGGCGCTGGCCACCGAGGGCGCGCCGCGGCTGGAGGCGGAGCGCCGCCCCCTGCCAGGGCCGGAGCGACAGGCGATCCTGCGCCTGGCCCGCCCGCCGGCGCGGCCGGCCGAACAGCAGGCGGCGGCGGCGCGGCTGCAGGCGGTGGGCGCGCTGGCCGGCGGCATCGCGCATGACTTCAACAACCTGCTGACCGCCATCGCCGGCAGCGCCGAAGCCGCGCTGGCCCGCACGCCGCAGGGCAGCGCTGCGCCGGAACTGCGCCAGGTGCTCGAAAGCGCCGGCCGCGGCGCCGCGCTGGTGCGCCAGCTTCTGGCCTTCGCGCGGCAGCAGGCACTGCGCCCGCGCGTGGTCGACCTGAACGAGGCCGTCGCCGCCATGGGCGACCTGCTGAAGCGCCTGCTGGGCAGCCGGGTGCGGCTGGCGCTGACGCTTGAGGAACCCTCTCGCCGCGTGCGGATCGACCCGACGCAGCTCGACCAGGTCATCATGAACCTGGCGCTGAACGCGCGCGACGCCATGCCGGAGGGCGGCGCCATGCGGATCGCCACCGGGCATGCCGTGGTGCTGCGGCCGGAGCCGCTGGGCAACGAGATCCTGCCCGCCGGCCGCTACGCGATGCTGGAAGTGTCCGATAGCGGCGCCGGCATCCCGGAGGAGGTGCTGCCGCGCATCTTCGACCCCTTCTTCACCACGCGGCGCGAACAGGGCGGCACCGGGCTTGGACTTTCCACGGTTCATGGCATTGTCCGGCAATCGGGCGGATTCATCGCGGTGGATAGCCGCAGGGGGCAGGGCACGCGCTTTCGCATCTGGCTGCCAAGGCATGAGGGCCCGGCCGACCCGGTGGTGCCGACCGCCATGGTGGCCGCGCCCAGCGCCCCCGCCATGCCGGCCCCCGCCATCACTGCCGACAGCTTCGGCACCGCCCCGGTGCTGCTGGTGGAGGACGAGGTGCCGCTGCTGCGCCTGGCGGAACGCGCGCTGCGCCGCGCCGGCTTCGAGGTGATGAGCGCCGGCTGCGCCGAGGAGGCGCTGCAGATGCTGGCGCGCGGCGCGCCGGCGCCGCTGGCGCTGGTCTCGGATGTGGTGATGCCGGGCATGGACGGGCTCGAACTCTGCGCCAAGCTGCGGGAGAAATGGCCTGGCCTGCCGGTGCTGCTGGTGTCCGGCTATGCCGAGGCGGCGCTCGGCCGTGACCTGGCGGCGGAGCGCATCCGCCTGCTGGCGAAGCCCTACAGCCTGGGGGCCTTGGTGGCGGAATTGCGGGGCATCCTGCCGGCCAGCACGCCGAAAGTTTCCTAAATGTTCTTGTCGGCGGCGCGGTTCCGCGCGATATTCGGGGCAGCCGATCGGTGACTCGCGGCGCCGCCGCGGCGCGGTGCGCGGGTTTTCCGGTCACGGGGATTGACCGGCAGGTGGCAAACCTGCCTCAATTTCACTCATAGGTTGAGACCGGATTTCGGGAGAGCGAGCCGCATGGACAAGACCAAGGCTCTGGATGCCGCGCTGAGCCAGATCGAACGCGCCTTCGGCAAGGGCTCGATCATGCGGATGGGCAACAAGGCCGCGACGGATGAGGTGGAGGTGATCTCCACCGGCTCGCTCGGTCTCGACCTCGCGCTCGGCATCGGCGGCGTGCCGAAGGGACGGATCATCGAGGTGTATGGTCCGGAAAGCTCCGGCAAGACCACGCTGGCGCTGCACATCATCGCGGAAGCGCAGAAGCGCGGCGGCACCTGCGCCTTCATCGACGCCGAGCACGCTCTGGACCCCGGCTACGCCAAGAAGCTGGGCGTGGATATCGAGAACCTGCTGATCAGCCAGCCGGATGCCGGCGAGCAGGCGCTTGAGATCTGCGACACGCTGGTGCGGTCCGGCGCCGTGGACGTGCTGGTGGTGGACAGCGTCGCGGCACTGGTGCCGCGGGCGGAGCTGGAAGGGGAGATGGGCGACAGCCATGTCGGCCTGCATGCCCGGCTGATGTCCCAGGCGCTGCGCAAGCTGACCGGCAGCGTCTCCCGCTCCAACACCCTGCTGGTGTTCCTCAACCAGATCCGCCTGAAGATCGGCGTGATGTTCGGCAACCCGGAGACCACCACGGGTGGCAACGCGCTGAAGTTCTACGCCTCCATCCGCATGGAAATCCGCCGGATCGGCGCCATCAAGGACCGCGACACCACCACGGGCAACCAGACCCGGGTGAAGGTGGTGAAGAACAAGATGGCGCCGCCGTTCCGGCAGATCGAATTCGACATCATGTATGGCGAAGGCATCTCCAAGGTCGGCGAGCTGGTCGACCTCGGCGTGAAGGCCGGCATCATCGAGAAGTCCGGCGCCTGGTTCTCCTGCGACAGCCAGCGCATCGGGCAGGGGCGGGAGAATGCGAAGCAGTTCCTGCGCGACAACCCGGCGATGGCGGAAAGCGTGGAGAAGCGCATCCGTGACCAGGCGAACGGTCTGGCCAACGCCATGCTGGCCGGGGAGGGCGAGGACGCGGCGGCGGCCGAATAGGAAACCCTCGCCGCAGCG
The DNA here is from genome assembly GCF_012103215.1 of Falsiroseomonas selenitidurans. Classification (GTDB taxonomy): domain Bacteria; phylum Pseudomonadota; class Alphaproteobacteria; order Acetobacterales; family Acetobacteraceae; genus Falsiroseomonas; species Falsiroseomonas selenitidurans. The sequence continues at coordinate 13,331 of NZ_JAAVNE010000051.1, forward strand.
TGCGTTAACCGGCGGTTATCCAACAGACAGGATATCGCCATGTATCGCACGCTGCCCGCTGCCCTGCTCGCCCTCGGCCTGATCCTGCCGGCCTGGCCCGCCGCGGCCGATGAGACCTGCCGCGGCCCCGTCAGCCGGGCCCAGGCCGAGGCGGTAGCGCGGGGCGCTGGCCTGGTCCGCATCACCGATGTGGATTGCGACGACGATGAATGGGAGATCGAGGGGCAGGACGCCCGGGGCCGGGAGATGGAGGTGGAGATTTCCGCCGCCGATGGCCGGATCCTGGAGATCGAACGGGACTGAATCCCGCTTCGGGCCGGTGCGGGCGCGTGCCGGCTTCCGGTCTGGCGCTTTCTGCTCTAACGATCGCGGCCCCTTGCGAGACATGCCGAGACCATGAGCAGCAGCAACGACATCCGCGCCACCTTCCTGGACTACTTCCGGCGCAACGGCCATGAGGTGGTGGAAAGCTCCCCCCTCGTGCCCCGCAACGACCCGACGCTGATGTTTGCCAACAGCGGCATGGTCCAGTTCAAGAACGTCTTCACGGGGCAGGAAAAGCGCGCCTACCAGCGGGCCACCACGGCGCAGAAATGCGTGCGGGCGGGCGGCAAGCACAACGATTTGGACAATGTCGGCTACACCGCCCGGCACCACACCTTCTTCGAGATGCTGGGCAATTTCAGCTTCGGCGACTACTTCAAGGAACAGGCGATCGAGCATGCCTGGACCCTGCTGACGCGTGATTTCGGCCTGCCCAAGGACCGGCTTCTGGTCACGGTGTACTCCGAGGACGAGGAGGCGCCGGTCTACTGGAAGAAGGTGGCCGGCCTGCCGGACAGCCGCATCATCCGCATCCCGACCTCCGACAATTTCTGGCGCATGGGCGATACCGGCCCCTGCGGCCCCTGTTCCGAAATCTTCTTCGATCATGGCGACAAGATCCCCGGCGGCCCGCCTGGCAGCCCGGAGGAGGATGGCGACCGGTTCATCGAGATCTGGAACCTGGTCTTCATGCAGTATGAGGAGGGCCCCCCGGGGGTCCGCGTGCCGCTGCCGCGCCCCTCGATCGACACCGGCATGGGGCTGGAACGCTTCGCCGCCATCCTGCAGGGCAAGCACGACAACTACGACACGGACACGCTGCGCGCCCTGATTCTCGCGAGTGCCGAGGCCACCGGGCAGGAGCCGGACGGCATCTGGAAGACGAGCCACCGCGTGGTCGCCGACCATCTGCGCGCCGGCACCTTCCTGATGGCCGATGGCGTGCTGCCCAGCAATGAGGGCCGCGGCTATGTGCTGCGCCGCATCCTGCGCCGCGCCATGCGCCACGCCCATATGATGGGCGCGCGGGAGCCGCTGCTGCACCGCCTGGTCCCGGCCCTGACCCGGCAGATGGGCGCCGCCTATCCCGAGATCCTCCGCGCCGAATCCCTGGTGGTGGAGACGCTGCGGCTGGAGGAGACGCGTTTTCGCAGCCTGCTGGAGCGGGGGCTCGGCCTGCTGGCGGAGGAATCGGGCAAGCTGGGCGACAAGGGCACGCTGCCCGGTGACGTCGCCTTCAAGCTTTACGACACCTACGGCTTCCCGCTGGACCTGACACAGGACGCGCTGCGCGGCGAGGGCAAGTCGGTCGATACCGAGGGCTTCGCCGCCGCCATGGCGGAGCAGAAGCAGCGCGCCCGCGCCGCCTGGGCGGGGTCCGGCGAGGCGGCGACGGAAACGCAATGGTTCGACCTGAAGGAGAAGCTCGGCGCCACCGAATTCCTCGGCTATTCGACCGAAAGCGCGGAGGGCTCCATCCTCGCCATCCTGGTGGACGGCAAGCCGGTGGACTCCGCGCCGGCCGGCACCGAGGTCGCCGTGCTGCTGAACCAGACCCCCTTCTACGCGGAATCCGGCGGCCAGGTGGGCGATGCCGGGCTGATCTCGGCCGGCGAGGCCTGCCGGATCGTGGTGCGCGACACGCAGAAGAAGCTGGGCGAGCTCTTCGTCCATTACGGCGTGGTGGCGCATGGCGAGGCGAAGCTCGGCCTGCCCGTGGTGGCGGAGGTCGACCACACCCGCCGCGGCACGATCCGCGCCCACCATTCCGCGACGCACCTGCTGCATGAGGCGCTGCGCCGCCGGCTGGGCACCCATGTCTCCCAGAAGGGCTCGCTGAACGCGCCGGACCGGCTGCGCTTCGACGTCTCCCAGCCCACGCCGATGACGGATGAGGACCTCGCCTGGGTCGAGACCGAGGTGAATGCCCGCATCCGCGAGAATGCGGAGGTCGTCACCCGCCTGATGACGCCGGACCAGGCGGTGGCGGTCGGCGCCATGGCGCTGTTCGGCGAGAAGTACGGCGACGAGGTCCGCGTGGTCTCCATGGGCCATGACCCGGCGGCGGTGGAACGCCACGGCGTCTATTCGCTGGAACTGTGCGGCGGCACGCATGTGAAGCGCACCGGCGATATCGGCCTTTTTCGAATTGTCTCGGAAGGGGCAGTCGCGGCTGGCATCCGGCGCGTCGAGGCGGTGACCGGGGAAGCCGCGATGAAGCTGCTGGAGGAGCGGGATCGTCAGCTCAGCCAGGCCGCGGCCGTGCTGAAGGCGCGTCCGGCCGAGCTGGCCGACCGCATCACCAGCCTGCTGGAGGATCGGAAGAAGCTGGAGCGCGAGGTCTCCGACCTGCGCAAGAAGCTGGCCACCGGCGGCGCCGCGGCGGAGGTCGAGGAGATCGCCGGCCTGCGCGTGGCGCTGCGCGAGCTGGGCGAGATGCCGCCGCGCGACCTGAAGGGCGTGGTCGAGGCCATCCTGCAGTCCGGCACCGCCGATGTGGTGGCGGTGGTGGCGACCGCCGAGGGCAAGGCCAGCGTCTTCGTCGGCATTGGGGAGGCGGCGAAGGGCAGGACGGATGCGGTGACGCTGGTGCGCGCGGCCAGTGCGGCGATCGGCGGCAAGGGCGGCGGCGGCAAGCCGGACATGGCCCAGGCCGGCGGGCCGGATGCGGCCAAGGCGGCCGAGGCGCTGGCGGCGGTGCGGGCGGCGCTGGGGGGGTGAGCGGGGAGGAGGCCCTTCGGAAGATCGATGAAGCCTCGGCGCTGGAAATCCTGCGCCAGGCTCAGACCTTGATCGCGGCGCAGATCGACGCGAGCAAGTCGATCGATACGAAGGCCACCTCAGTACTTCAGGCGTCGCTATCGCTGGCCGGAGCCAGCCTCGGCGCGGCGGCACTGGCCATGGGTGATAAAGCCTGGTTGCCGGCATGGGGTGCGGCGGGGCTGTTGGCCATGGCGATAGCCTTCATTCTGGCGGCCTATCTGGCTGCCTGGACGCTCAGGGTTACCAATATCGCAGCACCAGCTCTGCGGCCCGCGACCCTTATCGAACAGGGTATGCATGAGGTGGCGGCGAAACAGGCCTATCTCTTCATAGCCTTCGAGCTCAACAAGGCTATCGAGATCAATGACGCCCGCTCGCGCGAGGCCGGCCAGCGCGTGACGCGCGCGCTGTATGCCTCCCTGGCCGCGCCCTGGGCTGGTCTGACTGGCGCCGCGAGCTTTGCCGCGGCGGCCACGCCCAACCTTCTGACATGGCTGGCCGTGCTCGCCGGCGCCATCATCGTGCAGCAGCTAGCGGCTCGTGTCTTCGGATCGTCGCAGCGGTAGGGAGTTCGTCGGGCCGATCGACCGTGTCAGCTGTTCCAATTGGACCGGACGCGCTCCCGGGCGAGCCTGATACGGATTGACGGGCGAAGGACCTGACCCGGCCGCGGGCGCGGAACCGGGAGGCTTGGCAGCGGCCTGGGCGTGGCGGGACGTCGTCATGCCTTCAAGCTAGTGGTTGTGGGGACTGTTTTCCAGCGAGGAGAAGATGCTTGGTGCGTAATCCCGCCGTCCCACCCCGCGCCCGCGCCCTCGGCTTCGCGCCCGGGATCTTCGCGCCCGGCCCGCTGAACGCCATCACCGATGTCGCCGGGGTGCGCGTCGGCCAGGTGACGGTGATGGAGGGCGAGGCCACGCGCACCGGTGTCACCGCCATCCTGCCCCATGCCGGCAACCCCTTCGCGGAACGCGTGCCGGCAGGCCTGTTTGCCATGAACGGCTACGGCAAGATGGCCGGCGTCACCCAACTGCAGGAACTCGGTGAGCTGGAGACGCCGATCCTGCTGACCAATACGCTGGCGGTGGGGCGCGCGGTGGAGGCGCTGGTGGATTGGACGCTGGCGCAGCCGGGGAATGAGGCCGTCCGCTCCGTCAATGCCGTGGTAGGCGAGACCAATGACGGCCGCCTGAACGACATCCGTGCCCGCGGCGTCACCCACCAGCACATGCTGGACGCGCTGGCGGCCGCAACGGACGGGCCGGTGGCGGAGGGCTGCGTCGGCGCCGGCACCGGCACCATGGCCTTCGGCTGGAAGGGCGGCATCGGCACCTCCTCTCGCCTGCTGCCGCCGGCGCTGGGCGGATGGATCGTCGGCGCGCTGGTCCAGGCCAATTACGGCGGCGCTCTGGTGATGGACGGCCTGCCCGTCGGGCGGCTTCTGAAAAAGTACTACCTGGCGGAGCATGCGGCGGAGCAGGCGGATGCGGATGGCTCCGTCATGGTGGTGGTGGCAACCGATGCGCCGCTCTCCGACCGCAACCTGCAGCGCCTGGCGCGGCGGGCCATGGGTGGCATCGCGCGCACCGGCGCCGCCTTCTCGGACGGGTCTGGCGACTATGCCCTGGCCTTCGCCACCCATCCCGGGGTACGGCGCGGCGCCGGGCGCGACGGCTTCGCGGATTGGCCGAACGACCGCATGTCGCCGCTCTTCGTCGCCGTGGCGGAAGCGGTGGAGGAGGCGGTGCTGAACGCGCTGTGCCAGGCCGTCCCCGTGGAAAGCCGGCTGGGCGGGCGGCGCGTGGTCGGCCGGGCGCTGCCGCTGGACCAGGTGGCTGCGCTGGCGCGGGCGGCGGGCCGCGAGGTTCCCCCGCTCGCTTAACACTTGGGCATTGCTTCCGGGGCAGGCTGCGCGCCCATGGAAGCGCAGAGTCTCGGGATCATGCTGGCCGGGCTGGTGATGGCCGCCCTGGTCCTGTGGCTGCTGCACCTGCTGCGGCGCGCCGTGCGGGCGCTGCGCGGCTGGGCGGGCCTGCTGCGCCGGCCGCGGCTGGGCGGGCTTCGGCTGGCCTATAGCCGGGCGCTGGCCCGTTCCGAATCGGCGCGCGCCGCGGCGCTGGCGGCGGAGGTGGCGCGGCTGCGCGTGGAACTGCGCCTGGCCCGCGCGCCGGAGCCGCGCTTCCAGCGTGCCAAGCGCGAATTCGCCCGCCGCTTCCACCCAGACCGGCTGCCGCGCCGCACCCCGGACCGGCCACTGCGCATCGCGCTGTTCCGCGAATACTGGGCTGTGCTGCGCCGGATCGAGCGCGACGGCTGACCATGCCGGATCCCATCGGTCGGACCCTGCATCCGCCGAAGGCGGATGAGAGGCCGCATGGCCGCCGCGCCTTGTGGCGTGCAGCCAAGCCGGCGGATGCCGGCGCCGGCGACCGGGGCGGTGATCGGTCACGATCACCAGGATCTGGTCTCAGCGCTGCACGGCCACCGCCTGGCGCAGCACGCTGCGGAATTCCCGCCGGTGCAACTCCCGCAGCACGAACAGGCTGGTGGCGACAAGCGCCAGCGGGTGCACCACCCAGGCGAGCGCCGCCAGGCCGAAATAGTAGCTGCGCAGCCCGGTGTTGAAGTGCCGTGCGGCGCGATTGGCGATTTCCGCCGCCATGTCCGCCGCCGCCAGCATTTCCGCATCCGGCTGGCCGGAGGGGATCCCGCCGATCAGGATCGAGGTGTAGTTGAACTGCCGCAGCGCCCAGGTCAGCTCGAAGAAGGCGTTGACGAAAATCACCAGCAGCAGGCCGATCTTCAGCTCCCAGCCGGCATCGTCCGGCACCGCGGCGAAGGGCAGGGCGGCGACGACGCGGCGGCCGAGATCCGGCGCGCCCAGCAGGGCCACCAGGCCACCCAGGATGAAGATGCTGGTGGTGGCCAGGAAGCTGGTGGAATTCATCAGATTGCCGATCGCGGCCATGTCGGCGATGCGGTTGTCCCGCGTCAGCATCGCATGCATCCAGCGGCGCCGGTGCTGGTCCATGGCCGCGATGACGCTGGCGCGGCGGATCCGCGGCACCTTGTCCACCACCGTGGCGTAGCCGAGCCAGCAGGCGGCGAAGATCGCCAGGGCGATCCCGTCATAGAGGGAGAAGGGCATCGTCATGCCCCTGGTATAGTGCAGCGCAGCAACAAGGCGCCAGGAGCAAGGCGCGTCCGGCCGGGGGAGGATCCCCCGGCCGGCGGTCGATGGCTCAGGCCATCTTCTTCTTCAGGTTCTCGTCCAGCTTGGCGAGGAAGGCCTGGGTGTTGAGCCAGGGCTGGTCCTTGCTGATCAGGATGGCGAGGTCCTTGGTCATGTCGCCGGATTCCACCGTCTCGATGCAGACCTGCTCCAGCGCATTGGCGAAATCGACCACGTCCTGCGTGCCGTCGAACTTGCCGCGATAGGCCAGGCCGCGGGTCCAGGCGAAGATGGAGGCGATCGGGTTCGTGCTGGTCTCGCGGCCCTTCTGGTGCTCGCGGTAGTGGCGCGTGACGGTGCCGTGGGCGGCTTCCGACTCCACCGTGTTGCCGTCCGGGGACAGCAGCACGGAGGTCATCAGGCCGAGGCTGCCGAAGCCCTGGGCCACGATGTCGGACTGCACGTCGCCATCGTAGTTCTTGCAGGCCCAGATATAGCCGCCTTCCCACTTCAGCGCGGAGGCCACCATGTCGTCGATCAGCCGGTCCTCATAGACCAGGCCCGCGGCCTTGAAGCGGTCGGCGAATTCAGCGTCGAAGATCGACTTGAAGATGTCCTTGAAGTTGCCATCATAGGCCTTCAGGATCGTGTTCTTATGGCTGAAATAGACCGAATAGTTCCGCGCCAGGCCATAGTTGAAGGAGGCGCGCGCAAAGCCTTCGATCGAGGCGTTCAGGTTGTGCTGCATCATCGCCGCACCGGCGCCCTTGAAGACGAACTCGCCGATCTCCTGCGGCTCCCCGCCTTCGGGGATGTAGGTCATCTTCACCGTGCCGGCGCCCGGCACCTTCATCTCCACCGCGCGGTAGATGTCGCCATAGGCGTGGCGGCCGACGACGATGGGCTTGGACCAATGCGGCACCAGGCGCGGCACGTTCTGGCAGATGATCGGTTCGCGGAAGATCGTGCCGTCGAGGATGTTGCGGATGGTGCCGTTCGGGCTGCGCCACATCTTCTTGAGGTTGAATTCCTTCACCCGCGCCTCGTCCGGGGTGATGGTGGCGCACTTCACGCCCACGCCGTACTGCTTCGTGGCGTTGGCGGCATCGACCGTCACCTGGTCGTCCGTCTGGTCGCGGTATTCAACGCCCAGATCGTAGTACTTCAGGTCGATGTCGAGGTAGGGCAGGATCAGGCGGTCCTTGATGAACCCCCAGATGATGCGCGTCATCTCATCCCCGTCCATCTCGACGACGGGGGTCTTCACCTTGATCTTGGCCATGCCTGTATCCTTGCCTGTTCCGCCGCCGGCCGCCCGTGCCGGCACGCCGCCATCACGCTTCGGGGTGGGAGGTGGCCGGAACATGCCAACCGCGCCCCTCGGGGGCAAGCCCGCCGCGTCCCGATCCGCCCTGCCGGACCGACGGCTGCGGCGTCCCGCGCAATGGCACGGGACGCCGCGCTTGCCCGGCCTCGGCACGCGGCAGTAGAAGCGTCAAACCTGCCGACAACCTCCCGCGGGGCATGACCCTGGCCCTCCCGCTGCTCGTCGCCGCCCTGTCGATGGCCACCAGCGCCTCGGCGGCGGCCGCATCTTCGCCCGTTGACGCCTGGCTGCCCGTCCTGCCGCTGCTCGGCGCGGTGGCGGTGGCGGCGTGGATGGTGTTTCGCCTTCGCGCCCGGCTGGCCGCGCTGCAGGCGCGCAACAGCCGCCTGACGGCCCGGAATGCCGAATTGCGCGTGCTGGCCGGCCGGGCGGAGGCCAAGGCCCGGCAGTTGGATGGCGCCATGGCCGCCATGTCCGACGGCATCATGGTGACGGATGCGGAATTGCGGCTGGTGGGCTGGAACACCCGCTTCCCGGACTATGCGGGCGTGCCCCGCCAGGCGCTGCGCATCGGCCTGCCGATCCGGGAAGTGCTGCGGCTGCAGGCGGAGGCCGGGGAGTTCGGGCTGGTGGATCCGGAAATGGAGGCCGACCGGCGCCTGGCCCTGCTGCGCGAAGGCCCGCTGCTGGAGCGCTGGGTGCGCGACCGGCCCGATGGCAGCCGGCTGGAGCTGCGCCGCGCGCCGCTGCCGGGGGGCGGCTATGTCACGCTCTACACCCCGGTGCGCGACCCGGATGGCGGGCCGGCGCCTTCGCTGGCCGAAGCGTTCCGGGCGGAATGGCGCGGCCGCCTGCCGCGGCTGACGGCGGCGGCGGCGGATGGCGACACACCCGGCGCGCGCCAGGTCGCCCATGCCCTGCGCGGCATTGCCGGGAATGCCGGCTGGCCGGCCGTGGCCGGCGTGCTGGCGGCGGTCGAGGCGGCAGCGGAGGCCGGGGACGTGACCGAGTTGCGCCTGCTGACCGCCCTGCTGCCCGTGGAACCGCCGAGCACCGTATGAGCGACACCCGCCAGGACCCCGTCGAATGCCCGCATTGCGGGGAAGCCACCATGCCGAACCGGCTGTCCGACGGCAGCCTGGTCTGTTCCTGCGCCGCGGAACGATCCCTTTCGCCACCCCCCGTGGTGCTGGACTCCCGCCGCCCTTCGCCCAGATAGGGAGGAGGCAAGCGGAGTGGGTGCGATGATCCTGCGGATGGCAGCGGGCGGCATGATGGGGGCGGTGGCGGTGGCCGGCGCGGTGACCACGCTGGCGCTGGGCGCCGGGGCGGTGGGCACCGTTCTGCTGGCGCGCCGCCTGTGCGAGGAACGCAAGGGCTGGCGCGACGGCGCGAAGGCGGAGCCTGAGATGGCAAGCGCCGCGGCAGCGGAGGAGCCGGCCGGGCCGGGCATGCCGGACCTCGCCTGAAGGGCGGCGCGGCGGCGGCCCTCAATCCGGCAGGATGGCCGTCGCCTCGATCTCCAGCAGCGCCGCGGGTTCCACCAGCGCCACCACCTGCACCAGTGCCATGGCGGGGAAATTGCGGCCCATCACGGCGCGGTAGGCGGGGCCGAGTTCGGCCAGGCTGGCGCGGTATTCGGCCACGTCCACCACATACCAGGTCAGCCGGCCGATATGTTCCGGACCGCCGCCGGCTTCCGCCAGCACCGCCAGGATATTGGCCAGCGCCTGGCGGGCCTGGGCCACGAATCCCGCGGCGAAGCGGCCCTCGGCGTCCCAGCCGATCTGCCCGCCCACCAGCACCAGGCGTCCGCGCCCCATCATGCCGTTGGCATAGCCGCGCGGCGCTGGCCAGCCGGGCGGTTGCAGCGCCTTCAGGGGGTTCTCAGGCATCGGCGCAGCGCCCCTGATAGGCCGCCAGCGCCGCGCGCAGGTCGGGCGGGATCGGCACGGCGCGGCGTGCATCGAGGTCGGTGGTGGCGGTCACCAGGTGCATGCGCAGCAATTCCGCCTCCGCCCGGTGCACATGCAGCGTCAGCGCGTAGGAGGCGCCGCCGATCCGCGTCACCAGCGGCGTCAGCGCCACCTGGTCGCCCATCAGGCCCGGCGCCATGAAATCGGCCTCCGCATGGGCGAAGCCGGTGCCGATGCGGCGGGTGGCGTGCAGCGCGTGGAAATCGATGCCGAGTTCGGCGCCGAAGAAATCCTCGATGGCGGCATTGGCCATGGCGAACCAGACCGGGAAGAAGACGATGCCGGCCGGGTCGCAATCGCCGAAGCGTACCCGCGCCGTGGCGTGGAAGGCGCGGGTGGGCAGGGCGGCGAAGGGCAGGGGTGTGGGGCGGCTCATCCGGCTTCCCCAGCCTGGCGGCGCAGCGCGAAGCGTTGCAGCTTGCCGGTCTCGGTGCGCGGCAGCGTCGCCACGAAGACCACGCTGCGCGGGTATTTGTAGGGCGCGATTTCCGCCTTCACATGGTCCTGCAGGGCGCGCGCCAGCGCGGCATCGGCCGAGTAGCCCGGCTTCGGCACCACATAGGCCCGCACCACCATGCCGCGTTCCGCATCCGGCGCGCCGACCACGCCGCATTCGGCCACCGAAGGGTGGGTCAGCAGCGCCGCCTCCACCTCCGGCCCCGCGATGTTGTAGCCGGCGGAGACGATCATGTCGTCGTTGCGCGCCTGGTACCAGAAATAGCCATCCGCGTCCTGGATGTAGGTGTCGCCGGTGATGTTCCAGCCGGCCTGGACATACTGCGCCTGGCGCGGGTCATCCAGGTAGCGGCAGCCGGTCGGGCCCTGCACGGCCAGCCGCCCGGCCGTGCCGCGCGGCACTTCCCGCCCCGCCTCATCCACCACGCGGGCGCGGTAGCCCGGCACCGGCAGGCCGGTGGCGCCGGGGCGGATCGCCTCGGCCGGCGCGGCGATGAAGATGTGCAGCATTTCCGTGGCGCCGATGCCGTCCATCAGTGCCAGGCCGGTGGCCTGGTGCCAGGCATCGAAGATCGGCCTGGGCAGCGCCTCCCCCGCCGAGACGCAGCGGCGGAGCGAGGACAGGTCGTGCTGCGCGGCAAGCCCGGCCATGACGCGATAGGCGGTGGGCGCGGTGAAGCAGATGCTGGCGCGGTGGCGGGCGATGGCGGCGGGCAGGTCCTCGGGCGGGGCGCGTTCCAGCAGCACGGCGGTGGCGCCGACCCGGAAGGGGAACAGCACCAGCCCGCCCAGGCCGAAGGTGAAGGCCAGCGGCGGGGAGCCGATGAAGATGTCGGTGGCCTCCGGCTTCAGCACCTGCATCGCATAGCCGTCGCAGATCGCCAGCATGTCGCGGTGGAAATGCAGCGTGGCCTTGGGCACGCCGGTGGAGCCGCTGGTGAAGCCGATCAGGCAGATGTCGTCGGCGGCGGTGTCGCAGGCGGGGAAGCCGGGATCGGCCTCCGCCACCATCGCCTCCAGCATCCCGTCGCCCCAGGTGACGAGGTGGCGGAGCGCCGGCGCCGCCGCCTTGCGCAGTTCCGCGACCAGCCGCGCATCGCACAGCGCATGGCTGATGCGCGCCTTGGCCAGCATCTCCGACAATTCCTTGGCGCGCAGCAGCGGCATGGTGGCGACGACGATGCCGCCGGCCTTCAGCACCGCGAAATAGGCGGCGACCATCCAGGCATTGTTGGCCGAGCGCAGCAGCACGCGGTTGCCCGGCACCAGGCCGAGGCGGTCCACCAGCACGCGGGCGATGCGGTCCACCCGGTCGGCGAGTTGCGCGTAGGTCAGCGTCTCCGCCGGCGTCACCAGCGCCGGGTGGTCGCCGCGGCCGCGTTCCAGGTTGCGGTCCAGCAGTTCCACCGCGCAGTTCAGCCGCGGCGGGTAGTGGTATTCCGGTCGGTCCAGCAGGAAATCCGGCCATTGGTCGCGCGGCGGCAGCCCGTCGCGGCAGAAGCGGTCCCGATGCGCGCTGTGGTGGGTCATTCCGTCCATCCCCGTTTCATCCAGGTGATGTGCGAAGCTGGCGTTCGGCGGGGGTTCTTGTGTCGCGTTCCGCGCGGGCGATCACCACGCGCTGGATCTCGGAGGCGCCCTCATAGACGCGGAGCGCCCGGACCTCCCGGTACAATTCCTCGGCCTTGTGGCCGCGCGTGACGCCGAGGCCGCCATGGATCTGCACGTTGCGGTCGGCGCAGCGCTGCGCCGCTTCGGTGGCGTGCAGCTTCGCCATGGAGGCTTCGCGCGTCACCCGCGCGGCGCCGGAATCCTTCAGCCAGGCGGCGCGATAGACCAGCAGCGCCGAGGCCTCCACATCCACCGCGCTGTCGGCGATGGCGGCCTGCGACATCTGCTGGTCGAACAGCGTGCCGCCGAAGATCTTCCGCGTGCTCGCCTGCGCCACGGTCATGTCCAGCGCGCGGCGGGCGAAGCCCAGCGCGGCGGCGCCGACGGTGGCGCGGAAGACATCCAGCGTCGCCATGGCGACCTTGAAGCCCTCGCCGGGGCGGCCGAGCAGATCCTCGGCGGCGACGCGGACATCGTCGAAGCGCAGGCGCGCCAGCGGGTGCGGCGCCGTGACCTCGATGCGCTCCGCCACCGCCAGCCCGGGCGCCTCGGCGGGCACGAGGAACGCCGAGAGGCCCTTGGCGCCCGGTGCCTCCCCGGTGCGGGCGAAGACCACGTAGCTGGCGGCGATGCCGCCATTGCTGATCCAGGTCTTGTCGCCGTTCAGCCGGTAATGGCCGTTGCCATCGGGGGTCGCCGCCAGCGCCAGGGCGGAGACGTCGCTGCCCGCCTCCGGCTCGCTCAATGCGAAGGCGGCCAGGGCGGTGCCGGCGCGGGCGCCGGGCAGCAGGCGCTCACGCTGCGCCGGCGTGCCGAACAGGGTGACGGGCCCGGTGCCGAGGCCCTGCATGGCGAAGGCGAAATCCGCCAGCCCGCTGTGCCGCGCCAGGATGTCCCGCGCCAGGCACAGCGCCCGCACATCCAGCACGCCGTCCACCGGGCAGGGCACGCGCAGCAGCCCGGCATCGCCCATGGCGCGGGCCAGGCGGATGACGCTGGCATCGGCGTCGTGCTCATCCGACAGGGCTTCGGCATGCGCCGCGGCCCATGCCTCCACCTCCGCCGCCCAGTCGCGGTGACGGGGCTCCAGGAAGGGCCAGTCGAGGAAGGAAATGTCGGCCATCAATCGCCCCTGAAGACGGGCCGCTGCTTCGCCACGAAGGCGTCGTAGGCGCGGCGGAAATCATTGGTGGTCATGCACAGCGCCTGCGCCACCGCCTCCGCCTCGATCGCCTGCTCGATCGACATCGCCCATTCCATGGCGAGCATCCGCTTGGTCATCGCGTTGGCGAAGGCGGGCCCTGCGGCGAGGCTCGCTGCCAGCCTGGCGGCTTCCCCGGCCAGCGCGTCCGGCTCATGCAGCGCGTTGAAGAAGCCCCAGGCCTGCGCCTCGGCCCCGGGCAGGGATCGGCCGGTGAACAGCAACTCGCTGGCGCGGCCCTGGCCGACCAGCCGCGGCAGGATGGCGCAGGCGCCCATGTCGCAGCCGGCCAGGCCGACGCGGTTGAACAGGAAGGCCACCTTCGCCCGCGGCGTGCCCAGCCGCAAATCGGACGCCATGGCGATGATCGCTCCCGCCCCGGCGCAGACGCCATCCACCGCCGCCAGGATCGGCTGCGGGCAGGCGCGCATCGCCTTCACCAGGTCGCCGGTCATGGCGGTGAAGGCCATAAGGCCCTTGGTGTCGCGTTCCAGCAGCCGGCCAATGATCTCGTGCACATCGCCGCCGGAGCAGAAATTGCCGCCCGCGCCGGTGACGACGAAGGCGCGCACCGCCTCATCCTGCACCGCGGCGCGGAAGATGGCGGTGAGCTCGCCATAGCTTTCGAAGGTCAGCGGGTTCTTCCGCTCCGGCCGGTCCAGCGTGAGGGTGGCGACACCCTCCGCCACCGCCAGCTTCACATGCCGCGCGGCGTAATCCGCCAGCGGCGGGGCGAGGGCGGGGATCATGGCGTTTCCTCCTCCGGCAGCGCGGTGCGGACGGAGATCTTGGCATGGCCCAGCAGGCGGAACAGCGCGCCGCGCTCCACCGCACTCAGCCCGGACAGAAGCTCCGCGATCCAGGCCTCATGCGCCGCGGATTGCCGGGCGAAGTCGCGGCGGCCCTTCGCCGTCAGGCGCAGCAATTGCGCGCGTCGATCGCCGGGGCGGGCGCGGCGTTCCACCAGCCCATCCTCCACCAGCCGCGCGGCGAGGCCGGTGACATTGCCGTTGGAGACCATCATGCGGCGCGAGACCTCGCCCAGCGAAAGCCCCGCCGGGGCGCGGTCCAGCGCCGCCAGCAGGTCGAAGCGCGGCAGGGTGGTGTCGAAGTCCCGGCGCAGGCGGCGGCGGATCTCGCCCTCGATCAGCGTCGTCGTGGTCAGCATGCGCAGCCACAGGCGCAGCTCGTCCTTGTGGCCGGGCGGCGCATGGGCCAGGGCGGTTTCCGCATCGATCGCGGGGGGCAGGCTGTCCGGGCTCATGTCTCCCCCCCATCCACCGCGATGGCCTGGCCGTTGATGGCGGAAGCCCCCGCGCCGCACAGCGCCAGCACCGCGGCCGCCACCTCCGCCGGCTGCACCAGGCGGCGCTGCGGGTTGTGCTTCGTCAGCTCGGCCCGCGCCTCGGCTTCCCCGCGGCCGGTCTTCGCCATGATGCGGGCGGTGGCTCGCGCGACGATGGCGGTCTCGGTGAAGCCGGGGCAGACGGCGTTGACGGTGACGCCGCGCGCCGCGACCTCCTGCGCCAGGGACCGCACCAGGCCGAGCAGTGCGTGCTTCGAGGCGGCATAGGCGGTGGTGTAGGCATAGCCCTTCAGCCCGGCGGTGGAGGCCAGCATGACGATGCGGCCGAAGCCGTCTTCGAGCATGCCCGGCAGCACGGCCTGCGCGGTGGCGACGGCACCCAGCAGGTTCACCCGCCACAGCCGCTCGAACAGCGCGGCGTCGGAGGCCAGGAAGGGCGCGCTCTCGGCCATGCCGGCGGCGTGCACCAGCAGGTCGAAGCGGGGCAGGGCGGGCAGGGCGGTGATGTCGGCTTCCAGCACGTGCTGCGCGGCGCCGGCCGCCACCATCGCCCGCAGCGGCGCCGGGCGCCGGCCGAGCACCGTGACCGTGGCGCCGGCCGCCGTCAGCGCCGTGGCGCAGGCGGCGCCGATGCCGCTGCCGCCGCCGGTGACCAGGGCCGTCCTGCCGTGAAGATCCATGCCGCCTCCGATGCTTGAAGCCTAAAACATCCGCGGCGCCGCGCGCAACATCCGGTTGAAGGCTGGATGCTTGAAGCCTAAACTATATCCGGCCACGCTTCAGGAGGCACGGATGCGCATCGCGGTGATCGGCGGCGGCCCGGCAGGGCTGTATTTCGCCATCCTGATGAAGCGGGATTTCCCGGCCTCCCGCATCACGGTGGTGGAGCGCAACCGGGCGGAGGACAGCTTCGGCTTCGGCGTGGTGTTCAGCGACGCGACGCTGGACGCCTTCCGCCAGGCGGATGAGCCGAGCTACCGCGCCATCACCGAGAGCTTCGCCTATTGGGACGATATCGCCATCGTCGCGCGCGGTGCGGAACACCGCATCGGCGGCAATGGCTTCTGCGGCTGTTCGCGCCGCACCCTGCTGATGCTGCTGGCCGCCCGCGCCCGCGAACTGGGCGTGGAGCTGGAATTCCGGCGGGAGGCAGCGCCGGAGGATTTCCCCGATGCCGACCTGATCGTCGCCGCGGATGGCATCAACTCCCCGATCCGCGAACGCTTCGCGGACCACTTCCAGCCGCAGCTGGACCTGCGCCCGAACCGCTTCGCCTGGATGGGCAGCACCCGGCCCTTCGACGCCTTCACCTTCTTCTTCAAGGAAACGCCGCACGGCATCTTCATCGCCCATTGCTACCAGTATGAGGCCGGCGCCAGCACCTGGGTGCTGGAGACGGACCCCGAGACCTTCGCGAAGGCCGGGCTGGAGGGCATGGACGAGGCGGCCAGCGCCGCCTTCCTGGAGAGCGTCTTCGCCGAGGAATTGCAGGGCCACCGGCTGCTGACCAACCGCAGCCAGTGGCGCCGCTTCCCCACCATCACCTGCGCCCGATGGGTTCGCGGCAACATGGTGCTGCTGGGCGACGCCAAGGCCAGCGCGCATTTCTCCATCGGCTCCGGCACCAAGCTGGCGATGGAGGATTCCATCGCGCTGCACCAGGCCTTCCGCGCGAACCGGGACGTGCCCGCCGCGCTGGAAGCCTATGAGACCGGGCGGCGGGAGGATGTGGAACGCACGCAGCACGCGGCCAATGTCTCGCTGGTGTGGTTCGAGCATGTGAAGCGGTTCTGGGGGTTTTCGCCGACGCGCTTCGCCTTCGGCGTGATGACGCGCAGCAAGGCCATCACCTGGGACAATCTGGCGCTGCGCGCGCCGGATTTCGTCGCGGCAACCCAGCGCGCGGTGGCGGAGGAGGTGGCCGGCGACGCCCGGCTGCCGCCGATGTTCCAGCCCTTCGCGCTGCGCGCCATGAAGGTCGCGAACCGCGTCGTGGTCTCGCCGATGTGCCTCTACTCGGCCGAGGATGGCGTGCCGGGCGATTTCCACCTGGCGCATTACGGCGCGCGGGCGATGGGCGGCGCCGGGCTGGTGTTCACGGAAATGACCTGCATCGCGCCGGAGGCCCGCATCACGCCGGGCTGCGCCGGGCTGTGGAACGACGCGCAGCAGGCGGCCTGGACGCGCATCGTGGCCCTGGTGCACGCGACATCGGCGGCGAAGATGTGCCTGCAACTCGGCCATGCCGGGCGCAAGGGCGCGACGAGGCTGATGTGGGAGGGGATGGACCAGCCGCTGGCCGAGGGCGCCTGGCCCATCCTCTCCGCCAGCCCCATCCCCTACTACAGGCACAGCCAGGTCCCGCGGGCGATGGACCGCGCAGCGATGGAGGCGGTGAAGGCGCAGTTCGTCGCCGCCGCGCGACGGGGGCTCGCCTGCGGCTTCGACATGCTGGAGCTGCACTGCGCCCATGGCTACCTGCTGGCCAGCTTCCTCTCGCCGCTGACCAACACCCGCACGGATGAGTATGGCGGCCCGGTGGAGAACCGCCTGCGCTACCCGCTGGAGGTCTTCGCCGCGCTGCGCGAAGCCTGGCCCGCGGAGAAGCCGATGTCCGTGCGCATCTCCGCCACCGATTGGGCGGAGGGTGGGCTTTCCGAGGCCGATTGCCTGGCCATCGCGCGCGCCTTCGCCGCCGCCGGCTGCGACCTGGTGGATGTCTCCACCGGCCAGACGGTCGCCGATGCCAGCCCCACCTATGGCCGGATGTTCCAGCTGCCCTGGGCCGACATGATCCGCAACGAGGCGGGGGTGGCCGTGATGTGCGTGGGCAACATCACCAGCGCGGACCAGGTGAACACCATCGTCGCGGCGGGGCGCGCGGACCTGGTGGCCCTCGGCCGGCCGCACCTGACCGACCCCTTCTTCACCCTGCATGCCGCCGCCCGCCAGGGCGTGAAGGCGGTGCACTGCCCGCTGCCATACCGCTGGGGGCAGGAAGCGGCGCTGCGCAACGCGGCGAAGGACGCAGCGGAACTCCGCGAGCTGAAGCTGAAGGCCCGCCCTGCCAGCCACGCGCCGCGCCCGGCGCTGCCGCGGGCGGCGGAATAGCCCCGCGCCCAGGCGGCGGGCCTGCCGTAGCGTCTGCCAATGGCGGCGGATTTCGCCGTCGATCCGCGGCGGCTGCGGCGCGGGCTGCTCTATGCCGGCTATCGCGAGATGGCCGTCACCGGCGAGCACGCGGTGGCCGTGGCGCGCCTGCCACCGATCCACCGGGACCCCTCGACCGGATGCTGGGGGCGCAGGCCGGGGTCGAGGGCGTGGTGCTGGTCACCGCGGATCCGCTGGTGGCGCGCTACGGCCCGGAGATCCTGCTGGTCGGCTGAACCCGTCCGGGCTCACAGATGCAGGTGGCGCTCCGTCACCGCCGGCGCCGCCGCCAGGGCCGCGCTGTCGCCGGTCCAGACCGTGCGGCCCTTCTCGATCACCACATGCCGGTCGGCCAGCCGCGTCACGGCGGCCAGGTTCTTGTCGATCAGCAGGATGGCCTGGCCCTCCGCCTTCAACTGCGCCAGCACCTGCCAGATCTCGGCACGGATCAGCGGCGCCAGGCCCTCCGTCGCCTCATCGAGGATGAGCAGGCGCGGGTTGGTCATCAGCGCGCGGCCGATCGCCACCATCTGCTGCTCCCCGCCCGAGAGCTTGGCACCGGGGTTGCGGCGGCGTTCCCGCAGGCGGGGGAAGAAGGCGTAGACCGCCTCCAGCGTCCAGCGCGGCGCGCCGGCGCCGCGCTGCGCGGCGGTGGCCAGCAGGTTCTCCTCCACCGTCAGGGTGGGGAACACCTGGCGGCCTTCCGGCACCAGCCCCAGCCCCTGCCGTGCCACCCGGTGCGCCGGCAGCCCGGCCACCGCGCGGCCATGCAGCACGATCTCCCCGCCCCAGATCCGCCCGCCGAGGGAAGGCAGCAGCCCCATGATGGCGCGCACCGTGGTGGTCTTGCCCATGCCGTTGCGGCCGAGCAGCGTCACCACCTCGCCCACCCGGATCTCGAGCTCGATCCCGAACAGCACCTGGCTGCCGCCATAGCCGGCCGTGACGCCCTCCAGCTTCAGCATGGCGCGGCCGCCAGCGGGATGTCGTCCTCGCCGAGATAGGCGGCGCGCACCTCCGCATTCTGGCGGATGACCGCCGGCGTGCCGGTGGCGATCAGCCGGCCATAGACCAGGACGGAAATGCGGTCCGCCAGCGCGAAGACCGCCTGCATGTCGTGCTCCACCAGCAGGATCGCATAGCGCCGCCGCAGCAGGGAGAGGATGCCGATCAGCCGCTCCGTCTCCTCCGGCCCGGCGCCGGCGAGCGGCTCGTCCAGCAGCAGCAGGCGCGGTTGGGTGGCCAGGGCGATGGCGAGTTCCAGCTGGCGCTTCTCGCCATGGCTCATCGCACCGGCCGGCGTGTTGGCGCGCCGGGCGAGGCCCACCTGTTCGAGGGCGACCATGGCCGCGCGGTTCAGGCCGGCCTCCTTCCCCGCCGGGCGGAAGAAGCGGAAGGAGGTGCCTTCCCCCGCCTGCGCGGCCAGCGCCGCATTCTCCAGCGCCGTGAAGTCCGGGATGATGGAGGTGATCTGGAAGGACCGCGCCAGCCCCAGCCGGGCCCGCCGGTGCAGCTTCAGGCGGGTGATGTCGCGGCCGAGGAACAGGATGCGCCCGGCATCGGGCGCCAGCACGCCGCTGATCTGGTTGATCAGCGTGGTCTTGCCGGCGCCGTTCGGGCCGATCACGGCGTGGATCTCGCCGGGCGCGACATCCAGCGAGACATCCTCGGTCACCGCCAGGCCGCCGAAGCGCTTGCGCAGGCCGCGCAGGGCCAGGACCGGCTCAGCCACCGCCGCGCCGCCTTGCCAGTTGTGCCGGCAAACCGGCCAGGCCGCCGGGCAGGTACAGCACCGCCAGGATCAGCAGCACGCCGAAGGCGATGCGCCAATGCTCCCATTGGTGGGACAGCACTTCCTCCAGCAGCACGAAGCCGAAGGCGCCCAGCAGCGCGCCGTGCAGCCCGCCGATGCCACCCAGGATCACCATGAACAGCAACTCGCCGGATCGCTGCCAGGCGATGTAGGCCGGCGCCACGAATTCCGTCGCATTGGCGAACAGGAAGCCGGCCGCCCCCGCGAGCCCCCCTGCGATGACATAGGCCAGCAGCCGGTAGGGGTAGGGCGAGAAGCCCAGCGCCTGCGCCCGCAGCGGGTTGCCGCGCACCGCCCGCAGCACCCGGCCGAAGCGCGAGGCGAGCAGCATCCGGCAGACCAGCCAGGTCAGCGTCAGCGCGCCCAGGCAGATGAAGTGGAAGGACAGCCGGTCCGACAGGATGCGGCTGCCGCCCAGCTCGGTGCGGGCATAGAGCGTGTAGCCATCGTCGCCGCCATAGCCGGAGAGTGAGGTGGCGGTGAAATAGGCCATCTGGCCGAAGGCCAGCGTGATCATGATGAAGTGCACGCCGCTGGTGCGGATGGCGACCGCGCCGGTGACCAGCGCGAAGCCCGCCGCCGCGGTGATCGCCACCGGCAGCACCACCCAGGCCTCGACGATCTGCGCATCGTCCAGGATCACCACCGCATAGGCGCCGAAGCCGAGCATCGCCGCATGGCCGAGCGAGACCAGCCCGGCGCCGCCCACGAGGAAGGAGAGCGAGACGGCCGCCATGGCCAGGATCATGGCGCGCGCCAGCAGCGTCAGCGCCCAGCTCTCGCCGAAGCCGAGCCAGGGCGCGGCGGCCAGCGCGCCCAGCACCAGCAGCGCCGGCGCTTCCTTCGCGAGCGTCCGCATCAGCCGGCGCGTACCGGGAACAGCCCGGCCGGGCGGAAGGCGAGGATCGCCGCCATGGCGATGTAGACCAGCATGGAGGCCAGCGCCGCGCCCACCTGTCGCGCCTGGGACGCGTCCAGCAGCAGCCGCAGCAGGTCCGGCATCAGCGAACGCCCCAGCGTCTCCACCAGCCCCACCAGCAGCGCCGCCAGGAAGGCGCCGCGGACCGATCCGATGCCGCCGATGACGATGACGACGAAGGCCAGGATCAGCAGGTTGTCGCCCATCCCCGGCTCCACCGAAAGGATCGGCGCCGCCATCACCCCGGCGAATCCCGCCAGCATGGCGCCGAAGCCGAACACCACCATGAACAGCCGGCGGATATCGATGCCCAGGGCCGCGACCATCGGTGCGTTGGTGGCGCCGGCGCGGATCAGCATGCCGATCCGCGTGCGCTCCACCAGCCACCACAGCAGCCCGGCCGTGGCCAGCCCGCCGCCGATGATCGCGAGGCGGTAATGCGGATACAGCAACCCATCCATGATCGGGATGCCGCCGGTGAGGTCCGCCGGCATCGGCACCTGCAGGGGCGCGGCGCCGAACAGCCACTTCACGCCATCGTTCAGGATGAGGATGACGCCGAAGGTGGCCAGCACCTGCGCCAGATGGTCGCGGTCGTAGAGGTGCCGGAAGACCAGCACCTCCAGCACCAGGCCCACCAGCAGCGCCGCGGGCAGCGCCAGCGCCAGTGCCCACCAGAAGCTGCCCGTCTGCGCGGCGAAATAGGCCGCGAGATAGGCGCCCAGCATGTACTGCACGCCATGCGCCAGGTTGATGAAATCCATCACCCCGAACACCAGCGTCAGCCCGGCAGCGATGAGGAACAGCAGGATGCCGAGCTGCAGCCCGTTCAGCCCCTGGACGAGCAGCAGCGTCAGCGACATCCGCCCTGTGGTCCTCAGCCGGCCGGCATGCGGCACTGCGCCGCGAAGGGGTCGGTCACGTTCTCATACACCTTGCGCACATGCTCGGTCTGGAACTTGCCGTCCGGCCGCTGCGCCACCTTGGCCAGCCAGAAATCCTGCACCGGGAAGTGATTGGCGCCGAAGGCGAAGTTGCCGCGCACGCTGCGGAAATCGGCGGCCTTGAGGGCGGTGCGCAGCGCGCCCTTGTCGGCCAGGCTGCCGCCGGTGCGGCGCAGCGCGCTGTCCAGCAGCATGGCGGCGTCGTAGGCATGGGCCGCGTAGCTGGCCGGCACGTAGTTGAACTGCGCCTCGAAATCGCGGACGAAGCGGGCGTTCTGCTCGCCGGGCAGGGTCGGCGTCCAGCTCGTGCCGGTCTGGAAGCCCACCGCGGCGGCGCCCTGCGCGGGCAGCACGGATTCATCCACCGTGAAGGCGGACAGGAAGGGGATGCGCTGCAGCCCGGCCTGGCGGTACTGCCGCACCAGGTTCACGCCCAGCCCGCCCGGCATGAAGGTGAAGAGCGCGTCCGGATTGGCCGCGGCGATGCGCGCCAGCTCTGCCGAGAAATCCATCTGGGTCAGCGGGGTGAACATCTCCTCCACCACCTCGCCCTTGAATTCGGACTTGAAGCCCGCGACGGAATCCCGCCCGGCCTGGTAGTTCGGCACCAGCAGCATCACCCGCTTGTAGCCGGCATCCTGCGCCGCCTTGCCCATCACCGCGTGGTTCTGGTCGTTGACGTAGGAGGTGGCGAAGAAATACGGGTTGCAGCCACGCCCCGCGAAGGGGGAGGGGCCGGCATTGGTCGAGATCAGGAAGGTCTGCGTGTCCGTCACCGGTCGCATGATCGCGGCCAGGATGTTGGAGAACACCACGCCGACCACGAAATCCACCTTGTCGCGTTCCAGCGCAGCGCGGACCTTGGTGACGGCGACATCCGGGCGCAGCTCGTCGTCGATCGGCAGCACCTCGGTCGCGCGGCCGCCCAGCTTGCTGTCCAAATGCTTCATGCCGAGCAGGAAGCCGTCGCGCAGATGCGTGCCCAGCGTCGCCGCCGGGCCGGTCTGCACCGCCACCAGGCCGATCTTCACCGGCGCCGCCTGGGCCCGCGCCAGGCCCGGAATCGCCAGGCTGCCTGCAGCAAGCCCCGTCGCAAGACCCAGCGCCTGGCGCCGGCCGATCTGGATGCTCATGTTTGTCCCTCCGTCTCCCGAGATATTTTAGGCTTGAAAGATCATGCCGGCGCAAGTGCCTTTGCGTGGCGCACCATGGCGCTGCCCGGATCGGCCAGCGGCGCCAGCACGGTGAAGTGGTCGGCGCCGGGAAGGGTGGCGAAGCTGCCGCCCCAGGCGGCCGCCATGGCGCGGCCCTGAGCCAGGAAGGCGGCGCTCTCGGCCGCGCCGACCACGCAATGCAGCGCCCCGGCCGGCCGCGGCAGGAACAGCGGCGACAGGCGCCGCGCCTCGGCCGCATCGAGCGCCAGTGCCACGCCGATGGAGGTGGCGCGCAGCGGCGCCAGGTCGAAGACGCCGGAGATGGGGAGCGCCGCCGGCACCAGCCCGGCCGGCAGCGCTGCGTCCCGCGCCGGCCAGTCGGTCGCCATCAGCATCGCCGCCAGATGGCCGCCGGCGGAGTGGCCCATGGCGAGCAGCCGCCGCCCATGCCGCCGGTGCAGCATCGCCGCCGCCGCCCGCATCTGCTCGACAATGGCGGCAAGCGGCACGGCGGGGCACAGATCATAGGACGGCACGGCCACCGCCACGCCCAGCCCGTTCAACCCCCGCGCGCAATGGCTGGCCCATTCCCGGCCCAGCCCCTGCCAGTAGCCGCCATGGATGAACAGCGCCACCGGCGACTCCCGCGCCGAGGCGTCCGGCCAGAACAGGTCGAGCCGCTCCCGCTCCCGCCCGCCATAGGCCAGGCCCAACTCCGCCGCCGGGCAGGCTTCCCGCCAGGCGGCGGCATCGCGCGCCCAGGCGGCCAAATGCGCCGGGTGTTCCGGCACCCGGGCGCGGTTGTTGTATTCGGCTTCCAGGACGGGATCCGGCGGGATTTCGGGCTGCATCCCCGGCATTGCACGCCGGGCGGTTGCGCCCCGCAAGCCCTGTTCACCCTTCACC
Source organism: Falsiroseomonas selenitidurans (assembly GCF_012103215.1). Taxonomy (GTDB): domain Bacteria; phylum Pseudomonadota; class Alphaproteobacteria; order Acetobacterales; family Acetobacteraceae; genus Falsiroseomonas; species Falsiroseomonas selenitidurans. Next base: position 36,353 of record NZ_JAAVNE010000051.1, read on the forward strand.
TCCGGGATACGGAACGATACATTCCCGCCCGCAACCGGGGATGTGCCATGCAGCGGATGAGCGGATCGAGGCCGGGAGGGCTGCCGGGGGGGCTCATCGTCTCGGCGGCCCTGCTGCTGGCCGGCTGCGGCCCGACTTCCATCGCCACCACGGTGGTCGGCACCGCCGCCTCCACCGCGCTCACCGTCGGCAGCACGGCGGTGGGCGCCGTCGGCTCGCTGATCGGCACCGCCGGCTCCGCCGTCGCGGGCGGGGCGCAGGGCGCGGCCACGCTGGTGGGCAGCGCGGCGGCCAGTGGTGCGGCCGCGGGCGCCTCCGCGGCCGGTGCGGC
>NZ_JAAVNE010000052.1 GCF_012103215.1 Falsiroseomonas selenitidurans
TCAACGCGCTCGATGGGCTTCGACATAGGCGCACGCCTAGGCTTACGCCCAGGCCCTCACGGTTGCGCCGCCTGTCCGGTCGAATTGGGGGCCGCTCCACAATCGCGCGAGGCATCATCAAGCAGACTGCCGCTCGCCAAGACCAGTGGGGAGGTCAACCACCCAATGCATTCAAAAAAAGCATGCCGCGAATGTGGACGCGGCGTCAGTGAAAAAGCTCGGATTTGCCCATACTGCCAAGCAGTTTTCAAGCACAAGCGTCACACCAACAGGTGGTATTTCTATTCTCCAGCAATGGCTTCGATAGCCGGAGCCGCGCTCTTTGGAGTAATTGCACACCTGATCGGAAGCGCACGGATGGGAGCAGTGTTTCTGGGAGCTACAGTGGGGGCACTTGCCGGACTGGTACTAAACGCACTGGATATTCCTGAACGAAGGTAGTCATAGGCTCATACACTCGCGTAACGGAGGTGAGTGGAAGCACCATCCTTATCTATCCGGTCACTCCCATGCCGAGCTCGACACAGAGAGTTTCCATCGCGCTCTGATCTGCCACCAAGATGGGCATGATCCACCACCCCAGTCCGTTTCCGGCAATGAGCGTGACGTGTGAAACAGGCATCGCCCCGTTAATTTGACGAGCCGGGCACGCAGAATGTGTGCAAGCATGTGAGCCGCCTCCTTGCAGCAGCTCACCACCATCAAGCACTGGATTTTTCTGAAGTAGGTGGATATCTGGGCAAAAATCCATTTTCGGGCTGCTGAGTTCAGGGCAGCGAACAAAGTGTTTCCGCCCTGCCTCCTATCCCAAGATAAGGTCGCTGGCGCTGAGACTGCTCACACCACGCAGCATGATCACGAACTCCGCATCGCTGTCCGCATCCGTGCTGCCTGCCAGCACACCCACATTCAGGTCAGGATCATAGCCAAAAGCGAGCTGCCCCGTGGCATTCACCGTGCTGAATTCGGTGCTGCCAATAAACACGAATGCCTGCCTGCCTGTGGGCGTGGCGTTCACATCCATTCGCGACAGATCAATGCGATCTCCCTGGGCAGACGAGAAGTCCATGATCACATCATATCTGTTGAAGACGAATAGACTGTCCGTGATCGCGTCATAGCGGAACACATCAGCACCTGTGCCGCCTGTGAGCACATCGCGCCCACCTCCACCCATGAGCGTGTCATTCCCCGCACCACCATCCAGCCGGTTGTTGGCGCTGTTGCCTGTGATCTGGTTGGCGAGTGTGTTGCCTGTGCCATTGATGGCGGCAGTGCCTGTGAGCGTGAGGTTCTCAATGTGCTGTCCAGACAGATTGAAGCTCACCGAACTCAGCACATGGTCGACACCTGCATTCGACGCCTCGATCACGCGGTCGCCTGTGTTGTCCACCACATAGGTGTCATTGCCTGTGCCACCCACCATGCTGTCGGCGCCAGTGCCGCCATCCAGAGTATCCGCACCTGCACCACCATCCAGCGTGTCGTTGCCACTCCCGCCCATCAGCAGGTTGTTGGCGCTGTTGCCTGTGATCTGGTTGGCGAGTGTGTTGCCTGTGCCATTGATGGCACTCGTGCCTGTGAGGGTTAGGTTTTCAATGTGCTGACCGGACAGACTGAACGTGACCGAGGCACGCACATGGTCGACACCTGCATTCGACGCCTCGATCACGCGGTCGCCTGTGTTGTCCACCACATAGGTGTCATTGCCTGTGCCACCCACCATGCTGTCGGCGCCAGTGCCGCCATCCAGAGTATCCGCACCTGCACCACCATCCAGCGTGTCGTTGCCACTCCCGCCCATCAGCAGGTTGTTGCCGCTGTTGCCTGTGATCTGGTTGGCAAGCGTGTTGCCTGTGCCATTGATGGCACTCGTGCCTGTGAGGGTTAGGTTTTCAATGTGCTGACCGGACAGACTGAACGTGACCGAGGCACGCACATGGTCGACACCTGCATTCGACGCCTCGATCACGCGGTCGCCTGTGTTGTCCACCACATAGGTGTCGTTGCCTGTGCCACCCACCATGCTGTCGGCGCCAGTGCCGCCATCCAGAGTATCCGCACCTGCACCACCATCCAGCGTGTCGTTGCCACTCCCGCCCATCAGCAGGTTGTTGCCGCTGTTGCCTGTGATCTGGTTGGCAAGCGTGTTGCCTGTGCCATTGATGGCACTCGTGCCTGTGAGGGTTAGGTTTTCAATGTGCTGACCGGACAGACTGAACGTGACCGAGGCACGCACATGGTCGACACCTGCATTCGACGCCTCGATCACGCGGTCGCCTGTGTTGTCCACCACATAGGTGTCGTTGCCTGTGCCACCCACCATGCTGTCGGCGCCAGTGCCGCCATCCAGAGTATCCGCACCTGCACCACCATCCAGCGTGTCGTTGCCACTCCCGCCCATCAGCAGGTTGTTGCCGCTGTTGCCTGTGATCTGGTTGGCAAGCGTGTTGCCTGTGCCATTGATGGCACTCGTGCCTGTGAGGGTTAGGTTTTCAATGTGCTGACCGGACAGATTGAAGCTCACCGAACTCAGCACATGGTCCATGCCTGCATTGGATGCCTCGATCACGCGGTCGCCTGTGTTGTCCACCACATAGGTGTCGTTGCCTGTGCCACCCAGCATGGTATCGGCACCCGTGCCGCCCACCAGCAGATCGTCGCCAGCCAAGCCGATCAGGCTGTCGTTACCACCCAACCCATCAAGCGTGTCTGCGTTGGGCGTGCCTGTGAGGGTGTCGGCGCCTTCAGTCGCCAAACTGCCGAGGTTGATCTCCGCATCATCGAAGCGCAGCGTCTCAATATTAATAATTCTGTAGTTTGTAAACGCATCTGATTTGTGCGTTATCACCACGCCGGCGGCGGATTTTACTATAACGAAATTCGAAAACACTCCCTTAAGCGTGAAGATATCTAAACCTTCACCTCCATCGATCGTGCCCGATCCGCGATCAAGCATCAGAACGTCATCGCCTCGTCCCAAATCGACGAGAGCATTAGACATGCTCAATCCCGATGGCTTGGTGATTATGACCTGCAGTATGTCATTCCCGTCGCCCATCCTAACTGAAGCGCGATCGACGCCAATGACGCTTGCACGTAGGACAATGCTATCAGCCCCACCCCCTGCATCGAGATAAGAGTTGTCCATAAATATGCCAACGGGAGAGTTTATTTCTACAGCATCGTCACCATCACCCATCTCAACGAAGCCCTCAATGGCAAATCCATCGAGTGGGCTTGGCGATGAGTTTTCGATAATGAGGGTGTCATTTCCAGTGCCGAATTTAATGCTCGAAGCTCGCAGACCGTAACTTGCGCTTTGCTCGGCGGAGCTCAACATTTTTATGGCGACGAAATCATCGCCCCCACCAAGATCAAAAGACGATGCCTGAAGTGCGTTCCCGCCATCGGAATAATTGTTTATGTATATTGATGTTTCGCCCGCCCCAGATGTTAGCGCGGTTCCGCTGAAGCCTTGTGGATTAAAGATGCCGTAAATATCAACATAAAACTCTATATTTCCATCACCAAAAAGGAAATCAGATCCGCTGATTGCGCCATTGTGAGCAAATTCTTCTTGACCCGAGTCCGCGTATACGGTTGCGTTTCCTGCCAAATCTATAACCTGGAGTGCATTTATTGCAATTCCCGGTGTGTTAACGGGGCTGCCGCGGTAGATGTCGTCGCCAGCAGACCCGCTAATTGCGCCCGAAAGTGGCGCCCCCTCGTGAATAGTAACAAGATCATCATTGATAATAGTGCCAGACGCAGCTGCCGTGCCAATCGATAGACCTACGCTAGGATTGCTCAGTGTGACGGTGAAGCCCTCGTCGGCTTCCACGGAGGTGTCGCCCAGCACATTCACCGTGATGGTCTTGGCGGTCTCTCCTGCGGCGAAGCTAATATCTCCAAAGGGCATGACAGGAGTGAAGGTGAAGCCATTACCAATGGCGAGTTGGGTTTCGGCATCGTAAGCGTTGGCAGCATCGGCGCCCGTGCCTGAGACTGTCCATGTGACAGTGTGGGCTACCGAGGTGTCCCCTGTGCGTGACACCGTGAAGGTAAACGGTGTCGTACCTGTGTTGCCCTCTGCCTTGCTGGCAGAGGTGGCAGCGATAGAGATTGACGCACTGCCCGGGATACTAAATGCTGCCGCTTTGATACTAAACCCATCTGCGTCTCCCAATGTGCCACTAGTGTCGTTCCAGCTCACCAAGAAGGTGCTGGGTGACAGCTGCGTTCCCGTGGGGTTGGATTGGTTGTTCGTGACCTGCGAATTGACCAAAAATTCGGCACCTACCTTGCCGCCGTTCGCATCGAACAACTGCCCCTTGGCGCTCGTGCCGCTCGCGTCGCCCAAGGTACCGCTCGCATCGGTCCAAGTCACCACGAAGCCGCCGGTTTGCAGGGCAAAGACAGCAGGCGATGATTGATTTCCATTGATTTCCGAGTTGACGAGAAACTCGGAGCCTACTTTGTTGCCGCCTGCGTCGAACAGTTGCGCTTTGATGCTAGTGCCGTTTGCGTCACCTAGGGTGCCGCTTGCATCGGTCCAAGTCACCACAAAGCCGCCACTTTGCAGGGCAGTGATGGTGGAGAACGACTGATTACCCGAAGTTTGCGAGTTGACTAGAAAATCGGCACCCACCTTACTTCCGCTTGCATCAAACCGTTGAGCTTTGATGCTTGTGCCGCTCGCATCACCCGATATGCTATTTGCATCGGTCCAAGTGATTACAAAGTCACCATTTTTTAGGGTGGCAACAGTAGGCATCAGATTGTCTTGATGCATTCCTGTTGGCAGTGCATTAACAAGAAATTCAGAGTTAATCTTCGTGCCGAGCGCCGAAAATATCTGCGCCTTTACGCCCGCATTTACAGCATCAATGGGGGTTCCGACGGCATCTGCCCACGCGATAACAAATCCACCATCCAATAAGGCACTTACGCTAGGAAAAAGTTGCCAGGAATTTGTTTGTGTATTTGCGCGTATTTCGCTGCCAACACGGCTCGCCGCAGAGTCGAATATTTGCACATGTATGCCGCTTGCATTATTATCGCCAAGCGCCCGACTTCTGTCCTCCCAAGTCACAACAAAGCCACCACCGACAAGAGCGGTGACCGACGGAAACCAAGCGTAGGTCCCAGGATAACTATTAACAGTAAACTCCGCGCCTATTTTTGTGCCGCTGCCGTCGAAAAGCTGCGCCTTTACGTTCGATCCGCTCGAACCAGATGCCGGACCTGCGTAATCCGACCAAGTAGCCACAAAATTACCATTCTGCAGCTTGGTTACTCGAGGGTGAGCTTGATTTCCAGCTAATTGGCTATTGACGAGAAATTCGTCCACAACGCGGCTCGGAGTGATGGATGCTGGAGTAATTGAACCACTCATGGGAAACTCCTTATAGTGCCCACAAATGACGTGGGGTCATCAGCGTGCGGAATGGAAACGTGATAAGAGGACGGCGCTCAGAGAGGGCTCGCCATAAGCGCGATCACGCACACTGAACTAATGTGTGTGGGACCGAAAAGGCAGCAGCGAGCCGCACACATCACCAGCCGCGCCATCAGTGGGAGTAAGGATTAGACAGCTGCTCATGATGACCTCTCGCACTGGCTGTGGAGAACCTGATCCAGCGCTGGGTGCAGCAGCCGGTGTGCAACTCACACCCACCACCCGCCATCCTTCTGCCTGTGCAGAAGGGCGCAACTCATTTGCGGACAAGTCCACTCGTGGGCAAATCGTTGCGAAATTGCAAGTCGAGTCGTGTCGAGTCATGCAACTTGGTCAGTTGCACACGTTAGACTGCGCTTCCACGTGGTGAGCCGCTGCACGGCAGCCAGGTCAGAACGCAGCCCCCACTACAAACGTGCAGGCGCCAACCTGGTCACCACCCAGCAAACCCCATACTGGTGCCAAGGTAAGCTCAGCCTGTGTGGCTGATCAGGGTCGCTCCACGAACGAGTTGGATGGTGCAACACCACCCAACTTGTCAGCCGTAGGTTTGACCACCCAGCTGCGCTGCCCGTGCTGCAGGCGTGGCTGACTTGCCGTAGTAGCTCTCGATGACAGCCACGCTGGTGCCCATGTTTCGGGCAATCATGTAGATGTCTATGCCTGCACGTATGCTCATGACTGCATAGAAATGCCGCAGGCTGTACAGCGTGTATTTCTCACCAGAACTGTTGCGTGCGATCTGAGCCCGCTCCAACACTGTGTTGAACTGATCAATCAGGGTGACAATTGCACCACCATCCTGCATGACGAATACCCGATCATGCGCAGACAGATGATCACGCAGCGCAAGCACACGCTTGATATACTTTGCGACTGCCACACGTGGGATCACCACACGAGCACCCGTCTTGCCGCGCACATGCAGTTCCACGTTGTGCCTGCCCAGCGCATCCACGAATGGCACCACATCGCTCACACGCAGATTGTTGGCTTCTCCCACCCGCATGCCTGAGTTTGCCAGCACCAGGACATAATCACGCAGCAGCTGCCTTGTGTAGCGCGACCGCGGATTATCAGCCTCAGCAATCCATGCACGCATGGCGCGATAGAGCGCACGATATTCGGGGATGGTGAACGCAGGTCGCACACGTTTCACCTTGGGCACAAAGGTGAATGTGGGCAGCGGCTTGTTGCCGCGATAGCCAGCATCATGGGCAAACTTGATGATGGCTTTTCCCAGCATGATCTCCCACTGCAAAGTCTTGTCAGCAGGATGCAGCCGAGCGTTCTTGGGCAGCTCCACCATGTTCTCATAGTAGGCTTTGCGCCAGTTCACGTAGCCAGCCAGCACCTTGTCGTCCACGACCTCAATGGCGCGGTTGCCTGCATACGCACGCCAGAATTTCACCACCCGCTTGACCTGCCTGAGCATGGCATCACTGGTGAACTTGCTGGTGCTGTTGTGTGCAGCCTTGCCCTGTGCGTTGTCTCGCTCGCGCCAGCTCACGTATTCTGAGATCACGCTGTCCAGGCTGCGCTGATGCGTGGGCAAGCCAGCTTTGAGCTTGAACTGGGTCTCGTAGAACAGCTGCGTGCCCAGATCCTTGGCACGTGCAAGGTCTACCGTTTTCAGGCTGCGCCACAGATAGCGGCGTTCACCCAGATACACCCGTGCCTGCCACAGCCCGTTGCGTGTGAACAGCTGTAGCAGACCATCATGCAGTGCGTGGGTGGAGTTTGTGGGCATATGTTCCTGCTCGTCGTTATGCCTAACTTGTGCATAACTGCCTGCAGGATTTCGCAGTGCCTATCAAGTGCCTAACAGCCAAAACCCTTGGGCTTGGCTGCTAGTGCGTTGATTTCATTGGGCGCTATGCGCGCCCGTGGCAGTGCTTGTACTTCCTGCCCGAGCCGCAGGGGCAGGGCGCGTTGCGCGGCGTGCCGGCCCAGGTGGCGGGTTCGTTCGGGTCCACCGCCTGCGCCGTCAGCGGCTGGCGGCCGGCCTGCGTCGCCGCCCCGTATTGCGGCGGCGGCGCGGCGTCGGCGTATTCCAGCTCCGACCCGCCAAAGGGGTCCGGGTGGCGCATATCCGTGACGCGGATCGGCTCCGGCTCCGGCGGCGGGGCGTCCGGGCGGATGTCGATGCGCATCAGCACGCTGGTGGTGCGTTCCCGCAGATCCTCCAGCATGCTGTTGAACAGGTTGAAGGCCTCGGATTTGTATTCGTTCAGCGGGTCGCGCTGCCCATAGGCGCGCAGGCCGATGCCCTGGCGCAGATGGTCCAGCGCCAGCAGGTGTTCCTTCCACACCGCGTCGAAAATCTGCAGCAGCAGGGATTTCTCGACCATCCGCATCAGCTCGGGGCCGATATTGGCGACGCGGGCGGCGTAGCTCTCATCCGCCGCCTTGATCAGCCGCTCCCGCACCTGGGTCTCGTCGATCCCCTCCTCCCGCGCCCAATCGGCGACGGGCAGATCCAGGCCCAGCAGGTTCAGCACCTTCTCCTGCAGCCCGGCGACGTCCCATTGCTCGGGATAGGCGTTCTCCGGGATGGCGACATCGACCAGGTGGCCGATCGTCTCCCGCCGCATCTCCGCCACCGTCTCCGCCACGTCCGGCGCCGTCATGAAGGCCTTGCGCTGGGCATAGACCTCCTTGCGCTGGTTGTTCATGACGTCGTCGTATTTCAGCAGGTTCTTCCGGGTGTCGAAGTTGCGGGCCTCGACCTTCTTCTGGGCCTTCTCCAGCGCCTTGTTGATCCAGGGGTGAACAATGGCTTCACCCTCCTTCAGCCCCAGCTTCTGCAACATGCCGCCCATGCGGTCGCTGCCGAAGATCCGCATCAGATCGTCTTCGAGCGACAGGAAGAACCGGCTGGCGCCGGGGTCGCCCTGGCGGCCGGACCGGCCGCGCAGCTGGTTGTCGATGCGCCGGCTTTCGTGGCGTTCGGTGCCGATCACCAGCAGGCCGCCGGCGGCCTTCACCGCGGGGCGGATCGCCTCCACCTCCGCCTTGTGGCGGGCCAGCGCGGCGTCATAGTCGGGGCTGTCGCTGTTGCCGATCTCGGCGCGGGCCAGCATGTCGGCATTGCCGCCCAGCTGGATGTCGGTGCCGCGGCCGGCCATGTTGGTGGCGATCGTCACCGCGCCGGGGCGGCCGGCCTGGGCGACGATGCCGGCTTCCTGTTCATGGAAGCGGGCATTCAGCACCTGGTGCGGCACGCCCTTCTTCTTCAGCAATTCGGAGATCAGCTCCGATTTCTCGATGCTGGTGGTGCCGACCAGGGTCGGCTGGCCACGCTCCCGCGCCTCCGCGATCAGCGCGGCCACCGCCTCGTATTTTTCGCGCGCCGATTTGTAGACCTCGTCATCCGCGTCCTGGCGCGCCACCGGCACGTTGGTGGGGATCTCCACCACGTCCAGCTTGTAGATTTCCGCGAATTCATCGGCCTCGGTCGAGGCCGTGCCGGTCATGCCGGCCAGCTTCGGATACAGCCGGAAGTAGTTCTGGAAGGTGATGGAGGCCAGCGTCTGGTTCTCGGGCTGGACGGTGACGCCTTCCTTGGCCTCCAGCGCCTGGTGCAGGCCATCGGAATAGCGGCGGCCTTCCATCATGCGGCCGGTGAATTCGTCGATGATGACGACCTTGTCCTGGCGGACGATGTAGTCGACATCCTTGGTGAACAGCACATGCGCCCGCAGCGACTGGTTGGCGTGGTGCACCAGGGTGACGTTGGCGCTGTCGTACAGTGCGCCCTCGGTCAGCAGCCCGGCCTCGGTCAGCGCCGCCTCCAGCGCCTCGGTCCCCGCCTCGATCAGATGGACGGTCTTGAACTTCTCGTCCTTTTCATAGAGCGAGGTGTCCTTCACCAGCTCCACCATCACGGCGTTGACGCGCTGGTACAGATCGCTGCTGTCGTCGGAGGGGCCGGAGATGATCAGCGGCGTCCGCGCCTCATCCACCAGGATGCTGTCCACCTCGTCGACGATGGCATAGGCGAAGTCGCGCTGGACCATGTCCTCCAGCCGGTACTTCATATTGTCGCGCAGGTAGTCGAAGCCGAACTCGTTGTTGGTGCCGTAGGTGATGTCGCAGGCATAGGCGTCGCGGCGTTCCTCATCGGTCAGGCCGTGCACGATGGTGCCGACGCTGAGCCCGAGATAGCGGTAGACCTTGCCCATCCATTCCGCGTCGCGGCTGGCCAGGTAGTCGTTCACCGTCACCACATGCACGCCGCGGGCGGGCAGGGCGTTCAGGTACACGGGCAGCGTGGCGACCAGGGTCTTGCCCTCGCCGGTCTTCATCTCCGCAATGCGGCCGTCATGCAGCACCATGCCGCCGATCATCTGCACGTCGAAATGCCGCATGCCGAGCACCCGCCTCGCGGCCTCCCGCACCGTGGCGAAGGCTTCCGGCAGGATGTCGTCCAGCGTCTTGCCGGTGGCGAGCTGGGCGCGCAGCGCGGCGGTCTGGCCGCGCAGCGCCTCCTCCGACAGCGCGGCGAGCCTCGGCTCCAGCGCGTTGATCGCAGGCACCCGTCCCTGATAGCGCTTCAGCGCCCGGTCGTTGGTGGTGCCGATGAAGGCGCGGACAAGGCGTTGGAACATGTTGGATTGCTGTCTCCGACCCGCACCGAAGGACCTGCGCCGATGCGTTCACGCCCGGTGGTCAAGGGCGCAAGGCCCGGCTCGGGCGGGGGGCGCGGCAGCCGGAGAGATAGGCGCGTGGCCCCCTGGCGTCAACGCGAAGCCCGATCACGGCGCCATGGGGACCGGCCCGGGCCGGACAGGCCCGCCTTGTGGCCGCCCGGCGCATCGGCCATCCTGTGGCCTTCCTTGATCAGAGATTCCCCGTCCATGCGCCGTCCGGCCCTCTGGCTCGCCCTCCTCATGCTGCCGGGCGGCCTGGCCCTGGCCCAGGCCCCCTCGCCCGGCGCCGACCCGGTGGTGGCGCGGGTGGACGGCGCCGAGATCCGCCTGTCCGAGGTGCAGGCGGAAGCCCAGCGCCTGCCGGAGGAGCTGCGCGGCATGCCGGCGCCCACCCTCTTCCCGCTGCTGCTGGACCAGATGATCACCCAGAAGGCGATCACCGCCGCGGCCCGCGCCAGCAACCTGGCGCAGGACCCGGAGGTGGCGGCCCGGCTGCGGCGGGCGGAGGAGGAGACGTTGCAGCAGGCCCTCATCACCCGCGCCGTGGCCCCCGCCATGACCGAGGAGGCGCTGCGCGCCCGCTACCAGCAGGAGGTCGCCGGCCGCACGGCGGAGGAGGAGGTGCGCGCCCGCCACATCCTGGTGCCGACCGAGGCGGAGGCCCGCGCCGCCCTGGCCGAGGCGCGGCGCGACGGCGCCGATTTCGCCGAGATCGCCCGCCGCCGCTCCACCGGCCCCGGGTCCCGCGAAGGCGGCGACCTGGGCTTCTTCAAGCGCGCCGACATGATCCCGGCCTTCGCCGAGGCCGCCTTCGCCATGCAGCCGGGCGAGATCTCCGCCACCCCGGTCCGCACCCAGTTCGGCTGGCACGTCATCAAAGTGGAGGCGCGCCGCGCCGTGCCGCCGCCGCCCTTCGAGGAAGCCCGCGAGAGCCTGCGCCAGCGCGCCTTCGAGGAAGGCGTGAACGCGGCGGTGGAGCGCATCCGCGCCGCCGCGCGGATCGAACGCTTCAACCTGGACGGCTCGCCGCAGCGCGCCCCCGCCCCCTCGCTGCTGGACGGCGCCGCCCCGCCGGCCGCCGCCCCGCAACCCCGCCGCTGAGAAGACCCCGACCATGGCCGGCAAGGATCTGCCCGTCTCCCCGCTCGCGCTCCCGCTGCCCGAGCTGCCGCCGGTACCTGGCGTCAGCCTCGGCTCCGGCCGCGCCGAGATCCGCTACAAGGCGCGGGAGGATGTGACGATGATGCTGTTCCCGGCCGGGACCACCGTGGCCGGGGTGTTCACCCGCAACAAATGCCCCGGCGCACCGATCGACTGGTGCCGCGCCGCGCTCAAGGGCGGCAAGGCGCGCGCGCTGGTCGTCACCGCCGGCAATTCCAACGTCTTCACCGGCAAGGCCGGGCGCCAGACCTGCAGCGACACGGCGAAGGCCATGGCCGGCCTGGCCGGCTGCAAGCCGACCGAGGTGTTCCTCGCCTCCACCGGGGTCATCGGCGAGAAACTGCCGACCGAAAAGCTGCTCGCCGCCCTGCCGCCGCTGTTCGGCAAGCTGGATGAGGATGGCTGGGCCGGCGCCGCCAGCGCCATCATGACCACCGACACCTTCCCCAAGGCCGCGACGCGCACCGCGCAGATCGGCGACACCACGGTGACGGTCTCGGGCATCGCCAAGGGCAGCGGCATGATTGCCCCCGACATGGCGACGATGCTGTGCTTCCTGGCCACCGACGCCAAGGTGCCGGCGGCCGCCCTGCAGGCGATCCTGGCCAAGGGCACGGCGAAGAGCTTCAACTGCGTCACCGTGGACAGCGACACCTCCACCAGCGACACGGTGCTGCTGTTCGCCACCGGAAGCGCGAAGCACCCGCGCGTGCCGGCCGAAGGCGGCAAGCTGCTGAAGGATTTTGCCCGCGCCGTCCACGAAGTCCTCATGGACCTGGCGCTGATGGTGGCCCGCGACGGCGAGGGCGCGCAGAAGCTGATCCAGATCGACGTCTCCGGCGCCGTCTCCGCCAAATCCGCCCACCGCATCGCCATGTCCATCGCCAATTCCCCCCTGGTGAAGACCGCGATCGCCGGGGAGGACGCGAATTGGGGCCGCATCGTCATGGCCGTCGGCAAGGCCGGGGAACCGGCGGACCGCGACCTGCTCTCGGTCGCCGTCGGCGGCACCTGGATGGCGCGCGAGGGCGCGGTGGTGCCGGATTACGACGAGACCCCGGTGGTCGCCCACATGAAGGGGCGGGAGGTGGCGATCGCCGTCGATCTCGGCCTCGGCCGGGGCAAGGCAAGGGTTTGGACCTGCGACCTGACGCATGGCTATATCGATATCAACGGCGCCTACCGGTCCTGACTTGACCGGTGCCGCACCCCCTGCCTTCGCCCCGCTGCGGACCGAGCGCCTGACGCTCCGCCCGCTGCGGGCGGAGGATGCGGCGGAACTGCACCGCCTGGTGAATGACTGGGAGGTGGCCAAGACCCTGGCACGGGTGCCCTTCCCCTATCCGCGGTCGCTGGCGGATGACTGGATCGCCTCCACCTGGGCACAGCTGGCCGCCGGCACCGCCTTCCACCTGGCCATCACCGGGCTGGATGACGGGCGGGAAGTGCTGGTCGGCTGCATCGGCCTCACCTGCCAGGCGGCGAAGCGGGAGGCGGAGCTGGGCTATTGGGTCGGCCGGCGCTTCTGGGGCCATGGCGTGGGGCCGGAAGCCGCCGCCAGGCTGGCCAGCTGGGCGCTGGCTCACCTGGAACTGGACCGCCTCGTCGCCTCCGCCCTGCTGGACAATGCGCGCAGCCAGGCGGTGCTGGCGCGCATCGGCTTCCGCGAGAAGGGCGAAGGCGTGCGGGACTTCGTCTCCCGCGGCGGCCCGATGAAGGTGCGGCTGTTCGAGTTGACCCGCGACGACCTGCCCGCCGCCGTGCAGGCGGAAAAGGCGGCGCCACCGGACGGCGGCACCCCGATCCTGCTGGTCTCCGCCTGCGCGCTGATCGACCCGGAAGGCCGCGTGCTGCTGGCCCGGCGGCCGGAGGGCAAGCCCATGGCCGGTCTGTGGGAATTCCCCGGTGGCAAGGTGGCCGCGGGCGAGACGCCGGAAGCGGCGCTGATCCGTGAGTTGAAGGAGGAGCTGGGGATCGACGTGGCGGAAAGCTGCCTCGCCCCCTTCACCTTCGCGAGCCACAGGCTGGGCGAGCGCCACCTGCTGATGCCGCTGTATCTGTGCCGCCGCTGGGAAGGCCGGGTGACGCCGCTGGAAGGCCAGGCGCTGGCCTGGGTGCGGCCGGGCAAGCTGGCGGAGTATGCCATGCCGCCGGCCGACAAGCCGCTGGTCGCCCTGCTGCGGGATTTCCTGTAGCGCCCTTTCACCGCAAGCGAAGACGGTGAAACGGCTCCAGCTTGTTGTTTCGACGCATTTTCCGAGTGGCCTTGCGAAGCCGCAGGGCTTGAAAATGCTCTGGCGCCGCCGGCCGGCAAGCCATGGCGGCCGCGCGCGGCTTGCGGCTGGCAAGCCCGGTCCCACCCTGGCAACCTTGCGCGGCGCCCCCGCCCTTCTGACCGCTGGAATCAAGCCCATGAACGCCGCAAACCCCACCGCCTGCCTGCTGGTGATCGGCAATGAGGTGCTGTCCGGCCGCACCAAGGACGCCAACATCAACTTCCTCGCCACCCGGCTGGGCGAGATCGGCATCCCGCTGCGCGAGGTCCGCATCATCCCCGACGTGCGGGCGACCATCATCGACACGCTGAACGAGGTCCGCGACAGGTTCGAGCATGTCTTCACCACCGGCGGCATCGGCCCTACGCATGACGACATCACCAGCGAATGCGTCGCCGGCGCCTTCGGCGTGCCGTGGGAGCCGCACCCCGAGGCCTGGGCGCGGCTGGAACGGCACTACAGGCCGGGCGAGTTCAACGCCGCAAGGCAGCGCATGGCGACCATGCCCCGCGGTGCGGCGCTGATCGACAACGCCATTTCCATCGCGCCCGGCTTCACCATGGGCAATGTGCATGTGCTGGCCGGGGTGCCGCGCATCATGCAGGCGATGTTCGAGGCGCTGGCACCGACCCTGGAGGGCGGCCCGCCCGTCGCCTCCCGCACCGTGCACGCCGACGGGGTGATGGAAGGCCGCATTGCGGAGGGGCTGGCGGCGATACAGGCGCGCTGGCCGGGTCTCGATATCGGCAGCTACCCCTATTACCGCATGGGCGGCGGCGGCGTGGCGCTGGTGGCCAAGGGCCAGGATGCGACGGCGGTGGCGGCCGCGGCGCAGGACATCACCGTGCTGCTGCGCGCCATGGGGAGCCACCCGGTGCAGGGCGAGCCGCCGGTCTGACCCCCGCCGGCGCCCCTTCGGCCGGGCACGGGCGCTCAGCCGGGACCGGTACGCAGGGCGGCGCTGCGCCGGTCGCCATTGCGCGATGCGGACCCGCCCCCATTTGGAGTTCGAACAAGGCAACGTGATTGCAGCACGCGGCCAGCAGGACCGGAACCGTGAACATCCACACCCCCGCCCATTCCCTGGCCGCCGCGCAGCGCGAAGCCCTGACCCGCCCGACGCGGGAGGAAGCCGAGGCCGCCGTGCGGACGCTGCTGCTCTGGGCCGGCGACGACCCCACCCGCGAAGGGCTGGTGGATACCCCCGCCCGCGTCGCCCGCGCCTACGAGGAATTCTTCGCGGGCTATGAGACCGACCCGGTGGAGCTGCTCGCCCGCTCCTTCGAGGAGACGGACGGCTATGACGAGATGGTGGTGCTGCGCGACATCCGGCTGGAGACGCATTGCGAGCATCACATGGTGCCGATCATCGGCCGTGCGCATATCGGCTACATCCCGGATGGCCGTGTCGTCGGCATCTCCAAGCTGGCCCGGGTGCTGGAGACCTACGCCAAGCGCCTGCAGATCCAGGAGAAGCTGACGGCGCAGGTGGCCAATACCATCGAGCAGGTGCTGAAGCCCAAGGGCGTCGCCGTGGTGATCGAGGCGCAGCACCAGTGCATGACCACGCGCGGCATCCACAAGCCGGGCGTCTCCATGGTCACCAGCCGCATGCTCGGCGCGTTCCGCGACGATGCCTCGACGCGCCGCGAATTCATGGCGATGATCGGCGCGCCGCGCGGCGCCGGCGAGGGCTGATCCCGAAGCCCGGTGATCGGGGCCTATCGCCGCCCGAATCGCCGGCCTGGCTTCGCGACACCTGACGCGGCGGCCCAACGGGCCGCCCACCCGCCTTCGGCAGGCACAGGTCCCGATCAATCGGATCCGGGATCATGCCCGGCGCAGGAAGAGTTCGCCTTCGCGCCCCCAAGCGCCAGGCGGACCGCGTCCGTGGCCGGGTCGCTGATCAGGCGACCGCCTCGGCCTCCACCTCCACCAGGAAGCGCGGGTCGGCGAGGCCGGCGACCACCAGCAGCGTGCTCGCGGGCGCATGGCTGCCCAGCAGCCGCTCGCGCTGCTGCCGCCAGGCCGGGATCAGCGCCCGGTCGGTCAGGAACACGCCCAGCTTCACGATGTTGGCCGGCCCCATGCCATGCGCCGCCAGGATGGCGCCCAGATTGTCCAGCACCTGGTCGATCTGCGCCTCTCCGGTCGGGGCGATGCTGCCATCCGGTGCCACCCCGATCTGGCCGGAGACCACCAGCCGCCGGTGCGGCCCCTCGACCAGCGCGGCATGGGCATAGCGGGACCCGGGCGCGGCGACGCCATCGGGGTTGCTGAAGGTGATGCTCATCGGCGGGGTGTTCCCAATGTGCCCGGCGTTGGCGTCGCGGTCCGCGGCGCGCCGCCGGGCAGATCCTCGCGCTCCACCGGCACCGGCGCCGGGGCGGTGGGCGTCAGCCCTTCCGCCAGCCAGGCGCGGAGCGTGCGGCGCAGCTGGAATTCGAACTCCACATTCATCGCCTCCATGGCCTGGCGCACCAGATCCTCGGCGGCGTCGCGGCGGGCGGCCGGGCTGGCGCCATCGGCCACCGTCTGCAGCCGCTGCACCTCCGCCTCCACGAAGCCGACGCGGGCGCCCTCGCCGGTGAGGATCTCCACCCGGCAGGCGAGTTGGCAGGTGAGCCTCTCCCCCGGCTCGCCGGCGAACAGCCCGCCGATGCCGCCCTGCGGTGGCAGCCGGTCGCGGGTGAAGCGGGCATTGGTGATCTGGAAGCGTGCCTTGCCCTCGGTGCCGATCGGCACCAGGCGTTCCTGCGCCATGCGGCGCATCTCCGCCTCCGGCCGCACCGGCACCGGCTCCATCACCTGCACGGCGCCGGGCAGTGGCTCCGCCAGTTCGATCTCCAGCACGTTCAGCCGCAGCGGGGTCAGGTGGCGGTAGCCGGTGACCAGGGGGCGCAGCGGCGGCAGTTCCTGCGGCCCGGCGCAGGCCAGCAGCAGGGCGGGCAGCGCCAGGGGAGCCTTCAGAAGGTGGCGGCGTCTCGGCATCTCGGATGGTCCCTCCGCTGCCCCATCGCGTAGTCCAGGCGCGGCCGGGGGTCCAGCACCATCGTGCCGCGCCGGCATGGCTTTGCCGGTCAGGCGCGGCCGGCGCGGCCCTCCACCTCGGATCGATCGAAGCGGAAATCGACCGCGCAGAACTCGCAGGTCATGACGATGGCGCCGGATTCGGCCATGTGGTCCAGATCCTCCGGCCCGAAATTCTCCAGCACCGCGGCCAGCCGGGCGCGGGAGCAGCGGCAGCCATAGGAAAGCGGGCGCGGCCGGTCGGTGGCCAGGCCCTCGGCATGGAACAGGCGGTGCAGCAGGCGCTCCGCCGTCAGGCCGTCATCCAGCATTTCCTCCGCCTTCAAGGTGCCGGCCAGGGCCTGGGCGGTGCGCCAGGCCTCCTCCTGGTCCTCATCCGCCCCCTCCCCGGGGATGCCGCCTTCGGTGGCCACGCGTTCCAGCACCAGGGCGGTGGCGCGCCAGCCGGCCAGGCTGCGACCGCAGGCAAGGTGCACCTGGGATTGCAGCTGCTCGGAAGTGCGGAAGTAGTTGTCCGTCATGTCGGCCAGCGTGGTGCCCTCGATGGCGACGATGCCCTGGTAGCGTTCCATGTCCGGCCCCTGGTCGCAGGTGAAGGCGAAATAGCCCTCCCCCAGAAGCTGCGCGGCGGTGGGGTGCGGGTGTTCCGCCAGCAGCGCCTCCAGCCGCGCCTGGTCCACCTTGGCGGTGCCGCGCAGCGCGCCGGCATCGGTGCAATCCGCCAGCAGCAGGGACACCGGCCCGTCGCCCTTCGCCTGCAGACTGAAGGAGCCCTGGAATTTCAGCGCCGTGGCCAGCGCCGCCGTCAGCGCCAGCGCTTCCCCCACCAGGCGCAGCACCGCGGGGGGCAGCGGATGGCGGCCCAGCAGCGCATCCGCCAGCGGCCCCAGCCGCACCAGGCGGCCACGCACCGGCCGGCCGTCCAGGTGGAAGGGCAGCACGCCGCGCGGCACCACCAGGTCGGGCACCGGCGGGCGGTCGTGGTTGAGGAAGGGGGGCGTGTCGGAGGGTTCGGTCGGGTCGGTCACGGGCGGAACCATGTGCTGGCGCGGCCGGACCGGACGCCGCTGGGGCGGCGAGGAACGGGCGGCGCGACGGGAATCGCCCCGGGCGGGGCTGGGCGGACAACACCCCGAAGCGGGGCTGGTGGAAACGACCCGCGCCGGGCCACCCGGAGGGGTGGCCCGGCGCGGGGCGAGTGGTTCATCTGGGGGCGGCAGCCTGGGTTTACACCCGCCGCCGCCCAAGGCCCGTCAGTCCAGCAGGCCGCGGCGCGGCGGCTGTGCGACGGGGGTGGTGCCGTCCGTCGTCTCCCGGCCCAGGGCCGCATTCTCCCGCAGGCGCTGCGCCTCGCGCTGCGCATCCACGGCGGTACCGGGCGGCGGTGTCGCGCGCCAGAACATCAGGCGGTCCACCAGGCTGCGGCTCGGCCGGTCCAGCCGCAGGCTCTCGGCGTCCACCTGGGCGCGGATGCTGTCATCCACCGGGCGGCCAGCCTGGGCCAGCAGCGCCCGCTCCGCGCCGGAAGGCGCGGCCGGGCCGGCAGAGGGGCTGACGCCGAGGATGGCGCTGGCCGGCGGCCGCTGGTCCTGCGGGCGGGGCGCGCCGGGCGTCGGCGGCGGCAGTTCGGTCAGCCGCGGCGGCACGGAAAGCGGCGCGCGGGTGGTGACCTGGAATTCATCCGGCGGGTCCCGGGTGAAGCCGAGCGAGCGCGCGGTGTCGCCACCGCAGCCCGCGAGCGCGGCAAGAAGGGGCAGGCCGAGCAGGAGGGTGCGAAGCTGGGTCATGGCACGGAACCCTTAGCCCTGGGCGATGGCCGGAACAAGGCATCGCCGACGAGTGCAACGACGCCGAGGACAATGGCGGCATCCGCCGGATTGAACACGTACCAGTGCCAGCCCCAGGCATGGGCGTCGAAGAAATCCGCCACGGCGCCGAAGCGCAGCCGGTCGATGACGTTGCCGATGGCCCCGCCGATGACGGCGCCGAGCGCCATTGCCGTCAGCCGGTTCTCGGCGCGGGCCATCCACCGCAGCAGGAAGCCGGCGATGACCACGGCCAGCAGCGCCAGCACCGCCTGCGTCCAGGGGCCATCCCCGGCCAGCAGGCCGAAGGTCACGCCGCGATTCCACACCATGGTCAGGTCGAAGCCGAAGGGGCCGACCGCGACCAGGGGGATGTGGTGCCGGGTCGGCAGGTCCAGCACGAACAGCATGTACCATTTGCTCGCCTGGTCCAGGGCCAGGATGGCGAGGGCGACGAGCAGGCCGGGGCGGGTCATCGGCTCAGGCCACCACCGCCTCGCAGCGGCGGCAGAGCGTGGGATGGGCGGCGGAGGACCCGACCTCCGGCAGCACGCGCCAGCAGCGGTCGCATTTGGCGCCCTCGGCCGGCACCACCTGCGTGGCCGGCTCCGCCGCCGGGTCCAGCGCCACCTGGGAGACGATGAGGATTTCCGCCCATTGGTCGGCCGTCAGCGCCTCCGCCAGTTCCACCGGCACCGCCATGGCGACGCGGGCCTGGAGCGAGGCGCCGATGGTGCCGGCGCGGCGCAGATCCTCGATGGCGCCGGTGACGCCGCGGCGCTGGGCGCGGATCGCGGCCCATTTCGCCGCCAGCGCCTCATCCCGCCATTCCGCCGGAATCGCCGGCCAGTCCTGCAGATGCACGCTGCCGTCCGGGAAGCGGGCCAGCCAGGATTCCTCCGCCGTCGCCACCAGCACCGGCGCCAGCCAGGTGGTCAGGCAGCGGTGCAGCCGGTCGATCACCGTGCGCGCCGCGCGCCGCCGCAGGCTGTCCTGCGCGTCGCAATAGAGGCTGTCCTTGCGCACATCGAAGTAGAAGGCGGACAAATCCGTGGCGCAGAAGGCGTGCAGTTCCGGGTAGACGCCGGTCCAGTCATGGTCCGCCACCGCCCGCCGCAGCCGCGCATCCAGCTCCGCCAGCCGGTGCAGCACCCAGCGCTCCAGCTCCGGCAGCGCGGCATGCGGCACCGTCTCGGCCGCCTCGAAGCCGTCGAGGTTGCCCAGCAGCCAGCGCAGCGTGTTGCGGATGCGGCGATACAGCTCCGCCTGCTGCTTCAGGATCTCCTTGCCGATCCGCTGGTCCTCGGTGACGTCGGTGTTCATGACCCACAGCCGCAGGATGTCCGCGCCGAAATCCTTCACCACATCCTGCGGGGCGACGACATTGCCCAGCGACTTCGACATCTTGCGGCCCTGCTCGTCGAGCACGAAGCCATGCGTCAGGATCGCCTTGAACGGCGCGACCCCGCGCGAGCCCACCGATTCCAGCAGCGAGGAATGGAACCAGCCGCGATGCTGGTCCGAGCCTTCCAGGTACAGATCGGCCGGGAAGCGCAGCCCACGCTCCGGCGTAAGGACGAAGGCGTGGGTGGAGCCCGATTCGAACCAGACATCGACGATGTCCATCACCTGCTCATAGGCGGCGGCGTCGTAGCCTTCCCCGAGGAAGCGCTGCGCGGCGCCGGGCTGGTACCAGGCATCGGCGCCCTCCACCCGGAAGGCGTCCACGATGCGGTCGATCACCGCCTGGTCGCGCAGCGGGGTGCCGGTGGCCTTCTCCACGAAGACCGGGATGGGCACGCCCCAGGCGCGCTGGCGGCTGATGCACCAATCCGGCCGCACGGAGACCATGCCGCCGATGCGGTTGCGGCCGATATCCGGGACGAAATGCGTCTCCGCAATCGCCTGCATCGCCTTGGCGCGGATCGCGTTGGAATCATCCATCGCGATGAACCACTGTGGCGTGGCGCGGAAGATGACGGGCTTCTTGGACCGCCAGCTGTGCGGGTAGCTGTGCGTCAGCTTCGCCTTCGCCACCAGCGTGCCCTGCGCGAGGCAGGCGGCATAGACCGCGTCATGCGCCTTGAAGACGTGCTGGCCGGTGAAGCCCGGCGCGTGGATGGTGAAGGTGCCGTCGTCGCCCACCGTCTCCGGCACCGGCAGCCCATGCGCCCGGCCGAGGTTGAAGTCGTCCTCGCCATGGCCCGGGGCGATGTGGACGAAGCCGGTGCCGGCCTCCGTCGTCACGAAATCGCCCGGCAGCAGCGGCACGTCGAAATCATAGCCGCCGGCGGCGCCGTCCCAGCCGGCCAGCGGATGCGCGGCGATGGCGCCTTCCAGCTCCGCCCCCTTCAGCAGAAGCTTGACGCTGTGCGCGCCCAGCCCCGCATCCTTCTCGAACTGCGGCAGCAGCGGCAGGGCAACGAGCACAAACTCGCCCTGCACCAGGGCGCTGCCCTCGGCCACGCCCTCCACATGCACCAGCGCGTAGTCGATCTCCGGCCCATAGGCCACGGCGCGGTTGCCGGGGATGGTCCAGGGCGTGGTGGTCCAGATCACCACGGAGGCACCGGCCAGATCCGCCGCCGAAGCGGTCTTCAGCCGGAAGCGCGCCCACAGCGTGGGCGAGACATGCTCGTGGTACTCGATCTCCGCCTCGGCCAGGGCGGTCTTTTCCACCGGGCTCCACATGACGGGCCGCAGGCCGCGATACAGCGACCCGTTCATCAGGAATTTCCCGATCTCGCCGGCGATCACCGCCTCGGA
Source organism: Falsiroseomonas selenitidurans (assembly GCF_012103215.1). Classification (GTDB taxonomy): domain Bacteria; phylum Pseudomonadota; class Alphaproteobacteria; order Acetobacterales; family Acetobacteraceae; genus Falsiroseomonas; species Falsiroseomonas selenitidurans. The sequence continues at coordinate 21,152 of NZ_JAAVNE010000052.1, forward strand.
GGGGAAATCCATGGTCGCGTAGCGGCCATCCCAGTCGCCCAGCACGCCGAGCCGCTTGAACTCGTTGCGCTGCACATCCAGCCAATGCGTGGCATAGGCCCGGCATTCGGCCCGGAAGTCCAGGATCGGGACACTGTCCTTGTCCTTGCCCTTGGCGCGGTACTGCTCCTCAATCTTCCACTCGATCGGCAGGCCGTGGCAGTCCCAGCCCGGGACGTAGTCCGCATCCAGCCCGGACATCTGGGCGGCGCGGTTGATCACGTCCTTCAGGATCTTGTTCAGCGCCGTGCCGATATGCAGCGGGCCATTGGCATAGGGCGGGCCGTCATGCAGGACGAAGGGCGGGCGCCCCTTGGATTGCGCACGCAGCCGGGCGCGCAGGCCCATCGTCTCCCACCGCGCCAGCCAGCCGGGCTCGCGCTTCGGCAGGTCGCCGCGCATGGGAAAATCCGTCTTCGGCAGGAAGACGGTGCCGCGATAATCGCGGGCGGGGGCCTCGGGGGGGGCGTCGGTCATGGGTGCGGTCTCATCTGGCCCCGGGGGGGCCGCATCGGGGGAACGGCGTGCGCGGAGAACCCGGCCCTTCAGCGGGCCGGGCGGGTAATTCGGAGGCCGGAGATCCCGCGGAACATGGCGCTTATATGCGGATGCGCGCCGGCTTGGGTCAAGGACCCGGCCTCCCGGGCCTCATCCCGCCAGCCAGGCCAGGCCCCAGACGGCGGCGATGCCGGACAGGATGGCGATGCCCAGGTTGCGCGTGGCCAGCTGCACCGCCACCACCACCGCCGCCCCCGCCCAGGCGCCCGGGCCCCCGGCCAGCAGCGGCGGCGCCACATAGGCCATGAACAGGCAGCCCGGCAGGTGGCGCAGCAGCACCTGCACCCAGTCCGGCGCCCGCACCGCGCGCAGCACCGCATAGCCCCCGGCCCGGCTGGCATAGGTGACCAGTGCCATGCCGAGGATCGCCAGCAGGACATCGAGCCTTACTTCCATCCCGGCGCGCCCCGCCCGCGCAGTTCCATCCAGGCGCCCAGGCCGGCGCCGGCGAAGGTGCCCAGCAGCAGCGGCAGCGGCACCGGCAGCGCCGCCCGATGCGCCGCGATCGCCACCAGCCCCGCCACCAGCCAGGGCAGCAGGTCCAGCCGCGCGCCGCGCCACAGCGGCACCAGGATGGACAGGAAGGCGGCGATGGAGGCGAAGAACAGCGGATGCCCGGGCGGCACCTGCAGCATGCCGCCGCCCAGATGCCCGGCCGCGACACAGGCGATCCAGGAGATCCAGATGCCGAGCCCGACCCCCAGCAGGTAGCCGGCATCCCGCCCGCCGGCCCGCTGCTCGGCGATGGCCATGGCGAAGGAATGGTCCACCAGCGTGGCCAGCGTACCCCACAGCCGCCAGCCCCGCAGCCGGTCCAGCCAGGGGGCCAGCGCCGCGCCCATCGGCGCCATGCGGATGTTCACCACCAGCGTGGCGATGGTGGCCGCCAGGATCGGCGCCGGGTCGGCCCATAATTCCAGCGCCACCAGCTGCGCCGCGCCGGCGAAGACGATGGTCGTCATCAGCATGGTCTCGGCGAAGGACAGCCCCTTGGCCGCCGAGAGCACGCCGATCACCACGCCGAAGGGCAGCATCCCGACCCAGAGCGGCATGGAGCGCAGCACCCCGCGCCGCACCCCATCCCGGGTGAAGACGACGCGCCGCGCGGCCGGGCCGGGCGGTTCAGCCACGCCTGAAGGCCAGCAGCCGGTCCTCGGCCTCCGCCGGGTCCATCGCCAGCGCGGCCGCTGCCTCCGCGCGGCCGAAGCCGGCACGGGCCAGGGCGGCAAGGGCCTGGCGGTGCGCCTCCGGCGTCGCGTCGCCGGCGGCGAAGGGACCAAGGCGGCGGCGGCGGCAGAAGGCCAGCGCCGCCTCCATCTCCGCCCCCTCGCCCACCGCCTCGGCCGCGACCTCCCCGGCCACGCCCTTCTGCGCCAGATGGGCCAGGGCGGCGCGGCGGGACCGGCCGGCGCGCAGCAGGCGGCGGGCCCGGCTTTCGGCAAAGGCGGCATCATCCACCACGCCGGACGCCGCCATGGCCGCCGCCACCGCCGCGGCCTGACGCTTCGCCTCCGCCACCAGCGGCCCGAGATCCGTCATGCCGAAGGCTTCCGCCGCGCGGGCCCAGCGGTCCACCCGGCGCGCCAGCACGCGGCGCAGCCCGGCCTCCGTCGCGGCAAAGCGGGCGAGATGGGCTTCCGCCGCCTGGCGCAGCCGCGCCTCCCCGGGCGGGGGCCCCGGGGGGGCGGGTGGCCGGGGGCCCTGTGCTGCGCGCGCCGTCATTGGCGCCATCCTGCCATGCCGGGGCGGGGGATGGCGACCGGCAGGCGCCACATGGCCGCCGCAACGGCGGCGGATGCCACATTCCTGCCGCAACCGGGGCGGAGCGGAAACGACAGCCACTCCCGCAACCTTTGCCGGGCGGAGGGCGTTGGGGGCCACAGTCACCGGAACGGCGCGAGCCTTCCGGACGGAACAGGAGACACCCATGTCGAACCACAAGACCTACCTGGCCATGACCACCGCCATCGCCTTCGCCGTCGCGCCGACGGTCGCCTTCGGGCAGACCGCCGCGGCCCCGGGCGAGGCCCGCGGTGGCATGTCCGCCCAGGCGCCAGACGGCACCGCGGGCAACCCGCCCTCGACGGCGACGCAGCGCGCGCTGGACGGCGTGACCGGCAACCGCACCGCTGCGGACGGCACCGCCAACAACCCGCCCGGCACGGCGGCCGGCCGCGCCATGGATCGCGCGACGGATGGCACCACGGCGCAGGCCCCGGCCAATCGCGGCACGATGGGCGCGACCGGCACCACCGCGACCGGCGCCACCACGCCCACCATGTCGGTGGACAGCATGAGCCTGCGGGAAAGCCGCCGCGCCAGCCAGATCATCGGCTCGAACATCTACAACGAGGAAAACAACTCGATCGGCGAGGTGGACGACCTGATCGTGCCGCAGGCCGGCGGGGCCCCGGTGGCGGTGATCTCGGTGGGTGGCTTCCTCGGCATCGGCGCCAAGCTGGTCGCCATCCCCTATGAGCGCCTGAGCCATGACGCGGAGCGCAACCGCTGGATGCTGCGCGGCGCGACGAAGGAGAGCCTCGAGAGCCTGCCGTCCTTCTCCTACGACGCCAACGCCCGCCGCGGCTGACCGGACGGGCAAGGCCGCCGCGGCTGCGCAGCCGCGGCGGAACGACAGGAACCAAGGAGGCCCAGGGCCGTGATCAAGACCCCTCTCTTCGTGCTTGCGGCCCTGTTGCCGATCGTCGCCTGTGCCGGGCGGCCGGATGGCAGGGCGGGCAACCCGCCCTCCACCGCCGTGCAGCGCGCCTATGACCAGGCCACCGACAGCCCGCGCACCAGCGCGGACGGGACCGGCAACAACCCCTCCGGCACGGCGGCGGAACGCGCGCTGGACCGGGCGGCGGAAACCAACACCTCCGGCGCCTACCCACGGCAATCCGACGGCCGGCCGGGCAACCCGCCCGGCACCGCCGCGGAGCGCGCCTATGACCGCGCCACCGGCTCCAACACCTCGGGCGCCTATCCGCAGAACAGCGGCGGCGTCCGGCAGTAGACAGCCGGTCGGATGGCACGGCCGGGCCGCAGGGTCCGGCCGTTTTCGTCTGCCTTGTCATCCGCGGCGCTTTGACCGCGGCGGTCAGATCGGGCAGTTTGCATGGCTTCCGCGCTTGCCCTGGCGAATGGCGTCTGGCCGCGCGGCGTGACGGAGCAAGATCCCCGTGATCCCCGCCCTGATGCCGACCTACAACCGTGCCGACCTCGCTTTCGAGCGGGGCGAGGGCGCCTGGCTGTCGACGGCGGATGGGCGACGATTCCTGGATTTCGGCGCGGGCATCGCGACCAGCAGCCTCGGCCATGGCCATCCGCACCTGACGAAGGTGATCGCGGAGCAGGCGGCGCGCGTCATGCACGTCTCCAACCTGTACCGCGTGCCGCAGGCCGAGGAACTCGCCGCGCGTCATGTCGCGGCCTCCTTCGCCGACAGCGTCTTCTTCTGCAACTCGGGCGCCGAGGCGAATGAGGGCATGGTGAAGGCGGTCCGCAAATACCATGCGGAAACCGGGCACCCCGAACGCTTCCACATGATCTGCTTCGAGGGCGCCTTCCACGGCCGCACCCTCGGCATGCTGTCCGCCACCGGCAACGCCAAGTACCTGGCCGGCTTCGGGCCGCCCGTGCAGGGTTTCGACCACGTCCCCTTCGGCAACATGAATGCGGTGCGCGACGCGATCGGCCCGCAGACCGCCGGCATCATGATCGAGCCGGTGCAGGGCGAGGGCGGGGTGCGCCCGGCGGAGCTCCGCTTCCTGCGCGAACTCCGTGCCGTCTGCGACGAATTCGGCCTGCTGCTGGCGCTCGATGAGGTGCAGACCGGCATGGGCCGCAGCGGCAAGCTGTGGGCGCATCAATGGGCGGGGATCGAGCCGGATGTGATGTCCTCCGCCAAGGGCATCGGCGGCGGCTTTCCGCTGGGCGCCATCCTGGCGAAGGAGAAGGTGGCCCAGTACCTGAAGCCCGGCACCCATGGCACCACCTATGGCGGCGGCCCGCTGGCCTGCGCCGCCGGCAATGCGGTGCTGGACGTGGTGCTGGCGCCCGGTTTCCTGGACCAGGTGGACCAGGTGGCGCGCCTGCTGTGGCGCGGGCTGCTGGACCTGGCGCACCGGCACCCGACGGTGATCGAGGGCGTGCAGGGCGCCGGGCTGCTGCTCGGCCTGAAGCTGCGGCCGGAGATCAGCAACGGGGACATGCAGGCCGCCGCGGTGGCGGAAGGGCTGCTGACGGTCGCCGCCGGCATGAACGTGCTGCGCCTGGCCCCCCCACTGATCATCACCGCGGCCGAGGTGGCGGAGGCGCTGCGCCTGCTGGACCGCACCTGCCTGCGCCTGACGCCGGGCGTACAGACGGCTGCCGCCCAATGAGCGTGGCGCTGAAGCCCGTGGCCGGGGGGGGCAGGCCGGCCGCCCCCCGGCATTTCCTGGAATTGATGGACCTCGATGCGGCGACGCTGCGCCGCATGCTGGACCTCGGCGTGCAGGCCAAGCGCGGCCAGGTGCCGGGCAAGCCGCTGGCCGGCAAATCCGTGGCGCTGATCTTCGAGAAGCCTTCCACCCGAACCCGCGTCAGCTTCGAGGTCGGCATCCGCCAGCTGGGCGGCGATGCCATCGTGCTGTCGTCGCGCGACATGCAGCTCGGCCGCGGCGAAACCCCGGCCGATACCGCCCGCGTGCTGTCGCGCTACGTCGACGCCATCATGCTGCGCACCGACAATGTCGCGAAGATCCGGGAATTGGCGGAACACGCCACCATCCCGGTGATCAACGGCCTGACCGATGTCTCCCACCCCTGCCAGTTGATGGCGGACATCATGACCTTCGAGGAGCATCGCGGCCCGATCGCCGGCCAGGTGGTGGCCTGGACCGGCGACGGCAACAACGTGGCGCAGAGCTTCATCCAGGCCGCCGCCCGCTTCGGCTTCACCCTGCGCCTGGCGACCCCGCCGGAACTGGCCCCGCCCGCCCGGCTCATCGACTGGGCGCGGGCGGAAGGGGCGCGGATCGAGCTGACCACGGACCCGCAGGCGGCGGTGGCAGGTGCCCGTTGCGTGGTGACAGACACCTGGGTTTCCATGTCCGATGAGACGGCGCAGGAGAAGGTGAACCGCCACAATCTGCTCGCCCCCTACCAGGTGAACGACGCGCTGCTGCGGCACGCCGCGCCGGATGCCATCGTCATGCACTGCCTGCCGGCGCATCGCGGGGAGGAGATCACCGATGCGGTGATGGACGGCCCGCAGAGCGTGGTGTTCGACGAGGCGGAGAACCGCCTGCACGCCCAGAAGGGCGTTCTGCTCTGGGCGCTCGGCCTGGCCTGAGCCGCAGCCGGCCGCGCCGGGGCGGGGCGGGGCGGGGCGGGGCGGCAACCGGACCGCAAGCTGGCGCTGCGGCAAGCCCTGGCCGCCGATGCCGGCCAGGGCTTGCGCCCGAAAGGCGGTGACCGGATCCTCATCGGCGACACGCTGCTGAGCGGCCGCAACCCATCACCGGCCGCCCCCCGGCGTGATCATCGAGGCAGGCCGCGCCACGTCGCCGCGCGCGGGCCGCCCGTTCCATCCGGGTGTCTACGGAACCCTTTGCCGGAGGCCCGGTCGGCCCCATCTTGGTCGGCATGAAGCCCCTGACCCGAAGAGCCACCATGCAGGCCGCCGCCGCCGTCGCCACCACCGGCGCGGCCGCGCACCTCCTTGCCCGACCGGCGCTCGCCACCTCGCCGTCGCCGGCGGAGGCCATCGCCGACCGCCCGCTGTTCGGGGCAGAGCTGCGCACCCTGCCCAACGGGCTGCGCGTGGCGCATGTGGAACAGCGCCGCGCCCCGGTCGTCGCGCACTACGCCTTCGTCGCGGCCGGCGGCGGGGAGGACCCCAAGGGCCTGTCCGGCATCGCGCATTTCCTGGAACACATGCTGTTCAAGGGCAGCGCCAACGTCGCCTCCGGCGAATTCTCCCGCCGCGTGGCGCGGGAAGGCGGCAGCGACAACGCCTTCACCTCCCGCGATGTCACCGGCTACTTCCAGCATGTGGAGGCCAGCCGGCTCGGCTTGGTGGCGCGGATGGAGGCGGACCGCTTCGCCTCCGCCCTGCTGCCGGAAGCCGAGCTGGAATCGGAACGCCAGGTGATCCTGGAGGAACGTGGCCAGCGCATCGGCTCCTCCCCCCGCGCCGAGTTCTTCGAGACCTTCGAGGCCGGGATGTGGGGCCGCCAGCACTGGCACGGCCGCCCCATCATCGGCTGGGAGGACGAGATCCGCGCCATCGGCCATGCCGATTTGCGGCGCTTCTTCCGCGCCCGCTACGCGCCGGGCAATGCCGTGCTGGTGGTGGCCGGCGCGGTCGGCGGGCAGGCCTTCTGGGACGAGATCACGGACATCTGGGGCGCCGTGCCCGCCGGCCCTGCCGTGCCCCGCGACCGCGCCCCGCCGCCGCCCGCGCCGCCGGAGCCCCGCATGGTGCGCAACGACCCGCGGCTGCGCGGCGAGGCGACCTTCGTGCGGTCCTGGCAGGCACCGACGCTGACCGCCGGCGAAAGCCGGCTGGCCGACCCGCTGGAGGTGCTGCGCCACCTGCTGGGCGGCGGCCAGGGCTCGCGCCTGCACCGGGCGCTGGTGGAGCCCGGCCTCGCCATCTCGGTGGGTGCCGGCTACGACGGCGAAACCGCGAGCTGGGGCGATTTCGACATCGCCCTGACCCCGCGGCGCGACGTGGCGCCGGGCCGGGTGGAGGAAACCACCATGGCCGTGGTCAAGCGCCTGCTGGATGAGGGCGGCCCGACGGAAGCCGAGGTGGCGCGCAGCATCCGGCAGATGTCCGCCGGCGCGCTGCTGGCGCTGGATGGCCTCGGCGCCGCGCCGCGCATGATCGGCGGCGCGCTGGCCGTGGGCCTGCCGTTGGAGACGGTGGAATTCTGGCCGCGCCGGCTGCGGGCCGTGACGCGGGACCAGGTGGCGGAAGCCGCCCGCGCGGTGCTGGGCAGTGCCCCCACCGCCAGCGGCTGGCTGCTGCCCGAAGGCGTGGACGCGCCGGCGGAGGCCTCGCTGTGAGCGGCGATTTCCGGGTCGAGATCCAGCAGGTCACCGCCCCGGGCGGCCAGACCGCCTGGCTGATCGAGGATCATGCCGTGCCGGTCGTCTCCCTGGCCTGGGGCTGGCGCGGCGGCGCGGCGCTGGATGCGCCGGACCATGCCGGGGCGCTGGCCATGGGCGCGGCCCTGCTGACGGAAGGCGCCGGGGATCTCGGCACCGTCGCATTCGCCGATGCGCTGCGCGACGCCGCCATCGGCCTGTCCTTCGCCGCGCAGCGCGACGGCTTCGAGGGGTCGTTCCGGGCGCTGGAGCCGGCGCTGCCGGAAGCGGTGCGCCTGGCCAATCTGGCGATGCGCGCGCCGCGGCTGGAGGCACAGGCGGTGGCCCGGGTGCGGGCGCGTGCCGTGGCCTCCGCCCGCGCCGCGCTGGAGACGCCGCGCGGCCAGGTCGGCCGCGCCTTCTGGGCCGCCGCCTATCCCGAACACCCTGCCGGGCGGCCGACCGCCGGCACGGTGGAGACGCTGACGGGGTTGCCGGAACAGGCGATCCGGGACGCGCTGGCCCGGCAATTGCGCGCCGGCGGGGTGATGGTGGCGGCCAGCGGCGCGATCACGGCCGAGGCCCTGGCGGCGCTGCTGCCGCGCCTGTTCGAGGGGCTGCCGCCCGAGGCACCGGCCAGCGCCCCGCCGCTGCCCGCCTTCGGCGGCTTCCCGCCGCTGGTGGTGCCGGTGCCCTCGCCGCAATCCACCATCCAGTTCGGCCAGCCCGGCCTGCCGGTGAACAGCCCGGACTGGGAGGCCTTCCAGGTGGTGCTGCGCGTCCTGGCCGGCGGCGGCTTCTCCTCCCGCCTCATGGAGGCGGTGCGGGTGCAGCGCGGCCTGGCCTATGGCATCGGCGCCGGGCTGGACACGCTGTTCGGCCAGGGCGTCGTCGTCGGCTCCTCCGCCACCGACAATGCGCGGGTGGCGGAGACGGTGGCGGTGACGCGCGCGGAATGGGCGCGCATGGCCGCCGAAGGCCCGACCCAGGCGGAGCTGGAGGATGCCGTGGCCTTCCTGACCGGCAACCTGCCGCTGCAGTTCACCGACACGCGGCGCATCGCCGCCACGCTGCTGGCGCTGCAGCGCAATGGCCGGCCGATCGACTGGCTGGCAGCGCGCGGCGACAGGCTGCGGGCGCTGACCCGGGCCGGCACCGCCGCGGTGGCGGCACGGCTGCTGCGGCCGGACCAGCTTTCGGTCGCCGTCGCCGGCCAGCCCGAAGGGCTCTGAGGGCGGGCCGCCCTATAGAGCACGCTGCGTTCGCTTGAACGCAACGTGCTCTGGAAGTTTCTGATTTTATTACAAGAAGCGTCCGGATGATGCCATCTGAACGCATGGTGCTCTGGAGCCGTTTCACCGCAGGTGAAGACGGTGAAACGGCTCCAGCTTATTGTTTCGACGCATTTTCCGAGTCGCCTTGCGAAGCCGCGAGGCTTGAAAATGCTCTAAGCGCCCCCCGCCGGCGCGCGGCGCAGGCCGGCCAGGGCGCGGGCCAGCATCGCCTGCGAATAGGGCTTGGCCAGCCGTGGCGGTCCCTCCCCTTCCGGCCAGGGGCCGGCATGGCCGGTGGCGAGGATCACCGGCAGGCCGGGCCTGTCCCGCGCCAGCCGCGCCGCCAGCTCCGCCCCCGTCATGCCCGGCATGGCGTGGTCCGTGACCACGGCGAAGGGCGCGGCGCCGGCGGCGAGCGCCGCCAGGGCGGCGTCCGCCGATTCCGCCCGCAGCACCTCATAGCCCAGATCGGCCAGCATCGCCGCCGTGCTTTCCAGCACCAGCGGCTCGTCATCCACCAGCAGCACGCAGCCGCTGCCGCGCGGTGCCTCGGCCTCCCGCCCCGCCTCGTCCTCCGCGGCGGCGGCGGCGGCGGCCGGCAGCCATAGCGTGCAGGTGGTACCGGCGCCGGGGGCGCTGGCGATGTGCAGGGCGCCGCCCGACTGGTGCGCCAGCCCATGCACCATGGACAGGCCCAGCCCGGTGCCCTGCCCCGGCCCCTTGGTGGAGAAGAAGGGCTCCACCGCGCGGGCCAGCGTCGCCGCATCCATCCCGAGCCCGGTATCGGCCACGGCGATGCGCAGGGTGCGGCCGGGCGGAAGGCCAGGGGGCAGGCCGGGCGGCGTGTCCTCGGGCGGCGGCGCATCCAGGCGGATGGCGATCTCGCCGCCCTCCGGCATGGCGTCCCGGGCATTCACCACCAGGTTCATCAGCGCCAGCTCCAGCGCATGCGGATCGACCATCGCGGCCGGCAGGCCGGGCTGGGCGGCGATCGCCAGCCGCACGCGCGGGCCGGCAGAGCGGCCAAGCAACTCCGTCAGCCCGGCCAGCAGCCGCGCCAGGTCCACGGCGCGCGGGTTCAGGTCCTGCCGCCGGGCGAAGGCCAGCAGCCGCTGGGTCAGCTGCGCGCCGCGCTCCGCCCCCAGCGTGGCGGCGTCCAGGTGCCGCAGGATCTGCGGCGTCGCGGCCTCCCCCAGCCGCTTGCGCGCCAGGCCGAGATTGCCCAGCACGGTCATCAGCAGGTTGTTGAAGTCGTGCGCCACGCCGCCGGTCAGGCGGCCCAGCACCTCCATCTTCTGGGCTTCCAGCAGCTGCGCCTGGGCGGCCTTCAGGGCAGAGACGTCGCGCGCCTCCGGCACCAGCAGGGACACCAGGCCATCCTCGTCGCGCACCGGCTTGATGGAGAAGTCGATCGCCAGGGTGCCGCCGTCCCGGCCGCGCATGGTCAGTTCCCGTCGCACGAAATGGCCCGCGGCGGCGCTGGCGACGGCCTCGCGCACCGTGGCGCGCAAAGCCGCCTCCTCCGGCCACCAGGGTGCCGCCCAATAGGGGCGGCCGACCACATCCTCGGCCTGCACGCCGCCGAGCCGCAGCATGGCCTCGTTCGCCTCCAGCAGCGTCCCGTCGGGGGAGAGCAGGCCGATGAACTGGAAGGTGGCGTCGAAGATGCCGCGGAACCGTGCCTCACCTTCGCGCAGCCGGGCATTGGCATCGGCCAGCGCGCCGGTGCGCTCCGCCACCCGGCGCTCCAGCGTGGCATTGGCCTCCGCCAGGGCCTGCGCCTGCTGCCGCCGGTCGGTCACGTCGCGGGCGATGCCGAGCATCCGGCGCGGCTGGCCATCGACGCCGCGCCGCACCTCCGCCCGCACCCCGATCCAGCGCTCGGGGCTGGCATGGGCCAGGCGGAATTCGGCTTCCAGCGGCGCCTCGCCGCGCACCGCGGCGGTCAGCGCCGCCGCCAGGGCCAGCCGGTCCTCCGCCATCACGCCGCGCAACGCGGCGCGGGCGGTGATGCGGCGGCGGGTGCGCAGGCCCCAATCGCTGAACACCTCGCCCACCAGGGCGAGCCGGCCCTCCCGCAGGTCCCAGTCCCAAAGGCCGACGCGCCCGGCCTGCTGCGCCAGCCGCAGCCTGGCCTCGCCTTCCTGCACCGAGGCCAGCAGGTCCTCGCGCTCGGCCAGCGCCGCGGCCAGGGCGGTGCCGCGTTCCTCGGCGGACCGGCGGGCCGCGCGTTCGCGCCGCTCCGCCCGCAGCGCGGCGGCGCCCAGCAGGCCGCCCAGCGCGGCGGACAGCGCGAAGATCAGCCCGTTGCGCAGCAGGCGCTGGCGGTAGGGGGCCAGCACCTGTTCGCGGCTGAGCGCGGCGCTGGCCAGCACCGGCATGCCCGGGGCGGCACGCCAGGCCACCAGCCGCGCCACGCCGGCCTCGTCCACCACCTCCCGCGTGCCGCGGGCGGCGCGGCGGGGCCGGCTGCCGGCGATGTCGGGCGCCTCGGCCGGCCATCGCATCACCGGGCTGCCGTCGATCCGGTCGAGCTGCAACACCACCCCGGGGCCGAGATCCACGCCGGCCGCCACCTGCGCCAGCTCATCCGCCGCGACGGCGGCCAGGATCGCGGCGCGGAAGCGGCCATCCGCCCCGAACAGCGGGCGGCCCCAGGCGACGTGCCAGCCGGGTGCCGGCCCGCCCTGCATCAGCCCGGACAGGTGGCTGCGGCGGCCATCGCGCAGCGGCATGAAATAGGGGGCGGCGGAGAGGGAAAGACCGGCGGCGCGCCGGTCCCGACTGGTGGCGACCAGCTGGCCCTCGGCGTCCACCACCCAGATCACCTGGACCTCCGGCGTCGCCTCCTCCAGCCCGGCAAAGCGGGCCCAGCCTTCGCCGCGCAGGCTCTCCAGCGGCGCCTGCCCGAGCCCGTCCGCGGCGCGTTCCGTGGTCAGCTCCGCAATGCGCAGCATGCGGTCGGCATGCTGGGCCAGCAGCGCGGCGGCGTTCTCCGCATCGGTCCAGCCCTGGTCCAGCGTCGCCTGGCGGTCGGCCAGCGTCGCCGCCAGGAACAGCCAGGCGGCGATCAGGGCGAAGGCCATCAGGCTGAGCGCCAGCCAGAAGCCGCCAACCCGTCGCACCCTTCTCCGCTCCGGCTCGCCTGTCATCCAGCCCTTCCGTCACCCTGCCCAACCGGCGCGCACCGGCTTCCTGGCGGCGGCGGCACGCTGCCGCGCGGCCGCCTCTTGAACCCCTGGCGCGAAACGCACAGGCTGGGACCCCGGCGGCGCGGCCGCTGCCGGCGCCCGGCCACCGGATGCGCGGTGCGGCCGCAACCACCGGAAGGTGCCGCCCGGCAACCGAGCTCCCGCCGGACTCTAGGGCCGCGCTTGTTGCACGAGAATGTCGCGTGCCAGAGAACGTGCCGGCGAACGTGCCGCAGAAAGCGGGCAGGGTTGAGGCAGGCGTGACGCAGATACCGAGGGCGGGGAGGCGGTCGATGACGGAAGTGGCGCCAGCATGGGAAGCGGTGGCGGCCTTGGGGCGCGCCCCCGGCGCCGGGGCGATCCGCCAGCTGCTGGACGCCGATCCACATCGCGCCAGGCGCTTCGGCTTCCGCGCCGCCGGCCTGCTGATGGACCTGTCCCGCACGTCGCTGACCGAGGCGGTGCTGGACGCGCTGCTGGCGCTGGCCCGGGCGCGCGACGTCGCCGGCTTCCGCGACGCGATGGCGCGCGGCGAGGCGGTGAACGGCACGGAACGCCGCGCCGCCCTGCACCTGGCGCTGCGCATGGGCGACCGCCCCTGGCGGGCGGGGGCGGAGGATGCCGCGGAGGCGGTGCGGCAGAGTTTCGCCGCCATGGCCGGCTTCGTGATGGGCGTCCATCGCGGCAGCATCCGCGGCGCCACCGGGGAGCGCTTCACCGATGTGGTGAGCATCGGCATCGGCGGCTCCGACCTCGGCCCGGCCATGGTGGCCCGGGCGCTGTGGCGGCCCGGCATGCCGATGCGCGCGCACTACCTGGCCAATGTGGACGCCCATGCCTGGGAAGCCCTGCGCCCGACCCTGGACCCGCGCCGCACCCTGGTGCTGGTTGCCTCCAAGACTTTCACGACGCAGGAGACGATGACCAACGCCCAGCTGGTGAAGGGCTGGCTGGGCCAGGCGCTGGGTGCCGCAGCGGCACCGCTGCATCTGGCGGCGCTGTCCACCAACCTGCCTGCCACGGCCGCCTTCGGCATCGCGCCGGAACGGGTGTTCGGCTTCCGGGATTGGGTCGGCGGGCGGTTCAGCCTGTGGTCCGCCGTCGGGCTGTCCATCGCGCTGGCCTGCGGGCTGGACGCCTTCATCGAATTGCTCGGCGGGGCGCGGGAGATGGACGAGCATTTCCTGACCGCGCCGGACGCCACCAACCTGCCGCTGCTGCTGGCAGCGCTGGAGGTGTGGCACGTGAACGTCCTGGGCCTCTCGGCGCGCGCCGTGCTGCCCTATGACGAGCGCCTGTCCCGCTTCGCCGCGCATCTGCAACAGCTTGAGATGGAAAGCCTGGGCAAGCGGGTAACGATGTCCGGCGCCCCGGTGGCGCACGCCACCGGCCCGGTGGTGTTCGGCGAGCCGGGGACCAATGCGCAGCATTCCTTCCTGCAGCTGATCCACCAGGGCACCGCGAAGGTGCCGGTGGATTTCGTGCTGGTGGCCCGGCCGGACCACCCCCACCCGACCAGCCACCGCATCCTGCTGGCCAATGCCCTGGCCCAGGCCGAGGCCCTGGCACGCGGCCGGACGGAAGCGGAGGCACGGGCCGAGATGGCGCGCGCCGGGCTGCCGCCGGCCGAGGTGGACCGGCTGGCGCCGCACCGGACCTTCCCCGGCGACCGCCCCAGCACCACCATCCTGCTGCCGGCGCTGAACCCGGCCAGCCTCGGCGCGCTGATCGCGCTCTATGAGCACAAGGTGGCCTGCCTCGGCGCCTTCTGGAGCATCAACCCCTTCGACCAATGGGGGGTGGAGCTGGGCAAGCAGCTGGCCTCGGGCATCCTGCCGGCGCTGGAGAACGGTGCCACCGCCGCCGACCCGGCGACGGCAGCGATGGTGGCGGAGATCCGCCGCCTGCAATAGCCGGCGGCTCAGCTGCCGTTGAGGTCGCGCAGCGCGTCATAGCCCAGCGTCAGCCCGCCGAAGCGCAGCATCACCGAGCCGCCTTCGCGCACCGCGCCGGTGACCTTGGCGGTGACGCTGTGGGCCAGCGGCTCCGCCGTGCCATCCGCGGTGCGGCCGCTGACACTGACGCGGTAGGTGCCATCAGGCCGCTGCTCGCCGCGCTGGTCCTTGCCGTCCCAGGTCCAACGCGTCGCCTCCGGCTTCAATTCCACCTCCGCGGTGCGGACCAGCAGGTTGTTGGCGTCGCGCACCTCGATGCGCGCGGTCCGGGCCGTGCCGGCGGCAGGCAGATTCACCTCCGCCTCGCGGGATTGCAGCGGCAGGCGGTCCGTCTCCACCGCCACGCGGCGGCCCACCAGCGCGGCGGCCTCGCCCAGCTGGCTGGCCTGCTGCAGCGCCAGCAGCTGGCCCAGCGTGGCATTGGTGTTGATCTGCTGCTCCACGGTGGAGAACTGCACCAGCTGCTGGGTGAGCTGGTCCGCATCCATGGGCGAGGTCGGGTCCTGGTTCTGCAGCTGCGTGGTCAGCAGCTTCAGGAAGGTGTCGAGATCGCCGGAGAGGCGGGTGCCGGAAGCGCCGGTGGCGGTGCTTCCGGTGGTGGCATTGGCGGTGGTGGCCGAGATCGTCGTGCTCATGGCGGGGCTCCGTCAGACGGCGAGGTCGAGAACCCCGGCATGCGGCAGGGACCGCCGCGCCAGGGAAGCGAGGGGCGCGGCCAGGTCACGGCCGGGCTGGCGGGCCTGGCCGCCGGCCTGGCCCTGCTGCTGCTGCGCGAAGCTGCCGCCGCCCTGGTCCTGGCTGCCCTGGCCCGGGCCGCCGGCACTCAGGCCGAAGGACAGGCTGGGGCCGCGCTGGCCGAGCCCGGCATCGGCGAGCGCCCGCTCCAGCTCCCGCGCATCGCGTTGCAGCAGGGCCAGGGTCTCCGGCCGCTCCGCGGTGACGCGGATGGCCGATTCGGCGCCCTGGCGCTCGATCGCCACCTCCACCCGGCCGAGTTCCACCGGGTCCAGTGTCAGGGTCAGGCTGGAATCGGCGCCGAGGGCAAGGGCCACGGCGAAGGGCGCCAGCTGGCGGGCCGGCCAGGCGATGGCGGCGGGGTTGGCGGCGCGGAATGCCGGCGGGGTGCGGGGCGCGGCCTCCTGCACCGGCTGCGGCGCGGGTGGCACCAGGGATTCGGGCGGCGCTTCGGGACGGAGGTCGGGACGGGCCCCGGCATCCGGCTGGCGCGACGGGTCCTGGGCCGCGGCGACGGGGCCGGGCAGGCCGGTCGTGCCATCCGGGACCGGCATCGGCTCCGCCTCCGCCCCCAGGCCGGGCGGCGGCAACGGCCCCGCTTCGGGTAAGGGCGGCGGCTCGGCGGTGGGCGGCACGCCGGCCAGGGTCGCGCGGGGCGCCGCCGGGGCGGGCTCGG
>NZ_JAAVNE010000053.1 GCF_012103215.1 Falsiroseomonas selenitidurans
CGCGCTGGTGCGCAGCCTCGGCGGCGGCGCCCATGCGCCGGCGCCGGCGGCGCTGGAGCGGCTGCTGGCGCAGGGCCACGGCACGCTGGGTGGCGCAAGGCTGACCCGCGCCGGGCTGCTGCTGCGCGAGGAAGCCGGCCTTGCCCCGCCGGCCCCCGCCCGGCCTGGCGCGCTGTGGGATGGCCGCTTCCGCCTGGAGGGCGCGCCGCCGCCGGGCTGGTGGCTGGGGGCGCTGGGGCCGGGGGCGCGGAGCCTGGCGCGCCCTGGCTGGCTGCCGGCCGCGGTGGCGCCCACCCTGCCGGCGCTGTTCCGACCGGCAGGGCCGGGACTGGATGGCGACCATCGCGACACTGTGCTGGCCGCCGTGCCCGCGCTGTCCTATCCTGTGCCGCAAATCACCAACGGCATCCGGTTGCGCCTTGCGCCGCTGGGCGGCGCGGTGGTTCAGGCCCTGTGAATTTCGTCTTCATCCTTCGTATCGGATGATATCCGGGATGGAAGCGGAGCAACGGGAACCCATCTGTTGGCATGGAGAGGCCCCCCTCCGTGCCCGCGGGCGGGTGCGTGGCCTAGTCCATCTGGGAAGCCCCTAAGGGATGCAAACGTGAATAATTTCGGCCGGAACCTGGCGCTTTGGGTGATCGTGGCGCTGCTGCTGGTGGCGCTGTTCAACCTGTTCCAGCCATCCACGGGCGGCAACCGCACCGCGCAGCAGGTCGCCTATTCCGACTTCCTGAACGAGGTCAGCGCCGGCCATGTCCGCGACGTGACCATCCAGGGCCGCACCGTGACGGGCCAGCTCAATGATGGCCGCAGCTTCTCCACCTTCACGCCGGAAGACCCGCAGCTGGTCAGCCGCCTGACGGAGAAGGGCGTGCGCGTCGTCGCGCGGCCCGAGGAGAGCGACGTCAACCCGCTGTTCCAGATCCTGATCTCCTGGTTCCCGATGCTGCTGCTGATCGGCGTCTGGATCTTCTTCATGCGCCAGATGCAGGGCGGCGGCGGCCGGGCCATGGGCTTCGGCAAGTCCAAGGCCAAGCTGCTGACGGAAAAGCAGGGACGCGTGACCTTCGACGATGTCGCGGGGATCGAGGAGGCCAAGTCGGAACTGGAGGAGATCGTCGAATTCCTGCGTGATCCGCAGAAGTTCCAGCGGCTTGGCGGCAAGATCCCGAAGGGCGTTCTGCTGGTGGGCCCGCCGGGTACCGGCAAGACGCTGCTGGCGCGCTCCATCGCCGGCGAGGCGAACGTGCCCTTCTTCACCATCTCGGGCTCCGACTTCGTCGAGATGTTCGTGGGTGTCGGCGCGTCCCGCGTGCGCGACATGTTCGAGCAGGGCAAGAAGAACGCCCCCTGCATCATCTTCATCGACGAGATCGATGCGGTGGGCCGCCACCGCGGCGCCGGCCTCGGCGGCGGCAATGACGAGCGCGAGCAGACGCTGAACCAGATGCTGGTGGAGATGGACGGCTTCGAATCCAACGAAGGCGTCATCATCATCGCCGCCACCAACCGGCCGGACGTGCTGGACCCCGCGCTGCTGCGCCCGGGCCGCTTCGACCGCCAGGTGGTGGTGCCGAACCCGGACGTGAACGGGCGGGAGAAGATCCTCCGCGTCCATATGCGCAAGGTGCCGCTGGCCTCCGACGTGGAGCCGAAGGTCATCGCGCGCGGCACGCCGGGCTTCTCCGGCGCCGACCTGGCGAATCTGGTGAACGAGGCGGCGCTGCTCGCGGCCCGCACCGGCCGCCGCACGGTTGGCATGGCGGAATTCGAGGCGGCCAAGGACAAGGTGATGATGGGCGCGGAACGCCGCAGCCTCGTCATGTCCGAGGATGAGAAGCGGATGACCGCCTATCACGAGGCGGGCCATGCGCTGGTCGCGATGCATGAGCCGGAATGCGACCCCGTCCACAAGGCCACCATCATCCCGCGCGGCCGCGCGCTGGGCCTGGTGATGTCCCTGCCGGCCGGGGACCGCTATTCCAAGCACAAATCCAAGATGAAGGCCGAACTCGCCATGGCGATGGGCGGCCGCGTCGCGGAGGAGCTCATCTTCGGCGCCGACAAGGTCTCCAACGGCGCCTCCGGCGACATCAAGATGGCGACCGACATGGCGCGCCGGATGGTGACGGAATGGGGCATGTCCGAGAAGCTCGGCATGATCGCCTATGGCTCCAACGACCAGGAGGTCTTCCTGGGCCACAGCGTGACGCAGTCGAAGAACCTGTCGGAGGAGACGGCCCGGCAGATCGACGGCGAGATCCGCACCATCATCGACGCCGCCTATGCCCGCGCCACCAAGGTGCTGTCTGAGAACATCGACGAGCTGCACCTGCTGGCCAAGGGCCTGCTGGAGCACGAGACCATCTCCGGCGACGAGATCAAGCTGATCATCAAGGGCGAGCCGATCGTGCGCGTGCGTCCGGATGAGCCGGTGAACCAGGGCCGCGGCAGCGTGCCGACCGCCGGGCGGCCGACGCCGCGTCCGAATGGCGGCGGGCTGGCCCCGGCGCCCGGCACCTGAGGCCGGCCGGCCGATCCTGATCAAGGCCCGTCCCCGCAGGGGGGCGGGCCTTTTTCGTGGTGGCGCAAGCGGTGCTTTCGTGTGGCGCGCCGCCAGGGCATCGTCGCGCTCCAGCGTTGCCGGGGGCCGCCGAGTCGTGACCGAGACACCATGACGGAAACATGGGTCGAGCCGCTGGGCCTCATTCAGGGCCAGGCCGCCGCCGCCGCCCTGGCGGCCGACCTCGCCCTGCCGCTGGCCGGCGGGCCGCTCGCCTTCACCCTGGTCCGGCTGATCGGCTGGGACAGCCCGACCACGCCGCTGCCGCTGTCCGACGTGCCCGAGATCTGGCACGCCCAGGTGCTGGCGCTGACCCGTCCGCCGCCCCGCTTCGCCGGCCTTCCCCTGCCGGCGGAATCCGGCCGGCCGCTGGTGATGGGCATCATCAACGTCACGCCGGACAGCTTCTCCGATGGCGGGCGGGGCATCGCCGAATCCATCGCCGCCGGCCATGCGATGCTGGAGGCGGGGGCGGATCTGCTCGACATCGGCGGCGAAAGCACCCGCCCCGGCGCCATGCCCGTCGCACCGGAGGAGGAATGCCGCCGCGTGCTGCCGGTGATCCGCGAATTGGCCAAGGCGGCCACCATCAGCGTCGATACGCGCAACGCCGCCACCATGCTGGCGGCGCTGGAAGCGGGGGCGGAAATCGTCAACGACATCACCGCGCTCCGCCACGACCCGGCGGCGGCGCGGGTGCTGGCGCGGTCGGAAGCCAGCGTCATCCTGATGCACATGCTGGGCGAGGACCCGCGCACGATGCAGCAGGACCCGCGCTACGCCGATGTGGCGCTGGAGGTGGCGCAGTTCCTGTCGGACCGGGTGCTGGCCGCGGAACGCATGGGGCTGAAGCGGGACCGGCTGGCGGTGGACCCCGGCATCGGCTTCGGCAAGCGCCTGCCGCATAACCTGGCGCTGATGGACCGGCTGCCGCTGCTGGCCGGCATCGGCTGCCCCATCGTCTTCGGCGCAAGCCGCAAGCGCTTCCTCGGCACGCTATCGGGGGTGGAGGCGGCGGGCCAGCGGGTGCAGGCTTCCGTGGCGGCGGCGCTGGCCGCGGCCGGGCAGGGGGCGGCCATGGTCCGCGTGCATGACGTGGCGGAGACGGTGCAGGCGCTGTCGGTCTGGCAGGCGCTGGCCGGCGGCGGCCTGGCGGAGGATGAGGAGGAGGGCTGAGCCCGCCCTCAAGCCCAAGTGACCGGCAGGGTGGCCGGGGCCGCTGGACCGGCGGCGGCGCTTTCTGAATGATCGCATTGTCGCCCGGGGCCATGCCACGCGGCCCTCCCCACCGGCCCTCTCCACCGGCCCGGGCCTGCCCGCCTGTGGTCCCACGCCTTCGCCGGGCGCCGCAGCCCCGCCACCTTCGCCGGCCCCACCGCCCGGCTGGCCGCTGCGCGCGCAGGAGCACCACCGATGCTGCCTCGTTTCCTCCTTTCCCTGGTCCTGCTGCTTGCCGCCGCCCCGCTGCGCGCCGCGCCGGCGGACATCGCCTGCACCGACCTGCTGGCCTGGGCGCGCCAGGCGGGCGACCACGATTCCCTCGCCCTCACCCGGGGATGGCCGGCGCTGGCGCCGCGCCGGGAGGTGGTGCTGCCGGGCCTGTTCCTGGCCCCCGTCACCGCCGAGACCTTCGGCCAGAGCGCCACGGCTTGGGACCGCGACACGCTCCGCGCCGTCTCCCGCCGTCTGCGCGCCTGTGCGCGGGACCGCGCGCTGCGCGACCAGGCCGCGGTGTTCAACACCGCCCGTGCCCTGCTGGATGGCGACGCCGCGCGCTTCCTGCGCCAGCGGGAGCGTTCGCGCGGCCGCGTCGCCGAACAGCTCGCGCGGCTCGAACAGGCGGCCTTCGCGCCGGGCATCCTGCCCTTCCTGCGCGCCCTGCCGGAGGCGACGCAGCCCATGGGCCATGCCGTGGCGCTGCGCCTGGCGGGCGGGCTGCCGCCGCAGATCCGCGGCACCGGCCGGCTGCTGCTGCGGGAGGTGCCCTATCTGCTGCAGGCCGACATCGAAGCCACGCTGCGCCCGCGGCTGGCCTCGCAGATCGCCGCCCGGCAGGCGCAGGCGCGGCAGGCGGTGGCGGCGGCGCTGGCCGCGCTGCCGGCAACGCCGCGCGGCCTGGCGCAGCTCGACGCCCTGGCCGATGGCCCGCTGGAAGCGGCGCTGGAGGCGGCCGACCGGCCCGGCTTCGCCGCCGCCCGCGCCGCGAGGCGGGAGGCGCTGCTGGCGCGGATGGAGGAGGGGCTGCGGCAGCGCCTGGCGCAGCTTGCCGTCGGCCCGGCCCGGCCCGCCCAGCTCGCCCAGCTCGACCGGCTGCGCCAGGATCCCGCGCTGGCGGCGCTGCCGGCGGCGCGGCGCCGGGCGATGGAGGCGGAGATCGCCGGTCTCGGCCGCCGCCTGGCCAGCCAAGTGATGCAGGCGAATCGGGAGGCGCTGGCCGTGCGGCCGGTGAACCTGCCGACGCTCGCGGTTGCCGCGCCGGCGCAGGCGCGGCTGCTGCAGGCGCTGGAAGCCTATGCCGAGCCGGCGGCGCTGGCGCGGTTCCGCGAGGAGTCCGGCACCGCGCTGGCCGCCCTGGCCGAGGACGCCTTCCCCGATTTCGCGGCGCGGCTGGCCGCCCTGCCGGTGGGGGAGGAGGGGCTGCGCCTGCTGCGCCAGCCGCCGCCCTGGCTCGACAGCCTGCCGCCGCAGGCCGCCGCGCAGGAGGCCCGCTTCCGCGACGCCCTTGCCGCCCGCCGCGGCGCCATCGAGGCCGGGCTGGCGGCGGCGGCAGCAGCCGAGGCGGCGGCGGAGGCCGGGCCGCTCACCGGCCGGCACTATGCCGCCGGTGACGGGCGGCTGCGGCTGGAATTCCTGGACTCGGGGCGGGTGCTGGCGACGCAGGCGGAGACCACGCGCGCCGGCACCTATGAGGAGATCGCCGGGGAGCGCGTGATCATCACCCTGCCGGACACCAACCTGGTGCTGCGCCGCGCCGGTCGGCGGCTGGATGGCGGGGCGGTGGTGCTGGAACGCGTCGCGTCGCCCTGAACATCAACGTCGTGCTTGACCTTTCGCCCCGTGCCAGCGGAGGCTTGCCACAACGGGCGGCCGCGCAAGGCCGCCGCAGGCGGGGAGGGAAGCATGGAGGCGTTCACGAAGGGTCTGTCGCGTCGCGGCCTGCTGGGCACGGCGCTGGCCATGCCGGCACTCGGCGCGCTGGCGCAGGGGCGCGGGCCGGTGGTCGGCGTTTCCTGGTCCAACTTCCAGGAGGAACGCTGGAAGACGGATGAGGCTGCGATCCAGGCGGCGCTGCGGGCGGGCGGCGGCAGCTACCTCTCGGCCGATGCGCAATCCTCGCCGGGCAAGCAGCTGACGGATATCGAAAGCCTGCTGGCGCGCGGCGCCAAGGCGCTGATCGTGCTGGCTCAGGATGCCGCCGCCATCCGCCCCGGGGTGCAGAAGGCGATCGACGAGGGCGTGCCGGTGGTGGCCTATGACCGGCTGATCGAGATGCCGGAGGTGTTCTACCTGACCTTCGACAATGTCGAGGTCGGCCGGATGATGGCGCGCGCGATCCTGGCGCAGAAGCCGCAGGGCAACTACGCCTTCATCAAGGGCAGTTCCTCCGACCCCAATGCGGATTTCCTGTTCCGCGGCAGCATGGAGGTGCTGAAGCCGCACATCGATGCCGGGCGCATCCGCAATGTGGGCGAAGCCTATACCGATGGCTGGCTGCCGGCGAATGCGCAGCGGAACATGGAGCAGATGCTGACCCGCAACAACAACCGCATCGACGCGGTGGTGGCGGCGAATGACGGCACGGCGGGCGGCGCCATCGCGGCGCTGGCGGCGCAGGGCATGGCGGGCAGTGTGCCGGTCTCCGGCCAGGATGCGGACCGCGCGGCGCTGAACCGCATCGCCCAGGGCACCCAGACGGTGACGATCTGGAAGGATGCGCGGGACCTCGGCAAGGCGGCGGCGGAAATCGCGCTGCGCCTGGCCGGCGGCGCGCGCCTGGCGCAGGTGCCCGGTGCGACGAGCTGGAACGAGGGGCCGCAGAAGCGGGCGATGACGGCCCGCTTCCTGGCGCCGGTGCCGGTCACGCGGGACAATCTCGGGGTGATCCTGCAAGCCGGCTGGGCGCCGAAGGAGGCGGTCTGCCAGGGTGTGCCGGCCGGGCGGGTGGCGGCCTGCAACTGAGGCGCGGCGCCCAAATGGCTGGGCCTGGCCCCACCCCGACCCGACCCCGCTGGCGGGGCAGGGGGCGCTGAATGCGGCGGCTTGAGCTCGACCCGCGGCTGGTCGGCATGCTGGTGGCGCTGGCGCTCATCTGGGTGGGGTTCGACCTGCTTTCCGGCGGCGCCTTCCTGACGCCGCGCAACCTGTGGAACCTCTCCGTCCAGACCGCCTCCATCGGCATCATGGCTTGCGGCATGGTGCTGGTGATCGTCACCCGGAACATCGACCTGTCGGTCGGCGCCATTCTCGGCTTCGTCGGCATGGTGGTCGGCGTGCTGCAGGCGCGCTGGCTGCCGGAGATCATCGGGCTGGAGCATCCGGCCACCGCCTTCATCGCGGTGGCCTGCGGCATTGCGCTGGGCGGTGCCATCGGGCTGTTCCAGGGCACGCTGGTGGCCTTTCTCGGCATTCCCTCCTTCATCGTCACGCTGGGCGGGCTGCTGGTGTGGCGCGGCGGCGCCTGGTGGGTGACGCAGGGGCAGACGGTGGCGCCGATGGATGGGCGCTTCCGCATGCTGGGCGGCGGCATCCTGGGCGCGGTGGGGGCCACCGCGTCCTGGATCCTGGCCGGGCTGGGCTGCGCCGCCATCATCCTGGCCATGCTGCTGGCCCGCCGCCGGCGCCTGTCCTTCGGCTTCCCGGCGCGGCCGGCCTGGGCGCAGGGCGTGGTGATGGGCCTGTCCTGCGCCGCGGTGCTGGGCGCCGTGGCGGTCGCCAACGCCTATCCGATCCCCGTGGGCGTCGCCCGCCGCATGGCGGAGGCACAGGGCCTGACCTGGCCGGAGGGCGGGCTGTTCATCCCGCATGGCCTGGCATTGCCGGTGATCGTGGCGATCGGCGTCGGCATCGGCATGACGGTGCTGGCCACCCGCACCCGTTTCGGCCGCTATGTCTTCGCCATTGGCGGCAATCCGGAAGCCGCCGAACTGTCCGGCGTCAACACGCGGCGCACCGTGGCGCTGGTGTTCGGTCTGATGGGCGCGCTCGCCGGCCTGTCCGCCTGCATCGCCACCGCACGTCTGAATGCCGCCACCAATGCGGCCGGCACGCTGGACGAGCTGTATGTCATCGCCGCCGCGGTGATCGGCGGCACCTCGCTGGCCGGCGGGCTGGGCACGGTGGCGGGGGCCATGCTGGGGGCGCTGGTGATGCAGTCGCTGCAATCGGGCATGGTGCTGCTGGGCGTGGACACGCCGTTGCAGAACATCGTGGTGGGGCTGGTGCTGGTCTTCGCCGTCTGGCTGGACGGCGCCTGGCGGAGGCGGCTGGCATGACCCCCCTGGTCGAGATGCGGGGCATCTCCATCGCCTTCGGCGGCATCAAGGCGGTCGATGGGGTTTCCATCGACCTGATGCCGGGGGAGGTGGTGGCGCTGCTCGGCCACAACGGCGCCGGCAAATCGACGCTGATCAAGATCCTGTCCGGCGCCTATCGCGCCGATGCCGGGGAGATCCGCGTGCGGGGCGAGACGGTGGAGATCGCCAGCCCGCGCGACGCCAAGCGGTTCGGGATCGAGACGATCTACCAGACCCTCGCCTTGGCGGACAATGTGGACGCCGCCGCCAACATCTTCCTGGGGCGGGAGATCGTGACGCGTTGGGGCATGCTGGACGACGCGGCGATGGAGGCGGAGACGCGCAAGGTGATGGCGCGGCTGAACCCGCATTTCGTGCGCTTCAGCGAACCGGTGCGGGCGCTGTCCGGCGGCCAGCGCCAATCGGTGGCGATCGCGCGGGCCATCCACTTCAACGCCCGCATCCTGATCATGGACGAGCCCACCGCGGCGCTCGGCCCGGCGGAGACGGCGCAGGTGGGGGAGCTGGTGAAGCAGCTCAAGGCGCAGGGCATCGGCATCTTCCTGATCAGCCACGACATCCATGATGTGTTCGACCTGGCGGACCGGGTCAGCGTGATGAAGAACGGAAGGCTCGTCGGCACCGCGCGCACGGCGGATGTCACCAAGGACGAGGTGCTGGGGATGATCATCCTCGGCAAATGCCCGCCCGGGGCGCAGCCCGGGCCGGGGGCCATGGCGGCGTAACCTTCCGCAACAATTTGGTTGAAGCTCGATCCGGCGCGGGTTAGGCGGGAAGCGGACCCGCGTCGTAACCAAGCCCGATCCGCGGCGCTTGCGGGTCCCCCTGCCGCAGGATCGGGGCATCCGGAGGCTGGCCATGCCCCGCATCCCCCTGTTTGTCCTCGGCCTGCTGGGCCTTGCCCTGGCCGCCCCGGCGCGGGCGCAGCCGCTCGCCAGCCCGGATTGCGCGGCGCTTGCCGCCTGGTCCGGCCAGTTGGGCGCGGAGGCGGGGCGGACGCTGACGCGCAACTGGCGCGGCCAGCGCGCGCTGGTGCTGCCCGGGCTGCTGCGCGCGCCGGTGACGGAGCAGACCTTCGGCAAGCCCGCCCTGGCGTGGTCGGAAGCGGAGGTGCAGCAGGTCGGCCGGATGCTGAATGACTGCGCACGCGACCCGGCCATCGGCGGTGCGCGCTTCGCCCTGCAGGAAGCGCGGCGCGCGGTGCTGGACCAGGCGGCGTTGCTGCTGACCTGGCGTGGCCGCAACCGCGAACGCCTGCCGCGCGAAGTGCAGGCGATCAGCGAGCATCCCTTCGCGCCGGCCATCCTGCTGTTCCTGCGCGCCGTGCCCGCCGTGACCGACCAGGCGGGCTACGACGCGGCATACCGCCTGATGGCCCAGCTTCCGCCTGCGCTGCGCCGGCATGCCGACCCGCTGCTGGGCGGCATGCGGTACCTGCTGCCGGAGGATGTGGCGGAGGTGATCACCCCGGCGGTGGAACGCCACCTGGTGGCCCAGCGCGAGGAGGCGCAAGCCGCGCTGGTGACGCCGCTCGCCGCCCTGCCGCCGGATCTGGGGGGGCTGCAAAGGCTTGACCGGGTGGCCGACCAGCCGCTGATGGCGGTGCTGGACGCGCCGGGCCGCGCCACGGTGGAAGCGGCGGTGGCCGCCCGGCGCACCGCGATCCTGGCCGACATGGACCAGGCACTGCAGGGCATCGTCGCAGAAGCCACCGCTGATCTGCAGGGGTTCCGCACGCTTTTGTTCCTGGCGCAGGATCCGCGCCGTGCGGCGCTGCCGGAGGATCGGCGCGCGGCGCTGGATGAAGCGAGCGCGGCCCGCGCCCGGGCCATGGCGTCGGAAGCGGTGGCGGTGTCGCTGGTGCAGCTGGAAGGGATGGATCCGCATCCCCGTGCCCTGCCCCGCGCGCTGCGCCTGCGGCGGGACGTGCTGGGGGCGCTTGAGCATTTCGGCCGCGCCGACCTGGCCACGGGCTTTGCCACCGACTCCGCCACGCGCATCGGTACCCTGGCCGATGCCGGGCTGCCGGTGCTGGTGGAGGCGCTGGACAAGGTGCCGCCCACCCGGCAATCGATCAACCGCCTCAGCCAGCCGGAGCGCGTGTTGACGGAACTGGGCGAGGTGGCGCCGCAGGCCGCTGCCCGTTGGCAGGCGGCCGTTGCCGCGCGGCAGCAGGCGATCCGGGACACCCTGGACGCCGCCCTGGCCGCCGAGCAGGCGCGGCGGGACGCGGATCGCGCGGCGCGGGAGGCCGCCATCGCCGAGGAAGCGGCGCGGGAGGCCGGGTCGCTCATCGGCCGGCGCTACCGCAGCCGCGAGCTGGAGCTGGAATTCCTCGATGCGACCCGCGTGCTGGCCACCGATGCGAACCGCAACGTCACTGTGGCGGGACGCTATGAGGAGATCGCCGGCAACCGCATCATCGTCACATTGCCGGATCAGAACTTCGTGGTCACACGGGACGGCCCCCGCCTGAGTGGCGGAAGACTGGTGTTCGAGCGGGTTGCGGCGCCATAGGCCACCGTCCTCACCGGCATGGCCGCAGGCGCCGCATTTGGATAGAATGGGGGGCATGACCATCCCCCCCCGCAAGCTCTTCGGCACCGATGGCATCCGCGGCACGGCGAACCGCCCGCCGATGGATGCCGGCACCGCGCTGCGCCTGGGCCAGGCCGCGGGGCGCTTCTTCAACCGCGGCAGCCACAAGCACCGCGTCGTCATCGGCAAGGACACCAGGCTGTCCGGCTACATGCTGGAGCCGGCGATGACGGCGGGCTTCGTCGGCGCCGGCATGGACGTGATGCTGGTGGGCCCGCTGCCCACGCCGGCCATCGCGATGCTGACGCGCAGCCTGCGCTGCGACCTGGGCGTGATGATCTCGGCCAGCCACAACCCCTATGAGGACAACGGCATCAAGCTGTTCGGCCCGGATGGGCTGAAGCTGTCCGATGCGCAGGAGAGTGAGATCGAGGCGCTGATGGATGCGCCGCATTTCCTGGAATCGCTCGCGGCGCCCTCGAAGCTCGGCCGCGCCAGCCGGCTGGACGATGCGCCGGGCCGCTACATCGAGGCCGCGAAATCCGCCTTTCCGCGCGGCCGCAGCCTGGAAGGGCTGCGGATTGCCGTCGATTGCGCGCATGGCGCCGCCTACAAGGTGGCGCCCACCGTGCTGTGGGAGCTGGGGGCGGAGGTGGTCTCCACCGGCGTCTCGCCGGACGGCTTCAACATCAACCGCGATTGCGGCGCCACCGCGCCGGGGCGGCTGGCCGAGCTGGTGCGGGAAAGGCGGGCCGACCTCGGCATCGCCCTTGATGGCGATGCGGACCGGCTGGCGCTGATCGACGAGCGCGGGCGGATCATCGATGGCGACCAGATCCTGGCCACCATCGCCGCCGCCTGGCACCGGGATGGCCGGCTTTCCGGCGGCGGCGTGGTGGCGACGGTGATGTCCAACCTGGGGCTGGAGCGCCACCTGGAAGGCATGGGCCTGGCGCTGCACCGCACCAAGGTGGGCGACCGCTATGTGGGCGAGCGGATGCGGGAGTCGGGCTGCAACCTGGGTGGCGAACAATCCGGCCATGTGATCCTGTCGGATTTCGCCACCACCGGCGACGGGCTGCTGGCCGCCCTGCAGGTGCTGGCGCTGCTGGTGGAGGAGAAGCGCCCGGCCAGTGAGGTCTGCCGCCGCTTCGCGCCGCTGCCGCAATTGCTGGAGAACATCCGCTACACCGGCGCCTCCCCCTTGTCGGATGCCGAGGTGGCGCGGGCGATCGAGGCGGCGGGCACGCGGCTGGGTGGGCGCGGCCGGGTGCTGGTCCGCGCCTCCGGCACCGAGCCGCTGATCCGGGTGATGGCGGAGGCGGAGGATGAGGCGGAGATGCGCGGCACGGTGATGGAACTGGCGGCGCTGATCCGCGCCCGCGCCGCCGCCGGGGCGGTGAAGAAGGTGGCCGCGGCGGAGTGAGCGCGAGCCGACCCATGGGCACGGCCAGGGGCCGGGTGCTGATCTGCGCCGGCTCCGATTCCGGGGGCGGGGCAGGGATCCAGGCGGACATCAAGGCGGTGACCGCGCTCGGCGGCTATGCCGCCACCGCCGTCACCGCGCTGACGGCGCAGAACACGCTGGGCGTGCAGGCGGTGATGGGCGTGCCGGCGGATTTCATCCGGCTGCAGATCCGCATGGTGCTGGAGGATCTCGGCGCCGATGCGCTGAAGACCGGCATGCTGGCGGATGGGCCGACCATCCGCGCGGTCTGCGAGGCGCTGGCCGAATTCGGCCCGGGCATCCCGCTGGTGGCGGACCCTGTGATGGTGGCCAAGGGCGGCCACCGGCTGCTGGCGGAGGAGGCCGTCTCCGCCCTGGTCGAGCAGTTGCTGCCGATGGCCACGCTCATCACGCCGAACCTGCCGGAGGCGGAGGCGCTGGTCGGCTTCCCCGTGGCCGATCTGCCGGCCATGCACCGCGCGGCGCAGGCGCTGCTGGACCGCGGCGTGCGGGCGGTGCTGCTGAAGGGCGGGCATCTGGAGGGGCCGGTGCTGACCGACCTGCTGGCAACGCCGGCGGGGGTGGAGGCCTTCGAAAGCCCGCGCATCGCCAGCCGCCATACCCACGGCACCGGCTGCACCCTGGCCTCCGCCATCGCCTGCGGGCTGGCGCAGGGCCTCGATCTGCGCCATGCCGTGGTCCGCGGGCGTGCCTATGTGCGGGCCGCGATGCTGGCGGCGCCCGGCTTCGGGCAGGGGCATGGACCGCTGGGCCATGGCATCACCATGGACCCGGCGCGGCTGGAGAACGGGGCTTGAGACGCTACGACTTCGTCACGGTGGACGTGTTCACCGGCACCCGCTTCGGCGGCAACCCGCTGGCGGTGTTTCCGGATGCGCGCGGGCTTTCGGACGCCGAGATGCAGGCGCTGGCGGCGGAGTTCAACCTCTCCGAGACCACCTTCGTGCTGCCGCCGGACAACCCTGCCAACACCGCGCGCGTGCGCATCTTCACCCGTCAGTACGAGATGCCCTTCGCCGGCCATCCCAATGTCGGCACCGGCTGGGTGCTGCGCGACCGCGCCATGGATGGCGTGCTGCGCTTCGAGGAGATCGCCGGCCTGGTGGAGGTGCGGGTGGCGGAAGCCGGCACCACCATCGCGGCGCCGCAGCCGCTGACGCTGGGCGTCGAACTCCCGGTGGCGGTCATCGCCCGCGCGGCGGGGCTGGAGCCTGCCGACGTGGTGGCCAGCCGCCACCCGCCGGTCCAGGCCGGCACGGGCAATCCCTTCGTGATCGCGGAGGTGACGCCAGCGGCGCTGGGCCGGGCGCAGCCGGATTTCGCCGGCTTCCGCGCCGGGCTGGCGGCAACCCCGGCACTCGGCAACCGCTTCGCGCTGTATCTTTATGCGCAGGAAGGCGCCGCTGCCGTGCGGGCGCGCATGTTCGCGCCGCTGGGCGGCACGGTGGAGGATGCGGCGACCGGCAGCGCGGCGACGCCGCTCGCCGCCCTGCTGCTGCAGCTCTCCGGCGCCGAGTCGGGTGCCTGGGACATCACCCAGGGTGTGGAGATGGGACGGCCGAGCCTGCTGCGCACCACGGCGCGGCGGGCGGCGGATGGCATCCGCGCCACGGTGGGCGGCGGCTGCGTGCCCGTGCTGCGAGGAGAGGCGATGCTATGAGCGGCACCCGCAAGCGCGGACCGGGGCCGGGCAAGGCGCCCGCTGGCAAGGCCCCCGCTGGCAGGGCTCCCGGTGACAAGGCGCCGGCAGGCAAGGATCCGGCCGCGCCGATGATGCCGGCCCCGGATCCGGAGGCGGCACCGCTGTCCGTGCCGGCGGAGGCCGTGGCCTTCGCGCCGGCACCGTCCGGCGCGCTGCCGGTGCAGGGCGTGCCGATGCCCGACCCGCCGCCGCCCGCGCCGCGCCCCGCGCCCGCCGTGCCCGTGCCGCATGCGCCGCCGGGCCTGGCGCATCTGCCGCTGCCGCTGCTGGTGCTGCCCATGGGCCTCGGCGGCGTCGGCCTGGCCTGGCGCGAGGCCGCCGCCTCGCTGGGCGCGCCGGCCTTCCCGGGCGAGGCGATGCTGCTGCTGACCGGGCTGGTCTGGCTGCTGGTGGTGGGGTTGCAGGGGCTGCGCCTGCTGCGCCATCCGGCGGCGATGGCCGCCGAGTTCCGCCATCCGGTGCGCGTTGCCTTCCTCGCCGCGCCGACCATCGGGCTGATGATCCTGGCCGGCGGCCTCTGGCCGCATGCGCCCGGGCTGGGGGCGGCGCTGTGGTGCCTCTCCGTGCCGCTGCATCTGCTGGTCGCCATGCTGATCCTGCGCCGGCTGCTGGCCGGGCGGGGGGAGGTGGCGATGCTGGCGCCGCCGCTGCTGATCCCCTTCGTGGGCAACATCCTGGCGCCGCTGTTCGGCGCCCGCATGGGCTTCCTCGATGCCTCCTGGATGATGTTCGGGGTCGGCTTCCTGCTGTGGCTGATGGTGGTGCCGCTGCTGCTCTACCGGCTGGTGGCAGGCCCGGCCCTGCCGCAGGCGATGCGGCCCAGCGTCGCCATCTTCCTGGCCCCGCCGGCCGTCGGCGCGCTGACCCTGCTGGCGCTGACCGGGGATGCCGGCCATGCCAGCCTGGCGGTCGCCGGCGTGGCGCTGCTGGTGGCGGTCGCGCTGATCTCGCTGGCCGGGGAATTCCGCCGCGTGCCCTTCAGCCTGTCCTGGTGGAGCTTCACCTTCCCCAGCGCCGCCTTCGCCGCGATGCTGATGGCGCTGGGCTTCCACCCGCTGCTGGGCTGGGCGGCGCTGGCGCTGGCCACCGTGCTGACGGGCTGGATCGCCTGGCGCACGGCACTGGCGGCACGGGCGGGGGTCTTCCTGCGGCCGGAGGCGTGAGGGCGCGGCGTCAGCGCTGTTCCAGCCAGCCCTTGATATAGCCGCGGCGGACCAGCACCATCGCCACCACCAGGCCCGGCGCCGCCAGGGCCACGCCGATCAGGCCGAACAGCACGCCCATCAGCAGCTGCGCCAGCAGCAGCAGGGCGGGCGCCAGGTCCGCCGCGCTGCTTTGCACCAGGGGCGTCAGGATGTTGCCCTCGATGAACTGCACCACGAGGAAGACGCCGGCCACCCAGAGCGCCAGCCACGGGTCCTGCGACAGTGCCAGCAGCACCGCCGGGATGGCGGCCAGCACCGGCCCCAGCACGGGGATGAAGCCCAGCACCGCGGCGATCAGTGCCAGGGGCAGCGCCAGCGGCATGCCGATCAGCCAGAGGCCCGCCCAGATGGCCAGCCCGGTGACGGTCATGGCGAAGCCCTGGCCGAGCAGCCAGCCGCGCAGCACATGGCCCATCTCCTGCAGCGCGTCCTGCGCCTCGCTGCGCGTGTTCGGCCCCAGCAGGGCGACCAGCCCGTTGCGGTAGGTGCCGGGCGACACCGCCAGGTAGACCGCCAGCAGCGGCACCAGCACCGTGTTGCTCAGCACGCCGAGCGTCCCGGTGGCGGCGGAGACGGCCTGTCCCTGCATCCGGTCCAGCGCCTGCTGCGGATCGACCTGGTTCAGCACTGCCGGGCCCCAGGGCTGCGCCGCCACCGTCTCCCGCGCCTCGCTCAGGCTGCGCGGCAATTCCTCGGCCAGCTGTGCCACCTGGGTCGCTAGCGGCCCGGCGCCCATCCAGACACCGAAGGCCAGCAGCAGCACCAGGGTCACCACCACCACCAGCACCGCGGTGGGCTCGTTCATCCCGGCATGGCGCATCAGCGGGCGCGCCGCGGCATGAAAGGCAATAGCCAGCAGCACCGCGCCGAAGCCCAGCAGCGGCACGTCCGGCGCCAGCCAGAGCAAGGCCAGCAGCAGGGCCAGCAGCAGCAGGATCGACAGGGGGGCGCGGTTCATGCCGTTGCAACGGCGCAGGCTGCGAGAGGGTTGCGCGGGCCTGCGTGACGCTTGCGCGGCGGCCGGCCCGGGTCTAGGCAGGCGGTGGGCCACGCCCCCCCACCGGGGCGCATCCGCTTCTGGAAGGGAGCCATTGCCATGCACGACAAGCCGGACCTGCGTCCGAACAACCCCCGTTTCTCCTCCGGCCCCTGTGCCAAGCGACCCGGCTGGTCGCTGGCGGCGCTGGAAGGCGCGTTGCTCGGCCGCAGCCACCGCGCCCGGGATCCCAAGGCGAAGCTCGCCGAGACCATCGAGCTGTCAAAGGCCATCCTCGGGATGCCGAAGGATTGGCGGCTGGGCATCGTGCCCGCCTCCGACACCGGGGCGGTGGAGATGGCGCTGTGGTCGCTGCTCGGGCCGAAGGGCGTCGATATCCTGGCCTGGGAATCCTTCTCCAAGGATTGGGCGACGGATGTCACCAAGCAGCTGAAGCTGGCCGATGTGCGCGTGCTGGCGGCGGGCTACGGCAGGCTGCCGGAGCTGGCGCAGGTGGACCCGGCGCGCGACCTGGTCTTCGTCTGGAACGGCACCACCAGCGGCGTGCGGCTGGCCGATGCGGATTTCATCGCCGATGACCGCGAGGGGCTGGCGATCTGCGATGCCACCTCCGCCGCCTTCGCCATGGAGCTGCCCTGGCACAAGCTGGATGTGGTGACCTGGTCCTGGCAGAAGGTGCTGGGCGGGGAGGCGGCGCACGGGATGCTGGCGCTCAGCCCGCGCGCCGTGGCACGGCTCGAATCCCACAAGCCCGCCTGGCCCATGCCGAAGATTTTCCGCATGACCAAGGACGGCAAGCTGAACGAGGGGCTCTTCAGGGGCGAGACGATCAACACGCCCTCCATGCTCTGCGTCGAGGATGCGCTGGACGGGCTGCGCTGGGCTGAATCGGTGGGCGGGCTGAAGGGCCTGGTCGCGCGGTCGGAAGCGAACCTCGCCGCCATCGCCGACTGGGTCGCCGCCAGCGACTGGGCCGCCTTCCTGGCGGAGGCGCCGGCGACGCGGTCCTGCACCTCCATCTGCCTGAAGATCGTCGCGCCCTGGTTCACCGCGCTGGATGCCGAAGGCCAGGCGGCGGCGGCGAAGAAGCTCTCCGCCCTGCTGGAGAAGGAAGGCGTGGCGCTGGACGCGGCGAATTACCGCGACGCCCCGCCGGGCCTGCGCATCTGGGGCGGCGCCACGGTGGAGACGAGCGACATCCGCGCCCTGCTGCCCTGGCTGGACTGGGCCTTTGCGAGCGTCGCCGCCGACCTGAACAAGGTGGCCGCGTGATGCCGAAGGTCCTCATCAGCGACAAGCTTTCGCCCGCCGCCATCGCCATCTTCAAGGCTCGCGGCATCGAGACCGACTTCAGGCCCGGCCTGAAGCCCGCCGAACTGCGGGAGATCATCGACGGCTATGACGGGCTGGCGATCCGCAGCGCCACCAAGGTGACGCGGGAAGTGCTGGATGTGGCGCCGCGGCTGAAGGTGGTGGGCCGCGCCGGCATCGGCGTGGACAATGTGGACGTCTCCTCCGCCACGGCACGCGGCGTCGTGGTGATGAACACGCCGCATGGCAACGCCATCACCACGGCGGAACATGCGATCGCGATGATGTTCGCCCTGGCCCGGCAGATCCCGGAGGCCAGCGCCTCCACCAAGGCCGGGAAGTGGGAGAAGAACCGCTTCATGGGCGTGGAGCTGACCGGCAAGACGCTGGGGCTGATCGGCGCCGGCAATATCGGCAGCATCGTCGCCAACCGCGCCTGCGGGCTGCACATGAAGGTCATCGCCTTCGACCCCTTCCTGTCGGAGAAGCGGGCGCTGGAGATCGGGGTGGAGAAGGTGGAGTTGGACGCGCTGGTGGCGCGGGCGGACATCATCAGCATCCACGCGCCGATGACGGAGCAGACGCGCAACATCCTGAACCGGGACCGCCTCTTCGCCATGAAGAAGGGCGCGCGGGTGGTGAACTGCGCCCGCGGCGGGCTGCTGGACGAGGCGGCGCTGGCCGAGGCGCTGACCAGCGGCCACCTGGCCGGCGCGGCGCTGGACGTGTTCGAGACCGAGCCGGCCACCGACAGCCCGCTGTTCGAGCTGGAGAATGTGGTCTGCACCCCGCATCTGGGTGCCGCCACGGCGGAGGCGCAGGAGAATGTGGCGCTGCAGGTGGCCGAGCAGATGAGCGACTTCCTGCTGACCGGCGCCGTCTCCAACGCCATCAACATGCCCTCCGTCACCGCGGAGGAGGCGCCGCGGCTGCGCCCCTACATGGAACTCGCCCGGCTGCTGGGCGCGCTGGCGGGCCAGTTGACGGCGGCGCAGGGCGAGGCGATCCAGGCGATCCGCGTGGAGTATGAGGGCCAGGCGGCGGAGCTGAACCAGCGCCCGCTGACCGCCGCCGCGCTGGCCGGCGTGCTGACGCCGATCCTGGGCGCGGTGAACATGGTGAACGCCCCGGTCGTGGCCCGCGAGCGCGGCATCGAGGTGGCGGAGACGGTGCTGGAGCGGTCGGGCGACTATGCCACGCTGCTGCGCGTCACGGTGGTGACGCCGGGCCTCTCGCGCGCCGTTGCCGGCACGCTGGTGGGCACCGGGAAGCCGCGGCTGGTGGAGGTGAAGGGCATCGCGGTGGAGGCCGATTTCGCGCCGCACATGCTGTATGTGACCAACCAGGACCGCCCCGGCTTCATCGGCCGCTTCGGCACCACCCTGGCGGAGGCCGGCATCAACATCGCCACCTTCCACCTGGGCCGCAACGTGCCGGGCGGGGACGCGATCTGCCTGGTGGGGCTGGACGCGCCGGTGCCGGATGCGGTGCTGGCCACCGTCCGCGCCCTGCCGCTGGTGGTGCGGGCGACGCCGCTGGCCTTCTGAGCCGGCGTGCCCCGGGCCGGCGCGGCGCGCGCGCAACTGTCACACGCGCCGCGCTAGCCTCGCTGCCACGCCATGGGGACTGGCAGAATGGCTCGCAACCAGCGCGACATCGTCTTCGCCACCTTCAACCTCTACAACCTGCAGATGCCGGGTGTGGAAATGTATCCCGGCGGGCGGCCGCTGTCGGAGGCGGAATTCGCCGAGAAGATCGCCTGGGCCGGCGCCGCGCTGCGCCGGCTTGATGCCGATGTCATCGGCTTCCAGGAGCTCTGGTCGCCCGACGCGCTGCGCGCGGTCTTCGCTCAGGCCGGGCTGGCCGAGGACTACACGCTGCACTTCATCAAGGATGGCGCCTGGGACGGCATCGCGGTCGCCGCCGCCGTGCGCAAGCCCTGGGAGGTGACGGCGCAGCAGCGCCACAAGGCCTTTCCGGAAGGCTTCCGGCTGCGCAAGGGCAAGCGCTCCATGGCCGACATCCAGGCGGACCCGCCGCAGGCCGACCTGGCCGCCGCCGAATCCGGCCCGCCGCCGGAGGAGGATCCGGAGACGCTGCCGAGCCATGAGGATGACGGGATCGAGGTGATCGTGCGGGAATTCTCCCGCTCCCCGCTGCAGCTCACGCTCGGCCATGGCACGGCCAGCCGGCCGGGGGTGCCGCCGATCGAGGTGTTCTGCTGCCACCTGAAATCCAAGCTGCCGACGCGGCTGGACGATGCCGAGTACCGTGACCCGGCGATCCGCCCGCATGCCGCGGCGCTGGGCGGCGCCCTGTCCACCATCCGGCGGCTGGCGGAGGCGGCGGCGCTGCGCGTCATCCTGAACGACACGATGCGCCGCAACGACCGGCCCGTGGTGGTGCTGGGCGACCTGAACGATGGCCAGTTCTCCAGCACGCTGGCCGTGCTGTCCGGCCAGCCGAGCTTCCGGCTCTTCGCCGCCAGCGGCGCGGCGAAGCGCAGCGATGACGGGCTCTATGCCAGCGTCGCGCTGCAGCAGCTGCGCAGCCTGGGGGACGTCTACTACACCCATGAATTCCGCAATGTGCGGGAGGTGATCGACCATGTGCTGGTCTCGGAGCAGTTCTACGCCTTTTCCGAAAAGCGGCTTTGGGCCTTCCGGGAAATGCGGATCTACAACGACCATGTGAGCGAGCCGCAGCGCGCGGAGACCGACCACGGCCTGGTGCGCGCCGCCTTCGACTGGCTGCCGGCGCGCTGAGGCCGGGCCGGCCCGCCCCGGGGCCGGTCAGCCGTCGCGGCGGCCCGGCCCATCCTGCCGCCTGATCTCCGCATAGGCCGCCGCCGCGGCTTCCTCCACCCAGGGCAGCCGGGGCAGGGCATTCAGCCGGGCAAGGGTGCCGGCGCCGCCGAGGCGCCAGTCCGGCCCGGTCAGCGCTGCCTCCGCCCGCGCCGGGCGGCCCTGGTCCAGCGCCGCGGCGGCATCGCGGAGCGAGGCGATCACCGCCTCGGCCGGCGCGTCCTCGGCGATGCCGAGCGCCCGGCGCAGCTCCGCCCTTCCCTGGCCGGTGGCGTGCAGCGCGGCGCCGGAGACGGTGTGGCGCCAGCGCGGGTCGGTGCGGAAGGCCTCCGCCAGCACCTCCATCTGCACCGCGGCGCGCGCGGCGGCGGCCGGGTTGCCGGCGAGGCGGGTGGTGTCGCCCAGCAGGCTGGGCGCATGCAGCGCCGCACCGCGCACCGGGTCGCCGAAGCCGCCCAGATGCTCGGCGGCGGGATCGGCGCAGGCCGCGAGCAGAAGGAATGCCAGCAGGGGGGTGGCGCGCATCGGGGGAGTCTCCTTTGCCCGGCTATGTGGCGCAGCGCGGGTGGGCGGCCAAGTCACGCTTCGTGACGTGACCCGCGCCCGCGCCGCGGCTTTGCTGCGCCGCGAAGGAGACCTCGCCATGCCCCCCATCCTGCCGCGTCGCGGCCTGATCCTGCTGGCCCCCGCGCTGCTGCTGCGGCCGGGCGAGGCCGGCGCCGAGTTGCCACGCACCCCGGCGCAGATGGAAGGCCCCTACTATCCGCGCGGCATCCCCGCCGATGCCGATGCCGACCTCCGCCAGGTGGCCGGTGCCGCCAGCCCGGCGCGGGGCCGGCCGCTGCTGCTGGAAGGGCTGGTGCGCAGTGCCGATGGCGCGGCGCTGCCCGGCGCCGTGGTGGAGATCTGGCAGGCCGACCATGAGGGCATCTACCTGCACCCGCGGGAGGCGCGGCAGGCGCAGCGCGATGGCGGCTTCCAGGGCTATGGCCGCACCCGCGCGGACGGCGCCGGGCGCTATGCCTTCCGCACCATCCGCCCCGGCCTCTATCCCGGCCGCACCCGGCACATCCACCTGCGCGCGCATCCGCCCGGCGGCGGCCCGGCGCTGACCACGCAGGTGTATTTTCCGGACGAGCCGGGCAATGCGCGTGACGGCCTGCTGCGCCGCCTGCCGGCCGAAAGCCGGGCGCTGCTGCTGGCGCGGCTGTCGCCGACCGATGAGGGCGAAAGCGCGGCCTTCGACGTCATCCTGGCGTAGCCCGAGGGGTTGCGGTGGCGGCTGCCCCCTGCCACACACGCGCCGCCCTTTCGCGGCCCCTGGCGAGATGACCGACGACCCTCCGAACCCTGCCCTGTTGCCCGCTGGCCTGTCCGACGTGCTGCCGCCCGAGGCGGAGCGCGAGGCCATGCTGGTGGAGATCCTGGCCGAGACCTTCGCCCGCCATGGCTATGAGCGGGTGAAGCCGCCGCTGCTGGAATTCGAGGATTCGCTGCTCGCCGGCTCCGGCGCCGCGGTGGCGGAACAGACCTTCCGGCTGATGGACCCGGTGAGCCACCGGATGATGGGGTTGCGCGCGGATACCACGCCGCAGGTGGCGCGCATCGCGGCCACCCGGCTGGCCCGCATCCCGCGCCCGCTGCGGCTGAGCTATGCCGGCCAGGTGCTGCGCGTGCAGGGCACGCAGCTGGCCCCCGCAAGGCAATTGCCGCAGGCGGGCATCGAGCTGATTGGCGCCGAATCCGCCGCGGCGGATGCGGAGGTGGCGGCGGTGGCGGCGGAAGCGCTGGGCGCGGTCGGCATCCTCGGGGCCTCGCTGGACATCACCCTGCCGCGGCTGGCGCCGGCGCTGCTGGATGCGGCGGGGGTGGAGGGCGAGGATCGGCGCCGCCTGGCCCGCGCGCTGGACCGCAAGGATGCGGCCGCGGTGGCCGAGCATGCCGGGCGCGCGGGCGGCGCGGCGCTGCTGCTGCCGGCGCTGCTGGCCGCGGCGGGCCCGGCGGAGGGCGCGTTGGCGGTGCTGGCCGAACAGGATCTGCCGCCGGCGGCGCGCGCCATCGCCGACCATGCGGCGGCCGTGGTGGCCGCGGTGCGCGCCGCCGCGCCGGGCCTGCGCATCACGCTGGACCCGGTGGAATTCCGCGGCTTCCGCTACCACACCGGCGTCGCCTTCACGATCTACGGCCCCGGCCGGGTGGGGGAGCTGGCGCGCGGCGGCCGCTACCTCTCCGGTGAGGAACCGGCCACGGGCATGACGCTGTACCCCGACGCCGTGCTGCGCGCCGTACCGGCGCCGGCCACCCGGCTGCGGATCTTCCTGGGCGAGGGCACCGACGCCGCCCGCGCCGCGGCGCTGCGGGCGGAAGGCCACGCCACCCTGGCGCGGCTGGTGCCGACGGATACCGCGCAATCCCTGCGCTGCACGCATGAACTGGATGGGGCCGGCCGCCTGGTGCCGGTGGTGGAGAGCGAGCGATGGCCAATGTCGCGGTGATCGGCGCCCAATGGGGCGACGAGGGCAAGGGCAAGGTGGTGGACTGGCTGGCCAGCCGGGCCGACATCGTCGTGCGCTTCCAGGGCGGCCATAATGCCGGCCATACGCTGGTGGTGGGCAATCAGGTCTACAAGCTTTCCCTGCTGCCCTCCGGCGTGGTGCGCGGCAAGCTGGGCGTCATCGGCAATGGCGTGGTGCTGGATCCGGAGCATCTGCTGGCGGAGATCGCCAAGGTCACCGCCCAGGGGCTGAAGGTGACGCCGGAGAATCTCCGCATCGCCGAGAACGTGCCGCTGATCCTGCCGCTGCATCCGGCGCTGGACAAGGCGCGGGAGGTGGCGCGCGGCGCCTCGGCCATCGGCACCACCGGGCGCGGCATCGGCCCGGCCTATGAGGACAAGGTGGCGCGGCGCGCCATTCGCCTGTCCGACCTGGCGGAGCCGGAGCTGCTCTCGGCCAAGCTGGACGAGCTGCTGCTGCACCACAACACGCTGCTGAAGGGCCTTGGTGCCGCAACTTTCGAGAAGCAGGCGCTGCTGGACCGGCTGCTGGAACTGGCGCCGCAATTGCTGCCGTTCAGCGAACCGGTCTGGCAGTTGCTGGACGCGGCGCACCACGCCGGCAAGCGCGTGCTGTTCGAGGGCGCGCAGGCGGTGATGCTGGATGTCGACCACGGCACCTACCCCTATGTCACCTCCTCCAACACCGTGGCCGGCAATGCGGCGGCGGGGTCGGGCGTCGGGCCGAAGCAGATCGGCTATGTGCTGGGCATCGCCAAGGCCTACACCACCCGCGTCGGCTCCGGCCCCTTTCCGACCGAGCTGAAGGACGAGACGGGCCGCCTGCTGGGCGAGCGCGGCCATGAATTCGGCACCGTCACCGGGCGGCCGCGCCGCTGCGGCTGGTTCGATGCCTGCATGGTGCGCCAGGCGGTGAAGGTGGGCGGCGTGGAGGGCCTGGTGCTGACCAAGCTCGACGTGCTGGACGGCATGAAGGAGCTTCGCATCTGCACCGGCTACAGGGTGGATGGCCAGGTGGTGAACCGCCTGCCGGCCTCGATCGCGGCGCAGGAGAGGGCGGAGCCGGTGTGGGAGGTGCTGACCGGCTGGTCGGCCTCCACCCGCGGTGCCCGCAGCTATGCCGAACTGCCGGCCGAGGCGGTGAAGTATGTCCGCCGGATCGAGGAACTGGTGGAGGCGCCGGTGGTGCTGCTGTCCACCAGCCCGGACCGCGACGATA
Organism: Falsiroseomonas selenitidurans; assembly: GCF_012103215.1. Taxonomy (GTDB): domain Bacteria; phylum Pseudomonadota; class Alphaproteobacteria; order Acetobacterales; family Acetobacteraceae; genus Falsiroseomonas; species Falsiroseomonas selenitidurans. Next base: position 23,860 of record NZ_JAAVNE010000053.1, read on the forward strand.
CGATCATGCTGCGCGATCCTTTCGCGGGCTGAGGGGAAGGGGGGATCCAGCGATGAGCCAGGCCGAGGAATTCCACAACCTGGACGACGAGACGTCCGGCCTGGCGCGGGAACTCGCGCCCGGCGTCACCACCCGCATCTTCCCGGGCGAGCATGCCATGCTTTCCGTCGTCAGCATCGCGCCGGGCGCCATCGGCACCATGCACGACCATCCGGAGGAACAATGGGGCGTGCTGCTGGAAGGCAGCGCCGTGCGCTTCCAGGGCGGCGAGGAGATCGCCGTGAAGAAGGGCGATTTCTGGCGCACCCCGGGCGGGGTGCCGCACACCATGCGGGCCGGGCCGGAAGGCTGCCGGGTGCTGGATATCTTCGCCCCGCCGCGCGAGGCCTACCGCAAGCAGGGCAAGGGCTTCGGCTGAAGCCCCGGCCCCCGGGCCGCGGCCCTCAGCCGGCCTCGGCCAGCAGGGCCTGCAGGTTCAGCCGCTTGGTGCACATGCCCAGCTTGCCGTCCGGCTCGCGCGGCCATTCCTCGCGCGGCCGGTCCCGGTAAAGCTCCACGCCATTGCCGTCCGGGTCGCGCAGGTACAGCGCCTCCGACACGCCATGGTCGCTGGCGCCCTCCAGCGGCCAGCCGGCTGCGACGAGGCGCTTCAGGGCGCCGGCCAGGGCCAGGCGGTCCGGGTACAGCAGCGCCACGTGGTACAGCCCGGTGGTGCCGAAACCGGGCGGGCTGCCGCCGGCGCTCTCCCAGGTGTTCAGCGCGATGTGATGGTGGTAGCCGCCGGCCGAGAGGAACACGGCCTGCTGGCCCATGCGCTGCTGCACTTCCAGCCCCAGTATGTCCCGCCAGAAGGCAAGGCTGCGCTCCAGCTCCGCCACCTTCAGGTGGACATGGCCGATGCGGGTGCCGGCGGGGATGGTGTAGCCGGTGGCCTGCGGCCCGGCCTCCGTGGTCTCGATGATGGCGGACATGGCGACCTCCTGTCTTCTGTGCCCGCAAGATGCGCATGCCCGGCGCCCGGGTCCAATCCAGACCGGGGATGCGGCCCATCGCCCCCAATGATGACGGTTCAACCATCCGGCGGGGCGACCGGCTCATCCAGCGTGCGACGGACCCGGCGTGCCACCTCCGCCCGCTGGTAGGGCTTCTGCATCACCGGAAAGCCATGCGGTTGGATGCCGCCGCTGGCCGCCTCGTCGCGCGGGTCGACGAAGCCGGTGGAGAGCAGCACGCGCATTCCCGGATGGCGCCGCCGCGCCTCGCCGCCCAGGGTGATGCCGTTCAGGCCGCCCGGCATCACCACGTCGCTGAACAGCAGGTCGAAATGCCGCGCCGGATCGGCGATCAGCGCCAGGGCGGAAGGGCCGTCGGTCGCGGTCTCCACCCGATAGCCCAGATCCTGCAGCAGCGCGGCGGCGAGATCCAGCACCTCCGCATTGTCGTCCACCACCAGGATGCATTCCCCGCGGCCGAGCGGCTCGCCCTCCGGCTCCGCGGGCTTCGCCGGCGGGGCGGGGATGGGCGCATCCCCGGCCAGCGCCGGGAAGCGCAGCCGCACGGTGGTGCCCGCGCCTTCCGCGCTTTCGATCTGCAGGTGGCCGCCGGATTGCCGGACGAAGCCATAGACCTGCGCCAGCCCGAGGCCGGAGCCCTGGCCGACCTCCCGCGTCGTGAAGAAGGGCTCCGTCACGCGGTCCAGGATCGCCGGCGCGATGCCGCTGCCGGCGTCCCGCACCGAGAGCTCCAGGAAGCCATGCGGGGCCGCCGCCAGATCTTCGGGCGGAATGTCCGCAACCGCGGCCTGCGGCAGCAGCCGGGTGGCCACGACCACCTCGCCCGGCCCGGGCATGGCGGCGCGGGCATTGAACATCAGGTTGAGCAGCGCGGCTTCCAACTGCCCCGGATCCAGCCGTACCGGCCGCAGCCCCGGCGCCAGCCGCAGCCGCAACCCGGTGCCGCCCAGGGCCCGCTGCAGCAGCTCCGCAAGCCCCTGCAGGGCGGCGTTGAGGTCGATGGGCCGCTCCTCCAGGCGCTGCCGGCGGGCGAAGGCGAGAAGCTGGCGGGTCAGGCTGGCGCCGCGGCGGGCCGCCTCCAGCGCCCCTTCGTGGCGCCGCCGGACGCGCGGATTGTCCGCTGCCTCGACCAGCGGCCGCAGCATTTCGAGCGAGCCGACCATCACCTGCAGCAGGTTGTTGAAATCATGCGCCACGCCGCCGGTCAGCTGGCCGAGCGCTTCCAGCCGCTGCGCCCGGCGCAGCGCCATCTCCGCCTCCCGCCGGCGCGAGACGTCGAGCTGGCTGCCGAAATAGTACAGAAGCTCGCCGTTGCAGCCGAAGACCGGGCTGACGAACAGGGCGTTCCAGAAGGCGACCCCGTCCTTGCGGTAGTTCAGGATCTCCACCGCGATGTCGGTTCGGGCCGCGATGGCTTCGCGGATCTGGCGCACCGCGTTCCGGTCCGTGCCAGAGCCCTGCATGAAGCGGCAGTTGCGGCCCAGCACCTCCTCCATCGCGAAGCCGGTCATCTGCTGGAAGGCGGGATTGGCGAAGACCACCGGGTTGTCCGGCAGGTTCGGGTCCGTGACGATCATCGGCATGCGCGTCATCTCGATGGCCGCGAAGAACACGTCCTGGCGCGCGGGCGGCGTCGGGGGCAGGTCCGCCGCCGGGTGCGTGCGGTCGCAGTCGGGCTTGCCGGGGGCCGGAAGGGCCGGCAACGGGTCCGTTGAGGTCACGATGGGACGAAGCGGCAATCGCCCTGGAAGTTCCGCCGCGCGCGGGAAATCGACCGCGCGGCCGCCGCTGCTGCGCGGCGCGAAAAGGGGCGCCCGGCCAGCCGGGCGCCCCTTGCCGGATCAGCAGGTCATGGCCCGGATCAGACGGCGCCGAGACGCCGCTCGACGATCTGGGTCTTCATGCTCTTCTGCAGCTTCTCGAAGGCGCGCACCTCGATCTGGCGCACGCGCTCGCGGCTGATGTTGTACTGCTGGGAGAGTTCCTCCAGCGTCGTCGGCTCGTCCTTCAGGCGCCGCTCGATCAGGATGTGGCGTTCCCGGTCGTTCAGCGTCTTCAGCGCCTCGCCGAGCAGTTCGCGGCGGTTGGACATGTCCTCCCGCTCCGCCAGCTCGGTCTCCTGGCTGTCGCCGTCATCCACCAGCCAATCCTGCCATTCGCCATCCGAATCGGCACGGACGGGGGCGTTCAGGCTGTTGTCGGGCGAAGCCAGGCGGCGGTTCATGGACACCACATCCTGTTCCGGCACCTGCAGGACGCGGGCGATCTTCTCCACCTGCTCCGGCTTCAGGTCGCCATCCTCCAGCGCCGCCATCTGGCCCTTGAGCCGGCGAAGGTTGAAGAACAGCTTCTTCTGGGCGGCCGTCGTGCCCATCTTCACCAGCGACCAGCTGTGCAGGATGTATTCCTGTATCGCCGCACGGATCCACCACATGGCGTAGGTCGCCAGGCGGAAGCCGCGGTCCGGGTCGAAGCGCTTGACGGCCTGCATCATGCCGACATTGCCCTCGCTGATCAGCTCGCCGACCGGCAGGCCGTAGCCGCGGTAGCCCATGGCGATCTTGGCAACGAGGCGGAGGTGGGAGGTCACCAGGCGATGGGCGGCGGGCTCGTCACCCTCCTCCTTCCAGCGCTTGGAGAGGTTGTACTCCTCCTCCGGCGTCAGCATGGGAAACTTGCGGATGTCCTGGAGGTACCGGGACAGGTTGCCCTCGGGGGCCATCGGGATGCTCAAAGTGGAAGCCATGGTGAGAACTGCCTCCTTCGTCGCCTGGTGCCCCCCGTGACGGCGGGGCTCCGAGGCGCCTGTGCTGTTCTGCCAACGTCGCGCGGGCCCTCCCTTTCCATGGTCAACCCGGTCACGACGGGGTGATCCATGGGGGGCGCTCCTGGCCGGGTCTTGAACCCTGGGGCCGGGGGGCACAAAGCGGCACCCACCCGACGATGGCTTGGGCCTGTTTTAGAACCAAAGCGGGTCGGGATCAAGAAAAACCGACCCGCAAGGTAGGTTTACGTTTGGTTACCTCCCGGTAACATCTGCCTCCAGCCGCTGCAGCAACCCCGCCAGATCCGCCGGCAGCGGCGCCGAGAAGGACAGTGCCTCCCCGGTCACCGGGTGCCGGAAGCCCAGCGTGGCGGCGTGCAGCGCCTGCCGGGGGAAATCCAACAGGGCTTCGCGCGTGGCCGCGGGAAGGTTACGCGCCGTGGCGGGCGCCCGGCGCAGATAGACCGGGTCGCCCACCAGCGGGTGGCCGATATGCGCCAGGTGGACGCGGATCTGGTGCGTCCGCCCGGTGGCCAGGCGGCAGCGCAGCAGGGCGCAGGCGGTGCCGAAGGCGCGTTCGGTGCGATAGCGCGTCAGCGCGTGCTTGCCGTTGCGCGTGACCACGGCCATCCGCTTGCGGTCCATCGGGTGGCGGCCGATGTCGCCGGTGATCTCCCCGGCCAGCGGGCTGGGCAGGCCCCAGGCCAGCGCCAGGTATTCCCGGTCCAGGTCCCGATTCGCGAAGGCCTCGGACAGCGCCGTATGCGCGCGTTCGGACTTCGCCACGACCATGACGCCGGAGGTGTCCTTGTCCAGCCGGTGCACGATGCCCGGCCGCTTTTCCCCGCCGATGCCGGTCAGGTCCTCCGCCGCATGGGCCAGCACGGCGTTCACCAGCGTGCCGTCCAGGTTGCCGGGGGCGGGGTGGACGACCAGGCCAGCCGGCTTGTCCAGCACGATCAGGTGCCGGTCCTCGAACAGCACGGCCAGCGGGATGGCCTGCGGCTGCGGCTGCGCATCCTCCGGCGGCGGCAGGTGCAGGGCATACACTTCGCCCGGCCTCACCGGCTCGGCCGGGTCGTGCACCCGCACGCCGCCGCGGCTGGCCTGGCCGGCTTCGATGAGAGCCTTGACCCGGGAGCGAGAGAGACCATTCGTCGCCGCGCTCAGCGAATCGGTCAGGAAGCGGTCGGCGCGCAGGCCGGCAGCCTCCGGCGGCGCCAGGACTTCATGGGTGGACCCGGTGGCCGGGTCGGGAAGGGGGGTTTGCGTGGCGGCGCCCAATGGCTTCGTCGGGGTTGAAGGGAGTTGCTCGTCCCGGTCACGGTGGGCCTGCCTGGCATTCCCGTCCAGTGCAAGGGCGGCGTGTGGTGCGGAGTCGCCGCCGGCGACACTCGGCCACCCTGCCGGCACGCGGATGCCGTCATTGGCCGGCGCGCAGGGACGCTTCACCGTATCTTGGAACTCCCGGTCAGGTAGATTCCGGTCAGGTTGGTAAAGTGGATCGTCTGGCCACGGATCGTCAGGGTTCCGGATTCCAGCGTGATATAGGTCCCATCGGTGAAGGCGAGGCCGTCATAGTCCACGGCGTATCGCGTCTCGCTGTCGACGTGGGTGGTGAACATGGCGCTGGTTGAGGAGGCGTCGTCGAATTTCAGGCCGGCAATCAGTTCCGCCACGGTGACCGGCGGTTCGCCAGGCGGCGCGTCGATGGACAGGCAATCGATATCGGCCGCGGTGCTGCCGATCACGGTGTCGTTGCCGTCACCGACGTACCAGACATAGTTGTCGTACCCAGAGCCACCATCCAGATAATCGTTGCCCGTTCCACCGGAGAGCGTGTCGTCGCCATCGCCACCCAGGAGCGTGTCGTTGCCGCTGCCGCCCAACAGACTGTCGCGCCCGGCATCGCCGGAGATCAGGTCGCGCCCCAGGCCCCCCGCGATGGTGTCGTTGCCATAGCCGCCGCCCATCTCGTCATTGCCGGCGCCGCCGCTCAGGCTGTCATCCCCGGCATCGCCCCAGACGAGATCATTGCCGTTTCCGCCATCGATCTCATCGCGACCGGCACCGCCGAAAAGGCGGTCCGAGCCCAAACCACCTTGCAGCGTGTCATGCCCGGCATGGCCGAGGATCAGGTCGTTGCCGCTGCCGCCGTTCGACAGGTCGTTGCCCTGGCCGCCCAGCAGCGTGTCATGGCCTGCGCCACCCAGGAGGACGTCGTTGCCATCGCTGCCATCCAGCCGGTCATTGCCGGAATCGCCCTGCAGCGCATCGTCGCCGGCCCGGCCGAGCAGCACGTCATGCCCGCTTCCGCCATTGATCGTATCCGTCCCCGCATTGCCGCCGACAAGCGCCCCACCGACGATGGCGTCGAGGTGCAAGTCGGCAAGCGGCATGGGTCTGGCCCGGGTCATGGTGCCTCCTTTCCGGTTGCTTCGGCGTCCCTTCGTGAAACATGTCACGCTGCGTCACCAGTCAATTCTGCCGATGGGCAGGCGAGGATTTACCTATGCCGATGGCGCATCTTGCCGGGAAAGGCGTATCCCAACGCTTGATGCCGCGCTGCCGGGGCGCTCAGCGTTCCAGGTGTCCGTCGGATGCCGCGGGTTGTCTGGGGTCTCTTCCTGCACCCGCACGCCGCTGCGGCTGGCCAGGCCGGCTTCGATGAGAGCCTTGACCCGGGACCGCGACAGCCCGCCTATCGCATCCGTCAGGAAGCGGTCGGCATGCGGGCCGGCGGCGTCGGGCGGGGCGAAGATCTCGCGCGTTTCGCGTGAGCGGTGGTCCGGTGGAAGGGGAGGTTGCGTGGCGGCGCTCAAATGGCTGGTTGGCGTGATGGGGGTTCTGATCGTGCTGGGCACGGTGGGCCTGGTTGTGGTTCTCGTCCAGCGCATGGGCGGGGCGGCCGGCGAGGCGGCGCTGCCCCCGGCGTCGCTCGGGCAACCGGCGGGCACACGCATGCTGTCCGTGGCCGCGGCGGAAGGGCGGATCGCCGTGCTGGTGGCGCGGCCGGATGGGACGGAGCGGCTGCTGCTGCTGGAGCCCCGCCGTGGCCGCGTGGTGGGCGAATTGCGCGCGGCCGAGTGATGGCGCACCGCAAGCCCAACCTGCCGCAGAAGACCTGCGCCCATTGCGCCCGGCCCTTCGCCTGGCGGAAGAAATGGGCGCGCGACTGGGACAGCGTGCGGTTCTGTTCCGACGCCTGCCGCGAAGGCCGGCGGCCGGCGGTGGCGAAGGCGGCGCGAAAAACCTCCGCCGGGCCGCTTGATCCGATCCCGCCCGGAGGCTATTGAGCGCGCCTCGCGACGCTTCGGCGGCCGCGGGTTGTCTGGGTCCCCTTCGTCTAGAGGCCTAGGACACCGCCCTCTCACGGCGGTAACAGGGGTTCGAATCCCCTAGGGGACGCCACTTTCTCCTCGGCGGACACGCGGGGGCTCCTCGCCTTCCACCCAGCGCACGCCTTTCGCCATCCATCTCAGCCCTCCGCCATGGCCGGCGGCAGCGGGAACAGGCATGTCGCGATGAAGGCATCCGCCAGCGCGGTGCCGATGCAGCCGGCGAGCATGCGGCGGGTGCGGTCGTTGCGGCGCTGCGCTTCCACATAGCGGCGCTGCGCCGCCGCCATCGCCGTGGTCTCCTGCAGCCTGGGCGCTTCCGCCGCCAGCAGCATCGCCAGGCTCTCCCGCCCGAAATCCAGCCCGGCGTCGAAGCCGGCCACATCGGCCGGGCGCACCGCCACCGCCTGCGGCGAGAAGATGGCGGTCCACTCCGGCAGGCTGCGCTGCAGGCCGAGCGACGGCAGCCGCGCCGCTGCCCGCCCGCCCCAGGCGGCGACCATCGCCTCCGCCTCCGGCACGCTGGGCGACAGGTCCAGGAAGCAGCCGGTGGCGCGGTCGCGCCCGGCGATCACGTCGAAGCCGAAGATCGGCAGGGCGCGGTCCAGATGCGGGAAGGCGCAGACATGCAGCACCGCGATCTCCCCCGGAATGGCGAAGTATTCGACATGCAGCCGGCGCAGCGTCGCGGTGGCGAGCACGGTGTTGCGCCAGGCGAGGGGCCGCCGCAGCGTGCCCTCCTGACCGGCGCGCTGCAACCAGTCCGGCACCGGCAGGATGCGGGCGCCCGCGGCGCCGGGCAGCGCCTCGGCCAGCGCCTGCGCCGTCTCGTCCAGGCGGCGGATCAGCGTCATGGCCGGCCGGCTCAGCCCTCTGCCATCCAGCGGTCCAGCGTCGTGAAGGTGAAGCGCGCCGCTTCCACCACCGCCGCCGCCTCCACCGCTGCCCCGTCCAGCGCCAGGCGGAACTGCCGCCACAGCGCGCCCGTTTCCGCACCATGCGGCACCAGCGCGGCAGTGCCCTCCTCCGGGCCGAGGCGCAGCGTGGCCGCCAGGTGGCGCGCGATCACCTGCCCGCCCAGCCCCGCACCCTCCAGCACATACAGCGCGCCCAGCGCCTGTGCCGGGGTGCGGAACCGATAGGCCTGGCATTGCGGCAGGGCGTCGATCGCCGCCTCCGCCAGCCCCAGCGCGCGCAGGTCGGCCCGCAGCAGCGCGCGCCGCGGCAGGCGGCGCTCCGGCTGGAAGGCCGCCGGCAGCAGCGGCAGCAGGGCCTCCTCCAGCGGCGCATGGTGGCCATGCAGCCGGGCGACCAGGCCGCGATACTCCCCGCGCGTCAGGTCCGGCGCCATCAGCCGGGCGAAGCGGTGGTTGGCCTCGATCCGGTCATGCAGGTCGCGCGTCTCCCGCCGCAGACGCGCCGCCAGCGAGGTCTCGGCCGCCGCCTCGGGCCGGGGCGCAAGCCGTTCCGCCACCGCCATCGACATCATGCCAGCGCCTTCTGCGTCTCGATCTGCGCCGTCAGCAGACCTTCCCGGTTGCGCACCACGCCTTCCGCCGAGACGGTCAGCGTATCCAGCGAACGGGTGAGCTGCACATAGGCCTCGCCGGTCTCGCTGATCGCGGCCTGCATGCGGTTGATCGTGTCGTTCACGCCGGACATCATGCCGGCCGCTTCCACCGTCTGCTGGCAGCCATCGCCGATCTGTTCCGCCAGCATGCGCTGCCGTGCCAGCAGGTCGGCCAGCGTCGCGGTCGCGCCGTGCACCGCTTCCACGATGGCGCTGAAATTCGCCTGCACGCCGCGCGTGGCGGCAACCAGGTCGCGCAGCCGGGTCTCGATATTGGCGCTGAGCGTCCCGGCCTCCCCGGCCAGCACCTTCACCTCCTGCGCGATCACCGCGAAGCCGGCGCCATGCTGCCCGGCCCGCGTCGCCTCGATCCGCGCATTCAGCGACAGCAGGTTGGTCTGCTGCGAGATGCGGGTGATGCCGCGCAGGAAATCGCCGATGGTGGCGAAGGTGCCGACCAGGGCCTCGATCGAGCCGGCGCCATCCGCCGCACGGGTCTGCGCCTCCGCCGATTGCCGGCGCGCCGCGTCCGTCAGCCCCGTCATCTCCCGCGTCGCCGCCAGCAGCGCCTCGCCGGCCTGCTGCGAACGCTGCAGGAAGTCCGAGGTCTCGGCCGCGCTGACGGAAAGCGAGCAGGCCTCCATCATCGTGCCTTCGAGGGTGTTGGACAGCTTGCCGCCCGCCGCGCGGATCACCTCGCATTCGTCCAGCACGCGCGCGGAGAGGAAGTCGAGCCGGCTCAAATCCTTCTCGCCCTCCGCGCGCGGCAGGCCGCGGCGGTCGTTCGGCGGGGCTTTTGCCCCGCCATCCTGCACGACGTCCGTGCCACTCATCACACGCTTTCCTCCGGCTACTGGATCTGGATGACCTTGCCCAGATTGGCCTTGTGCATCAGCGACAGCACGGCGGGGTTGGCGTTGACGATCCCGACCGTCTTGTTGCGCGACTTCGCCGTGTGGGTCAGCATCATCAGCATGCCGGCGCTGGCGGCCTCCATGCTCTGCACGCCAGAGAAGTCGAGCCGGATCTGCGTGACGCCGGCATTCGCCAGCACCGGCTCCAGTTGCTGCTTCAGCGTCGCCTGGCTCATGCTGTCCAGCACGCCGCGCAGGGTGACCGAGGCCTGGGCGCCCTGGGCCTGGATCGAGACATTGATCGACATGGCTATCGCCCCCTCAGGCCACGGAGTTCCAGCGGCTGGCCGCCGCTGAAGGCAGGGCGACCGCCAGGCTGCCCGCGGTGCGGGAGACCGGGTGGTCGGCATCGGCCCGCTGGTCCACCACCACCGGATCGCCCGGCAGTTCGGTGGCCGGCGTGGCGGTGGCGACACCGCGCTGCGCGCGCTGCCAGACATCGCCGATGGCGCTGGCGAATTGCGCGGCCAGCAGCACCTCCTGGTCAAGCCAGGCCCGCGCCGCCCCGGCCAGCGGCGCGCGATGCGCGGCGAAGTCGGCGCGCGGGCGGAACATCATCTCGCTGTTCAGCTCCGCCGTGGAAGGCGGGCGACCGGCCCAGGTGGCGTCCACCACGCGCTCGCGCCGGAACCACAGGATCATGTCGCCGCGGCTGCCGATGGGCGCCGCCAGCACGCCGCTGGCCAGCGCCCGCAGGTCAGGCCCGATCGGGGCGAAGTCGCCCAGCGCATCGGTGGCGAAGACGCGCCATTCGGAACTGTCGAGCGGCGGCAGGCGGTTGCCGAACATCGCCGCGATGCCGCGCACCGTCAGCGCATCCGGCGTCGATCCCACCAGATGCACATGCCCGGCGGGGCCGGAGCGGATGACGGCCGCGCCATCCGCATCCGCCAGCCGCAGCAATTCCGAGGCGAAGCGATCCTCCGCCCGCCCGGCGGTCGCCACCTCCACGCCGTTGATGGAGACATAGGTCGGCGCCAGCGCCGCCACATGGCGGGAGACGGCATGCATCGCATGCAGACGGGCGCTGCCCACCGGCTCCCCGCGCATCGCCGCCATGGCGGCCAGCATGGTCTGGCTGCCTTCCACCGTCGCCACCATCGCCTGGCTCAGCCGCTGGCGTTCGGCGATGCGGGCTTCCACCGCCTCCAGCTCGATCAGCCGGCTGGCGAACATCATCGAGAGCTGCTCGATCACCACGCGGCTGTCGTAGTTCAGGAACTTCTCGTCGCGATTGTGCACGACGAACAGGCCCCACACCGTGTTGTCGATGCAGACCGGGAAGATGATGTTGCTGCCCACGCCGAGGTTGCGGTTGTAGCCGTTGTCGCAGGGGTGGATGCCGCGCAGCCAGCAATCGGTCATGTCCACCGCATCGCCGCTGGGCACCGCCTCGCCGCCGGCGCCCAGCGTCAGCAGCGGGACGGAGCCGCGCTGCGTCGGCTTCTGCCGCGTCTTGCCGGTGCGCAGGATCTCCTTCGCCGCTTCCGGCACGTCGGAGGCGGCGAAGTGGTAGCCGAGGAAGGAAGCCGGCAGCTTGCTGTCCGGCGCGTGGAACTCCCCGACCACGACGCCGTGGCCATGCGCGAGGAAGCGGTACAGCTTCACGCGGTCGTACTGCGTGACGAAGTTCATCATCCGCGCCGCGGCCTCATAGAGCCCCTGCACGGTGGTCTGCCGGGCGATGGCGTCGAGCGCGGTGGCCACCATCGTCTGGTAGTCGTGCGCCGCATCCACATACGGCTCGATCTCGAGGAACAGCCGCCCCTGGCGCAGGTGGCAGATCGCCTCGAAGCGCCTTCCGTTGGCGACCAGCGGCGTCGGATTGTCGAAGTAGCGGCGGCCGGGGCGAAGGATCTCGGCGATCCGTGCCAGGCTCTCGGCATCGCGGAAGGCGACGGTGGGGGCGTGGCCCAGCACCGCCGGTGCCGGCACGCCGAGGATCTCCTCCACATTGGCGCTGACATGCTCGACGAGGCCGGTCTCCGGCACCACCACCATCATCACGCCATGCGGCTGAACGGTTCCGATGCGGGCGATGGGCAGGTCGTCATGCTCGCAGGGTGCCGGCCGTCCGTTCCAGATATGTGCTCGGATGCTTGCCATGGGCAGCACTCCCTCCTCGGCTGCGTGAGGTGCGTGTCGCATGACGTCGCACCGGTGCGCCCGGACCCACTTCTGGGTGGAACCGCCGCGCCGACACTGTGGCGGCGAGGGGCTTAAGCCTTCGTTGCGATGGTGCGCAGGATGCGGCAGATGCGCGAATGCTGGTCGGAGATTGCGGGAATGTTCAGGATTCCGCCTTGCGCCTTCCGGCAGCATGCCACAGCGGCGTTCTTCACGAAGGCGAAACCCCTGCGCTGCTAGCCATGCTGCTAGGGGCCGCGATCGTCGCGCCCCGCTTCGGCAGAAGGCCAGGGCGGGCATGGAATTCGGCACGCGCAGCATCCGCTCCGCCGGGAAGGGCAGTGGCAGCGTCGAGGTGACGCTGCCGGCGGTCTTCCGCGGCCTGGCCGGGCTGCCCTGCCGGGTGGCGCTGCGCGACGGGCTGCGGCCGGAACTAGTGCTGCAGCCGGAACTCGGCCCGGCGCGCGCCGCCTTCACCCGGCTGTGGGACATGCTGGCGGCGGCGATGGCGCTGGAGCCCGCGGCGCCGCCGCTGGCCGATTGCGCGCTGACGCTCTGGCCCGCCACGGAAGCGCCCGCCGCCGTGCCGCGCCTGGCCTGGGCCGATGGGCTGGCACTGGCCGCGTGCGCCCCGCATCCGCCGGCGGCGGTGGCGCGCAGCGTCGCCATCGCCGATGCCGGCTTCATCGACG
>NZ_JAAVNE010000054.1 GCF_012103215.1 Falsiroseomonas selenitidurans
TTTCAACGCGCTCGATGGGCTTCGACATAGGCGCACGCCTAGGCTTACGCCCAGGCCCTCACGGTTGCGCCGCCTGTCCGGTCGAATTGGGGGCCGCTCCAGGCAGGACGAGGTGGACTTCAACCTTGCCTATATCGAGCCGGATTTCACGGGCGAATCCGCCACGCCCTTCGACCAGGCCTATATGCGCGCGCTGTTCGCCTATGGCTTCGCACGCGCCCGGGTCGGCTATCCCTGGGCCAAGTCGCCGCCGAACCTGGGGGAGTCGCCTACCGCCGCCGGATAGGCTGCCCCTGTCAACGGTCGCCTCCGAGGTCGCCTACTGGCGCTGCGAGGGGCGGTCTCCGCGACGCGCGCGCCGTCACCGCCGTGGGGGTCGCGGCGATCGATCCCTGGACCGCGGCGCAGCGCGGCGGTTGAGCGACCGCGTCCTCATTCCCACTCGATCGTGCCCGGCGGCTTGCTGGTGATGTCGTAGGTCACGCGGTTGATGCCGCGCACCTCGTTCACGATGCGGCCGGCGACGCGCGTCAGGAATTCCATGCTGAAGGGGTAGACATCCGCCGTCATGCCATCCGTGCTGGTCACCGCGCGCAGCGCGCAGGCGGAATCGTAGGTGCGGCCGTCGCCCATCACGCCCACGGTCCGTACCGGCAGCAGCACCGCGAAGGCCTGCCAGATGGCGTCGTAGAGCCCGGCGTTGCGGATCTCCTCCAGGTAGATGCTGTCCGCGTGGCGCAGGATGTCCGCCTTCTCTTTCGTCACCTCGCCGGGGATGCGGATGGCCAGCCCCGGGCCGGGGAAGGGGTGGCGGCCGACGATGGCCTCCGGGATGCCGAGTTCGCGGCCGAGCACGCGGACCTCGTCCTTGAACAGGTCGCGCAGCGGCTCCACCAGCTTCATGCGCATGCCTTCCGGCAGGCCGCCGACATTGTGGTGCGACTTGATGGTGACGCTCGGGCCGCCGGTGGCGGAGACGCTCTCGATCACGTCCGGGTACAGCGTGCCCTGGGCCAGGAAGTCGGCGCCGCCGATCTTCGTCTGCTCCTCCTCGAACACCTCGATGAACAGCCGGCCGATGGTCTTGCGCTTGCGCTCCGGGTCGGTGACGCCGGAGAGCTGGCCGAGGAACAGGTCGGAGGCGTCGCGATGCACCAGCTTGATGTTGAAGCGGTCGCGGAAGGTGGCGACCACCTGTTCCGATTCATTGGCCCGCATCAGCCCGTGATCGACATAGATGCAGGTCAGCTGGTCGCCGATCGCCTCATGCAGCAGCACCGCGGCGACCGAGGAATCGACGCCGCCGGAAAGCCCGCAGACCACGCGGCCGGAACCCACCTGGGCGCGGATCTTCTCGATCATCTCGGCGCGGAAGGCGCCCATGGTCCAGTCGCCGGTGCAGCCGCAGACGATGTGCGTGAAGTTGCGCAGCAGCGCCGCGCCATGCGGGGTGTGCACCACTTCGGGGTGGAACATGGTGCCGTAGTAGCGGCGTTCGTCATTGGCGATGACGGCGAAGGGTGCCCCTTCGCTGGCGGCGACCACCCGGAACCCCTCGGGCAGCTTCGTGATGCGGTCGCCATGGCTCATCCACACCTGTTCCCGGGCGCCGCGGGACCAGACGCCCTGGGTGATGGCGCAGTCGCCGGTCACGTCGATATGGGCGCGGCCGAATTCGCGCAGATGCCCGCCCTCCACCGTGCCGCCGAGCTGGTGCGCCATCACCTGCTGGCCGTAGCAGATGCCGAGGATGGGCAGGCCCATGCCGAACACCACCTCCGGCGCGCGGGGGCTCTCGGCCTCCGTCACGCTGGCCGGGCCGCCGGAGAGGATGATGCCGCGGGGCGCGAAGCCGCGGATGCGCGCCTCGGGCGCCGCGTTGAACGGCCAGACCTCGCAATAGACGCCCGATTCCCGCAGGCGGCGCGCGATGAGCTGCGTCACCTGGCTGCCGAAATCGAGGATCAGGATGCGGTCGTGATGCTGCGCCAGGGGGGCGGTGGCGGCATCGGGGGCGGCGTGTGTCATGGCGCCTAACAGCACAGGCCGGCCAGCGCGACAAGGGATTCGCGAGGCCGCGCGGCGGTCCCGCGCTCCACCGCGGATCGGGGGAAGGGGGGGGTGGCGGCCGCCCCGGGGGGAGGGGCGGCCGCCGCACCATGCTGGCCTTGGGCCCGGGGCTGGGATGGTCAGCCAGCGATGGTGATCTGCTCGATGCCGAAGAACTTCACCAGCTCCCCGTTCACCATGAACTGCCCGTTCACCGGGCCGTCGAAGACGATGGCGTTGCCGCTGATGCTGTAGTTGCCGCCCTGGTACAGCTGCAGCCCGTCCAGCACCTGCTGCAGGCTCAGCCCCTGCAGCATCACGTTGTCCTGGCCGTTGCCGCCATGCAGCTCGTCATTGCCGTCGCCGGCCTGCCACCACATCGTGTCGTTGCCCTCGCCGCCGAAGACCTTGTCGCCATGGCCGGCGCCGCCGCGCAGATGGTCGTCGCCATCCTCGCCGAACAACTCGTCGGTGCCGCTGCCGCCGGCCAGCACGTCGTGGCCTGCGCCACCGAACACCTTGTCCTCGCCCGCGCCGGCATCGACGATGTCGTTGCCCGACCCGGCATGCACCTCGTCCTGGCCGCCGGCCGTCGCGATGGTGTCGTTGCCGCCGGCGCCGAACACCTTGTCCATGCCGTCGCCGGTGTTGATGTGGTCGGCACCTTCGGTGCCGAAGCGGTCGGTGAAGGTGCCACCGGCCACGCGGGCCAGGTCGCGGTCCAGGATCCTCGTCGCGGTGCTTGCCATCTCTGCCTCCTCATGGGGCGTTTCGATGGGGCAAGCCTATCGGCCGGGCGGGGGGTGCGGAACGCGGGCTGATCCTGTCGCGCCGATAGGCGCAGCCTTCAGCCGCCCTCGCGCAGCCGGCCTTCCGGCACCGGGGCGGTGGCCGCCAGCAGCGTGTCGATCGGGTCCCACAGCAGGGCCAGCTGGTCCACCGACTGGCCGGCGACGCGGATGCCTTCCTGCATCGCCGGGCGACCGCCCAGGTGGCGGTAGAAGAAGCGGCTGGGATTGTCCGCCAGCACCCAGGCCATGGCGGAATTGCAGCCGATGGCCCGCAGATGCGCCGCCATCGCCCGCATCAGCCGCCTGCCGCAGCCGCGCTCGCGGAAATCATCCAGCACATAGAGCGTTTCCACCTCGCCTTCCGCCAGGCCGCGGCGCCGTGCCCGGCCGCCGGAGGCGAAGCCCACCACCTGCGCCGGCGCTTCCTCCGCCGGGGCGGTGGCGACGAAGACGGCATGGCCCTCGCGGCGGTCCAGGATGGCGCGGTGGTAGAAATGCGCCAGCCGCGGCTCGGAGAGCTCGGCCAGGTAGCGTTCCCCCAGGATGCCGGCATAGGCGCTGCGCCAGGCCGCCACATGCACCGCCGCGATGGCGGCGGCATCGCCCGGCCGGGCGCGGCGGATGGAGATCATGTCGGGCGCCGTTGCAGCACGGCGGCGAAGAAGCCATCCGTGCCATGGCGGGCGGGCGAGAGCGCCATCCAGGGGCCATCGCCCGGCGCGGCCAGGCCGGGCCGCAATTCGGCCCACAACCCGGGCAGGGGCAGCGCTTCGAAGTCTTCGTGGCGTTCCAGGAAGGCCGCCATCTGCATCTCGTCCTCCTCCGGCAGGAGCGAACAGGTAGCGTAGACCAGCCTTCCGCCCGGACGCACCAATTCCGATGCATCCTCCAGGATCATCGCCTGCTTCAGCACCAGCTCTGCCAGGTCGCGCGCATTGGTGCGGATGCGGGCATCCGGGTTGCGGCGCCAGGTGCCGGTGCCGGTGCAGGGCGCATCCACCAGCACCCGGTCGAATTTCTGCGAGTTGCGCTTGCGCCACTTGTCGCCACTGGTCAGCAGATGGCGCTCGGAATTGTGCACATCGGCGCGGCGCAGCCGGCGGCCGGCGCCTTCCAGCCGGCTGGCGGAGGTGTCGCAGGCGACGATGTGGCCGCGATTGCCCATGGTGGCGGCCAGCGCCAGGGTCTTGCCGGCGGCGCCGGCGCAGAAATCCGCCACCCGCATGCCGGGCCGCGCATCGGTCACCAGGGCGATCAGCTGGCTGCCCTCGTCCTGCACCTCGATCAGCCCCTCCAGAAAGGGCTTGGTGGCGCTGACCGGGCGGCGGTCGGCGATCCGCAGGCCCCAGGGCGACAGCGGCGTTGGCGTGGCCGGGATGCCCTCCGCCGCCAGTGCCGCCAGGGCGCCCTCGCGGTCCACCTTCAGCAGGTTGGCGCGCAGGTCGAGCGGCGCGGCGGCTTCCATGGCCGCGGCCTCCGCCGCCAGGCTCTCGCCGAAGCGGCTGCGCAGGCCGGGCAGCGCCCAGTCCGGCAGGTTCAGCCGCGGCCCTTCCGGCATGCGCGGCAGCACCAGCGGCCTTCCGGCCAGCTTGCCCAGCAGGTCGCGCTCCGCCTCCGTCAGCGGGCTGGCGGCGAAGCGCTCGCCGGAGAAGTTCTGGTCCACCCCATCCACGCTCCAGCCCTCGGCCAGCAGCAGGTGGCCGGCCAGCAGCAGGCGGGCGGGCGGGTTCTCCACCCCCAGCTCGGCGAAATGCCAGGCGAGGCGCAGCCGCTGGCGGATCGCCCCCCAGGCGCGCTCCGAGACGTTGCGGCGGTCCGAGCCGCCGATGTAGCGGCGGGCGCGGAAGAAATCATTGGCGATGGCATCGGCCGGCCGCCGGGGCGAGGCCTCCACGGCGGCGAGCAGGTCGATGGCGGCGGAGAGGCGGGCGGCGGGGGTCATGCGGTCATCCGGGCCGGCCGCGCGCTGGGCTGCCGGGCGACAGGCGGAAAGGGGGAGGTGCCGGGGCGCGGACGGCCCGGGCGGCGCCGGGCCTATAGCGGCGCCGCGCGGCAATGGCGAGGAGCGGGCCTCGGGGCGCGGGATCGGGCAGGGCGGGTCCTCGGGGTGCAGGCATCCGCGGCGATGCTCGCCCCTTGCGGGGGGCGCCGCAAGCAGCGCGCGGGGCGGCGCGCGGGATTCGGGCGAAAAGATGATTTTTGCGTCAGCCCCCGCCCGCGCCATGGGCGCGAAACCGTGTTCCGCTACTCTGCCCGCTGGCCCCGCATCCGGCGGGGCGGAAAGGGAATTGGCGCAGATGTTCAGATCCGTTCTCGCGGCCGGCGTGGTCCTGGCGCTTTCGGCCGGCGGCGCCCTGGCGCAGAAGGCGCCGCAGCAGCAGCAGCAGCCGAATTGGCGCGCCGAGCCACGCTACGAGACGGTGACGCTGCAGGCCGGCTTCGAGCCCGACCCGCGCGAGGTGGCGGTGGAAGCCGGCGGGGATGGGGAGGCAACGGGCCTTGGTCCGGATTGCGCCGGCTGGATCGACTTCTCCAAGCCGGACGTGGACCTGAACTACACCTCCGGCCAGTATCCGCTGTACATCTCGGTGGTGGCCGGGGTGGATACCACGCTGGTGATGAACGACGCCGCCGGCAACTGGATCTGCAACGACGATCTGGACGGGGTGAACCCGGGCATCGTCATCACCCGCCCGCAGAGCGGCAACTACAACATCTGGATCGGCACCTTCGACCGCACCACGCCGCAGCGCGCGACCCTGCGCATTTCCGAGATCCCGCCGCGCCGCTGATCCCCCGGCCGGCAAGGGCCCCTCTCCCCCCCGTCGGGGGAGAGGGTTGGATGAGGGGGGCTGCCCCGCCTGGCGGCTACCCCTCCAGCCGGTAGTTCGGCGCTTCCCGCGTCACCGCCACGTCGTGCACATGGCTCTCCCGCAGGCCGGCATTGGTGATGCGGCGGAATTTCGCCCGCGTCTGAAGGTCGGCGATGGTGGCGGCGCCGGTATAGCCCATGGCGGCGCGCAGGCCGCCGACCATCTGGTGGATCACCGTGCCGACCGGGCCCTTGTAGCCGACACGGCCCTCGACGCCTTCCGGCACCAGCTTCAGCTTGTCCGCCACCTCGGCCTGGAAGTAGCGATCCGCCGAACCCCGCGCCATGGCGCCGAGGCTGCCCATGCCGCGATAGGATTTGTAGGACCGGCCCTGGTAGAGGAACACCTCGCCCGGCGCCTCGTCCGTGCCGGCGAAGACGCTGCCCATCATCACGCAATCGGCGCCGGCCGCGATGGCCTTCGCGACATCGCCGGAGGAGCGGATGCCGCCATCGGCGATCGCCGGCACGCCGCGCTCGCGGCAGGCGGCGGCGCTTTCCATCACCGCGGTCAGCTGCGGCACGCCGACGCCGGCGACGATGCGGGTGGTGCAGATGGAGCCCGGGCCGATGCCGATCTTCACCGCATCGGCCCCGGCCTCGATCAGCGCCAGCGCGCCTTCGGGCGTGGCGACGTTGCCGGCGATGATCTGCACCGAGTTGGACAGTTTCTTGATGCGCTCCACCGCCCGCAGCACGCCGCCGGAATGGCCATGCGCGGTGTCGACGACGATGACATCGATCTCCGCCGCCACCAGCAATCCGGCGCGGTGGAAGCCATCATCCCCGACGCCGATCGCCGCCGCGGTGCGCAGCCGGCCCATCGGGTCCTTCACCGCGCTGGGATTGGCCTGCGCCTTGTCCATGTCCTTCACGGTGATCAGGCCGACGCAGCGATAGGCCTCGTCCACCACCAGCAGCTTCTCGATGCGGTGCTTGTGCAGCAGCTCCCGCGCCTTGTCCTTGGTGACGTCGGCATCCGCCGTCACCAGCCCCTCCCGCGTCATCAGCTCATAGACCCGCAGGTTCGGGTCCGTGGCGAAGCGCACGTCGCGGTTGGTGATGATGCCGACCAGCCGGCCCGAATCGCGTTCCACCACCGGGATGCCGCTGATGCGGTGGTTTTCCTGCAGGGCGCGAACCTCGGCCAGCGTCTGGTCCGGGTGGATGGTCAGCGGGTTCACCACCATGCCGGATTCGAACTTCTTCACCTGGCGGACCTGCGCCGCCTGGTCCTCCGGGCTGAGATTCTTGTGGATCACCCCGATTCCGCCGGCCTGGGCCATGGCGATGGCCATGTTGGCCTCCGTCACCGTGTCCATGGCGGCGGCGATCAGCGGGATGTTCAGTGAAATCTCCCGCGTCAGGCGGGTGCGGGTGTCCGTCTCCGCGGGCAGGACGGTGGAGTAGGCGGGAACCAGCAGCACGTCGTCGAAGGCGTAGGCCTCCTCGAACCGTGCGCGGAAGGCCGCCTCGCGGTCGACCCTGGCGGGGCCGGGGCTGATCGGCGTGGGCGTGCTTGTATCTGGGGGCGCCATGGCGGGAACCTCTTTCCGCAACCTTGGCGGCCCCGCCTACACCGCTCCCGGGGGGCGCGTCCATAGCAGAGACGTGTCAGTTGCCCCGGGCTGCCCCGCGAAAGCCGGTGGCGACGACATAGAGCTCCGCGCTGTCCTTGCGGCTGGCCGGCGGCTTGGCGTGGCGGACGGCGACGAAATCCCGCTTCAGGGTGGCGAGGAAGTCCTTCTCGGACCCGCCGGCCAGCACCTTGGCGACGAATCCGCCGCCCGGCGCCAGCACGCGGCCGGCGAAGTCCAGCGCGATCTCGGCCAGGGCCATGATGCGCAGATGGTCGGTGGCGTTGTGGCCGGTGGTGTTGGGCGCCATGTCCGACATCACCAGGTCCGCCTGGCCGTCCAGTGCCGCCAGCACGCGATGCTCGGCTTCCGCATCCTGAAAATCGCCCTGGATCATGACGGCGCCGGGTATCTGGTCCACCACCAGCAGGTCGATCCCCACCACCCGGCCGGCGCCACGCGCCAGCGCCACCTGCGTCCAGCCGCCGGGCGCCGCGCCCAAATCGACCACGCGCGTGCCCGGCTTCAGCAGGTGGTAGCGGTCATCCATCTGTTCCAGCTTGAAGGCGGCGCGGGAGCGCAGGCCCCGGGCCTTGGCTTCCTTGACGTAGGGGTCGTTGAGCTGGCGTTCCAGCCAGCGCTGGCTGCCGATGGTGCGGCCCTTGGCGGAGCGCAGGCGGTCGGCGAGCTGGCGGGTGGGTGGACGGGCAGGGGGTTTGGCCATGGGCGGGGCCTTAGAGCATTTTCAAGTCAGGCGGAAACGCCTGGCGACTCGGAAAATGCGCCGGCGCAGCTTCCGCCATTTTCGGGCCGGGCCGAAACCGGACGAGACCGTGCCACCGCGGATGGGACGGCGGCGCTCAGGCGCAGCCCTGCCAGGAGCGCGGCGGCCGGCGCGGGCCGGCCTGGCGGTCCAGCCGCATCTGGCGCAGCAGGATGCCCTCCCGCAGCCCGCGATCGGCCACCGTCAGCCGCGGCACCGGCCAGACCCTGCGGATGGCGGCGTAGACGGCGCAGCCGGGCAGCACGAAATCCACCCGGTCCGGCCCGACACAGGGGTGCGCCGCCAGCCCGTCCCGGCCCAGCGCGAACAGGTCCCCCAGCGCCTGGTCGGCATCGCAGGATTCCAGGATCTGGCCATCGACCAGCAGGCGGCGGTAGCGCGGCAGCGCCATGGCGACGCCGGCCAGCGTTGTGACGGTGCCGGAGGTGCCCATCAGCCGCACCCCGCCGGCGCGGATTTCCTGGCCGATGCAATGCACCGCATCGAAGCCGCGCAGGCGCGCCGCCACCTCGTCCACCACCGCGTGGAAGCCGGCCTCGGTGAAGCAGGAGGGGCCGCACCGCTCGGACAGGGTGACGACGCCGACGGGGACGGAGATGGTGCCGATCAGCTCCGGCACCTGGCGGCCCGGCTGGATGCGGATCCAGGCGATTTCGGTGGAGCCGCCGCCGATGTCGAACAGGATGGCGCGGCGGTCCCCGGGCTCCAGCAGCGGGGCGCAGGATTCCATCGCCAGCTCGGCCTCCTCCCGCGCCGTGATGATGCGCAGGCGCAGGCCGGTCTCGGCCTCGACACGGGCGAGGAAGGTGGGGCCGTTGCCGGCGCGGCGGCAGGCCTCGGTGGCCACCGCCTGCAGGGCCCGCACCGGGCGGCGCACCAGCTTCTGCGCGCAGGCGTGCAGCGCGGCCAGGGCGCGGTCCATCGCCGCCTCGGACAATTGGCCGGTGGCGCCCAGGCCTTCGCCGAGCCGGACGATGCGGCTGAAGCTGTCGATCACCCGGAAGCCGCCCGGGCCGCTGGGCGTGCCCAGCAGCAGCCGGCAGTTGTTGGTGCCGAGGTCGAGCGCGGCATAGGCGCCGGAGGCCGGGCTGGGCTGCCACCCCGCCGCGCGCGGCGCGCAGCCCGCCGCCTGGACCGCGCCCAGCGCCGGTCGATCGGCCGCCGCGCCGCCCGGGGCGCGGGCGGGCCGGTCGGCCTGGCAGAGGGGGAGGGGCGCGTCGTCGGGCATGGCTTCCCACAGATGGCGGGGCGGGCGGGCAAAACCAAGTCTTGTCCGGGGGTTGCCACCGGCGTGCGGCGGGCTCTCCCGGGGGCAGGCCAGCATGATCCGGCGGGCGTGTTCGGCGGGCAAGGCATTTTGCGCGGCCCTGTGTTGCCTGCCCGAAAAACGCATGCTAGTTCGCCGCTCCCGACGATCGGTGCCCCAGGCGCCGTCGCCTCGGTGGGGGATAGTTTAACGGTAGAACTCCCGACTCTGACTCGGGCAGTCTTGGTTCGAATCCAGGTCCCCCAGCCAAACGGCCCCAGGCCGATGGCCCCCACCCCGCTTCCCCCGCGACGGGCCTCGTTCACCCCGGACCATCCTGCCGCGCATAGGCGACAGGCGGCGTCCCGGTCTGGCGTGCGAAGGCGACGCTGAAGGCGCTCGCGGAGCCATAGCCGACGCGGGCCGCGACCTCGGCCACGCCGGCCTTGTCGCGGCGCAGCAGATCCTTCGCCAGCGCCATCCGCCATCGGACAAGATAGGCCATCGGCGCCAGCCCCACCTCCCGGTGAAAGCGCTCGAAGAAGGCCGAGCGTGACAACCCCGCCTCCTGCGCCAGCCGCGCCACCGTCCAGGGTGCGGCCGGGGCCGCATGCATCCGACGCAGGGCGATGGAAAGGCGCTCATCGGCCAGGCCGCGCAACAGGCCCGGCGTGGCGGACGGTGCGCCAAGGGTCCGGAGCGCCTCGATCAACAGCACCTCGAGCAGCCGTGCCAGCACGACATCCCGCCCCGGCCGGGACTGGCGCGCCTCCTCCTCCAGCATGTCCACGAGGCTGGTCAGCCGCCGCGCCCCCCGCGCGATCACGCATTGCGGCAGCAGCGAGACGAGTAGCGCGGCGTCGGGCGTGCCGAACACGCAATAGCCCACCAGCATCCGCACCTCCGGCGCGCCGCCGGGCGCGCCCAGGCGGAACAGGCCCGGCCTCACTTCCCGCGGCACCGTCTCGGCCGCCCCCGCCGCGGCGGGGTCCAGGCTGGAAACCACGAAGTCCTGCGCCGCGGGGATCAGCACGAAGTCGCCCGCGCCGAGCGTGACCGCCCCAGGCCCGCCGGCGGCCAGGCGGCAGCCTCCCTCGATCACCGCGCAGTAGAAGGGCCGCCCGGCCTCGGCGCGGCTGACGCGCCAGGCACCGCGCCCCTCCACCGCCTTGGAGAAGGCGGGGCCGGGGCGGAGGAGGCCGACGATCTGGGCCAGCGGGTCAGACATGTCTGGATCATCACGAATGAAATACGGATTCTGAACCATAGAGAGTCCGAGACCCGCCCGCTATCTCCGGCCGCACCCCTCGGCAGGATCCCTCATGAAGACCATCCTCGTCACCGGCTGCTCCTCCGGCTTCGGCCGGGAGATCGCCCGCACCTTCCTCGAGCGGAACTGGCGCGTCGTCGCCGGCATGCGCGACCCGCGGGCGGATGTCCTGCCCCGGTCCGACCACCTGCGGATCGTCCCGCTGGACGTGACCGTGGCGGAGAGCATCGCCCGCGCCGTGGCGGTGGCAGGGCCCGTCGATGTGCTGGTGAACAATGCCGGAATCGGCCTTCTGGGCGCGCTGGAGGCGGTGCCGATGGCAAGCGTGCGCAGCCTCTTCGAAACCAACAGCTTTGGCAGCATGGCGATGACGCAGGCCCTGCTGCCGCACTTCCGGCAGCGGCGCGGCGGCGTCATCGTCAATGTCAGCTCCAGCGTCACCCTGGTGCCGCTGCCCCTGCTCTCCGCCTACACCGCCAGCAAGGCGGCCATGAATGCCTTCAGCGACTGCCTGGCGGAGGAGCTCGCGCCCTTCGATGTGCGGGTACGCCTGGTGCTGCCGGGCCGCGCGCCGGAAACCGGCTTCGGCGCAGCGGCGCGGGCCCGCAGCGAGGGCGGGATCCCGGAATCCTATGCCGCCCTGGCGCAGGCGGTCTTCGCCGGGTGGCAGCGCGGCACGCTGGTCACCCGCGCGGCGGCGGTCGCCGAAGCCGTCTGGCGCGCGGCGACCGACCCCGCCTGCCCGATACGGCTGCCGGCCGGCGCCGACGCCGAGGCGCTGGCAGCCGGCGCGGTCCTTCAGTAGCGTTCCGGCACGTAGAGCTCGATCGGCAGCGTGCGGCGCTCATAATCCGGGTTGAACACGCGCTCCGGCAGCGTCACCGGCTCGTGCGGCACCTCCTCGTAGGGCACCTTGGACAGCAGATGCGCGATGCAGTTCAGCCGCGCGCGCTTCTTGTCATTGCCCTCGACGATGTGCCACGGCGCCTCGGGGATGTTCGTCCGCTCGAACATCTCCTCCTTCGCCTTGGTGTACTGCTCCCACCGCACGCGGGATTGCAGGTCCATGGGCGAGAGCTTCCACTGCTTGATCGGGTCGTGGATGCGCATCAGGAAGCGCAGCTGCTGCTCCTCATCCGTGATGGAGAACCAGTACTTCACCAGGATGATGCCGGACCGCACCAGCATGCGCTCGAACGCCGGCACGTCGCGGAAGAATTCCTCCACCTGCTGCTCGCCGGCGAAACCCATCACGCGCTCGACGCCGGCGCGGTTGTACCAGCTGCGGTCGAACAGGACCATTTCGCCGGCCGCCGGCAGGTGCGGCACGTAGCGCTGGAAGTACCATTGCGTGCGCTCGCGGTCGGATGGCGCCGGCAGCGCGACGACGCGGCAGGTGCGCGGGTTCACCCGCTGGGTGATGCGCTTGATGACGCCGCCCTTGCCGGCGGAGTCGCGCCCCTCGAACAGCACCACCAGCTTCAGCTTCCGGTGCTGCACCCAGTCCTGCAGCTTCACCAGCTCCGACTGCAGGCGCAGCAGCTCGGAGAAGTACAGGCTGCGGGCGATGGTGCTCTTCTGCCGGCGTGCCAGCAGCTCGCGCAGCGCCGGGGGGATGCGCGCGTCATCCACCTCCTGCTCCAGCTCCTCGTCGAAATCATCCTCGAGCTCCAGCTCGAGCCATGGCCGCTCCGGCTCGCCAGGCACCTGCTGCGACATGGGCACTCCCCTTGAAAGGAAGCCGGACCCTACAGCCGTATCTTTACGAACGTATGACGGTTTCGTTTCCACCAAGGGCCGGCTGTGCCCGCACCAGCACGCGCGCGGCGGGCAGGGCGAGCTCCACGGCGAGCCCATCCGCCGCCCAATGCCAAGCCACCTGCCCGCCGAGCTGCGAACGAACGGTGGTGTCCACGACGCGGGAGCCGAAGCCGCGTCGGGCCGGCGGGGCCGGGGCGGGCGGGCCGCCGGATTCGGTCCAGGTCAGGTGCAGCCAGCCGCCCTCCTGCCGCCACGCCACCCACAACTGCCCCTCGGCGCTGGACAGCGCGCCGTATTTGGTGGCGTTCGTCGCCAGCTCATGCACCGCCATCGCCGTCGGCTGGATGGCGGTGGCGGCGAGCACCACAGGCGGACCCTCCAGCCGCACCCGCGGCGCCAGCATCCCCGGCGGGCCGCCGATGAAGGGCTCCAGCGCGCCGGTCAGGATGTCCCGCAGCGGCGTGCCCCGCCAGCTGGTCTCGGACAGCAGCGCCTGGGCGCGGGCCAGCGCGTCGATGCGCCCTTCCACGGCGGCGGCGAATTCCTCCGCATCGTCGCGCGGCGTCAGCCGCAACGCCGCCTTGACCACGGCCAGCGCGTTCTTGGCCCGGTGGTCGACCTCCCGCAGCAGCAGGAACTGGCGCTCCTCGGACTGTCGCCGCGCGGTGACGTCCACCGCCCCGCCCACCATGCGCACCACCGCCCCGGTTGCCGGGTCGCGGGTGACGTGGCCCCGGTCCCACAGCCAGGCCCAGCCGCCATCGGCGCGGCGGGCGCGGTATTCCAGGGCGAAGCTGTCCCGCGCCGGCTCCCGTGCCAGGCGCTGCGCCTCGGCCTCCAGCCGCGGCCGGTCCTCCGGGTGCAGGCGGGCCAGCCATTCCCCGGCCTCGGTTCCGGGGTTCTCGCCCAGCAGCGCCTCCGCCCCCGTGGTGCGGGTGATGCGTCCGGTTTCCACATCCCATTCATAGACGAAGCCGGACATGGCGGCGGTTGCCACCTCGAAGCGTTCCTCCGCCCGGCGCCGCTGGGTGATGTCGATGTCGATCCCGACCAGCGTCGCCGGGTTGCCGCCATCCCCGGGATACAGCCGCGCCCGGCAGAGCAGCCACACCGGCTCCCGCCGCCCGTCGGGCATGCGGCGGAAGACGCGGAACTCCACCGCCATGCTGCCTTCCGCGATGCCCTGGGCGGCCGCCTTGCGCAGACGGTCGCGGTCCTCGGGGTGCACCACCTCCAGGAACCGGTCGAATTCGGCCAGCCCGGCATCGGCCTGCGGGTCCAGGCCCAGCAGGTGGAACATCTCATCCGACCAGAACAGCCGGCTCGCGCCCACCTCCCAGGACCAGGAAGCCGCCTCCGCCGCCTGCAACGCCAGGCGCAGCAGCCTCTCGCGGCCGCGCAGGTCGCGGGTGCGCTCCTCCACCCGGCGCTCCAGCGCCGCATTGGCCACCTCCAGCGCCGCCTGCCGACGCAGCACGGCGCGCGCCAGCAGCAGCAGGAGGGCGGAGGAACCCAGCGCCAGCACCGCCTGCGGCAGGATCGCACGCCGCCACGCCAGCGCGATCGCCGCCTCGTCGCGCCCGGCCACCGCATAGACGGGCAGGCCACCGCCGATGGCGCGGAACGCCGCCACCCGCCGTACCTGGTCGATCGTCGAGGTACCGACCAGCACGCCGCGCGTCGCCTGTCGGGCCATGGCGCTGGCCAGCAGCCCGGGCTGCAGCCGCAGCCCGTCCGGCACCTGGTCGCCGAATCCGCCGGAGCGTGCCAGCAGCGCCCCATCCGCCCGCAGCAGGCTGACCACGTCGCCCGGCGAGGCGGCCAGCGCCGCCAGCGCCTCGTTCACATGGTCCAGATAGACCGAGGCGTTGAGGATGCCGTCATAGGCGCCTTCGGGCAGCCCGTTGCCGGTGCGGCTGCGCCGCGCGGTGACGGCGAAAAAGGGCCGGCGCGTCGCCTGGCCGGTGTAAATCTGGCTGACATGCAGCCAGGGCGCGTCCGGGTCGCGCAGCGCCTGGTTGAAGCTGCGCGCCGCCAGCACGTCGTCCGGCGGCGGCACCGGCAGCACGTTGCTGGCGACCAGCGGCTGGCCAAGACGGTCGAAGACGAAGATGTAGAAGCCGGCTCGATCCGCCGGCTCACGCTCCGCCGCCACGCCGCGCAGCGCGGCGTGCAGCGCGGTCTCGCTTGCGCGGATCTCGGCATCCGACAGGCCGGCCAGGATCTCGTTGGCGCGCTCCAGGCGCAGCACCTGGGCTTCCAGCAGGCGGCGCGCGTATTCGCCGGCGGCATCGGCGGTGCGTGCCACCTCGGTCTCCGCGCCGCGCCAGGCCTGTTCCCAGCCGCGCCAGGCGGAGAGCCCGAACACCAGCAGCGGCGCCAGCACCGCGGCGAGCAGCCCGGCCTGCATCGCCCCGAAGCGCCGCTTCGGCGGTGGCGCGGCGGACACCGGTCCAGCCTGGCCCGGGATCAGGTGACGCGGGAGATCGAGCAAAAGCGGTTTCATCCTGTGCTGGGTGAGCGAAGGTCCCGGTGCCGGGGCAATTGGCGACTCACGTTCGAGTGACATCGCCCCGGGACCATGGCCGGCGACCCGGCGGACCAGGCCCGTCCCCGGCGCGGCTGGTGCCGCAGGGCGCCCGGCGCGATGCTGCGGATACCCCCTGAAGCCGGATTCCGCCCATGCCAGCGACCAACCCCGTGACCCTGCACGGCATCCGCAATTGCGACACCATGAAAAAGGCGCGCGTCTGGCTCGAATCGGCGGGCATTGCCCATGGCTTCCACGACTACCGGATGCAGGGCCTGCCGGACGGGCTGCTGGAATCCTGGGTCGCCCGGCTGGGCTGGGAGGCGATGCTGAACCGCGCCGGCACCAGCTTCCGCAAGCTGGCCGAGTCGCAGCGCGAGGCGCTGGACGCGCCCCGCGCCATCGCGCTGATGCGGGCCCAGCCGGCGATGATCCGCCGGCCGGTCCTGGTGGCGGGCCCGGCCCTGCTGGTGGGCTTCCGCCCGGCCGAATACGCCCGCCTTTTCGGCGTGACCGCCCCGGCTTGACCCGGCCCGCCGGCGCGCTGACGCTGCACGCACCGCCCCAGATCCGGAACCCGACCATGCCCGACGCCGTGCTGCTGGACCGCCTGCGCCAGGCCGTGGAGGCCGGATTTGCGCGGCAGACAGACTTCCTGCAGCAGCTCGTCCGCTTCCCCAGCCTGCGGGGGCGGGAGGCGCCGCTGCAGGATTGGATGGCGCGGGAATTGGCCGGGCGCGGCTATGCGGTGGACCGCTTCAGCCTGGCCGATGTGCCGGCGCATCCGAAGACCGCGCCGATGGTGGACGCCAACCCCGCCGCCAGCATCCAGGTGGTGGCCACGCACCGGCCCGCCCAGCCCAGCGGCCGCAGCCTGATCCTGCAGGGCCATATCGACGTGGTGCCGGAAGGCCCGCATGAGATGTGGACGCATCCGCCCTATGCCGCGGTGATCCGCGATGGCTGGCTGTATGGCCGCGGCGCGCACGACATGAAGGCGGGCGTCGCCGCCATGGTCTTCGCCATGGACGCGATCCGCGGCGCCGGGCTGGAACCCGCGGCCGATGTCTACCTGCAGACGGTGACAGAGGAGGAAAGCACCGGCAACGGCGCGCTGGCGACCCTGCTGCGCGGCTACCGGGCGGAGGCCGCGCTGATCCCGGAGCCGACGGGCCACACCATCACCCGGGCGCAGACCGGCACCATCTGGTTCCGCCTGAAGGTGCGTGGCGTGCCGGTGCATGTGATGGTGGCGCAGGATGGCTCCAACGCCATCATGTCCGCCTATGCGCTGATCAACGCGCTGTACGGCCATACGAAGACGCTGAACGAGGCCGGGCGCGACAACCCCTGGTATGGCGGCCAGGTGCAGGACCCGATCAAGTTCAACCCGGGGATCATCCGCGGCGGCGACTGGGCCTCCTCCACCCCCGCCTGGTGCGAGGTGGATTGCCGCATCGGCCTGCTGCCCGGCACGACGCCGGAGGAGGCGATGGCCGGCGTGGAGGCGGCGGTGCGCGCGGCGGCCAAGGGCGACGCCTTCCTGGCCAACAACCCGCCCGAGATCACGTTTCACGGATTCCAGACCGATCCCTATGTGCTGGAACCGGGCTCCGAGGCCGAGGCGGTGCTGGCCGCGGCACACAGGGCGGTGCATGGCGGCGCGATGCCGGCGCGGCTGTCCACCGCGGTGAACGACACGCGCTACTACGGGCTGTACTTCGCCATGCCCGGCCTGTGCTACGGCCCGAAGGGAGAGATGGCGCATGGTTTCGACGAGCGCACCTCGCTGGCGGACCTCAAGACCTGCACGCTGACGATCGCCGCCTTCATCGCCGATTGGTGCGGGGTGCGGCCGCGCGGCTGAACCGCGCGTGCCGCGCCTCGGCGGGGCGGGAAGGGCGCTTCAG
The DNA here is from genome assembly GCF_012103215.1 of Falsiroseomonas selenitidurans. Lineage (GTDB taxonomy): Bacteria > Pseudomonadota > Alphaproteobacteria > Acetobacterales > Acetobacteraceae > Falsiroseomonas > Falsiroseomonas selenitidurans. Next base: position 16,791 of record NZ_JAAVNE010000054.1, read on the forward strand.
GGCGCCTTGTGGATCGGATCCACCCAGGCAACCGCTTCCGGCTTCTCCACCGGCTCGATGTCCAGGTTCACCACCACGGCCTCATTGTCCGAGCGGACGAGGACGCATTCCAGCGTCTCCTCCGTGCTGGCATTGATCTCCTGGTGCGGGACGTAGGGCGGGACGAAGATGAAGTCGCCCGGGCTGGCCTCCGCCACATATTCCAGCTTCTCCCCCCAGCGCATCCGGGCGCGGCCCTTCACGATGTAGATGACCGATTCCAGCGCGCCGTGGTGATGCGCGCCGGTCTTGGCATTGGCGTGGATATGCACCGTGCCGGCCCAGATCTTCTGCGCCCCGACACGGGCGAAGTTGATGGCGGCGGCGCGGTTCATGCCGGGGGTCTGGGCCGTGTTGGTGTCCAGGCTGTCGCCGGGGATGACCCGCACGCCGGTATGCTTCCAGCCATCATCCGGCGGCGTGTCATGGCTGTGGTGGCCGTCATGCGGCATGGCTGCGATCCTTGCAAAGCCGGCCCTCAAGACAAGGGCGATTGATCGGCTTTCTTCTATCGTGCCGCCGGTATCAGGGCAATGCAGCGGGAAAACCCGCCAATTTGGCCTGGATTGGAGAAGAATTTTTCAAAAATCGGCGCCCGGCGGGTGTCATGCCGCCGGCGGCGGCAGCACCGGCAGGGCGGCGTGGTAGGGCTCCACCAGCAGCGCGTCCTGGCGCAGCACCGCCACCCGGTGGCGGGCGGCGAGTTGGGGCGCGCCATCCGCGCCGCGGCCGACGACGTAGCGCCAGCCGCTGAGCTGGCCTTCCGCCACGATGCGGCGCGCCAGGCGCTCCGCCACCGGACCGGCGCCGAGGGCGGCCAGGTCCTGGTCGGTCAGGCCGAGCAGCAGGTCCTCGCGGATGGTCATCACCCGGAACAGGCGGATGGGCGGCTCCATCCGGACCAGGGCGAGGCCGGCAAGCGGTGCGGCCGGCAGAAGCCCGATCGCCAGGCTGTGCAGGATGGCGGAGGCGGAACGGCGGGTGGCGAACATGGTCGATTCCCCGAGGACCGCCCCAGCTTGGCGCCGGATTGTTGCGTCCCGGTGTCGCGCCTGGTTTCAGCCGCTTCGCGGCCGGCCGCCCCGGGGCCTCGAATCCGGCCCCCGCGGCCGATCGGCGCCTGTGGATAACGTGGACATCGGGGATGAACCGCCCCTGGCGCCCGGAAGCCCGAGATGGGGCGGGACGCCGGCGCGGGGTTGGGCTACAGTATGAACGAAACGGCAACACGAGGCAGCGGATCGGATCGCAGGGGAAAATGCAACTGCCGAACGGCCAAGCGGATCTAGTGTGGGGTCGGGTGTGGCAACACTACATCTTGTTGGGGTAGGGGTGCCGGGGGCATTCTGCAGGCCATGGGGGAGTCGCCTTGCGATCCGCAGGGCCGTTTCGGGGGATTTAGGCTTTGTTTGACGCAGTTCAGCTTGAGGGTCATGGCCAGGTCCGAATCGACCGGTCCCGCGACGCGCTGCTGACGGATTTCGGCAAGGCGACGCTGGATGACCGCTACCTGCTGCCGGGTGAATCCTATCAGGACCTGTTCGCCCGCGTCGCCTCGGCCTATGGCGACGATGCCGCGCATGCGCAGCGCATCTACGACTATATTTCCCGGCTGTGGTTCATGCCGGCGACGCCTGTGCTGTCGAACGGGGGTACGACGCGCGGGCTGCCGATTTCCTGCTTCCTGAACGAGGCCAGCGACAGCCTGGATGGCATCGTCGGCCTGTGGAACGAGAATGTGTGGCTGGCCGCCAAGGGCGGTGGCATCGGCTCCTACTGGGGTAATCTGCGCGGCATCGGCGAGAAGGTCGGCCGCAACGGCAAGACCTCCGGCGTGATTCCCTTCATCCGGGTGATGGACAGCCTGACGCTGGCGATCAGCCAGGGCAGCCTGCGCCGTGGCTCCGCCGCCTGCTACCTGCCGGTGAACCATCCGGAGATCGAGGAATTCCTCGAAATGCGTCGCCCGACCGGCGGCGACCCGAACCGCAAGGCGCTGAACCTGCACCACGGCGTGCTGCTCTCGGACGCCTTCATGCGGGCGGTGGAGGCGGATGAGGAATGGGCGCTGGTCTCGCCCAAGGACGGCGCGCTGATGCGCAAGGTCTCCGCCCGCTCGATCTGGATCCGCATCCTGACGGCGCGGATCGAGACCGGCGAGCCCTACCTGATCTTCTCCGACCACGTGAACCGCGCCCGGCCGGAGCACCACAAGCTGGCGGGGCTGGAGGTGAAGACCTCCAACCTCTGTTCCGAGATCATGCTGCCGACCGGCCTCGACCAGCATGGGATGGAGCGCACGGCGGTGTGCTGCCTGTCCTCGCTGAACTGCGAGACCTGGTTCGAATGGAAGGACCATCCCCGGTTCATCCCGGACGTGATGCGCTTCCTGGACAATGTGCTGCAGAGCTTCATCGACGCGGCGCCGGACAGCATGGCGCGGGCGAAGTACTCGGCGATGCGCGAACGCAGCGTCGGCCTCGGCGTCATGGGCTTCCACAGCTTCCTGCAGGCGCTGAACGTGCCCTTCGAGAGCGCCATCGCCAAGGTGTGGAACAAGCGGATGTTCAAGCACATCCGCGAACAGGCCGATCTCGCCAGCCGGATCCTGGCGGAGGAGCGCGGGCCCTGCCCGGACGCCGCGGAATACGGCTTCATGGAGCGCTTCTCGCACAAGATGGCGATCGCGCCGACCGCCTCCATCTCCATCATCTGCGGCGGCGCCAGCCCGGGCGTGGAGCCGATTGCGGCCAATGTCTACAACCACAAGACCCTCTCCGGCAGCTATATCGTCCGCAACATCCACCTGAAAAAGGTGCTGGCGAAACATGGCCGGGACGATGACGACACCTGGACCAGCATCACCGTCACCAAGGGCAGTGTGCAGCACCTGGATTTTCTGACGGACCAGGAAAAGGCCACCTTCAAGACGGCATTCGAGCTGGACCAGCGCTGGGTGATCGAGCACGCGGCGGACCGCACGCCCTTCATCTGCCAGTCGCAGTCGGTGAACGTCTTCCTGCCGGCGGATGTGCACAAGCGCGACCTGCACCAGATCCACATGACGGCGTGGAAGAAGGGCGTGAAGTCGCTTTATTACTGCCGCAGCCTGTCCATCCAGCGCGCTGATACCATTTCAGCCAAGGTGGTCGGCCAGTCCGACGTGATGACGCTGCACAAGGACGAGCCGGTGCGCGTGACCCTCGCGGCGGCGCCGCCCTCCGACAACGCCAATGACTATGAGGAATGCCTGGCTTGCCAGTAATCCCCCGCCACATCCCGGATGCCGCCCGCGTGGCCGAGCTGCGCGCGGCACTGCAACGCGACCTGGAACGCATGCTGGAATGGCGCGGCCCGGTGACCGAGGTCCGCCGGCTGCTGGCGGAGATCGATCAGCTCACCGTGGCCCTGCCGGGCGAGCCAGACCACCCGCGCGTCCAGCATCTCGACGCGCGCTGACACACCCAATTTCCGGCGAGTGATTCCATGCCCGACGATTCCGCGCACGGCGCAGAGCTTCCCATCCGCTTCGACCTGCTGACCGCCAACCCCGTCTACAAGCCCTTCCGCTACCCCTGGGCCTATGAGGCCTGGCTGCAGCAGCAGCGCATCCACTGGCTGCCGGAGGAGGTGCCGCTGGCGGATGACGTGAAGGACTGGCAGAAGAATCTGACGCCGGGTGAGAAGAACCTGCTGACGCAGATCTTCCGCTTCTTCACGCAGGCGGATGTCGAGGTGAACAACTGCTACATGAAGCAGTATTCCCAGGTGTTCAAGCCGACCGAAGTGCTGATGATGATGTCGGCCTTCTCCAACACCGAGACGATCCACATCGCCGCCTACTCACATCTTCTCGACACAATCGGAATGCCGGAGATCGAATACACGGCCTTCCTCAAGTACAAGGAGATGAAGGACAAGTACGACTACATGCACAACTTCTCGGTCGAGAACAAGACCGAGATCGCCAAGACTCTGGCCGCCTTCGGCGCCTTCACAGAAGGGCTGCAGCTCTTCGCCTCCTTCGCCATCCTCATGAACTTCCCCCGCTTCAACAAGATGAAGGGGATGGGGCAGATCGTCTCCTGGTCCGTGCGCGACGAGACGCTGCACTGCCTGAGCGTGATCCGCCTGTTCCGCACCTTCGTGCAGGAAAACCCGGAGATCTGGACGGAGGAACTGAAGCGCGACCTCTACCTCATCTGCTCCACCATCGTGGACCATGAGGACGCCTTCATCGACCTGGCCTTCGAGCTGGGCGGGGTGGAGGGCCTCGATGCGGCGCAGACCAAGCAGTATATCCGCTACATCGCGGATCGCCGCCTGCAGCAGCTCGGCCTCGAATGCCTCTACAATATCGAGAAGAACCCGCTGCCCTGGCTGGATGAGATGCTGAACGCCATCGAGCACACGAACTTCTTCGAGAACCGCGCCACCGAATACTCCCGCGCCAGCACCCAGGGCTCGTGGGAGGAAGCCTTTGGTGGCGCCACCTTCACCACGGCGCAGCCGCAGGGCGAGATCGCGCTGCGCTGAAGCCCGTCGCCCGCCGCAGGCATGGACGGGGCAGCGCGCCCCGCCTATGTCAGGCGCCATGCTGATTGCGATTCGCGTCTTCGCCCTGATGCTCATCCTGCTGCTCGGCGGGCTTTGGGCGGCCGCCTGGATGGGGCGCGCCCCGGGCGAGGGGGTGGCCGATGCCTTCCTCCGCCGGATCGGCAGCTTCGTCGGCGCCGACATGCCCGCCCCTTCGGCCGGCGGCGTGCAGCTGCCGCAGGGCATGGCGCTGGGTGGTCCCTTCACCCTGGTGGACCAGACCGGGCGCACTGTGACCCAGGCGGATTTCGCCGGTCGCACCCTGCTGGTGTATTTCGGCTTCACCTATTGCCCGGATGTCTGCCCGACCGAGCTCGGCACCATCGCCGCCGCCATCGACCTGATGGAGGAGCAGGGAGAGCAGGTGACACCCGTGCTCGTCACCATCGATCCGGAGCGTGACACGCCGGAAGCCCTTGCCGACTACGTCACCCGCTTCCACCCCCGCATGCAGGGCCTGACCGGCACGCCGGAGCAGGTGGCCGCCGCGGCGCGTTCCTTCCGCGTCTTCTATGCGAAGGTGGAGCGGCCGGAGATGAATGGCTACCTGATGGACCATTCCTCCTTCATCTACCTGGTCGGGCCCGACGGCCTGGTCCGTACCCTGTTCCGGCCCGAATCGACGCCCGAAGCGATCGCCCAATCCGTGCGTGCCCATCTGCGCGCCAGTTGAGACCTGCGCCGTCCCTGCCGGTTTGCACTTGCGCCAGGAAGGGTTCCGGCCGAGGCAGATACTGGTTATTGTCTTGATACACGTGCCGAGCATTCGGCACAAAACTTTGGAGCCGCTTTCTGCATGTCCGACGACGAACGGGATCCGTCCGGCCGCGAAGCGGGACGTGCGTCTTCCAGCCCGCCACGCCACACGCGACGGCTCTCCGACAAGATCCTGATCGCCTTCCACCACGCCTGTGACCAGGGTGATTTCGAGGTTGCCGAGGAATTACTGCGCATCCTGGAAATGATGCTGACGCGCCGCCCGGTCGCGCCGGATGTGAACCGCCGCAAGAACATGGAAAGCCTGGTCGCGGCACATGAGCGGCTTTGGCTGCTGCGCCACCCGGATTCCAGCGAAAGCTGAGTTCAGCCCAGCGCCAGGGCGGCACCCTGGCGCAGCACGGGCTCGGCCGCCGCGTCGTCGCCATGCAGCACCAGGCCCGGCAGCACCCGCGCCGGGCCCCGGCCGCCACGGCGGCCCGCCAGCAGCACCCGCTTCGCCGCAACACCCGCCCGCGGCCAGAGTGGCAGCAGCGCCAGGCTGCCGCAGCCGGCGGTGGCCAGCGCCGCCAGCCCCTCCGCGAATCGGGCGGCCGGCAGCACCAGCGTGGCGCTGCCGCGATGCGCCAGCCCACCGACCAGGCAGCCCGCCCAATCCGCCAGCGCCACCGCATCCGCATGCGTCGCCCCGGCCCGCAGCGCCGAGGGCGGCGGCGTGCCGGCCGGCCAATAGGGCGGGTTGGCGAAGCCATGGTCGATCCGGGGCAGGGCGCGGCGCAGGGCCGGGTCCGCGACATCACCCTCCAGCACTGTCACCCGCCCCGCCCAGCCATTCAGGGCCGCATTGCGCCGGGCCAGCGCGGCCAGCCCCGCCTCGCGTTCCACCGCCAGAACGGTCAGGTCCGGCACGCGCGCCAGCAGGCAGAGGAAGGCGGCCCCGCTGCCGCAGCCGGCCTCCAGCACAAGCTGGCCTGGCCGGGCCGGGATGGCGGCGGCCAGCAGCACCGCGTCATGCCCGGCGCGCAGACCGTCGCGCGGCTGCAGCAGCCGCACCCGGCCGCCCAGCAGCTGGTCCTCGGTAAGGTCAGAGCAGGCCGTCATCCTCCCCGGCCTCCCGCAGCACGCGCCGCGCCTGCGCTTCCTGGTCCTCCGGCACCGCCAGGCGGCGGGGAAAAATGCCGATGCCGCCCTCGATGGCGCTGACATGGCCATCCAGCACCACCGGTTGGCAGCCGGCGTCGCGCAGCAGCGCCACCAGGAAGGACAGGCGGATGGGGTTGGTGGTGGCCAGCAGCACGCGCATCGCGGGGCGCCTCCGGCCGCCTGTCCGTACCCTGCCTTGCTCCGCGGGGGGGTGGTGGCTAAGTTGCGCGACCCTGGATTGAGGTCAAGACCGCGTGGATCTGCCCGTCGCGCCCAGCGCCGAACCCGCCAAGGAGGCCGTGCGCGGCGAGGATGCCCTCGCTGCCCTGACGGCCCTGGTGCAAAGCGACCTGGAAGCCTGCAACCGGCTGATCGTCGAGCGGATGCAGAGCCCGGTGGCGCTGATCCCGCAGCTGGCCGCCCATATCGTCGCCGCCGGCGGCAAGCGGCTGCGCCCGCTGCTGACCCTGGCGGCCGCGAAGCTCGCCGGATATCGCGACGGCCAGCGCCATGTGGCGCTCGCCGCCTGCGTGGAGTTCATCCACACCGCGACCCTGCTGCATGACGATGTGGTGGATGAAAGCGCGCTGCGCCGCGGCCAGGCCAGCGCCAATGCGCTGTTCGGCAACAAGCCCTCCGTGCTGGTGGGCGATTTCCTGTTCGCCCGCGCCTTCCAGGTGATGGTGGAGGATGGGTCGCTCGACGTGCTGCGCATCCTGGCCGAGGCCTCCGCCACCATTGCCGAAGGCGAGGTCCTGCAGCTCATCACGCAGAACGACACCTCGACGACCGAGGCGCAGTATCTGGCGGTGATCGAGGGCAAGACTGCGGCGCTGTTCGCCGCCGCCACGGAAGTGGGCGCCATCGTCGCCGATTGCGGCCCGGCGCGGCAGGCGGCGCTGCGCAGCTACGGCCATAATCTCGGCGTCGCCTTCCAGCTGATCGACGACGCGCTGGACTACAGCGCGGCGCAGGAGGCCCTGGGCAAGACGGTCGGCGACGATTTCCGCGAGGGCAAGATCACGCTGCCGGTGCTGCTGGCCTTCCAGCGCGGCGATGCGGCGGAGCGCGCGTTCTGGCGCCGGACGCTGGAGGAACGCGCGCAGGCGGAGGACGACCTGCCGCGCGCCATCGCCCTGATGCAGAAGCACGCCGCCTTCGCCGACACGGTCGGCCGCGCGCGGCACTACGGCCAGGTGGCGCTGGACGCGCTGGAGGCCTTTCCGGATGGCGCCGAGCGCCGGGCGCTGGCCGGCATCGTGGAGTTCTGCATCAGCCGCGCCCGGTGACGCGCGGGCATCAGCGCCGCGACAGCGCCACCAGGTAGGTCACCATGGCCGCCGAGCGGTTCTCATAGGCGGTGGGCCGCGGCGGGCCGAGGCTGAGGCAGTCGCCAGGGCCGAGGCAGTGGGTCGCGCCGCCCTCGTGGAAATGCAGCTCCCCCTGCATGACCCAGATTGCGTGGCCGCGCGTCGGCGCGTAGGATTCGGCCGGGAAATCCACCCGCGCCCCCGGCGGCAGCTCCACCAGCACCAGCTCCGGCTCCGCCCCCGGCGGGGAGACGGCGCGGCGGACATAGCCCGTGCCCGGGTCGCGCCAGCGCGGCTGGGCCGCGGCGCGGCTCAGCGACACCGGCTCCAGCCCCTCCGCGCGGGCCAGCAGGGCCGACAGCGTCAGGCCCAGCGCGCCGCAGAGCCGGCCGAGCAGGGCCGCGGTCGGGCTCGCCTCCACCCGCTCCACCTTCGAGATCATGGCGCGGGAGACCGCGGAGCGGCTGGCAAGCTCCGCGATCGACCAGCCGCGGGACTCCCGCTCCGCCTTCAGGCAGGCGGCGAGCCGGGCGCCCGCGGGGTCGCCGGCGGGATCCGGGGCCGGATTTTCATCTTCCATCCTGGACATTCATCCACCATAGTGGACGCATGATGCAACGCAACAACCGATGAGCCGCGAGGCCGCCGCCCCCGGCCTGGGCCATAATGGTGGCCCGCCGCTGGAGGATCCGGACCCCGATGCGGGCTACCGCGCCTATGTCTGGCGCCGTGCCCATCGCAAGGCCTGGAAGACGCCCCCGCCCGAGATCGCCCTGCGCCGCCTGGCGCGGGCGGAGGAGCTGGGGATGAGCTACAAGGCCTACACGCTGGAGATCCTGGAACGCGGGCGCTACCTGTAGCGCCCGCGCACCGCCTGGGCTTCAGACCACCGTCAGGCTTTCCCGGCGCAGCTGCACCGCCACCGCGTCCAGCGCCTTCGCCGTGCGCTCCACCATCGAATCCACCTCGTCCGTCGTCATGATCAACGGCGGGGAGAAGGCGATGGTGTCGTTGGCCAGGCCGCGCAGGATCACGCCCTGCTCCTCGCCCGCCTTGGCCAGGCGCGGGCCGACCTTGGCGGAGGCCTCGAAGTTCTTGTGCTCGGCCTTGTCGGCCACCAGCTCGATCGCCGCCACCATGCCGATGCCGCGCACCTCGCCGACCAGCGGATGGTCCGCGAAGCGGTCGCGCAGCGCCTTCTGCATGTGCGCCCCCACGGTGCGGACATGGTCCACGATGCGCAGCTCGTCGTAGATCTTCAGCGTCTCCAGCGCGACGGCGGCGGCGACGGGGTGGCCGGAATAGGTGAAGCCGTGGCCCCAGGTGCCGATGGTCTGGGAGCCATCCGCCAGACCCTGGAAGATCCGGTCGTTGATGATGATGGCGCTGATCGGCAGGAAGGAGGCGCTCAGCGCCTTGGCGCAGGTGATGATGTCGGGCGTGATGGAATAGGTCTGGCAGCCCCAGTAGCTGCCCGTGCGGCCGAAGCCGCAGATCACCTCATCGGCCACGAACAGCACGTCGTGCTTGCGCAGGACGGCCTGGATCTTCTCGAAATAGGTGGCCGGCGGCACCATCACGCCGCCGGCGCCCATCACCGGCTCGGCGAAGAAAGCGGCCACCGTCTCCGGCCCCTCGCGCAGGATGGTCTCCTCCAGCTCCGTGGCCAGGCGGGTGGCGAAATCCTCCTCCGACTCGCCGGGCTTGGCGCCGTGGTAGTGGTGCGGCGTGGAGATGTGGATGAAGCGGTCGGAGACCGGCAGGTCGAACATCTTGTGGTTCACCGGCAGGCCGGTGAGCGAGCCGCTGGCGATGGTGATGCCGTGATAGGCCTTGAGGCGGGAGATGACCTTCTTCTTCTCCGGCCGGCCGATCGCGTTGTTGAAGTACCACACCATCTTCAGCGCGGTGTCGTTCGCCTCGGACCCGCTATTGGCATAGAACACCTTGCTCATCGGGCAGGGCGCACGCTCGATCAGCATCTCGGACAGGTCGATCAGCGGCTCGTGCGATTTGGCCGTGAAGGCGTGGTAGAAGGGCAGCTGCTTCATCTGCCGGTGCGCCGCCTCGACCAGGCGCTCATTGCTGAAGCCGAGCGAGGCGCACCACAGCCCGGCGACGGCCTCGATGTATTCCTTGCCCTGGTCGTCCCAGACCCGCACGCCTTCGCCGCGCGCGATCACCAGCGGCCCGTTCAGCGCATGGGCGCGGTGGTCGGTGTAGGGGTGGAGCACATTCGCGATGTCGCGGGCGGCGTTCGAATTGCGGGGCGGGGTCATGTTGTTCTCCGGGCGCTCTCGCCCTGAAGCATAGGCCAATCCCGAACGACAGGGAGCCATCCTTCGGCCAAATTCGCGCCACCCGCACCCACCGATGGGGGGATCCCCCCCCAGTTCCACGCGACATTTATGCAACACGGATCCGGAATTATACGATACCACAACAAATCGACTGGCGCCTGCGTCGGGTTTTTTTACCCTCCTCCTGCATCAGGAGGACCATCATGCGCAGGTCTGCCCCCTTCCTTGTCGCTTCAGTGCTGCTCCTGCCATACGCAGCAACCGGGCTTGCCGCTGATCTGTTCAGAGGAAGCTTCGTCATCGACGGTCAGTCCGCATCAGCCGGCAGCAACAACATCCAAGATTTTGCTGACCTCTTCACCAACCGTGGGCTGCGTTCTCTGTCGAGCAGCTACACGGACGTGTCGGCGGCGACTGCGGATGTTTCGCTCCGGGGGGTACCCGCTACGCTTTCCTACGCCGCGAATTCCACAACCCTGCGCTTCATCGTGCCCTCGGCGGGAATCAATGAGTCCTTCACCGGCGCCACCCGCGACGAGTCGCAGGACCTGGCGCTCGAGTGGTTCAAGGGGGCCGGGGGTGCAGCACTCACGCGCCTTCTGCGCCAAGCCGTGGCGACCACGGCCGTGGATCCCCTCGCGGGAAACCCGAACAGCCTGATGTCCCAGATGGGCGCAGCAGACTTCAACCTTGCCACGGGGGCCGCGCCGAGTGCGGGGCTGGCGGGTGGCAGTCGCTTTGGCCTCGGAGCTCGCTTCGGCAGCTACAGCGCTGGCGATCACGACACTCAGACCTACAGCCTGCCAATCGGATACCGCTTCGACTTCGGGAGTAGCGGAACGCTGCTTATTGACGCGCCGATGACCCTGAGTTCGACATCTAACGCGGAGGCTTATTCAGGTTCGCTGGGCATTGGCTACCGCATCCCAATGCGCCTTGGTCAGCCCGACTGGTTGACCTGGTCTTTGACCCCCGTGGTCCGCGCCGGTGCGGTCGGCTCAACCGAAATCGGCTCGGTTGGCGGCATCTGGTCGGCCAGCCTGACCAGTACCCTCACGCTAAGCCTGCCGGGCGGCGGCGACCTGACCATGGGCAATATGTTCGGTCGTCTGGACACGCTGCCAATCAAGATCGCCGATTACGACATCAGCTACGAGCTTTCCAACTACATCTACCGCAATGGCTTGGTCTATACGCGTCCAGTAGGGGAGATGTTCGGCCGCAGCGTGTCGGCTTCGCTGTTCGTGTTGGATACACGTTTCACGGGCGATGATCTGTACGTGAAGTCGTACCAGGAATTCGGCGCCTTCCTGAATATTGGGGATCCGATCCGGATCCTGGGGGCGCCAGTGCCAGTCCGTATCGGCGCAACCTATCTGACCGGAGAAAATGACTACAGGGGCTTTACGCTCAACCTGGGCGTTACCTTCTGACGGAGGTTCGCCCAGCGCCTGGAACGGGCTATGGAGGAAGTGAACGTGCCCGTTCCGTGAAGCGAGGGTGAGTGATGACCGAGATCAAGCCGCATTCCTCCCATTGGGGCGCCTTCGAAGCGGTGGTGGAGGGCGGCAGGCTGGTGCAGGCGCGGCCCTTCGGGCGCGATCCGGAGCCGGGCTCGCTGCTCGCCTCCATGCCGGATGCGGTGCACAGCGCGGCGCGCATCGACCGCCCCTATGTGCGCGCCGGCTGGCTGCGCGGCGAACGGCGCGGCGCGGCGCGCGGTGGCGACCACTTCGTGCCGGTGGGCTGGGACGAGGCGATCCGCCTGGTGGCGGAGGAAGCGGCGCGGGTCCGCGCCGACCATGGCGCGCCCAGTATCCTCGGCGGCTCCTATGGCTGGTCCTCGGCCGGGCGCTACCACCATGCGCGCACGCAGCTGCACCGCTACCTCGGCATGGCCGGCGGCTTCACCAGCCAGGTGACGAATTATTCCTACGGCGCCGGCATGACGCTGATGCCGCATATCCTCGGCACCAATGAGGTGATCCAGGGCCGCGTCACCGACTGGGGCAGCATCGCGCGCAACACGAAGTTGATGCTGTGCCTGGGCGGGTTGCCGCGGAAGAACGGGCTGGTCACGGCGGGCGGCGGCGGCGCGCATGAATACCTGCCGCTGATGCGCCGCGCCGCGGAAGCCGGGGTGCGCTTTGTCAACATCTCCCCCTTCCGCGGCGATACCGAGGATTTCCTCAACGCCGAATGGGTGCCGATCCGCCCCGGCACCGATGCGGCGCTGATCTTCGGCATGGCGCATGTGGTGCTGGAGGCCGGGCTGCAGGACAGCGCCTTCCTCGACCGCTGCACGGTGGGCTTCGACCGGTTCCGGGACTACGTGCTGGGTGCCACCGACGGCACGCCGAAGACCGCCGAATGGGCGGCCGCCATCACCGAGGTGCCGGTGGAGACCATCCGCCGCCTGGCGCTGGAAGCCGCCGGCGCGCCCACCATGTGCACCGCCACCTGGTCCATCCAGCGCGCCGAGCATGGCGAACAGCCCTGGTGGGCGCTGGTCGCCTTCGCCGCCATGCTGGGCGGCATCGGCAAGCCGGGGCAGGGGATCGCCTTCGGCTATGGCAGCATCAACGGCATGGGCACGCCGCGCGTCGATCTGCCAAGCGTCTCCGGCCCCGCCGTCCGCAACCCCTGCGGCGCCTATATCCCCGTGGCGCGGGTGACGGAGCTGCTGGAGCGGCCGGGCGAGATCCTGCAATACAATGGCCGCGACCTGCTGCTGCCGGATATCCGGCTGATCTGGTGGGCCGGCGGCAACCCCTTCCACCACCACCAGGACCTCGGCCGCCTGCTGCGCGGCTGGAACCGCGCCGATACGGTGGTTGTGCAGGAGCCGTGGTGGACCGCCGTCGCCCGCCACGCCGACATCGTGCTGCCGGCGACAACGACGCTGGAGCGCAACGACATCGGCAGCTCCTCCCGCGACCGCTTCGTCACCGCCATGCACCAGGCGGTGGCGCCGGTCGGCCTGGCGCGCAACGACGTGGACATCCTGGCCGACCTGGCCGATGCCGCCGGCTTCCGCGCCGCCTTCACCGAACAGCGGGACGAAAGCGCCTGGCTGCAGCACATGTATGGCCGCTGGCGGCAGGCCTGCGCCGGGCACGGCATCGTCGTGCCGGATTTCGATCAGTTCTGGGAGGCCGGGCATGTCGAGATCCCGCCGCCGGAGCAGGACTACGTCCAGTTCGCCGACTTCGCCGCCGACCCGGCGGCCAATCCGCTGGACACCCCCTCCGGCAAGGTGGAGATCTTCTCCGAGACCATCGCCCGCTTCGGCTATGCCGAGACGCCGGGCCATGCCGTGTGGCACGAGCCGCGGGAGTATCTCGGCAGCGCCATGGCGCGGACCTATCCGCTGCACCTGCTGTCCTTCCAGCCCGCCACAAGGCTGCACGGGCAGCTGGACAGCGGCCGGGTGGCGGCGGCGGACAAGATCCAGGGGCGGGAGAAGCTGCGCATGAACCCGGCGGATGCGGCGGCCCGCGGGCTGGCGGATGGCCAGGTGGTGCGCGTGTTCAACGACCGCGGCGCGGTGGCCGCCGGGCTGGTGGTAACGCCGGATATCCGCCCCGGCGTCGTCGCCATGGCGACCGGCGCCTGGTGGAACCCGGAACGCCCGGGCGCGACGGATAGCGCCTGCGTGCACGGCAACCCGAATGTGCTGACGCAGGATGTCGGCACCTCCCGCCTCGGCCAGGGCTCCGCCGCGCAATCCTGCCTGGTGCAGATCGAGGCCTGGACCGGCGACCTGCCCCCCGTCACCGTCCACGCCCCGCCACCCGGCGCCATGGCGCCCTGAGGCGCCGGGGGCGGGCAGGACGCTACCGGCGCAACCCGTCCGCCACCAGCGTGCAGCCGGCGACCGCGGCCAGGATCGCCAGCCCCGGCCAGACCGCGACCCAGGGCGCGCTGAACACCAGGTCCTGCGCATTGGCCAGCATGTTGCCCCAGCTTGCCGCCGGCGGGGCGATGCCCAGGCCAAGGAAGCTCAGCGTGCTTTCCGCCAGGATGGCGCCGGCGACGGTCAGCGCTGCGGCGATGGCGACCGGCCCGGCGATGTTGGGCAGCACATGGCGCGCCAGCACCCGCGCCTCCCCGGCGCCCAGCGCGCGCGCCGCGCGCACATAGTCGCGCGCCAGCACGGACAACGCCGCGGCGCGGGCCAGCCGCGCCACGCCGACCCAGCCGAAGACGGACAGGATGGCGACGATGCGCAGAATGTCGGAGGTCGGCTCCCCGCGCGGCAGGCCGATCCGCCCGGTATCGGCGGCGGCCAGCACCACCAGCACCGGCAGGGCGGGCAGGGCCAGCATGCCATCCGCCAGCCGCATCAGCAGCGCATCCACCAGCCCGCCGCGCCAGGCCGCCAGCAGGCCGATGGCGGTGCCGAGCAGTGTCGCCGCGAGCGCGGTGGCCAGCCCCACTGCCAGCGAAACCCGCGCCCCCTGCAGCAGCCGCAGCAGCACGTCGCGGCCGAGGTCGTCGGTGCCGAGCGGGTTGGCGGGAGACGCCGGGGCGAAGCGGTTGAACAGATCCGGCGCGAAGGGGTCCTGCCCCAGCCACGCCGCCACCCAGGGCGCGGCGATGCCACCGGCCGCCAGCAGGCCGAGCAGCAGCAGGCCAAGGCGCAGCCTCATGCCATGAAGCGCCGCCCGCTTCCCCCCTCCGGGGGCGCAGGATCGGGTGAGGGGGGAACCCGCCTCATGCCAGGCGCGGGTCCAGGGCCCGCTGAGCGAGGTCGGCGGCCAAGGTCGCCAGCATGGTCACTAGCGCCACCAGCAGCAAGGCCACCAGCGCCAGGTTGGTGTCGTTGCCCATGACCGCATCATAGATCAGCTTGCCCATGCCGGGCCGGGCGAACAGCGTCTCCGTGATCAGCGCGCCGCCCACCAGGCTGCCGGCATCCAGCGCCGCCACCTGCAGCACCGGCACCGCGGCATTCGGCGCGGCGTGGTGGACCAGGATGCGCCCTTCCGGCGCGCCGCGCGCCCGCGCCGCGGTGATCCAGGGCGCCTGCAGCACCTGGGTCAGCTCCGCCGCGCTGTGTCGCGCGTAGCCGGCAAGGTTGGCCAGCGCCAGGGTGGCCACGGGCAGCACCAGATAGGGCAGGGCGGCCAGGCCGCCCTCCTCCGCGCTGCCGCCCGCCGGCAGCCAGCCGAGCGTGACGGCGAAGACGATGATGAGCAGGATGCCGAGCCAGAAGCTCGGCGCCGACTGGCCAAGGATGGCGACGGCGTCCGCGAAGGGCGCGAAACGTGGCCGCATCGCCGCCAGCGCACCCAGCGACAGCCCGACCAGCGCCGAGACCGCCACCGCCGCGCCCAGCAGCACCAGGGTGGACAGCAGGGCCGGCCCGATGATCTGCGCCACCGGCTGCGCGAACAGCCGCGAATAGCCGACCTCGCCGCGCAGCACGGCGCCGGACCAGGCCAGGTAGCGGGTGGCCAGCGGCTGGTCGAGGCCGTGCAGCGCCCGCATCCGCGCCGCATCCTCCGCCGTCAGCCGCGGGTCGCCGGCCAGCGCCAGGTCGATCGGGTCGCCCGGCATCAGGCCGATCAGCAGGAACATGGCGAAGGACAGCAGCGCCAGCGTCACCGCGATCTGCACCAGCCGTGCGGCCAGCAGGCGGATCATGGCGGGGCCTCGTGGCAGACGGCCTCGATGCGGTTGCCGGAAGGGTCGCGCAGGAAGGCGGCGTAGTAATGCGCGTGGTAGTGCGGCCGCAGGCCCGGCGGGCCATCATCCTCACCGCCCGCCGCCAGCCCCGCCGCGTGGAAGGCGCGGACTGCGGCGCGGTCGGGCGCGCGGAAAGCCCAGTGGCAGCCGGGGCCGGCGGGCGCGGCGCCGGCGCGGATGGTGAGGTAGCCGGCCGCCTCCCGCGATCCGTAGCCGATGGCGTCCTCCGCCCGCCAGACGCAGGCCATGCCGAGCGGCGGCATCACCGCATCATAGAAGGGCGCCGCACGATCCAGGGCGCCGATGGCGATGGAGACATGGTCCAGCATCAGCGCGCCACCCGCCATTCCTCCACCCAGTTGGAGGAGGCGGTCAGGTGCCCGGTCGGCCGCACGCCTTCCAGCCAGCGCGGCCAGACATGCGCGTCGGAGCGGAACCACAACGGGATGCCCGGCAGTTCCTCGGCATAGATCGCCTGCAGCCGGTGCCACAGCACCCGCCGCTTCTCCCGGTCCAGCTCGATGGGCAGGGCCTCCAGCAGCGCATCCATCGCCGCGTTGCGGAAGCCGTAGCTGTTCTGGCCGGACCAGTTGCGCGCCTCGGTCGGGATCTCCCCGGAATGCAGCGTGGTGCGCGGCACGCCTTCCGGGCTGCTGATCCAGGCGAACAGCGCCAGCCCGGTGTGGCGGCGGCGGGAGACCGTCTCGCCGAAGAAGACCCGCGGCGGCTCGTTGCGGATGCGCGCCTCGATGCCGACCTGCCGCCACTGCCCCTGCAGCACCTGCTGCACCGCCTCGCGGGACCGGTTGCCGGCGGTGGTCATCAGTTCCAGCACCAGGCGCTCCCCGGCGGCGTTGCGGCGGATGCCGTCCGGCCCCGGGCGCCAGCCGGCCTCCTCCAGCAGGGCGCGGGCGGCGGCGGGGTCGTGCGGCCATTGCCGCACCCCGTCGTCATGCATGCCGTCCAGCGGGTTGATGTTGCTGTGCGCCACGGGCTGCCGGCCACCGAACAGCCGGGCGACGATCTGGGCGCGGTCGGTCGCCTGGATCAGCGCCTGGCGCAGCCGGCGATCGGCGAGGATGGGGCTGTCCAGGTTCGGTGCCAGGTGCTCGTAGATCAGGCCCGGCTTGTAGGCGAAGCGGAAGCGGCTGGCGGCGCGGCGTTCCAGCGCCACCACCTGGTCCAGCGGCAGGCCGAGTTCGCCCGCCACCATGTCGATCTGCCCCGCCAGCAGCTGCGCCTCCAGCGCCGCGGTGTTCTCCACGGTGCGGATGGCGATGCGGCCGAAGGCGGGCGCCGGGCCGGGCCAGTGGGGGTTGCGTTCCAGCGTCACGCCGGAGCCGGGCGCCACCGCGCCGACGCGGTAGGGGCCGTTCCACAGGGCCGGGTTGGCGGTCTCCGTCTCATAGGCGCTGCGGGTGCGGTAGGCGCGTCGGTCGGCCTCCCAGCGCGGGCGTTCCAGCCGCGCCGGCAGCGGCACCCAGTCGCCGGAGGCGGCATAGTCGAAGGTGACCCGGTCGAAGCGCAGCGTGATGCGGCGCGGATCCTCGACGATTGCCTCATAGGCATGGCGGTAGAACTCCGCCCCGCCGAAGCCGGTCTCGAAATCCCGTCCGGCCTGCCAGGCGAACAGCAGGTCCTCCGCCGTCACCGGCGTGCCATCGGCCCAGGCCCAGCCTTCGCGCAGCTGCCAAGTGACGCGCAGCCCCGCCTTGCCATCCGCCGTCGTCTCCCGCACCGCCAGGCCGTTCTCCAGGCTGGGGACGGTGGTGCAGCCGAGGCAGGCCAGGTTCCAATCCGGGTCGCGCGCGGTCAGCGGGCGGCGGGTGAAGCCGGCGATGTAGGATTTCGCCGCCATCGCCTCGAAATTCGGGTGGAAGGTGGCGGGGTACTGGGTGATGCCGATGCTCAGGCTTTCCCGCGCCGGCTGGGCGGCGGCGGGGACGCCGATGGGAACAGCGAGAAGCAGGCCGAGGGTCAGCCGGAGGGTGGCCATTGGCGGGCTCCATGCCAGACGGCGATGATCCAGATCCGGTCCGCGGACTCGGAGTAGCAGAGGCGGCCGGGTGTGCGCGGAATCGTCAGCACCCGGACGGTGCCGACCTCCGCCGGGCGTCCAAGCATGGGATGAGCCGACAACCGCGTGACGCTGGCCCCGATGGCCTCCAACGTCGCCGTGGCGGCCTCCGGATTTCAAGCGCGATGTAGAGCTGGATTCCACGGCGTTGCGTGCGGGCTTCTGCCGACCAGCCTGCCTTCATGCCTCGCTGCGCATCCGCAGGTCCTGCGCCCATTGGCGGAGTTCGGCCATGACATCGCCATGCTCGACAACCCGGCCCGCGGCGACATCCGCCGCGCCGCGCGCAATCGCGGCCTCATGGGCCGCGTGCTCGACGAGCAGTTCGCGGGCCGCATCGGCAGGCAGCCGTTCCGGGGAAGACTGGATGCCGTTGGCGACGGCCCTCAGCGCTTCGGCCACGTCGTCGGGCAGTTCCACGCTGAAATGGGCCATCGCCGTCTCCTACTCGCTGCCGTCCTTCGGCTTCGCCTCGGCCAGGCTGGCGATGCCGCCATGCGCGCCGGACCAGCCCACCGGGTCCTCCAGGAACTTGCGCACTTCCTTCAGCGCGGCCTCGGAAAAGTAGGGGCGTTCACGGCAGACTTCCAGCACGTCCCACCAGGTGCACAGGTGGTGCAGGTTCAGGCCCATGGCCTTCATCTGCTCGAAGCTGCCCGGGAAGACGCCATAGTAGAACACCACGAAGGTGTGGTCGCAGATGGTGCCGGCCTCGCGCAGCGCATTGGCGAAGCGGATCTTGCTGGCGCCGTCGGTGGTCAGATCCTCCACCAGCAGGGTGCGCTGGCCCACCGGCACCTCGCCCTCGATCTGGGAATTGCGCCCGAATCCCTTGGGCTTCTTCCGCACATAGGCCATCGGCGCCATCATCCGGTCGGCGATCCAGGCGCCGAAGGGAATGCCCGCGGTCTCCCCGCCCACCACCACGTCGATGCTCTCATAGCCGATATGCCGGCCGATCTTCTCCACCGCCAGGTCGCAGATGCGGTTGCGGGCGCGGGGGAAGGAGATGATCTTGCGGCAGTCGATATAGACGGGGCTCTTCCAGCCGGAGGTGAAGGTATAGGGCTCCTCCGGGCGGAAATTGACCGCCTTGATCTCCAGCAGGATACGCGCGGTGGTCAGGGCGGCGTCGCGGTCCCAATCGGAGGCGTGCGGGATGACCATCTGCTTCGAGATCCTATGAGCCTTGTGTCGTTCGTTGGTAACGCCGCCGGGCCGCTTCGTCCATGACGCAGGCGCCGCCCGTCTGGGTGCTGGCCGACCCGCGCGCCGGCACCGCGGCCCAGGCGCTGGGCATCGCGGAGCGGCTGGGCTGGCCGCATCGCGTTGTGCCGCTGGCATGGGGTCCGCTGGCGCGGCTGCCGCTGCCCGGCGGGACCCTGCTCGGCCTGACGGCAGCGGCGCGCGCCGGCTTCACGCCGCCCTGGCCGGGGCTGGTGATTGCCGCCGGGCGGCGGGCCGGGCCGTGGGGGGGTGCGGGGGGGCGGGTCCACCGGGTCGAGCCCCATCAGCGCCGGCCCCGGGTCCGGGGTGTCGCGCGCGGGGGGCAGCCGCAGCATCTCGCGCAGCGCCAGCGCCGCCTCCGGCCCGCCGGTGAC
>NZ_JAAVNE010000081.1 GCF_012103215.1 Falsiroseomonas selenitidurans
CCGGATGCGCTGTGCTGCGCCGGCGCGGCCGGCGATGCGCTGGCGGCGCTGCGGGCCGGCTGCCGCATCCTGGTGCTGGACGCCGCCTGCCCCGGCTTTGCCGCCGTCCAGGGCGCCGCGGCCGCGTCCGGCGCCCTGCTGCTGCCCGCCCGCCCGCCGGCGCTCGACCTCGCCGGCCTCCAGCTGGGCCGCGCACAGGCGCGTGCGAAGCTGGCAGAATGGCTCACGCCACGGCATGACACCGCGCCGCCGCTGGGGTAAACGGCCGTTCATTCCCGGCAGCCACGAGGATCCAACAATGCGCCTGACGCCCAAGGTCCAGGAAATCCTGTCCTGGTATGAGAGCGACAACCCCGGGACGAAGACCAACCTCGCCCGCATCCTGATGGCCGGCAAGCTGGGCGGCACGGGCCGCATGGTGATCCTGCCGGTGGACCAGGGCTTCGAGCATGGCCCGGCCCGGTCCTTCGCGCCGAACCCCGCCGCCTATGACCCGCGCTACCTGTTCGAGCTGGCGCTGGAGGCCGGGCTGAACGCCTATGCCGCGCCGCTCGGCATGATCGAGGCCGGCGCCGCGCATTATGCCGGCTCCATCCCGACCATCCTGAAGATGAACAGCAGCAACAGCCTGTCCACCACCAAGGACCAGGGTGTGACGGCCAGCGTCGGCGATGCGCTGCGGCTGGGCTGCTCGGCCATCGGCTTCACCATCTACCCCGGCTCCGAATACCAGTTCGAGATGATCGAGGAGCTGCGCGAGCTGGCCGAGGAGGCCAAGTCCGTCGGCCTGGCCGTGGTGGTGTGGAGCTACCCGCGCGGCCCGATGCTGGACAAGGTGGGCGAGACCGCGCTGGATATCTGCGCCTATGCCGCGCACATGGCGGCGCTGGTCGGCGCCCACATCATCAAGGTGAAGCCGCCGACGGCGGCCATCAGCCTGGACGCCGCGAAGAAGACCTACCAGGCCAGCCCGGTGGCGGACGACGCCACGGCGCGCTTCCAGCACATCGTGCAGGCCTGCTTCGGTGGCCGCCGCCTGGTGGTGTTCTCGGGCGGTGAGGCCAAGGGCACGGAGGCGATCCTGGACGAGGTCCGCGCCATCCATGCCGCCGGCGGCAACGGCTCCATCATGGGCCGCAACGCCTTCCAGCGGTCCAAGGCCGATGCGCTGGCGCTGCTGGCTGCCATCATCAACGTCTACAAGCACTGAGACAGGGCGGGGGGCGCCGGGGCTTCGGCCCCGGATCGCTGCAAGGGGTCGTCCTGCCGGGGCGGCCCCTTTTTCATGGCCGGCGCAGGGACGCCAGATAGGCGGAAAGCTGCGCCACCTCCTCCGCCGGGATGGTCTGCGGCGGCATGGCGGCATGCGGGCGGCGCAGGAAGGCCTCGGCGGCGGCGGCATCGGGGAAGCGGGCGGCGAGGGCTGCGAAGCTGGGCACGCCGCTGCGCCGATCCGCCTGCGCGGTGGCGGCGACATCGTGGCAGCCGCCGCAGCGGGCCTCCGCCGTCCAGCGGCCGCGCGCGGCCACATCCGGACCGAAGGGATTGGTCACCAGGATGAGGACGGCCAGGCCGCCGAGCAGCAGCGCCGCGACCAGGCCGAGCAGCCTGGTCTGGAGATCGAATTGGCTCAACCGGGCCATGTGCCGTGTCCTTCCTGCCAGGGGCGCCACCCACACGCCGCCGCCCCGGCAGGCTGGGCCGGCAGCGGCTGGCCCGCACTGATCTGGGTCATGTCCCGGCGCGCCGCGGGCACCGGCCGATGCTTCGGCCACGACCGAAGCCAGGCGCCGCGGGGCGGGGCAGAATGCGGGCATGGAACAGATTCCGCAGATCGCCCTCATCGGCCTGGTCTTCCTGCTCGCCGGCACGGTGAAGGGGCTGATCGGCCTCGGCCTGCCCACCATCGCCATCGGGCTGCTGGCACTGGCCATGCCGCCGGCGGAAGCCGCCGCGCTGCTGGTGCTGCCCTCGCTGCTCACCAACACCCTGCAGGCCATGGGGCCGGCGCTGTGGCCGCTGCTGCGGCGGCTTTGGCCGCTGCTGCTGATGCTGCTGCCGGGCACGCTGCTGGGCAGCGGGTTGCTGGCCGGCGGCGGCGCGGCGCCGCTCGGGCTGCTGGGGGTGGCGCTGGCCGCCTATGGCGGCTGGGGGTTGCTGGCGCCGCCCTTCCGGCTCTCGCCCCGGGCGGAGCGCCGCTGGGCGCTGCCCTGCGGCTTGGCGGGCGGGCTGGTGACCGGGGCGACCGGCGTCTTCGTCATGCCGGTGGTGCCCTGGCTGGGCGCGCTCGGCCTGGCGCGGGATGCGCTGGTGCAGGCGCTGGGGCTGGCCTTCCTGGCGGCGACGGTGGCGCTGGCCCTGGCGCTGGCCTGGCACGGCCGCTTCACCCCGGGCGCCGCGGCGGGGTCGCTGCTGGCGCTGCCGCCGGCGCTGGCCGGGCTGTGGCTGGGCGGGCGGTTGCGCGGGCGCATCCCGCCGGCGCTGTTCCGGCGGCTGTTCTTCGGCAGCCTGGTCGCGCTCGGCGTGCATCTGGCCTGGCGTGGCCTGGCCTGACCCCCTTCCCAAGCGGCCCGCTTCGCGCGACAGCAGGGGAATGCCCGAATGCCGCCTCTACCTCATCACGCCCCCTGCCCTGCCCGACCTGACGGGCTTCGCGGACAGCCTCGCCCGCGCGCTGGATGCCGGCGATGTCGCCGCGCTGCAGCTGCGCCTGAAGGACCAGCCGGATGACGCGGTCCTGCGCGCGGCGGCGGCGCTGCGGCCCATCGCCCAGGCGCGCGACGTCGCCCTGCTGATGAACGACCGCATGGACCTGGCGAAGCAGGCCGGCTGCGACGGCGTGCATCTCGGCCAGGGCGACGGCGACCCGGTGGCCGCCCGCAAGCTGCTGGGGGCGGAGGCCACGATCGGTGTCACCTGCCATGCCTCCCGCCACCTGGCGATGGAAGCGGGCGAGGCCGGCGCGGACTACGTGGCCTTCGGCGCCTTCTTCCCCACCGGCACCAAGCAGGTACAGCACCAGGCCGAACCCGAGATCCTGGAATGGTGGGCGGAGATGTTCGAGCTGCCCTGCGTCGCCATTGGCGGCATCACCGCCGCGAATTGCGCGCCGCTGGTCCGCGCCGGCGCGGATTTCCTGGCCGTGGTCGGCGCCGTGTGGTCGCATCCGGAAGGGCCCGCCGCCGGGGTGCGGGCGATGAACGCCGCCATCGCCGCGGCCTGAGGCAACCCGCCCGATGCAGTTCGAAACCTGCGACGTCTTCACCACCACCCGCCATGGCGGCAACCCGCTGGCCGTGGTGCATGGCGCCGCCGGGCTGGAGACGGCGGCGATGCAGGCGATCGCGCGGGAATTCAACCTGAGCGAGACGGTCTTCGTGCTGGAGGCGGAGGCCGCCGCCGCCCGCGCCCGCATCCGCATCTTCACCACGGCGCGCGAACTGCCCTTCGCCGGCCACCCCAATGTCGGCGCCGCGGTGCTGATGGCCCGCCGGCTGGGCCTGCCGGGCGACAGGCTGCTGATCGAGCAGCCGGCCGGGATCGTCGAGGCCCGCCTCGGCCGCGACGCGGCGGGCGAGGTGACGGCCGCCACCATCACCGCGCCGCGCGCCTTCGAACTGGGCGCGACGCTGGACGCGGCCGGCCTGGCCGCCTGTGCCGGGCTGGAGGCGCTGGTGGGCGAGCCGGTGATGGCCTCCTGCGGCACGCCCTTCGCCCTGGCCGAAGTGGCGGATGCGGCGCGCCTGGCGGAGGCGGCGCCCGATGCCGCCGCCTTCCGCGCGCATCTGCCGGCGGACCGCGCGGTGGGGCTGCTGCTCTACACCCGGCTGGGGCCGAACCGCCTGCGGGCGCGCATGTTCGCGCCGCTGTCCGGCGTGGCGGAGGACCCGGCCACCGGCAGCGCGAATGTGGCGCTGGCCGGGCTGCTGCTGCAACGGTCGGGCGGCGAGGCGCTGGCGCTGGAGGTGGAGCAGGGCATCGAGATGGGCCGGCCGAGCCTTCTGCGGCTGGCCGCCCACACCACCCCGAATCGGGGCATCCGGGTCAGCGTCGGCGGCAGCGTGGTGCCGGTCAGCGCGGGGCGCCTGTTCATCTGAACCCCCCCTTCGCGGGCCCGGGGGTGGTGGGTCGGGTTGCCTGCATGCGTCTCCTGCTCCTCCGCCGCGGGCGGGCAAGGCGTGCTGGCCGCCTGCCGTCCTGGTTGAAGTTCACCGATCGCCGCTCGCGCCCTTGGCAAGCTGCACGAAGGCGTTACGGTCGTCGGCGGGCGCCGGATGCAGAGACGCCCCAATCCGTTGAGGAATGATCAACGCGCGCCGCCGCATCCTGCGCGCCCACCCCGGAGACGCCCCATGCTGCCCCGACATGTCGCCGCGATCCTGGCGCTGTCCGTCGTGCCCGCCCTGGCGCTGGCACAGGACTTCAACCGCAACCCCTCCTTCGGCACGGTGAACCTGCGTGCAAATTTCGAGCCGGACCCGGTGCGCGTGAACGTGACGGCCGGCGGCACGCTGGCGGCGGAACGCCTGGGCGGGTCGGAATGCCTGGGCTCCATCGCCAATGCACCCGATGTGCGGCTGAACTACCGCGCCGGCCAGGGCCTGCCGCTGTATCTCTCCGCCGCGTCGAACGCCGATGTCACGCTGGTGGTGAACCTGCCGGACGGCCGCTGGGCCTGCAACGACGACTTCCAGGGGACCAATCCCGGCCTCGTCTTCCGCCGCCCGCAATCCGGCCAGTACGACATCTGGATCGGCCATTACGACCGCGGCTCCCGCGTCCCGGCGCAGCTGCGGATTTCGGAAGTGCCGCCGAACTGATCCTGATCGGCATCAACCGCGGCCCGGGGGTGGCGCGAGAGCGCGGCACCCCGGCATCAGGTGGCGCTGAGGATCACCATGCCGATGGTCGTCACAAGGCGGGCGACATCGGCCCAGTGACGCGGGCCGGAGAACCGACCGGCAGAACGCCAGACGCCAACTGTCGCAAGGATGTTGTAGGGCACCGAGAGGGCGTAGCCGACGACCAGCGCCGCAAGCGGCTGACCCTGCATGATCAGGACGAGGAACAGCACGCTGGTTGAGAGGTTCACCACCAGGCCGCCGACCACCGCCCACCGCCAGAAGGCGACCTCAAGCGGCAGATCCCCCCGCCAAAGGGCGCCGAGGCGTCTCATGCCGGGAAGGGGGCCAAGGGGGAGAGACACCGCGCGGTCCCGGTTCGCCGGGTCGTGGTCCGGTGCAGGCTTGCGGCCATGGGCCTGAGACAGTCCAGCCCGGATCGTGGCGCCGGTCGCCGTGTTGACCGGTGGCGAAGCCGCGTGGCTGCCTTCCACATGCCCGCGATCACGCCGCCCCGAGTGCCGGCATGACCGCGTTCCTGTGGCAGGTGCTGTCGGTGATGATCTTCCCGCCAGTGCTGTTTCTGAGCCTCATCTGCGCTCTCCTGAGCATCACGGGGCCCCTGAGCCCCTTGCCCTGGGGTTTGCTGGCGGCTGCCGGCGCATCCGGCTTACTGCTGCTGCATGACTGGCTGGGCACCCACAGCCAGTATCTCCCGGGGTCGCGGGTCCGCTGGCGCCTGCCCTTCTCCTTCTGGGAGGAACTTCCCGTCTGGGCCTTGGCGGGCGCTGTGTCGGCGCTGCTGTTCTTCCTGGCCTTTCGTGGCCTTCTCTGGGCATGGCGCCGCCTGCCCGAGCCACCCGCCCCGCCTGCCTGACGCATTTCGGTCTGACTTCGCCAGATTCCACCCCACATGCCTGGGCGCCCTACCGCGGAGGCCCGGCGCCCATGGACGAACTGACCTTCCACACCCGGCTGCATCGCCCCGGCAGCATCCTGGATGTGGGCGCGCATGACGGGCTGCTGACCCTGCCGCTGTCCCGCCTGCCTGGGACCCGCGTGCTGGCCTTCGAGCCGTTGCCGAGCGCCTTCGCCCGGCTGGAATCCGCCATCCGCGCCGCGTACGGCGCCATCCCGCCGCATCTCGACCTGCACCCGGTGGCGCTCGGCGCGGAGGCCGGCCGCCTGACCCTTTCCGTGCCGGTGCTGGACGGGGTGGCGCAGGAGCAATGGGCGTCCACCGCCAAGACCTATGACGGCTTCGGCGCCGTCACCGTGCTGCGGCATGAGGTGGCGGTGACCACCATCGATGCGCTGGGCCTCGATGACCTGGAACACGTGAAGCTGGACGCCGAGGGCTTCGAGCAGGAGGTGCTGGAGGGCGCCGCCGCCACCCTCGCCCGCTGCCGCCCGGTGCTGAGCCTGGAGGTCGAGGAACGCCACCGCCCCGGCGCCACGCGGGACGTGCCGGCGCTGCTGGCCGGCTGGGGCTACGAGACCTGGTTCACGCTGGGCGGTGCCTGGCACCCCCATGCCGGTTTCGACGCCGCCACCATGCAGGTGGCCTCGCCCGATCCTTCGGTCTTCGCGGCCTCCGACCCCTATGTCTTCACCTTCTTCGCCTGGCCGGCCGAACGATCCCTGGCCATCCAGGCACAGCTGCGCGCCGCTGGAGCATGATCCGCGACGCGGCGTCCGGGCCGCGAGGCGATGACCGCCCGAGGTGACGATGCGCTACGCCTCCGGCGCGCTGAGCAGGCGCGGCGGCGCGGCCAGGGCCTGCTGCGGGGCGCGCGGCAGCGCCGGCAGCCACAGCACATCCTCGATGTCCGCCGCCCCGCTGGCCAGCATGGCCAGCCGGTCGAAGCCCAGCGCGATGCCGGAACAGGCGGGCATGCCGGAATCCAGCGCGGCCAGGAAATCCTCGTCCACCGGCCAGCCTTCCTCCCCGCTCTCGGCGCGACGCAGCGCCACGTCGCGCTCGAAGCGGGCGCGCTGTTCCACCGGGTCGGTCAGCTCCTCGAAGGCATTGGCCAGTTCCAGCCCGGCGGCATACAGCTCGAACCGCAGCGCGACGCGGCTATCCTGCGGGTCGCGCCGGGCGAGCGCCGCCTGGGGCGTCGGCCAATGGGTCAGGAAGGTGGCGCGGCCGCGGCCCAGATTCGGCTCCACATGGCGCATCAGCAGGCGGAAGAAGCCATCCTCCCACCCATCGCTCTCCGGCACATGCAGCCCGACGCGGGCGGCATTGGCGCGCAGCCTTTCGGCATCGCCCTCCCCGGTCGCGGCGTCGATGGTGCCGAGGATGTCCATGCCGCGGCAATGGCGGCTGAAGGCCTCGGCCATGGTCAGGCGCTCGAAGGGCAGGTCGAAATCGGCCGTCACCTCCCCCTGCCCCACCAGGCCGGGGCAGACGGAGCGCAGCAGCAGTTCCGTCTCCGCCATCAGCCCGGCCATGGAAAGCCCCGGCGCATACCATTCCAGCATGGTGAATTCGGGGGCGTGATGCGGGCTTGCCTCCCCGTTCCGCCAGACGCGCGCCAGTTCGAACACCGGGCCGACGCCGCCGGCCAGCAGCCGCTTGATGGCCAATTCCGGCGAGGTGCGCAGCCACAGCCGGGCCGGCGTGCCGACGCCCAGATGCGGGCGGTAATCCGTGGCGAAGCCGCGCAGATGCACCTCCATCCCCGGGGCGGGCACCAGGCAGGGGCTCTCGATCTCGGTATAGCCGCGGCCATGGAGGAAGCCGCGCACCGCCTGGGTCAGCGCCGCGCGGCGCCTGAGGAAGGGCAGCCGCGCGGCCAGCCTTTCCCGGGTCCAGGGTTGGCGTTGGCGGCGTGGATCGGCCGGGATCGGAGCCTCGGGCATGGACGCGTCCCCCTGGTTGCGGTTTACCGCGCGCACCATGCCCGATCCCGCCCCCGCCCGAAAAGGTTTTGCGCCCGCCCGCACGCTGCGTGATGCGGCTTCGCTCGCGGCCGCGGGCCTGCTGCCGCCGGGGGCGGATCTGGCGGCGCTGTCGGCGGTGGCCGCGCGCTACGCCATCGCGGTCACGCCCGCCATGGCGGCGCTGATCGACCCGGCGGACCCGCGCGACCCGGTCGCCGCCCAATACCTCCCCGATGCGGCGGAGCTGGCGACCGCGCCGCATGAGGTGGCGGACCCGACGGCGGATGCGCCCTTCACCCCGGTGCCCGGCGTGGTGCATCGCTACCCGGACCGCGCCCTGCTGAAGCCGCTGCTGGCCTGCCCGGTCTATTGCCGCTTCTGCTTCCGGCGGGAGGTGGTGGGGCCGGATGGCGGGCTGCTGACGACCGAACAGCTGGAAGCGGCCATCGCCTGGTTCGCCCGCACCCCGCAGGTGCGGGAGGCGATCCTGACCGGCGGCGACCCGCTGATGCTGAGCCCGCGCCGCCTGGCCTGGCTGCTGGAACGCCTTGGCGAGATTCCGCACCTGGAGATCCTGCGGATTCACACGCGCGTGCCGGTGGCCGACCCCGGCCGGGTGAATGCGGCCCTTTCTGCTGCGATAACAATCGACAAGCCGCTTTACCTCTGCCTTCACGCAAACCATGCCCGCGAATTCACCGCCGAGGCCGCGGTGGCGCTGCGCCGGCTGACGGCAGCGGGCGTGGTGCTGCTGGGGCAGAGCGTGCTGCTGCGCGGCGTGAACGACGACCCACAAGCCCTTGAAGATCTGTTCCGAACCATGCTGCGGCACCGGGTGAAGCCCTATTACCTGCACCAGCTGGACCCCGCCCCGGGGACCGCGCGCTTTCATGTGCCGCCGGCGGAAGGCCGCGCCATCCTGTCCGCCTTGCGCTTCAAGGTGACCGGGCTGGCCTGGCCGACCTATGTGCAGGAACGCCCCAATGGTGGGGGCAAGGCGGTGGTGGGGCCGGTGTGGGGCGATGTGGCGGCGGAAACCCTCGCAACCGGCTGATCCCTCCCGTCAGGTCATCTCAGATGACCAGATGGAGCCACCCCTGCCCAAGGTGATCAGCGCCACCGAGTTCAAGGCGACCTGCCTCGATAGCCTCGACCGCGTCGCCACCGGCGAGCTGGACCGGGTGCAGGTCACCAAGCGGGGCCGCGTCGTCGCCGTGCTGGTCCCGCCCACCCCGGGCGAGGCCGTGCTCGCCGGGCTGCACGGCTTCCTGATCCCGCCCGACCTCGACCTGACCGCACCCGGCGACGAGGAGCCCTTCACCGCCGAGCCGGCGTGCTGCTCGACCCCTGCGCGGTGATCGGGCTGGCCGCCGATGCACCGCTGGCAGCCCCGGCCCTGTCCGCCATCCGGCAGGCCGGTGGCGGCGCCGGCATCTTCGTCTCACGCGGGATGCGCTGATCCTGGCCTATGGCGCGGCGGGGCACCTGGCCACGATCGCCTGCTGACGCCCCTCAAGGTTGCCCCTGGCGCCCCGCCGTTGTATCCGCGCCCCCACATTCCTCACCGCTCATTCAGGACTACTCCACCATGGCGAAGATGCAGGCCAACCAGATGCGTGCCGGCATGGTCATCGAGTTCGAAGGCCAGCGCTACACCATCATCCGCCAGAACATCATGATCCCGGGCAAGGGCAACGCGATCATCCAGGTGGACATGCGGAACATCAAGACCGGCGCCAAGAAGGACCAGCGCTGGCGCACGGCGGATACGGTCGAGCGGCTGCAGACCGAGGACAAGGAGTTCACCTTCTCCTATGCCGAGGGCGACATGATCGTCCTGATGGACCCCGAGACCTTCGAGCAGACCCAGGTGCCGAAGGATATCCTGGGCGAGCGCCTGCCCTTCCTGGTCGAGAACATGACCGTCGGCGTCCGCCTGATCGAGGGCGAGCCGGTGGCCATGACACTGCCGGAGCAGGTGACGCTGGAAGTGGTGGAGGCCGACCCGGTGGTGAAGGGCCAGACCGCCACCAGCAGCTACAAGCCCGCCGTGCTGTCCAACGGCGTGAAGACCATGGTGCCGCCCTTCATCACGGTGGGCGAGAAGATCGTGGTGAAGACCGAGGACGGCTCCTACTACGAGCGCGCGAAGAGCTGACGCTTCGCGTCAGGTTCTGGTTGTTGCGTGCCCCCGGGCGTCGCGCCGCAAGGCGCGCCTGTTCTGTCCCGCCGCAAGGCGCGCCTGTTCTGTCCCGCCGAAAGGCGCGCCTGTTCAACCGCGCCGCACGGCGGGCCCTGTTTCGTCGTGCCGCGAGGCACGGCTTCGGCGTAACGCATCAGCGGCGGCGGCCGGCGTGAGAGCGCCGGCTGCCACTCCCTCGCCGCCGCTCTTTCATCCTGGAATCCCGCCCATGGCCGTCTCGCCCCGCCTGTCCCCCGCCATGACGGTCCTGCAGGCCGCCATCCAGAAGGCGTCCCGCCGCCTGCTGCGGGATTTCGCCGATGTCGAATCCCTGCAGGTCACCACCAAGGGCGCCGGCGACTTCGTCAGCCAGGCGGATTTCCGCGCCGAACAGACGCTGCGCGAGGAATTGTCCCGCGCCCGACCGGGTTGGGGCTTCCTGATGGAGGAATCGGGTGCCTCCGGCGCCGATGACTGGGAATGGCGCTGGGTGGTCGATCCGCTGGACGGCACCACCAACTTCCTGCACGGCATCCCGCACTGGGCGATCTCCGTCGGCGTGGAAAAGCGTACCGGGGAGACCACCTCGGAACTCATGGCCGGCTGCATCTACAACCCGGCGGGCAACGAGATGTTCTGGGCCGAGAAGGGCATGGGCGCCTATCTCAACGACAAGCGCCTGCGCGTCTCCGCCCGGCGCGACATGGGCTCCGCCCTGTTCGCCACCGGCATCCCCTTCGCCAAGGTGCAGCGCAAGGCGGAATTCAGCGCCACCCTGGCGCGGCTGATGCCGCAGGTGGCCGGCGTGCGCCGCTTCGGCGCCGCGGCGCTCGACCTCGCCTGGGTGGCGGCCGGGCGCTATGACGGCTTCTGGGAACTCGGCCTGCAGAAATGGGACATCGCCGCCGGGCTGGTCATCCTGAAGGAGGCCGGCGGCTTCATCACCGACCCCGCGGGCGGCGAAACCCACTACGAGACCGGCGACGTGGTGGCCGGCAACCAGGCGCTGCACCCGAAGCTGCGCGAGGTGGTGGCCGAGGGCATCGCCGCCGCGCAGGCGCACCGCGCCGCCAACGCGGGCTGAAACGGGCAGCAAAGGCCGGTTTGGTCGGTGGCGCGGCCGGGCACGAAGGGGTAGCCTTCGTTGCGATGATTCCGCGCCGCGCCCTGCCCGCCCTGCTGCTGACGCTGCCCGTCGCCCCCGCGCGGGCCGCGGGGCTGGCGCCGCGCGCCGAAGGCGGCTGGCAACTCGCCTTCCCCCCCGGCGAGGCCACGCTGGACGCCGAGGGCCGCGCCGCCCTCGCCCGCCTCGTCCCGCCGCTGGCAGCCCAGACCGCCGGTCGCATCACCGTCGAAGCCCAGGTCAGCAGCCCGGTGGAGGATGCGTCCTCCGCCCGCCGCCTCTCCCTCGCCCGCGCCCGCGCGGTGCGCGAAGCCCTGGTCGCGGCCGGGCTGGACGCCACCCGCGTCGACATCCGCGCCCTCGGGCGGCTCGATCCCCCGGCCGACATCGCCGAGATCCTGCCCCCCGGCGTGCCGCGACGCACGAGGTAGAAGCATGACCAGCCCCACCGTCTTCCTCTGGCGCATGCTCGCCTTCCTCGCCGCGGTCGCGGTGCTGGTCGGGCTGCTCTCCGGCGAACTCGCCACCGCCTTCGCCGCCAACCCCATGCTCAACGGCGTCATCGCCCTGGTGCTGCTGCTCGGCATCGCCTGGAACATCCGCCAGGTGCTGGTGCTCACGGCGGAAGTGGAATGGCTGGAAGCCTTCCGCAACCCGGTCCCCGGCGCCCCCTCCCGCAAGCCGCCGCGCCTGCTGGCGGCGATGGCGAGCATGCTCGCCGGCCGGCGCTCCGAACGCCTCTCGCTCTCCGCCATGGCGATGCGCAGCGTGCTGGACGGCATCTCCTCCCGCCTCGACGAAAGCCGCGAATTGTCCCGGTATGCCACCGGGCTGCTGATCTTCCTCGGGCTGCTCGGCACCTTCTGGGGGCTGCTGATGACCATCGCCGCGGTCTCCGACGTGATCGGCGGCATGTCGGTGGGCTCGGGCGACATCAACGCGCTGTTCAACCAGCTCAAGCAGGGCCTGGCCCAGCCGCTGCGCGGCATGTCGATCGCCTTCTCCTCCTCCATGCTCGGCCTGGCCGGCGCGCTGGTGCTCGGCTTCCTCGACCTCACGGCCGGACAAGCGCAGAACCGCTTCTACTCGGAACTGGAAGACTGGCTGGCCGGCGCCACCCGCCTGTCCTCGGGCGCGCTCGGCAACGAAGGCGAAGGCTCGATGCCCGCCTACGTCCAGGCGCTGCTCGAACAATCCGCCGAGAACATGGAAGAACTGCAGCGCGCCATCGGCCGCGGGGAGGACGGGCGCGCCCAGTCCAACCAGGCGCTGATGACGCTGACCGAACGCCTCTCCATCCTCGCGGACCAGATGCGCGCGGCCCAGGTGCTGATGACCCGCATGGCGGAAAGCCAGGCACAACTCGCCCCCACCCTGCAACGCATGGCCGACGCCACCAGCCAGGGCGGGATCGACGACGCCTCGCGCAACCATATCCGCAACCAGGAACTCTACCTGGCCCGGATCCTGGAAGAAATCACCCAGGGCCGCATGCAAGCCACCACCGAAATCCGCAACGAAATCAAGATCCTCGCCCGCACCATCGCCGCCCTGGCGGAAGATCCCTCGCGATGAGGGGTGGTGGTTGCGCGGGTGACCCGGGGAGGGCGCTGCCCTCCCCGTACCCCAGCCGCCAAGGGCCAGCGGGCCCTTGGGACCCAGCGATTGAGGGGCAGGATGGAGGAGGGGCACGACGGGCGCGCGTGACCGGCGGGCACGCCATGCCCCTCCTCCATCCTGCCCCTGAACGGGTTTCCAAAGGGCTGCCGCCCCTTGGCAGGGGGTGCAGGGGGACGCCGTCCCCCTGCGGCCACAAGCGCACCCTCACCCGCTCATCCCGCCGGGCCTGACGCCATGGCGATGGGGGGGCGCAGGCGGCGGGGTGGGGGTGGGGTGGATGCCTGGCCGGGTTATGTCGATGCGTTGTCGACCCTGCTCATGGTCATCATTTTTGTCCTGCTGGTGTTCGTGCTGGGCCAGGGGTTTTTGTCCGTCGCGTTGTCGTCGCGCGACCGGGCGTTGGACCGGCTGAATCGCCAGGTCAGCGAGCTGTCCGAGTTGTTGTCGTTGGAGCGTGGGCAGGCGGAGGAGTTGCGGTCTTCGCTTGGCCGGCTGACGGCGGATCTGCGGGCGGCGATCGCAGCGCGGGACGATGCCTTGCAGGGCCTGTCCGACCTGCGGGAGGAGCGTGACCGGCTGGTTGGGGAGCGTGATGCGGCGCGGGCGGAGCGCTCCCGCCTTTCGGCGCGGCTGGCGGATCTGGAGTTGTCGGCGCGGGATGGCGGGGCGCGACTGGCGGAGCTTGAAGGTCGGCTGGCCGAGGCGCAGGCGCGGGTGGAGGCTGCGGGGGGCGATACGGCGCGCACGGTGCGCACGCTGACCGATGCGCAGCGGTTGCTGGCGGCGGAGCGGGCGGCGCTGGAGGCGGTGCGGCGCGACCTGGCGCAGGTGCGGACGGAGGCGGCGCGGCTCGGCACCGCCCTGGCGGCGGAGCGGGCGACGCTGGCCGGCACGGAGCGCGCCTTGCAGGAGATGCGGGCGGCCCGGGATGCGGCGGCGCAGGAGCTCGGGCAGCGGCGGCAGGATGTGGCGGGGTTGACGCGCGACCTGGCCGCGGAGCGCCAGGCGCGCGGCGCGACGCAGGCCGAGCTGGCCGAGGCGCGGGCGCTTTCGGCCCGGGAGCTGGCGGCGCGGCGGCGCGAGGCGGAGGCGCTGGCCGCGCAGCTGGCCCAGGCACGCTCGGCGCTGGAGACCGCCCAGGCGGACCTCGCCGCGCAGACCCAGGCGCGCACCGCGACGGCCCAGGAACTGGCCGAGGTCCGTGCCCTGACCGCGCAGGAGATCGAGCGCCGGCGGCGCGAGGCGGAGGCGCTGGC
>NZ_JAAVNE010000069.1 GCF_012103215.1 Falsiroseomonas selenitidurans
GCAGACCCAGGCGCGCACCGCGACGGCCCAGGAACTGGCCGAGGTCCGTGCCCTGACCGCGCAGGAGATCGAGCGCCGGCGGCGCGAGGCGGAGGCGCTGGCCGCGCAGCTGGCCCAGGCACGCTCGGCGCTGGAGACCGCCCAGGCGGACCTCGCCGCGCAGACCCAGGCGCGCACCGCGACGGCCCAGGAACTGGCCGAGGTCCGTGCCCTGACCGCGCAGGAGATCGAGCGCCGGCGGCGCGAGGCGGAGGCGCTGGCGGCGCAGCTGGCCCAGGCACGCTCGGCGCTGGAGACCGCCCAGGCGGACCTCGCCGCGCAGACCCAGGCGCGCACCGCGACGGCCCAGGAACTGGCCGAGGTCCGTGCCCTGACCGCGCAGGAGATCGAGCGCCGGCGGCGCGAGGCGGAGGCGCTGGCCGCGCAGCTGGCCCAGGCACGCTCGGCGCTGGAGACCGCCCAGGCGGACCTCGCCGCGCAGACCCAGGCGCGCACCGCGACGGCCCAGGAACTGGCCGAGGTCCGTGCCCTGACCGCGCAGGAGATCGAGCGCCGGCGGCGCGAGGCGGAGGCGCTGGCGGCGCAGCTGGCCCAGGCGCGCTCGGCGCTGGAGACCGCCCAGGCGGACCTCGCCGCGCAGACCCAGGCGCGCACCGCGACGGCCCAGGAACTGGCCGAGCTGCGCGCCCTGACCGCGCAGGAAATCGACCGCCGGCGGCGCGAGGCGGTGGCGCTGGCCGCGCAGCTGGCCCAGGCACGCTCGGCGCTGGAGACGGCGCAGCGCGACCTCGCGGCGCGGACCCAGGCCCAGGCGGCGACGGCGCAGGAACTGGCTGAAATCCGTGCCTTGACCACCCAGGAAATCGAACGCCGACGGCAGGAGGCCGAGGGCCTGGCGCGGGAATTGGCGGCGGCGCGGGCCAGCCTGCAGGCGGCGCAGCGCGACCTTGCCGCCGCCGCGGGCTCGGCGCAGGGCCTGGCGCGCGACCTTGCGGCGGAACGCGCCGCCCGCGCCGCGACGGCGCAGGAACTCGCCGAGGCCCGCGCCACCGCAACGCGCGACCTGGAGCAGCGACGGCGGGAGGCGGAGGCCCTGGCCGCCGACCTCGCCGCCGCGCGGCAGTCGCTGGCCGCGGCGCGGCAGGAGGTGGAGGCGCTGCGGGCGGAGGCGGCGCGGCTGGACCAGACCGTGACGGCGGATCGCGCGACGATCGAGGCGCGGCTGTCCGACATCCTGCGCCTGCGCCAGCAGATCCAGGGGCTGGAGGCGCTGCGCGACCAGCTGGAACGCCAGGCGGAACAGGCGCTGGCGCGGGCCGGCGAGGAAAGCCGCGCCCGCGCCACGGCGGAGACGGCGCGGGCCGAGGCGCTGGCCCTGCTGCAGCAGATGACCGGCCGCGCCACCCAGGCCGAGCAGGGCCGCGCCGCCGCGACGCAGCTGGCCACCGATGCCGCCCGCCGCGCGGCGGAGGAGGAACGGCGGCGCGCGGCGGCGGAAGCCCAGGCCGGCGAGTATGGCCGCCTGTCCGAAAGCGCCCGGGTGGAGGTGGCACGGCTGACCCGGCAGCTGGAGGCGCTGCGATCCGAATTGTCGCGCGTCGCCGCGGCGCTGGATGCGGCGGAGGATGCGGGGCGGGACAAGGATGCGCAGATTGTCGCCCTCGGCCAGCGGCTGAACGTGGCACTGGCGGCGCGGGTGGAGGAGTTGCAGCGCTACCGCTCCGACTTCTTCGGCCGGCTGCGCCAGGTGCTGGGCGACCGGCCGGAGGTGCGCATCGTCGGCGACCGCTTCGTCTTCCAGTCCGAGGTGCTGTTCCCGGTGGGCTCGGCGGAGCTGTCGGCCCCCGGGCAGCAGCAGGTGCGCGACTTGGCGCAGGTGCTGCTGGATCTGGCCGGGCAATTCCCGGCCGATCTCGGCTGGATCCTGCGCGTCGATGGCCATGCCGATCGCAGCCCGATCCGCGGCGGCGGCCGTTTCGCGACGAACTGGGAATTGTCCGCCGCGCGCGCCATCGCCGTGGCGCGGCTGCTGATCGATGCCGGCCTGCCGTCCAACCGCGTCGCCGCCGTGGCCTTTGGCGACACCCAGCCGCTGGATGACAGCGACGCGCCGGACGCGCTGGCCCGCAACCGGCGGATCGAGCTGCGGCTGGAACCGGCGCCCACCGGTGCGGCGCCCGCCCGGCCAAGGGCGGATCCGCGCCAGGTGCTGCAGCAGGTGCTGCCGGCGCTGGCCTGCGCCCGGCTGGCGGTGCCGGAGGGGGGGGCACCGCGGGTGACCGGGCTGGCCCGGCGCGGCACGGAAGCGGCGTTGCGCACGGCGCTGCAGGCGCGCGGCGTCACCGTGCCGATCGACCTCCGCGGCTTCCAGGGGCCCTATTGCCCGGTGCTGGACGCGCTGCGCCCGCTGCCGGCGGATGGCGGCGGGCTGCGGCTGGGGCTGGTGGGCAATGGCCCGCTGCCGGGCGGGGCGCCGCTGCGGCTCGACCTCGCCCTGCCGGCCTGGCCGGCGCATCTCTCGGTGCACTACCTCAGCAATGCCGGCGAGGCGGTGCGGCTGGAGCAGTCCGGCGGCCATGCGGCGGGGACGGCGCTGCGCCTGGGCGAGCCGCGGGCGGGCTTCCCCGGCTGGCTGGTGGACGAGCCCTTCGGCACGGACATGGTGCTCGCCATCGCCTCGGATGGTCCGCTGCTGGCCGCGCAAAGGCCGGTGGTGGAGCCGGTGGCGGATTTCGCCGCGGCGCTGGCCGCCGCGGTGGAAGCGGCGCGGCGCGAGGGTCGCCGGGTTTCGGTGCAGCTTCTGCCGGTGGAGACGGTGGCCCGGTGAGCATCGTCGGCAAGGTGGTGGCGGTGACACGCTACCCGGTGAAGTCCATGGCCGGGGAGGCGCTGGCCGAGGCCGAGCTGCGCTGGGCCGGGCTGGCGGGGGACCGGCAATACGCCTTCCTGCGGCAGGGCAACCACGGCCGCTTCCCCTGGCTGACCGGGCGCGATCTGTCCGACCTGGTGCGCTGGCAGCCGCGCTTCGCCGATCCGGCCGATCCGCGCGGCGCCGCCGTTTCGGTCACCGCCCCCGACGGCGCGACCTACGACCTGCGGGACGCGGCGCTGGCGGCCAGGCTGTCCGCCGAATCGGGCCAGGATTCGCGGCTGATCCAGGTCGGGCGCGGCGTCTTCGATGCGATGCCGGTCTCGCTGGCCACCACGGCCAGCCTGGCGCGGCTGCAGGCGGCGCATGGCGCGGCGCTGGACCCGCGCCGCTTCCGCATCAACCTGCTGATCGACAGCGACGTGCCGGAGTCAGAGTGGGCCGGGCGGCGGCTGGGCTTCGGGGCGGCGGCGGCGCTGCTGGTGAACGACCCGATCCCGCGCTGCGCCATGGTCACCCTCTGCCCGGACACGGCGCGGCGCGATGCCGGCGTGCTGCGCACGGTGGCGCAGCTTTTCGACAATCACCTGGGCCATTATGCGGTGGCCGCGCTTCTGGGCCCGATCCGCCCCGGCGATGCGGTGCGGCTGCTCGACTGAGCTTCATCCCCAGCGCTGGATATCGTCCATGACCACGCTCCATGTCGTCGACCATGTGCTGCTCGCCCATCGGCTGGCGGAGCTGCGCGATGTCGCCACCCCTTCCGCCCGCTTCCGCAAGCTGCTGGCCGAGATCGGCGCGATCCTGACGCTGGAGGCGACGCGCAGCCTGCCGGCGCGGACCACGCGCATCACCACCCCGCTGACGGCGATGGAGCACCGCGTGCTGGCGGCGCCGGAGCCGGTGCTGGTGGCGGTGCTGCGGGCCGGGCTGGGGCTCATGGAAGGCGGCATGCAGGTGCTGCCGGAAGCCCCGGTCGGCCATGTCGGCCTGGTGCGGGACGAGCACACGCTGAAGCCCAGCCAATACATGCTGCGCATGCCGCCGGAGGTGCGGACGCGCGGCGCCATCCTGTTCGACCCCATGCTGGCCACCGGCGGCAGCGCCGCGGCCGCCGTGCAGCGGGTGAAGGAGGCCGGCGCGCCGCATATCCGCTTCGTCTGCGTGGTGGCGGCACCGGAAGGCGTGGCCCGCCTGGCCAAGGCGCATCCGGACGTGCCGGTGTACACCGCCGCGCTGGACGAGCGGCTGGACCATCGCGGCTTCATCCTGCCCGGCCTCGGCGATGCCGGGGATCGCTGCTTCGGCACCGAGGGCTGAGCCGGCCTTCTAAAGCAATTTCAAGCCTTGCGGCTTCGCAAGGCGACTCGGAAAATGCGTCGAAACGATGAGCTGGAGCCGTTTCACCGTCTTCACTGGCGGTGAAACGGCTCTAGATCAGCCGGGCCTCGAAGGGCGGCTTGAGGTCGGGGGCCTCGAACTCCACCACCCAAAGGTCCGGGTCGCGCTGCACCTGGCGCGCGACATAGGCATCCGCCGTGTCCTGGTCCACCGGCGCGGTGCCGGTGCCGCGCATCCAGGCCGGCCGGCCTTCCGCATCCCGCACCTGCGACAGCACGACGATGGCGTCCCGCGCCCGCAGCACGCACAGGATGCCACCGCTGTCGACATCGCCCTTGCGCAGCACGGCCCCCGGCCGCCCGGCGATATCCGCCAGCCGCAGCGCCATGGACACCCAGATGCCCGCCTTCACCTTCGGATCCATGAGGCCAGTCTCCGCCCTGCCCGGCAGCCTTGCAAGCACCTGGCACCGAAACGATTTGCATCATTTCGTTACATTGGTCAGAATTCACCCCACGGGCGCGTGAACAGCGCCGCGGACGGGGGGAAGACAGACATGAAACGATCGATCGCAGAAGTGGTGCGCCGAACGCTGCTTCGGCTGGCCCTGCTGGCCGTGGCCCTGCCGCCGGCGATGGCCCCCGCGCCCGCCGTCTCACAGCCCCGCCTGCCCGAAGGCGTCCCGCGGCCACCCCTACTGCAACCCTGCCCGGACGGGTTCCTGAGCTATCCGGCCGATGCCGTGCTGGACCCGCCGCACCCGCGCCGGCCTGGCGGCCGCAGCTCTGCCGTGTGCTGACGCCGATCCGCTTCGAGATCGCGCCGCCGCTGGAAGCGGCCACCGGCCTGGCGCTGGACCCGGCCACGGGCGTCATCGCCGGCACCCCCGGCGCGAACCGGGAGGATCACCGGCCGGCCAGTGGCCGCGCACACCGTATCACCCTGCTGGCGCGCAATGCGCTGACCGGCACCGAGCAGCGGCTGGAGGCCGAGTTCCGCTACCGCTTCGCGGACAGCGCGCCGCTGCGCGTCACCCAGCGCTACCCGTCGCGGCTGGTGTGGGAGCCCTTCATGGGCGATGGCTTCCATGCGCGGCCGGTGGTGGAAGGCGGCAGCGGGCCGATCCGCTACGCCCTCTCCCCAGCCACGCCGCTGCCCGCCGGCTTCCAGCTGGACGGCGCGACCGGCGCCCTTCGCGGCCGGCCGCGCGACAACCTCCGAGGGGACCGCGCGCTGCGCGTGCAGGCCCGGGATCGCCGCGGCCGCGAGACCTGGCTTTCCGCCACGCTGGCCCTGGCGCCGCCGGCCCAGGCGCGCGGGCCGAACGACCTGTGCTTCATCTTCGTCCATGGCCATCAGGACCTGGCTGCGGGCAAGGACCCGGTCGCCGAATCGCGCCGCTACTGGGCGCGGGCCGGGCGCGAGGCACGGCCGGCCGATGACGACGAGACGATGGTGCTGCTCAATCGCCGGCTGAGTTGGGACCTGCGGCAGGATTTCATCGACCTGGTCACCAACAACCGCACGGACCGCAGCGCCGCCCGCTGGCGCGCGACCGGGGAGCCGATCCGGCCGGGCGAAACCCGCCATCACTACGCGGTGCTGCATTATGACAGCCACCGCCCCTACTGGCTGGCCGCGGAGGAGTTGGCGGCCCGCATCCTCGCCGTCACGCGCGGGGACCCCGACCCGGCGGGCAATCTCTGTGATCCGGCCGCGGTGCGTGGCTTCGTGGTGGTCGCGCATTCCATGGGTGGCACGGTGGTGTCCTACATCAACGGCAATGCCAACCCGGATGGCGAGAATCCAAGGCGCCAGCGGGTCTTCACCCGGGCCATGCAGCACATCGATGCCGTGGTGACGGTGCAGAGCCCGCTGCAGGGCGCCCTGACGGCGGACTACATCTGCGGCAAGGAAGTCGACGGGATCTGGGATGACCTCATCCGCGCCGCCTTCACCTGCGACGCCGGCACGCGTTCCCTGACCACCAGCGCGGCCAGCCGGCTGGAGAACCGCATTGCCCCGGGCCGGCTTTACCGGCCGACCCTGATGGCGGGCGGCCATGTCGGCATCTACGGCACCACGCACATCAACCCGGCCACCATCATCGAGGCCACGGGCCTGACCGCGGCGGATTTCTTCGACACGATGTGGGGCATCACCCCCGGCGTCTCCTCGAATGGCCGGGTCTTCTACGGCTACGCCTTCAGCGGTGACATCCTGGAGAATGACGGGGTGGTGGAGATCCGCTCGCAATGGGCCTGCCGCACCGACACCTATGGCGACACCCACAACAACCTGGACCGCGGTCGCCACCACTACGCGCCCTGCCGCGCCGACCGCACCATCCGCCCCGGCTTCACGCCCTTTGTCATGACCACGGAAACCCATGACGACGGCCGCAACGGCTACACCCGCGGCGTCATCGCCAACCCCTGCCGGACCCTGCAGGTGGAGGCGGAACGGGTGCGCAACCTGCGTTGGACCACCGCCGGATGCGTCGACAATTCGGTGGCGGAGCAGGCCTGGCATGCGCCGCTTGAGATGAACATCGCCGAGTCCATCCGCTGCTTCCTGGGCGATGGCTTCGGCGACAGCGGCCCGCGGCCGGGCGCCTGCCCGTCCCGCTTCGCGCTGCTGAACCTGCCGCCGGGCTTCGTCGCCGCGCGCTGAACGCGGCATCTTGCGGACCGCCCGGCGCCGCGCCATTCACGCGGCGTCCCTCAGCGGGCGGACGGAGAGCGTGGGCGATGGCGAAGACGCAGGAACTGACCGAGGGCCAGCGCGCCTATGAGGCGCGGCGCGCGGCCAAGGCCGGGATGAGCCTGGAGAAGTGGCTGGCGGAAAAGGACCGCATGAAGCGCGCGGAAGATGCCGCCGCCGCCAAGGCCGCGACCGAGGACAAGAAGGCGCCGGAAGCGAAGGGCTGGCTGGGCCGGATGCTGGACCGCGCCCACAAGCCGCTGAAATAGCGCCCGCGCGGCGCCGGTCACAGCATCCGCAGCAGCGTGCCGTCGCGGCGGATGGCGTGGTGGAAGATGGCGCCGCCGATATGGGCTGCCAGCAGCAGCGGGAAGACCCAGCCGATCAGGCTGTGGCCCCAGTGCAGCACATGGGCCAGGCCGGGCGCGGCCTCCATGAATTTCGGCAGGTCGATGAAGCCGAGGAAGGCGGTCTCCCCCTGCAGGGGGAAGCCATAGGCGTTGGTGGTCAGGAAGCCGAGCAGCGGCTGGGCGATCAGCGCCGCATACAGCGCATGGTGCACCGCCCCCGCGGCCAGGCGCATCGGCCGCGGCAGATGGTCCGGCAGCGCCGGCGGCGGGCTGAAGCCTCGCCAGGCCAGGCGTGCCAGCGCCAGCCCCAGGATCAGCAGGCCCAGGCTTTCATGCAGCGCGTAGAACGGCATCTTCGCGTCATCCTTCATGAAGCGGATGACGAGCCCGCTGGCCAGCGCCGCGAACAGCAGCGGCACGGTCAGCCAGTGGAACCACTTGGCCAGGGTGGAATACTGCCCGTCCGGATGCAGCGCATCCTGGCCCCTCGGTGGCACGTCCATCGCTGCATCCATGCCGCTTCGTCCTGCTCGATCGGCCGCGACTATGTCATGACCGCGGTGACATGATGAACGTGAAAGCGCGGCGATGATTGCCGGCCATGCGGATTGGAGCATGGCGCCCGGGAAGCGCTGGCTGGCGCTGGCGCGGCGGGCGCGCGGCGCCTGGCGGGCGGAGGCGCCGCGCCTGGTGGGCGACCCGGCCGCGCTGCTGCCGGGGCTGCTGGCGGAAGGCGAGCCGGTGGCGCTGGGGCTGGACCTGCCGCTGGGCGTCCCACGCGCCTGGGCGAAAGGCCGGGCGGAGCCGGATTTCCCCCACTTCCTGCGCGGGCTGGTGCAGGACCCCGGCTTCTTCCAGGTGGCCGCGACGCTGGATCAGGTGGCGCCCGCCCGGCCCTTCTACCCGGCCCGCGGCCTGCGCGGCATGACGCGCGCCGCCCATGCCATGGCGCTGGGGCTCGATGGGCCGGCCGGGCTTTCGCGGCTGTGCGACCGGGCCACTGCACGGCGCCCGGCCGGCGCGCCGGTGTTCTGGACGCTGGGCGCCAACCAGTCCGGCAAGGCCGCCATCGCCGCCTGGCGGGACTGGATCGCCCCGGCGCTGGCCGCCGGCGCGCCCATCGCGCTGTGGCCCTTCGCCGGCCCGCTGCATCGCCTGCTCAGCCCCCGCCGCGCCGTGCTGGCGGAGGTCTATCCGGCAGAGGCGCTGCGCCAACTCGGCCTGAAGCTGGCCGGCAGCAAGCGCGCCCCCGCCCCGCGCCGGGCGCTCGCCGGGCCGCTGCGCGCGGCGATGGATCGGCTGCACATCACCCCCTCCCCGGCGCTGGTGGCGATGGTGCAGGATGGCTTCGGCGCCGATGCGGCGGGCGAGGACCGGCTGGACTGCGTGCTCGGCCTGCTGTGCCTGGTCGCCGTGCTGGATGGCACGCAGCCCGACTTCGTGCCGGACGATCCCTGGATCCGCCGCTGGGAAGGCTGGGTGCTGGGGCAGACGGAGATGCCGAGGGCATGATCTTCGCGGATGACGCGGCGCTGGCCGAGCATGTGCAGGCGCTGCTGGAGGCACGGCTGCCGAAGCCGCGCTGGACCCATGCCGGGCATCTGGCGGCCACCGCCGGGCTGCTGCTGCTGCATCCCGGGCTGGATGCGGCGCAGGCGCTGCCGGGGCTGATCCGCCGGCTGAATGACAGCCATGGCGTGCCGAACAGCGACACGCGCGGCTACCACGCCACCATCACCCTGTACTTCCTCGCTGCCATCCGCGCCGAGCTGGCCGAGGCGGTGGCGCCGCAGCCGGCGCATGCGCGGGTCAATACGCTGCTGGCCGGCCCGCTGGCCGCCGGCAAGGCGGTGATGGCGCCCCATTGGTCGGAGGCACGGCTGTTCTCGGTGGCGGCGCGGCGCGGCTGGGTGCCGCCGGACCGCGCGCCCCTGCCCTATGCGATCTCCGGATAAAGCCCCGCCGCGCGCGCGGTTTGCTTCGCCAGCGCCACCAGCAGGTCGAGCTGCGGCGTCGGCGTGCCGGTGGCGCGCGCCAGCTGCAGCGGCACCTCGAACAGGCTCTCGATCTCCATGGGCCGGCCCAGTTCCAAATCCTGCAGGATGGACGGCTTGTGCAGCATGTTGCTGCGCGCCACCCGATCGACATCCGCCACCGGCAGCGCGACGCCCAGCGCGGCGGCGATCGCACGCCCCTCCTCGGCCACCAGCCGCGCGGTGGCGCGCAGCACCGGCTCCGCCATCGTGTCCCGAACCCCGCGGCGGGCCAGCACGCAGAGCGGGCCGCTGGAGAGGTTGCCCAGCAGCTTGGCCCAGACGGCGGCGCGGATGTCCGGCGTCACGGGACAGGGCATGCCGCCGGCCTCCAGCCGTGCGGCGATGGCCAGCGCCCGGTCCGTCACCGTGCCATCCGGCTCCCCCAGGATGACGCGGATATTGCCGTGCTCGGAATGCACCACGCCCGGCGCCACCACCTCGGAGGCGGAATAGACCACGCCGCCGATGGTCCGGTGCAGCCCCACGGCGCGTTCGAGCGCCCCCTCCGGGTCGATTCCCGGCAGGCGCAGACCCGCCAGCCCCTCCCCCTTTGGCGCGCCCTGGCCGAGGAAGTACCACCAGGGGATGCCGTTCATCACGAAGGCCACCGCCGTGTCCGGCCCCAGCAACGGGGCGATGCCGGCGGCCACCGCCGGCAGCGCCGGCGCCTTCACCGTGACGATCACCGCATCCTGCGGGCCGA
Organism: Falsiroseomonas selenitidurans; assembly: GCF_012103215.1. Lineage (GTDB taxonomy): Bacteria > Pseudomonadota > Alphaproteobacteria > Acetobacterales > Acetobacteraceae > Falsiroseomonas > Falsiroseomonas selenitidurans. The sequence continues at coordinate 10,003 of NZ_JAAVNE010000069.1, forward strand.
GCGCGGCCGGGTCGGCGCTCGCCTTCGGGTGGCTGACATGGGTGCCGTCATGCGCCTGCACCGTCAGCCCCTTCGCCTGGATGGCGGCCAGATGCGCGCCGCGCGCGACCAGCGAGACCTCCGCCCCGCCGCGCGCCAGCCTGCCCGCCAGATGGCCGCCGATGGCGCCGGCGCCGAAGACGCAGATTTTCATGCCAGAAGCTCCAGCGCCGCGCGCGACAGCGCCTGCACACCGTTCGGGATACAGGCTTCGTCCGGCTGGTAGAAGGCGTTGTGCAGCCGGTCGTCGCGCCCGGCGGCGCCGCTGCCGATGCGCAGCTGGAAGGCCGGCGCACGGGCGGCGAACTCGGCGAAATCCTCGGCGCCCATGGAGGGCTCGCCGGCTTCCACCACCTCGCCGAACTGCGCCCGCACCGCGGCCAGCACCGGCTCCAGCACCCGGTCGTCATTGACCAGCGGCGGCACCATGCGCCGGTAGTCCAGCGAGCATTCCACCCGCATGGCCACCGCCAGCCCTTCGGCCAGCCGGCGCAGCGCGGCCTCCGCCGTGTCCCGCGCCGCCTCGTGCAGCGTGCGCACGGTGCCCTTCAGATGCACGCGTTCGGGAATGATGTTGTGCGTGGTGCCGCCCTGGAAGGCGCCAATGGTGACCACGGCCGGGTGCACCGGCCGGATCTCCCGGCTGACCACCGTCTGCGCCTGGCCGACGAAGGCGCTGGCGGCGACGATGGGATCGACGGCGGCGTAAGGGTGCGCCGCATGGCCGGACCGGCCACGCACCGTCAGGTCGAAGCGGTCGGAGGCCGCCAGGCAGGCGCCGCGGCAATAGCCGAAGCGGCCCACCGGCATGTCCGGGTGGTTGTGGAAACCGAGCGCGAGGTCGATGCCGCCGAGGCCGAGCGGCCCCTCCCCGGCATCGGCCAGCATGGCGGCCGCGCCTTCCAGCACTTCCTCCGCCGGCTGGAACACCAGCAGCACGCGCCCGGCCAGCATCGGCGCCAGGCCCAGCAGCACCGCCGCCGTGCCCAGCAGGGTGGCGGTGTGGATGTCGTGGCCGCAGGCGTGCATCTTCCCGGCGTTGCGGCTGGCGAAGGCTTGGCCGGTTTCCTCCTGGATCGGCAGCGCGTCCATGTCGGCGCGAATCGCCAGCGTCGGGCCCGGGCGTCCGCCCTCGATCACGCCGACCACGCCGGTGCCGCCCACGCCGGTGCGGTGGGCAATGCCAAGTCGCGCGAGTTCGGCGGCAACAATACCCGCCGTGCGTGTCTCCTCGAAGGCCAGTTCAGGATGGGCATGGATGTCGCGCCGGATTTCGATCAGGGCGGGCGCAAGTCGCGCCGAATCCTCCCGGATTCGCCGCGCCGGATCATTGATGCGCATTCGCCCTTGCTCCACGCAATTTCATGGCCGCATGGTAGGTGAAGAAGTCGTCATTACAAGGCGCCCGGGTTGCGAGGCTTGGAAGCGCCATGCGATACGGCACGCAACATACGGGGGAATTTCCATGGCCGCCGACCTGTCGCCTCTCCTGTCGCGTCGCATCCTGCTGGCCGGCACGGCCGTGCTGGCGGCACCCGCGATCGCGCGGGCGCAGGGCTGGCCGAACGGCTCCGTGAGGCTGGTGGTGCCGTTTGCGCCCGGCGGCAGCACGGACCTGACCGCCCGCCTGGTGGCGGACGGGCTGAGCCAGCGGATCGGCGTGCCGGTGGTGGTGGAGAACCGGCCCGGCGCCGGCGCCACCACGGGCAGCCAGGTGGTCGCCGATGCGGCGCCGGACGGGCAGACCCTGGTGATGAGCAACATCGCCAGCCACGCCATCAGCCCGGCGCTGTATCGCACCATCCGCTATGACCCGGTGCGCTCCTTCACCCATGTCGCCATGGTCATCACCAACCCCTCCACCTGGGTGGTGAACCCGCGCAGCGAGATCGCCAACCTGGCCGACCTGGTGCGGCTGGCCAAGGCGAGCAGCGGCGGGCTGGACATGGCCTCCTCCGGCGCCGGGTCCTCGAACCACCTGCTGATGGTGCGGTTCTGCGAAATGGCCGGCATCCCGATGACGCATGTGCCCTTCCGCGGCGCCGGCCCGGCGATGACGGCGGTGATCGCGGGCCAGGTGCCGATGATGTCGGACAGCCTACCCTCGGCCGCCGCGCATATCCGCCAGGGCAGCGTGCGCGCCATCGCGATGAGCAGCGCGCAGCGCCACCCGGCCTTCCCCGACGTGCCGACCTTCATCGAGCAGGGCTTCGACCTGTCCAGCACCTCCTGGTTCGCCATCTCCGGCCCGGCCGGCATGGACCCGGCGGTGGTGCAGAAGCTGCATCGCGAGATCATGGCCGTCATCGCCACCCCGTCCAGCCAGCAGCGATTCGCCGAGATGGGCGGCACGCCCGGCGCGATGACGCCGGCCGAGTTCAGCGCCTTCGTGGCGGCGGAAGTGGCGCGCTGGGCCCCCGTGGTGCGGGCTTCCGGCGCCACGGTCGGCTAGCCCGGCGCGGCGGCCGGTTGCGGCGGCGCCCGCCGGATCGGTCGTGGGGCCGCCAACACCACGGCAACGTCCGTGGCGTGGATTGGCAGGATGCTCGCGATTGCGCGATGCAGCCTGCGACAGGTAGGCTCCCACCGGCATACAAGCCGGGGGAGCCTGGGTCGAACCGGCGCCGGAAGGTGCCGGGGCCGGCCATGGGGAGAGTGGCGGCGCGGGGGCATCCTCCGCGCCGTATGGGCTTGGCAGATTCGGACCGGTCCGGCTTGGACCGTTCCAGCAATTGAGGTGCGGATGAAGATCAACCAGAAAGACCTGTTGGCGGGGCTCGTCCTGCTGGCCTTCGCCGTCGCAGGCCTGTGGCTGAACCTGGACCACACGCTGGGCACGGCCAGGCGCATGGGCCCCGGCTACATGCCGATGCTGGCCTTCGGCGTGCTGCTGTTCCTCAGCGTGACCATCATCGGCCTGTCGCTGTTCAACGGACCGGATCCGCTGGAACGCTGGGCGTGGCGCGAATTGTTCCTGATCCTCGCGGCGATCTGCGTCTTCGGGCTGATCCTGGAGAAGGCCGGCATGATCGTGACGCTGGCGGTGACCATCGCGATCTCGACCCTGGCGGACAGGACGCACAAGCCGCTCGGCGTGCTCGGGCTGATCCTGTTCCTCGTCGCGCTCTGCTGGTTCGTCTTCATCCAGGAACTCGACATCCGCATCCCGGTCTGGCCGACCTATTTCGGGCCCTGAGGGAAGACATCGATGGAAACCCTTTTCGCGAACCTGGCCCTCGGGTTCAGCGTCGCCTTCAGCTTCGAGAACCTGACCTTCGCGCTGCTGGGCGCCTTCATCGGCACCGCCATCGGCGTGCTGCCGGGCATCGGCCCGGTGGCAACGATCTCGCTGCTGCTGCCGATCACCTTCGGCATGTCGCCGACCACCGCCATCATCATGCTGGCCGGCATCTACTACGGCTCGCAGTATGGCGGCTCGACCACGGCCATCCTGCTGAACCTGCCCGGTGAGGTCAGCTCGGTCGTCACCGTCATCGAAGGCTACAAGATGGCGCGCAACGGGCGCGCCGGCGCGGCGCTCGCCACCGCGGCGCTCGGCAGCTTCTTCGCCGGCTCCGTCGCCACCGTGGTGGTCGCCGCCTCCGGCCCGCTGCTGACCTCCGTCGCCCTCTCCTTCGGCCCGGCCGACTACTTCTCCCTCATGTTCCTGGGCCTGGTGATCTCCGCCGTGCTGGCGCAGGGCTCCATCGTCAAGGGCATCGGCATGGTCGTGCTGGGCGTCGGCCTCGGCCTGGTCGGCACCGACGTGCAGACCGGCCAGCAGCGCTTCACCTTCGGCGTGCCGGAGCTTTCCGACGGCGTCGGCTTCGTCGCCATCGCCATGGGCATGTTCGGCATCGCCGAGATCATCCTGAACCTCGAGCGCCCCGAATCGCGCAACGTCATGACGAACAAGGTCGGCAGCCTGTTCCTGACGCGCGAGGAATTCCGCCGGGCGGTCCCCTCCGTCCTGCGCGGCACGGCGCTCGGCACCGTGCTCGGCATCCTGCCCGGTGGCGGCGCCTCGCTCTCCGCCTTCGGCTCCTACATGGTGGAGCGGAAGGTCTCGAAGTACCGGCACCTGTTCGGCACCGGCGCGATCGAGGGCGTGGCAGGCCCCGAGGCGGCCAACAACGCCGCGGCGCAGTCCAGCTTCATCCCGCTGCTGACGCTGGGCATTCCGGCCAATGCCGTGATGGCGCTGATGGTCGGCGCCCTGATCATCCAGGGCATCCAGCCGGGCCCGCGCATGGTGGAAGCCCAGCCGGACCTGTTCTGGGGCCTGATCTGCTCCATGTGGGTCGGCAACCTGATGCTGGTCATCATCAACCTGCCGATGATCGGCATGTGGGTGAAGCTGCTGGAAGTGCCGTACCGCCACCTCTACCCGGCGATCATGATCTTCTGCTCGATCGGCATCTATTCCATCAACAACAACGTCTTCGACGTCTACCTGATGGTCCTGTTCGGCATCTTCGGCTACCTCTGCTCCAAGCTGAAGCTGGAAGGCGCGCCGCTGCTGATCGGCTTCGTCCTCGGGCCGATGATGGAGGAGCACCTGCGCCGCGCCATGCTGCTGTCGCGGGGCGACGTGATGGTGTTCGTGGAACGGCCGATCTCGGCCGCCATGCTCGCCATCGCCGCCATCGCCCTCCTCGCGATGCTGCTGCCCGGCCTGCGCTCCGGCAAGGAGAAGGCGATGGCGGAGGGCGGCTGACGCCTTTCCCGCCGAGACTTCGTGACAGGGGCCGCTCCGCAAGGGGCGGCCCCTTTCGCTTGCGCGGCGGCCGGCGCAGGTTGCGGCAAAGCCGCAAGGAGCCCCGCATGGATCTGCAACTGACCGGCAAGGTCGCCCTCGTCACCGGCGCCTCCGCCGGGCTCGGCCGCAGCATCGCCCGCCTGCTGGCGGAGGAAGGCTGCCGGCTGGCGCTGCTGGCGCGGCGCATGGAACGGCTGGAAGCCTTCGCCGCCACCCTGCCCGCCACCGCCGAGCCCCTGCTGCTGGCCGAGGACGTGACCGACCCCACCGCCGCCGACCGTACCCGCGACGCCGTGCTGGCCCGCTTCGGCCGCTGCGACATCCTGGTGAACAACGCCGGCGGCAGCCGCCCGCAGTCGGATCTGGGGCCGGAGACGGTCTGGCAGGAATCGATGGAGATCAACTTCCACGCCGGCCGCCGCATGGCGCACGCCATCATCCCCGCCATGCAGGCGCAGCACTTCGGCCGCATCGTGAACATCACCGGCAGCGACGAGCCGCACATCATCAACGCCGCCAACGCGCCGAACGGCGCCGTGCACATCTGGGCCAAGGCGCTGTCGCGCCAGCTCGGCCGGGACGGCATCACGGTGAATTCGGTCCCCCCCGGCCGCCTGCGCTCCGAGCAGATCGACGCCCGCATCCTGCCGACCGAGGAAGCCCGCCAGGAATGGGCGGCGAAGGAGGTGCCGGTCGGCTTCATCGGGGAACCGGACGACCTCGGCGTGCTGGTGTGCTTCCTGTGTTCGCCGCGCGCCCGCTACATCACCGGCCAGGTGGTGCATGTGGATGGCGGCACGCATCGTTTCAGCCACTGACCCGCGCCGCGCGCGCAGCACGGTCGGCGCGGCTTGTGTAGGCTGGGAGCGGTTGCAGGAACCCCGCCATGGCCCACGCCCGCCCCACCCATCTGCGCCGCACCATCGCCCGCGCCAAGCAGCGAAGGGGCAGGGCCAGCCTGCCGCCCAGCCTGGCCGACCGCCTGGCGGACCAGGTGGCGGCGCTGGTCGGGTCCTGGCGCTTCATCCTGATCCAGTCGACGCTGCTGGCGGGCTGGATCACCGCCAATGCGGTGTTCGGGGCCGGCGGCTGGGACCCCTACCCCTTCATTTTGCTGAACCTGGTCCTGTCCTTCCAGGCCGCCTACACCGCGCCCATCATCATGATGAGCCAGAACCGGCAATCGGAGCTGGATCGCGAACGCTCGGTCGCCGACTACCAGGTGAACCTGCGGGCGGAGGCCGACATCACCCTGCTGCATGAGAAGATCGACCTGCTGCGGGAGAAGCAACTGGCGGAGATCACGGCTATGCTGCGCCGCGCGCTGGAGCGGATCGAGGTGCTGGAAGGCCGGCGGCTGGAGGGAGAGCGCGGATGAGCCTGTTGCTGCGCGGATTGCTGCTGGTCGCCGGCGCCATCGCCGCCCTGTTCGTGGCGCGGGATGCGCCGAATTTCGGCGTCGTGGAGGGCATGGTCGCGGTGCTGCTGATCGCCGCGGTGGTGCTGGTGGTGGCGCTGACCCGGCGCAGATAGCGCCTCACCAGACCAGCGGCAGCAGCGAGGCCACCAGCAGCAGCGCCATGGCGATGTTGAAGCGCCGCAGCCAGCGGGGATCGGCCAGCAGGTCGCGCAGCGCGACCCCCATGCCGGCCCAGAGAAGCAGGCTCGGCAGCACGCCCAGCGCGACCGCCAGGCTGACCACCAGCACGGAGATCACCGGCGAATCGGGTTGGGCGTAGATCGCCATGGCGGTCACCGCGGCCAGCCAGGCCTTCGGGTTCATCCATTGGAAGCCGGCCGATTCGAGGAAGCCGATCGGCCGCGCCGGTGCCTGCCCGGCGCCGCCCATGGCCCGCGCCGTGCCGATCCGCCAGGCCAGGCGCAGCAGCCAGGCGGCACCGGCCAGCTTCACCGCCAGTGCCAGCGCCGGCACCGCGGCCAGCAGCAGGCCGAGCCCGGCGCCGACCCCCAGCATCACCGTGCAGAGTCCGGCGCTGACCCCCAGAAGCTGCGGCAGGGTGCGCCGGAGGCCGAAATTGGCGCCGGAGGCGAGCAGCAGGAAATTGCTGGGGCCCGGCCCCAGGGAACTCACCACGGCGAACAGGCCGAGGGCGAGGATGGTCTCGATGGGCATGGCAGCACCTCCGCCCGCCAGATGCCGCAGGCGCGGCCGCGCCGGGGGTCCGGAATCCGGACCGCCGGTCAGGCGGGCGCCACCTCGGCGAAGGCGTAGCGCGCGAACCAGCCGGGGAAGGCGCGCGCCAGGCCGCGCGGCCCCTCCAGCGCCAGCCCCATGCGCTGCGCCGCGGCGAAGCTGGCATCGCCGCGCCACCAGGCAGCCAGCGCCGCCAGCGGCCCGTGCAGGCGCAGCGGTTCGGGAAAGCCCGGGTTGCGGCGGCACAGCGCCACCTCCCGCGCGCTCAGCAGCAGGAAGCGCGGCGGGTGGCTGGCGAGGTCGAAGCGCACCACCAGCGGCTGCGGTGGCAGGGCCTCCGCCCGAACGCGGCGCTGCATGTCGATCAGCACCGGCTCCAGGTCCAGATCCTCGGCCAGGATCTCCCGCACCAGCCGGCGCTGGCCCCAATGCCCCAGGGCCGTGATCACCGGCGCCAGTTCCAGGCCGGCTTCGGTCAGCGCATAGCCATCCGCCTGCCGCGCGACGCAGCCCAGCGCCTGCAGCGCCTCCAGCCGTTCCGCCAGCATGGTGCGGGAGAGGCGCGGGATGCCGCGGCGGATGTCGTTGAACCGCCGCGCGCCGGAGAGCAGTTCCCGCACCACCAGCAGCGTCCAGCGGCCGCCCACCGCCTCATGCGCGCGCGCGACCGCGCAGAATTGTCCATGGCCCGCCATGCCGCGCTTCTAGCATGGCCGGGCGGCCGGTCCGGTCCGGAATCCGGACCGGGTTAGCGTTCGGCCGGCACCACCTGCCGCCGCCGCAGATCGCCGCGGCGCAGCACCACCGCCTCCGCGGGCTGGCCTACCCTCTCCCCGGTCAGCCAGCGCAGCAGGTCATCCACGCCGGCCACCACCTGCCCGCCGATCGAGACCAGCAGGTCGCCGCGCTCCAGCCCCGCACGATCCGCCGGGCCGCCCTTCACGACCTCCCCCACCAGCAGCGCCGTGGCCTGGGCCAGGCCATGGGCGCGGGCGAAGCGGCGCGGCACCGCCTCCCGCTGCCCGGTCAGGCCGAGCACGGCGCGCCGCACCCGGCCGAAGCGCACCAGATGGCCCAGCACCAGCCGCGCGGTATTGGCGGCCACCGCGAAGCACAGCCCCTGCGCGCCGCCGATCATCGCCGTGCTGATGCCGATGACGCGGCCCTGCGTGTCCACCAGCGCGCCGCCCGAATTGCCGGGATTGAGCGCCGCATCGGTCTGGATCAGGTCCTCGATCGGCCGCCCGCCGCGCCCGGCCAGGCTCCGCCCCAGCGCGCTGACCACGCCGGCGGTGACGGTGGAGGAGAAGCCGAGCGGATTGCCGATCGCCACCGCCACCTGGCCGACCCGCAGCGCGGCACTGTCCCCCAGCTGCGCCACCGGCAGCGCGGCATCCGATTCGGCGCGCAGCAGGGCCAAGTCCGTATCCGGGTCGTCGCCCAGCAGGCGCGCGGCGAAGCGCGCGCCCTCGGTCGTGGTCAGCTCGATCCGGGTCGCGCCGGCGACCACATGGCGGTTGGTCAGCACCAGCCCGTCGGGCGCCACCACCACGCCGGATCCGCTGCCGCGGCCGCGCGCGCCCTCGATGGCGACATGCACGACGGCCGGCGCGGCGCGGCTCGCGGCCTGGGTGACGGCGGTGGAATAGGCATCCAGCAGGTCGGGATCCTGCAGGGGAATCGGGGCGTCCAGCATGGGGAGGGTCCTTTCGCCCTCCCAAAATGGGAAGTCGGTGCGCCACCCCCAAGAGCCGCAACAATCCGGCGCTTGCCAGCCCGTGCCGCAGGCCGGATAGGCTGCCTTCATGGAAATCGTGCAGGCCGTCCTGGCCCTCATTGCGGCCTGTATCGGGTTCGCGCTGATCGCGCGCCGCCTGAACCTGCCCTATGCCGTCATCCTGGTGCTGGGAGGCATGGTGCTGGCCTTCATCCCGGGCCTGCCCACGGTGACGCTGGACCCGGAACTCGCCCTGGCCTTCTTCCTGCCACCGCTGCTGCAGGGCAGCGCCTGGCGCACGGATTGGCGGGCCTTCCGCGCCAATATCCGCCCCATCCTGTTCCTGGCCGTGGGTGCCGTGCTGTTCACCGCCGCCTGCGTCGCCCTCGTGGCGAAGCTGCTGATTCCGGACCTGCCCTGGGCCGCCGCCGTGGCGCTCGGGGCCATCGTCGCGCCGCCGGATGCGGTGGCGGCGGCCGCCGTGCTGGCGCGCCTGCCCATGCCGCGCCGGCTGGTGACGGTGCTGGAGGGCGAGAGCCTGGTGAACGACGCGACGGCGCTGGTGCTGTACCGCTTCGCCATCACCGCGGTCGCCGCCGGCGGCATCGCGCTGGGGGAGGCGTTGGGCGCCTTCGTGCTGGTGGCCGCCGGGGGCATCGCCGTGGGCTGGGCGGTGGGCCGGGCCGCCATCTGGGCCTTCCGGCGGCTGGAGGACCCGCTGCTGGAGATCGCCGCCAGCTTCGTCGCCTGCTTCGGCAGCTTCTTCGCCGCCGAGGCGCTGGGGTTTTCGGGCGTCATCGCCGTGGTCACCACCGGCCTGCTGATGGGCCAGCTGCAGCACCGCGCGCTGAGCCCGGAAAGCCGGATGAGCGCGCGGGCGGTGTGGAGCTTCACCGAATTCGTGCTGACCAGCCTGGTGTTCATCCTGGTGGGGCTGCAGCTGCGCGGCATCCTGGACCGCATCGCCGGCTATGGCACGGTGGAGCTGGCGCTGCTGGCGCTGGCGCTGTCCGCGGCGCTGATCGGCAGCCGCTTCCTGTGGATCTTCCCGGCCGGGCTGATCCCGCGCGTGCTGCCCGGGCCGGGCAGCAGCCCGCCGCTCGGCCATCTCGTGGTGCTGTCCTGGGCGGGGATGCGGGGCGTGGTGTCCCTGGCCGCGGCGCTGGCCCTGCCGCTGGATTTCCCGCAGCGCGACCTGCTGGTGTTCCTGGCCTTCTGCGCCATCCTGGCGACGCTGGTGGTGCAGGGCACCACGCTGGAATGGGTGATCCGCCGCTTCCGCGTGGCGGAGGCCCGGATGGACGGCATGCCGCTGGCCGAGGCGCTGGCCCGCCGCCATGTCGCCCGCGCCACGCTGGCCGAGGTGCAGCAGCGGGCGGAGGATATCCTGGAGGGCGCGGTGGCGCGCGACCTGCTCTCGGAATACCAGGACAAGGCGCGGGTCTATCACGGGGTGGCCGATGGCGGCGGGCATGCGGAGCTGGAGGCGCGGATGCGCATCCGCCTGGCCGCGCTGCGCGCCGGCCGCCGGGCGCTGCTGGACCGGCATGGCGAGGGGGAGCTGGACGACATGATGCTGGCCTCGCTGGAGCAGGAGCTGGACCTGGAGGAGCTGCGGATTCTGCGCCTGCTGGGCGCCACCCCCGGCCGATGAGCACCGGGCCGATCGAGGCCGCGCTGGACGCGGCGCGACGCGGGCTGCTGGACCTGTCCACCCGCAACCGGCTGCTTTCCCTGCCGAAGCCCGGCCGCTCCCGCGGCGTGCTGCGGCTGGACGGGGAGGATGCCGGATTCGTGCTGCAGGCGCTGGAAGCCGGCCGCGCCTTCGGCTTCGAGGCGGCGGCGGCGCAGGGCCCTGCCCGCCGCGGCAGCGGCGGCGTGCGCCTGGCGGATGCGGCGCAGAGCCCGGAGGATGCGCGCCGCGACAACCGCCTGCGCGCCCTGCTGCCGCCGGAGGATCTGGCCCGCCGGCTGCGCGACCTGATGCAGGATGCGCGCACGGCGCGGGAGGAGACGGGCATCGCCACGCTCTCGCTCGCGCTGGGCGCGCTGGCCTGGCGGGACCCGGCGACGCCGGCGACAGAGCGGCTGGCGCCGCTGGTGCTGCTGCCAGTGACGCTGGAACGCCAGGGGGTGAGCCAGGCCTTCCGGCTGCGCGCGGCGGGGCCGGAGCTGGAGGAGAACCTCTCGCTGCGCCAGAAGCTGCTGGCGGAATTCCGCATCGCGCTGCCGGACTTCCCGGCCGAGGAATTCGACCTCGCCACCTGGGTGCAGGCGGTGCAGGCGGCGGTGGGCGGGCAGGAAGGCTGGCGGGTGGAGGCGGATGCGCTGGCGCTCGGCCTGTTCTCCTTCCAGAAATTCCTGATGTGGCGCGACCTGGACCCGGCGGTGAACCCCGGGCTGGTGGCGCATCCGCTGGTCCGCGCGCTGGTCGGCGGGGAACGCCTGGAGGCCCCGCCGCCGCTGCCACCCGAGGCGGATGTGGATGCCGAGATCCCGGTGGAGCGGCTGGACCATGTGCTGGAACTGGATGGCAGCCAGGCCCTGGCGGCGGAAGCCGTGCGGCGCGGCGGCCATGTGGTGATCCAGGGCCCGCCCGGCACCGGGAAGAGCCAGACCATCGCCGCCATCATCGCCCAGGCGGTGCTGGACGGGCGGCGCGTGCTGTTCGTGGCGGAGAAGCTGGCGGCGCTGGAGGTGGTGGAGCGCCGACTGGCGCAGCTGGGCCTCGGCCCGGCCTGCCTGGAACTGCACGCCGAGAAGCAATCCAAGCGCGCCGTGCTGGACGGGCTGCGCGCCACCTTCGCCGAGCCGCCGGTGCCGGCGCCGGACCGCGCGCCGGTGCTGGCGCGGCTGGGCGCGCTGCGTGGCCGGCTGAACCGCCACGCGGCCGCCATGGGCGCCCCGGTGGGCGAAAGCGGAATCGCGCTGCACGCGGTGGTGGGCCGGCTGGCGGCCGGCCG
>NZ_JAAVNE010000070.1 GCF_012103215.1 Falsiroseomonas selenitidurans
GGGTGGAGGAAGGCCCGGTGCGCTTCATCGGCCTGCTGGGCGGGCTGGCGCAATGGGTGCTGGTGCGGCCGGGCGGCGTGACCGCTACAGTCAGCCCCGCCGCGGCGGCGGTCCGGCCGGGCGGCGTGGCGGCCGCGGCCTCACCGACCGGCGGAACCGCCCGGCCGGCCGGCGCAAGGCCCGGCGATCCGGCCGCCACGGCGTTTCGCGGCAGGGCCGCGTCAGGTCCCGGCCTCGCCGCAGGCGGGGGCGCGGTGGCCGCCGAAGCGAGGACGCCCGGCGCAACCCCGGCAGCCGGCACCAACGGCACCGGCACCTCGGCCTGGGCGGAGACGGCCTGCCCCAGTGCGGCGGCTTCCGCTTCCGGGGCTTCCGTTCCCGCCGGTCCGGCTTCCGCCGGCCGCACATCCGCCGGCGCTGCTTCCCCGGGCCCCGCTTCCGGCAGCCCCGCTTCCGCCGCCCCTTCCACTGGCCCCGCGCCCATCGGCACGGCGCCCATCGGCACGGCGCCCATCGGCACGGCGCCCAATGGCAGGGCGCCCAATGGCAAGCCGCCCAATGGCACGGCTTCGGCGGGCCCGGCCTCCGCCAGGGCAAGCGCCACCGGGCCCGTCTCGGCCGCGACCGGCGCAGCCATGGCCTGGCCGAGCAGCGCCGCGAAGCCGCCCGGCCCGCGCGGCAGGGCGGCGGCAGGGCTGGCCGGCGAAGCGGGTGCCGTGGCGGGCTGGATGTCCATGGCGGGCCGGAGCCTCCGATGCGGTGACCGCCCCGGTCGCAACGGCCGTGCCAGCCCGGCCCGGGCCGCCCCCGGCAGGAAGGCGGCGCCGCGCGGCAGGATCTGCCGCATCCCGGCAGCTTCCGTCCCCTGCCGCCCTGGCGCGGCCTGGCACGGCCCTTGCGACCACCCAGCCGAGGACCACCCCGGAGATTCCACGATGTCGCTGCTCGGCTCGATGACCACCGCGATCAGCGGCCTCGCCGCCCAGTCGCGGGCGCTCGGCCATGTGTCGGACAATGTCGCCAACAGCCAGACCGCCGGCTTCAAGCGCGTCGACACCAACTTCACCAGCTGGCTCACCCGCTCCTCGCTGCGCCTGCACATGCCGGGCTCGGTGGAGGCGCGGCCGGACTACACCAACACCGTGCAGGGCACGGTGGAGCAGACGGAAAACCCGCTGGCCCTGGCCATCGCCGGCCAGGGCTTCTTCTCCGTGGCGCAGGCGCGCAGCGGCCAGGGCGCGGACGTGGTGTTCGACGACCGCCAATTCTACACCCGCGCCGGGGACTTCGCGATGGACCGCGACGGCTACATGGTGAACGGCGCCGGCTACTACCTTGAAGGCTGGGAGATGCAGCAGACCGGGGAGCCGGATCGGACGACGCTGGAGCCGATCCGGATCAGCGACCTGGTCTACAACCCGCAGCCCACCACCACGATCGACCTGGCGGCGAACCTGCCGGCCAATGTGGACACGGTGGTGACGGTACCCACGGGCGCGCCCTGGGCACCCACCGAGGAGCCGGTCAGCAGCGTCATCCAGATCTTCGACGACCTCGGCAACCAGCAGCAGGTGACGCTCGACTGGTGGCGGCTGGACGTGAACACTTGGCGCCTGCGCATCACGCCGGACAACGACACGCTGGCGCCGGCGGACGGCATCTTCGCCGATATCGACTTCGGCGGGCAGATCGATGCCGGGCCGCCGGTGCTGGACGCGCCGGCCGGCACCATCTCCGCCATCACGCCGCTCAGCAGCACCACCGGCCCTGCCGTGGCGCCTACCGCGCTGGGCGACACGGCCAGCCTCGGCTTTGCCGTCGACTACGGCTATGGCGCGCAATCGATCACGCTGGGCCTCGGCGGTTTCGGCGTCGCCACCGGGCTCACCAGCTATTCCGGCACGGATTACAGCGTGCGCGATCTGAGCCAGGACGGCGTGCCGCTCGGCGCCTTCTCCGGCGTCACGGTGCGGGAGAATGGCGATGTCGCGGTGAACTACGACAACGGCCAGACGCGCGTCGTGGGCCGCGTGCCGATCGTCGCCTTCAACGACCCGGACAAGCTGCAGCGCCTGGACGGCCAGGCCTTCACGCGCACGGTGGAAAGCGGCGAGGCGCGGGTGACGGATGTGGCGACCAACGGCGTCGGCAAGCTGGTCACCGGCTCCATCGAACGCTCCAACGTCGACATCGCCGCGGAATTCTCCAAGCTGATCCTGGCGCAGCGCGCCTATACCTCCAACACCCGCATCGTGACCGCCAGCGACGAGATGCTGCAGGACACGATCAACATGAAGCGGTGAGCGCGATGCGACGCGTCGTGGGGCGGGCTGAGCCATGACGCTCGACGCCGCGCTCTCGGTCGCCACCGGCGGGCTGCGCCTGCTCGACCGACAGATGGCGCGGACCTCCGACGACATCGCCAATGCCGGCACCGCCGGTCACACGCGCAAGGTCCTGGACGGCCGCGCCGTTACGGTGTCGGGCAACGGCGCCGGCGTCCGCGCCCAGGCGGCGACGCGGGAGGTGGATGTGGCCGTGCAGGCCGCGGCGCAGCGAGCGGGCGGCGATGCGGCCGCCGCCGGGTTGCGCGCGCATCTGCTGGGCGGGGTGGAGGCGGCGCATGGCAGCCCGGCGCTCGGCGACAGCCTGGGCGGGCTGATCGCCGGCCTGGAATCGAGCTTCGTCGCCCTGCGCGAAGCCCCGGCCGATGCGGTGCGCCGCAGCGCCGTGGTGACCGCGGCGGGCGAATTGGCGGGGCGGCTGAACGACGTCTCCCAGGCCATCGGCACCGCCCGCCAGGGCGCGCAGGACGCCCTGCGGCGGGAGGTTGCGGCGCTGAATGAAGCGCTGTCGGAGGTCGGCTCCCTCAACCTCGAGATCCGGCGGGAAATCGCCTCCGGCCGCAGCAGCGCGGCGCTGGAGGACCAGCGCGACCTGGCCGTCGGCCGCATCGCCACCTCGCTCGACATCGCCGTGATCCGCGGCCAGGGGGGGGAGGTGACGCTGGTGGCGCGCGGCGGCCTGGTGCTGCCGCTGACGCCCGGCGCCACGCCCTTCACCATGGACGATGCCACCATCGGCACCGGCGCCTTCCATGGCGGCGCCGGCACCCTGCCCGGTGTCATGCTGAACGGCCGCGACGTGACCCGGCAGCTGGCCGGCGGGCGGATGGGCGCGGCGGCGGAGCTGCGCGACGCGACGCTGCCGCGGATGCAGGCGGAAGCGGATCTGGCCGCGGCGCAGCTGGCGGCGCGGCTGGACGGCCAGGGGCTGCGGCTGTTCACGGATGCGGATGGCGTGGTGCCGGACCCGACCGCGCCCTATGCCGGCAGCACCATGATCGGCTTCGCCGGCGCCATCCGGGTGAACCCGGCGGTGGCGGCCGACCCCACCCTGCTGCGCGACGGCACCCATGCGGTGGCGGGCGCGGTGGGCGGGCCCAGCAACTTCACGCCCAACCCGGCGGGCGGGCCGGACGGCTTCGCCACGCTGCTGGACCGGGTGCTGGATTTCAGCTTTGGCGCCGAGCAGGCCGCGGGCGTGGCGCAGCCGGGCTTCGCCACCACCGGGCTGGGCCCGGACGGCACCCTGGCCTCGCCGCTGTCCGGCCTGCGCACGCTGGCGGAATACGGTGCCGCGCTGGTCGCCGAACAGACCGGCGCGCGCGCCACCGCCAGCGCGGCGGAAGAACGCGCCAGCAGCCTGCAATCCCTGCTGCAGGGCCGCTTCGACGAACGATCCGGCGTGGATGTGGATGCGGAGGTGGCGGCGATGGTGCAGCTGCAGACCGCCTATGGGGTGAATGCGCGGGTGATCTCCACCATCCAGGCCATGTGGGACGCGCTGTTCGGCGCGGTCCGGTAAGGGGAGAACCGCATGTCGATCCTCGGCATCATCGGCGGGCTGGCGGTGGACCAGGCAGGGCTGCGCCGGCTGCTGGACACCACCACGCGGCAGGTCTCCACCGGGCAGAAGGCGGAAAGCTTCGGCGGGCTGGCGCCGGAAGCGCGCCGCGCCATCGACCTGCGCGGCGAGGTCGGGCGGCGGGAAGCCTATGCCGCCGCCGCCGACCGCGCGCTGGGTCGCGCCGACGCCACCCAGACCGTGCTGGGCCGGCTGCAGGCCATTGCCAGCAACCTCTCGACCGAGGCGCTGCGCGCGCGCACCCTCGGGCCGACCGGCGCCGAGGCCCTGGCGCAGACCGCGCGCGCGGCGCTGGCGGAAGCGGCCGCGCTGCTGAACACGCGGCATGGCGGGGAATACCTGTTCGGCGGGTCGGACGTGGCGCGGCCGCCGGTGCCGGAGGCGGACGGCATCGCCGATGGCGCCATGGCCACCGCCATCGCCGACGCCGTGGCGACGCTGGATGCCGACAATGCGGCGACGGTGCTGGCCGACACCGCGACGGTGATGAACGACGCCGCCACCACCCCCTTCTCCGCCTTCCTGGAAAACGAGGGCGCGACGGAGGCGCCGCGCGCGGTGCAGGCGGCGGAGGGTGAGCGGGTGGCGATCGGCGTCTTCGCCAACCGGTCCCAGGACGGCGCGCTGGAGACGAGCTGGGGGCGGGAGCTGCTGCGCAACCTGGCGGTGCTGGCGGCGTTGACACCGGCGCTGGCGGAGGAAGGCGGCGGCTGGTCGCCGCTGCTGGACGGGGTGACCGATTCGATGGGCGCGGTCACCGCCGGCCTCGCCGCCGAGCAGGGCCAGCTCGGCACGGCGGAACAGCGGCTGGGCGCGCTGCGCGACCGGCACAAGGACAGCATGGTGGTGCTGCGCACCCAGCTCGGCGCGGTGGAGGAAGTGGATCTGGCCGCCGCCTCGGCGGAGCTGTCGCAGGTCAAGGCGCGGCTCGAAGCCTCCTACGAGGCGACGGGCATGGTGGCCCGCCTGTCGCTTGCCGCGCTGCTCCGCTGAGTCGCCCCGCCTTCAAGGCTGGTTAATGCGCCTGGGCGATGATGGCCGGGCGTACTGCGGGCCGGATGCTGCCGGCCAGCTGGGCGCGACCCCGAAGAATCGGGCCCGCGGCGCAGGCCGTGCGGTGGCGAAGAATTCGCGACGGCCGGCACCCGTCGGCACACGGCATGGCGGAGAACTGCGTCCCCCCGCCGCCATGGCGACAGGTTTGGGAGAGTGGCATGTCCACGTTGGTGCTCGAGATGCGGGCCGGCGAGTTGATGGTGGTGAACGGCGCCTCGCTGCGCTTCCGCAGCCGGACGCGGGTCGAGCTGGTGGCGAAGGCGCGCTTCCTGTTCGGCAAGCAGGTGATGGCGCCGGAGGCAGCGAACACGCCCTCTCGCCGCATCTACTTTGCGCTGCAATGCGCCTATGTGGGGCCGGATGAGGACCGCGAGGCGGCGATGGCGGATGCGCATCGCCTGGTGGCGGAGTTCCAGGAGGCGACGACGTCCGACATGGCGCGCCAGCTGCTGGAACGGTCGCTGGCCCTGGCGGAGCAGGATGAATGGTACCAGGCGCTGCGCCTGGTGCGGCACGTGATGCGGCACGAGGCGACGGTGCTGGGGCTGGACGTGCAGACCGGCCTGCCGATGGCGGTGGCCGGCCTTGCCGCCGCGGCGGCGCAGGCGGCGCTGACGCGGCCCCGGCTGGACTGATTTTCCCCGCCCGGCGGCGCCGGCTTTACGCCGGATTCACCCGCCGGGGCGAGGATGGATGCAAGGATCGGCGGTGCCGGTCCCGCTGCCGGAGGTCGGTGGTGCCGCAGCGGCGCCCCCCCGCCGGCCCCGCGAACGGGAGGCAAAATGCCGCCCCGCGCGCGGAACGCCTGTCGAAGGAGATGGGGACAATGTCCTCCGTCAACACCAATGCCGCCGCGATGGCGGCGATCCGCTCGCTCACCATGATCGGCAAGGACCTGGGCAAGACCCAGCAGCGGATCGAGACCAACCTGCGCATCAGCAAGGCGGATGACGACCCCGCGGTGTTCGCCATCGCGCAGAACATGCGCGCCGACCTGAACGGCATGACCGCCGTGAAGGACAGCCTGAAGTTCGGCAAATCCGCGCTGACGGTGGCGCGCGACGCGGCGACGCAGATCTCCGACGAGCTGGGCCGCCTGAAGCAGACCATGACGCAGGGCCAGCAGCAGGGCCTGGATGCGGAGCAGATCAACAACCAGATCACCAACGCGCTGCAGAACATCGACGCCTTCGCCAATTCCGCCACCTTCAACGGCGTGAACCTGCTGGTCGCCGGGCGGACCGTGGACGGCGTGACCAACACCACCGTGGACATCGTGCGCGACATCCAGGGCGCGGTCACCACCGTGGAGGGCACCGACAGCACCTCCGACGGTCTCGACCTCACCGGCCTGTCCGTCACCTCCGCCGCGCGCACCGTCACCTTCGACGACACGCTGGCGCCGGCGAACGGCGAGATCCTGACCGTCACCGTGCAGCGCGACGTCGACGGCGACCCGGACACCGATCTCGAGGATGTCGCGATGGTCTTCGAGTTCAGCGACGGCACCGCGGCACTGGGCACCACGCCCTCGCCCACCAGCGAGGTCTATGACGTGCAGTTCGCGGATGCGGACAGCCCGCTGACCCGCATCACCGCGCTGGTCACGCGCATGAAGGAAGCCGGGATCGATGCCGGCCTGAATGCGGAAGGTGAGCTGTACATCCGCGGCAACTCGCAGGACGTCACCACCGACATCACCGGTGCGACGGTGGAGGACGCGCCCGAGGACGGCACCGGCCAGGACGAGGCGATCGCGCTGGTCGAGGGCGCCATCGACCTGATGGGCACCCGGCTGGCCAATCTCGGCGCCAATATCCGCCAGGTGGATGGCCTGACGACCTTCACCACGCAGCTGAGCGACTCGATCAAGGAAGGCCTTGGCGCCCTGGTCGATGCGGATCTGGCGGAGGAAAGCGCCCGGCTGACCAGCCTGCAGACCAAGCAGCAGCTGGCCACCCAGTCGCTGTCCATCGCCAATGAGCAGAGCCAGTCGCTGCTGAGCCTGTTCCGATAAGGAAGCGAGCCTTGATGCCCGGGGTCCCGGAAAGCACCGGTGATGGCAACGGGCATCGAGGCTCAGGCGCCTTTCCGACACTGCCTCTGACGGAAAGCGGGGGCGAGTCCGCCCCCGCCCACCGGCTTCACCCCACCGGCTTCCCATGGAGGATCCATGAGCGTCGCGCGCTACGCCGCAACCCAGAACGCGGCCGCTTCCCCGCGCGAGATCGAATTGCGGGCCTTCCGCTACGTCAACGGCCTGCTGGCCGGCGCCAGCGACACGCGCACCCGCGCCGTGGCGCTGGAGAAGGCGCACCGGCTGTGGTCCATCCTGATCAACGACCTCGGCTCCCCCGGCAACAAGCTGCCGGCGGAGCTGCGTGGGCGGCTGGTCTCGCTCGGCCTCTGGGCGCAGCGGGAGACCGGTGCGCGGCTGGATGACCGCGGCAGCCTGGAGCCGCTGATGGCGCTGCACCGCGACATGATCGAGGCGCTGGAAGCCCAGCGCGGCGCGGCGCTGCCCGCCCAGCCCGCCACCGCCGTGGCCTTCACCGCCCGGGTGGCCTGACCATGCTGCCCGGCCTCGGCGCGCTGACGGCGCTGGCGGTCGCGCAGCGCGAGGGTGCCAGCCTGCAGGCGCGCTTCACGGCGCGCAGCGACAACAAGGCGGCGATGGAGCGCTTCCGCGCGGCGGCGACGCAGCATGCGGATGTGGAATCCCTGATGCAGGACCGCCGCACGCTGCAGGTGGTGCTGGAAGCCTTCCAGCTGGAAGGCGAGATCGACAAGCGCGGCATCCTGCGCAAGATCCTGACCGAGGACCCCGGCGCGGAGGCCAGCCTGGCCAACCGCCTGACCGACCGGCGCTGGCGCGAACTGGCCCGGGCCTTCGCCCAGCGCGAGGCCTCGGACCTCACCGCCGCGCAGGTCGCGGCGCTGTCCACCACCGATGTGCAGGCGCTGTCGCTGGCGAAGATCGGCGGGCTGACGACGGAACAGGCCAAGGCGCTGGGCACGGCGCAGATGCGGGCACTGGGCACGCAACAGCTGCGCGCGCTGGACGCCACCGGCATCGCCGCGCTGGACGTGGTGGACATCGCCGCGCTGGATGCGGCGCAGGTGGCGGCGCTGCGGCCCGGGCAGCTGGCGGCGCTGGGCACGGCGCAGATCGCGGCGATCGACACGGCGGATCTGGCCGGGCTGGGCAGCACGCAGCTGCGCGCCCTGTCCAACGCGCAGGTGCGGGCGCTGACCACGGACCAGCTGGCGGCGCTCGGCACCGAACAGGCCGCCTCGCTCAGCCGCCTGCAGGCATCCGGCCTCACCGAGGCGCAGCGCGCCGCGCTGGGCAGCGTGCAGCGCGCGGTCATCGGCACGGCACCGGAACGCAGCGCGGCGGAGGAAGCGGCCGTGGCGGCGCTGGATTCGCGCAGCCCCTTCGCGGCAACCGGCCTGCTGGACCGCGTGGTGGCGGACGCCATGACCAATCGCTACGAGAAGGCGATGGGGGAGGACAATGCCGGGCTGCGGGAGGCGCTGTACTTCATCCGCAATGCGTCCCGGATGACCAGCCTGACGGAGCTGATGACGGACAAGGCCCTGACGGCGGTGGTGCGCGGCTCGCTCAGCCTGCCGGAGACCTTCGGGGCGCTGGAATTCGAGCAGCAGAAGACCATCCTGACGCAGCGGCTGAAATTCGAGGATCTGCAGGATCCGAAGGCGGTGGCGCGGATGGCGCAACGCTACCTGGCGCTGGCGGCCCCGTCCCAGACGGCCTCCAACCCGCTCCTGGCGCTGTTCGATGGCAGCGGCGCCTCGCTGGGCAGTCTGCTGGGCGGCGGGATCTCGCTGCAGGCCTGAAACCACTTCGACGCGGGTCGATCCGCCCGGGGGACCTCGCGGGTGCCTCGGCGCGGCAGGCCCGGTGCTGCGCGGCGGTCGGTTCAGCCGGAGACGTCGATCGCGCCCGGCGCAGGCTTGGGCGGGGCCGGCAGCGGCGGGTTGCGATAGGCGTCGATCTCCTTCGGCGTCGGGATCGATTGCCGCACCTCCCCATCCGGCTCGCGGAACTCCACCACCACCAGGCGCAGCGCCGTGTCGATGCGCACCTGCGTGCCGGGCGCGGGGGCTTCGGGCGGCTGGCTGGCGATGGGCAGGCTGGATGGCGGGGCGGCAGGCCGTGCGGGCGGGGCGGCGGCGACGGGACTGAGCATGGGATAATCTCCTGCGGGAGGACGACACCTCATCTACCGGGACAGCGATGGAGGAAGGGTTAAGCCACGCGGCAGGGACCAAGGCGGTGGCGCGCCGGCGCCAGGGGTTTGACCGCGGCGGCGGAGGGGCCGATGCTGTGCCGCACAAGAACCCTGCCCGTGACCAGCACAGCCCCCTCCTCCGCCGCATCACTTCGCGCGCATCTCCTCACCGCCATCGTCGCCGCCGCGGGCGGCGCCCTGGCCTGGATGCTGCACATCCCGCTGCCCTGGATGCTGGGCGCCATGGCCGCCACCGGAGCCCTGGCCTGGACCGACCGGGCCGCGGTGGCGGCGCCGGTGCGCCCCGTGGCGCTCCTGTTCCTGGGGCTCGGGCTCGGGCAGACCTTCACCACGCCGGTGCTGGCGGCATTGGCGGCCGCGCTGCCCTGGCTGCTGGTGGCGGCGGTGCTGAGCATTGTCATCGGCGCGCTGGTGGCGCGCTTCTTTGCCCGCATGGCGGGGACCGATGCGCGCACCGGCTATTTCTCCGCCGTGCCGGGCGGTGTCATCGTCATGGCGGTGCTGGCCCAGCGCGCCGGGGTCTCGGTGCCCGCCGTCACCCTGGCGCAGACCATCCGGGTGATGGTGGTGGTGGTGATCTTCCCGCCGCTGATCACCTGGCTGGCACCGCGCGGCGGCGCCGGCGCCTTCTTCGCCGAACGCCCGCCGGTCGAGCTCGGCGGGCTGGCGGTGCTGATCGCGGCCGGGCTGGCGGTGGCGCTGCTGATCCGGCTGCTGAAGTTGGCCAATCCCTGGATGCTCGGCCCCTGCGCCCTGGTGATCCTGCTTTCGGCCTTCGGGGCGCTGCCTTCCGGCGTGCCGCTGTGGATGATCGACGTGGCGCAGATCGGCATGGGCGCCGGGCTCGGCCAGCGGATGAGCCGGCGCTTCCTGCTGGCCTCCCGCCGGCTGGCGCTGGCCTCGGTGGGGTCCACCATCCTGCTGTCGGCGCTGATGGCGGTGGTGGCGATCGGGCTCGGCCTGGTGTCCGGCCTGCCGCCGGCGGCCGTGGTGCTGGGCATGGCGCCGGGCGGGATGCCGGAGATGACGATCACGGCCAAGGCGCTGGACCTGGCGGTGCCGCTGGTGCTGGGCTTCCACCTTGTGCGCACCGTGGCCTGCAACCTGCTGGTGGGCCCGGTGTGGCGGCTGGCGGAGAAGCTGGGGCTGGACCGGTAGGGCCGCGCGGTCCGGGCTTCAGCCGGCCTGGAAATTCAACCGGCGCAGCAGCCAGACGCGGTAGGCCAGCGCCACTTCCGGCGCCGGGCACAGCGTGGTCAGCAGCACGGTGGCGGCATCGGCGCCGATGCGGCGCGAACCCGCATCCGCCGCGTCTGCCGCATCCTCCGCCCAGGTGCGCGCCGCACCGCGCCACAGCGCCACCACATCGCCCGAGGTCAGCGCCGGCAGCACCAGCACCGCGCGGGTGCGCAGCGCCGCGCCGGCGGCCTCCGCCGCCAGCAGCAGGTCGGGCCGCGCCGGGTCGGTCACCACCTCGGACAGCGCCGGCAGGCCGGGCAGCGCCGGGTCCCGCGGCTGGCCGACGGCGTCGAAGGCGAACCAGGGGGTCAGGCCCAGCGCCCGGGCGCGCGCCTCGCAGGCCGGGCCGGACAGCACCAGGGCATCGGCCGATCCCTCGCGCATCGCCGCCTGGGCCGCCAGGCCGTTCAGCCCGAAGACCGGCACCGCCGGCCGGCCCAGCAGGTCCAGCGCCAGCAGCGCCCCGGCCTCCGCCGCGGCGGCGGCGGGCAGGGCCAGGCGGACCGGGCGGGTGGCGGAAAGCGGGCCGCGGCCGGCCAGCAGGCTGGGCTGCACACTGCCGCAGACGGCCGGCCAGTGCCGCGGCTCGAACCGGGCCCGCGTCTCGCCGACCAGCTGGGCCTGGGCGGCGGGGCCGGGCAGCAGCAGCAGCATTGGCCCGTCGCGGAAGCTGGCGGAGGCAAAGCGGTTGGCGGCGGTGATGCCGTCCGGCCCGCCGAGCACGGAAACGCGGAGAGCGGCGGCCTGCACCAGCCCGCGCGCCAGCGCCACCGCGGCCTGGGCGGCCAGGCGCGCGGCTTCGCCCTCCGCCGGCCCGGGGGCCAGCAGCGTGGCGGATTCCGGCACGGTGACGGCGGCCGCTGCCAGGCGGATCGGCGCGCCGGGCAGGCCAGCGCCCAGCAGCATGCCGGCCAGACCCTGGCCAAGCCGCCGCCGGGTAGGGCTTTCAGGTCCCATCCCTTCGGCCTCCATGCGAGAGGTCACCTAGCCGCGTGAATGGGGCGAAAACGTGGCGCAGCTGGTGCGGGTTCACCAAGACCGCACCCGCGGACGCGCTTCAGCTGTCGTAGCTGACCAGCGACTCGAAGGGCACATCGATGCGTGACCGGCCGCCGAGGAAGGTCAGTTCGATCAGCGTCGCGGCGCAGGGGACCTCCGCGCCGGCCTGGCGCAGCAGGGAGATGCCGGCCGCCATGGTGCCGCCGGTGGCCAGCAAATCGTCCAGCACCACCACGCGGCTGCCCTTCGGCACCGCATCGGCCTGCATCTCGATCCGGTCCGTGCCGTATTCCAGCGCGTAGTTCAGCCCGATGGTCAGGCCCGGCAGCTTGCGCGGCTTGCGCAGCATGACGAAGCCCAGGCCGAGTTCCAGCGCCAGCGGCGCCGCCACCAGGAAGCCACGGCTTTCGATGCCGGCCAGCAGGTCCGGCTTGTGCGGCCGGAGGGCCTCCGCCAGCCGGGCCATGGCGGTGCGCCAGGCGCTGCCATGCCGCAGCAGGGTGGAGATGTCGTAGAACAGGATGCCGGGCTTCGGGAAATCCGGGATGCCGCGGATGTGGTCCTTCAGGTCGATCGTGGGATCCACCGCGAGTCGGCTGGTCGGAAGGGGGGCTTCGGCCATGGCTGGGTCGGCTGCTCCTGCATCGGGCGGGCGGGCGCCGGCGGCGGGGCCGGGCGGCGGCGTGGGTTCGGCCGGACGCTACGCCGGGGGGTGGCCTGCGGCAACCTTGCCGCCTGGCGCGCGCCGGTCCACACCTTGCCGCCTGGCCCGTACCGGTCCACATGGGGCACCATGCCGCGCACCATGCTGGCCCTGGCGGCCGGACTCCTGGGTTTTGTCCTGTATGTGATGGCCGTGGTCGCCCTGGCGGACCAGGTGCTGGACCGGCATTGGCTGCTGCAATTCGTCTACTTCGTGGTCGCCGGCGTCGCCTGGGCCTGGCCGGCCAAGGCGCTGATGTTCTGGGCCGCGCGCCACCGCGGCTGAGCCGGACGGCGGCTGGCGCAGGAGACGGCGCCGGAGGCTGCCATCCGGCCCCTGCCGCAGGTCCGCTTGCGGCCGATCAGAAGGGCCGGCTGAGGCTGACGAACACCCGGTCGTCGCACACCTTCTGGCCGCCGAAGCACTCGCTTCGCTCGGCGTAGGAGGTCATGACGGCGGTGACCGAGCCGATGACGCCGCCAATGATCTCGCGTGACACGGTCAGCGAGAAGTTCGCCCAGTTCTTGGCCCCGAAGGCGCCGTCCGTGCTGCCGGCGGTGGCCAGGTTGCGCTCCACCCACTGGTAGCCGGCACGGCCGGACATGGTGATGCCGAAATCCAGCGGGATATCGAGGCCGCCTTCCACATAAAAGGCATTGCCCGACTCGCCGGTGAAGTTCGGTGACCAGGCGGCCAGCCCGAGCAGCTTCACGGGGGCGAGCTCATAGCTCGCGCGCAGGGTCGCCTCGTAATAGTTCAGCTCATAGCCACCGGTCGGCGCCTCGTAGCCTGGATAGGCATAGTAGACCGCGCCCAGGTCCAGCTTCACGCCGGCCAGTTCCAGGCGATAGCCGGCCAGGACGTCGACTTCCTGGCGGGCATTGGTGTTGGGGAAGGCGACGTTGCTGACGAAGGCGCCGACATAGAGGCCGGTGGTGTGCTCGACATCAAGCGTGAGCTGCACCGCGGGGCGGTTGCGGGTCTGGCTGAAGCCGCGGAAGGAGTAGTCGCTGCTGACGACGGGGGTGGTGGCAACGGTCAACCCGGCGGACTCAATCGTCTGTTGGGCGAAACCCGCGCTTGATACGAGCATAATGCCGGCAAAAACGGCAGAAGAAACCCAGGGCGTTGATCTAAACATGGGCAATCCTCGCGGCTCGAATCGTTTTGCGCAATTCCTAAGCAGTAACAGGGCTTGCGCCCGGATGGCATACGACTTGAGCAGACCGCAATGGATTGGGCGCGCATGTTGCAGTTCTGCATCACATGGCCCGGGGATCCGGCCGGCGCGGGGCGGCAAGACGGCCGTGGATGGACGAGCCCGGCCAGGCCCCGGCGCGGAAGCACCGCCCGACGCGCCTGTCGACCAACGGTCCACAGGGCCCGGGGGCCGCGCACGAAAAACCCCGCCAGGACTGGGTCCTGGCGGGGTTTCCGCGCCGCAAGCCAATTGGTCGGAGTGAGAGGATTCGAACCTCCGGCCCCTGCGTCCCGAACACAGTGCTCTACCAGGCTGAGCTACACTCCGGCGGGTAACGACGAGGCGCGGGGTATAGCGAAGCGCCTGCTCCCCGGCAAGCGGGGTGCATGCAGATCGCCCGGTCGCCGGACAGGCCGCGTGGGATCCGCTGCGCCGCCCGCCGGTCTATCTTGCCTTGGCACGACATTGATGGCCGGCGGCCGGGGGCGGCCCGGCCGCCCGGCCGGCCCGCAGCAGAACGGGCAGCCGTGCTGGAACGCGGCGCCCTGCCTCAAATCACGCCTGGGTTGAGAGTCTACAACAGGCGTATTCAACGCGTATTTCATCATGTTGCGCAACGCCATTTGACCCATTGCGTCATCGTCTCAGTCATCTCATTCTGTTACCCCGGATGCCAGCTTGGAGACGCGCGATGTTCGAGCCATCCGGTGCGGGACCTGGCCAGGCTGGCGGCGCGGCGCGGTGATCGCGCTGCTGCTCGTCCTGGCGGGGCTCGGCCTGCTGATGCTGGCCGGGTCGGCCTGGGAGGCCTGGCAGGCGGCGCGGGAGCGCCGGCGCGTCGCCACAAGGGGCCAATTCGTCCAGATCGGTGAAATTCAGCTGCATGCGGTGGTCCATGGCCGGCGCCGCAACGTCCAGGATCCGGCCATCATCCTTGATGGCGGGCTGACCAATGGCAGCCTGGCCTGGCCCGCCGTGACGCGGGCGCTGGAGAATGACTGGCTGCTGGTGAGCTTCGACCGCGCCGGCCATAATTGGAGCAGCCCCGCCCCGCTGCCCCGCAATGCGGAGGCCCTGCTGGCCGAACAGCGGGCCCTGCTGGCCGCCCTGCACATCACGCCGCCCTGGGTGCTGGTGGCGCATTCCTTTTCCGGCCACATCGCCCGCCTGCACGCCGCCCGCCACCC
The DNA here is from genome assembly GCF_012103215.1 of Falsiroseomonas selenitidurans. Lineage (GTDB taxonomy): Bacteria > Pseudomonadota > Alphaproteobacteria > Acetobacterales > Acetobacteraceae > Falsiroseomonas > Falsiroseomonas selenitidurans. The sequence goes on from NZ_JAAVNE010000070.1 coordinate 14,590, forward strand.
GGAAGATGTCGCCGGGCTGGTGCTGGTGGAGGCGACGCCGGCGCCGCAGGTCGCGCCCGTCCTGCGCTCCCGCTACGCCAGGGCCCTGGCCTGGAAGGTGCCGCTGGCGCGGCTGGGGCTGTGGCGGCTGTGGTCGTTGCGCCGCCGCCTGCCGCCGCTGCCGGGGCAGGTGGCGCCGCCGACGATGATCACCACCTGGCTGCACCTGTCGCGCAGCGCCCGGGCCCTGGCGGCGACGCAGGCCGAGCTCGCCTGCTTCGCCGCGGACCATGCCGCGGTCGAAGCCGCCCCCCCGCCACGGCAGCCCAGCATCGTGCTGGCCTCGACGGAGGGCGCCGTGGCGGTACCGCCGGGCATGGCGGCCGCCACCGCCCATGAGGCGGCGCTGGCGGCGCAGCGCGACCTTGCCGCCCGGTTGCCGCGCGGCCAGTTGCGCGTGGTGGAGGCGCCGGACCACGACCTGCCCTGGAGCGCCCCGGGCGAGGTGGCGGCGGCGATCGAGGAACTCGCACGGCACGCCGCGCCGGCCCGGCGCCCGGGCTGAAGGCGCGACAGCCCCGGCCGGTGGGGCGTCGGCGCGGATTTGGCTGGCCCATGCTCGGATCCGGGCTATATCGCGGTGCATGCAGCGCCTTCTTTCCCTTCTGCTCGGGCTGAGCCTGAGCGCCGTCCCCGCCCTGGCGCCGGCGATGGAAAGCGCCCCCCTGCGTTCCGCCCGCGCCACCGCCACGCTCGCGGCGGACCATGCGGCCGTGACGCCGGGGCAGCGCTTCCAGGCCGGGCTGCGGCTGCAGCTGGCGCCGGGCTGGCATAGCTATTGGCGCAATGCCGGGGATGCCGGCGCGGCGCCGACGATCGACTGGACGCTGCCCCCGGGCGCCACCGCCGGCCCGATCGCCTGGCCGGCGCCGGAGCGCATCCCCTACGGCCCGCTGGTCAATTTCGGCTATACCGGGGAGGTGCTGCTGCCCGTCGAGGTCGCGGTGCCGGCCGGCCTGGCGCCGGGCGAGGTGTTCACGCTGCAGGCCAGCGCCACCTGGCTGGTCTGCGCCGATGTCTGCATTCCGGAGGAAGGCACCTTCAGCCTGGCCCTGCCGGTGGCGGAACAGCCCTTCCCCTCCCCTGTTACGGCCTCGCTGTTCGAGGCCACGGCCGCCCTTATGCCGCGGCCACTGCCCTGGCGCGTGCAGGCCGGCGGCGCGCCGGGCCGCGCCAGCCTGCAACTGGCCGACACCAGGCTCGCGGAGTCGGCGCTGCGGGACGCCTTCTTCTTCCCGGCGGAGCCCGGCCTGCTGGACAACACCGCGCCGCAGCCGGCGACACTGCGCGACGGCCGGCTGACGCTGGGCCTGACGCTGCTGCCCGGCGTCACCCCCGCCGCGCTGGAAGGCACGCTGGTGCTGCGCGACGGCGGCGGACAGCGCGTCGCCTTCGCCGTGGCGGTACCGGCAACCGGACCGCCGGCGACGCCCACCGCGGCGCTGCCGCTGTGGCAGGCGATGGCCTTCGCGCTGCTGGGCGGGCTGGTGCTGAACCTGATGCCCTGCGTCTTCCCGGTGCTGGCGATGAAGGCGATGGCGCTGGCCCGGCTGGGTGGCGCGGCGCGCAGCGCGGTGCGCTGGCAGGCCGGCGCCTATACCGCCGGCGTGCTCGTGAGCTTCGGTGCGGTGGGCGGGTTGCTGCTGGCGCTGCGCGCCGCCGGCCATGCCGCCGGCTGGGGCTTCCAGTTCACCGAGCCGGCCTTCGTCGCCGCCATGGCCTGGCTGGTGCTGGCCGTGGGGCTGAACCTGTCCGGTGTCTATGCCTTCGGCCGGGGGTCGGGTGCCGGCCAGGCGCTGGCCGGGCGGGGCGGCACGCTGGGCGCCTTCGCCACCGGCGGGCTGGCCGTCCTGCTCGCCGCACCCTGCACCGCCCCCTTCATGGCGGCCGCGCTGGGCGCCGCGCTGGCGATGCCGCCGGCCGCCGCCCTGGCGGTGTTCCTGGCGCTCGGCGCCGGGCTGGCCGCGCCCTATGCGCTGCTCGGCCTGTTCCCGGGGCTCGCCACCGCCCTGCCGCGCCCCGGCGCCTGGATGGAGCGGCTGCGCCAGGCACTGGCCTTCCCGATGTATGCCACGGCCGCCTGGCTGGTCTGGGTGCTGTCGCTGCAGGCGGGGCCGGATGGCGTGCTGTTCGGCCTGGGCGGCGCGGTGCTGCTGGCCGCGGGCCTCTGGGGGCTGGGCCTGGCGCAGCGCAGCGGGACTGCGCTGCGCGGCGGGTTGGCGGGGCTGGCGCTCTCCCTTCTGGCGGCGGGGGCCCTGCTGCCGCGCCTCTCCGCCGCCCCGGCCGCCGCCGCGGATCAGCGGGCCGAGGCCTGGTCCGCGACACGGGTCGCGGCGCTGCGTGCCAGCGGACGGCCGGTCTTCGTGAATGCCACCGCCGCCTGGTGCATCACCTGCCAGGTGAACGACCGGGTGGCGTTGCGCACCGCCGGGGTGCTGGACACCTTCGCCACCCGCAACGTCGCCTATCTGGAAGCCGATTGGACGCGCGGCGACCCGGCGATCGGCGCGCTGCTGCGCGACCATGGGCGCGAGGGCGTGCCGCTGTACCTGTATTGGGCGCCCGGCGCCGCCGCGCCGGTGGTGCTGCCGCAGATCCTGACCGAGGGCGTGGTGCTGGCGGCCCTGCGGGGCGACTGAGCGGGCTGGCGCATGATCTGCGCTTGAAGTGGCGCCCCTCAGACTCCGGTCCGTTGCTCTTGGCCTTTTTCCGACTCGTCGGGTGATCCCGCCTGAGGAGGAACCCGGCAATCCTCACTGATCACCGACTCAATCGCCGGCGCCGGCATCCGCCGGCTTGGCTGCGCGCCACTGGGGGCGGCGGGCGCGGTTTCCAGTTGACGGGATCTGGCATTGGATGACGGCGGCCCTTTCGCACGACCGCCCGCGGTCTGCTCCAGGCGCCAGCCGGCTGCCCGGTGGCTTCCCTGGCTTCGCGGCAGCGGGGTCCTGCCGCAGCGATGCCCGATCGGGCCAGGGGCCTGCGCTGGGCCGGGCCACCCGCATTAACAGCCGGTTCACCCGCCGCGGCGCATGCTGCGCGCCATGGGCAAGGCGCGGATGCTGCTGGCGATGGTGGTCCTGGCGGGCATCCTGCTGCCGCGGGCACCCGCCGCCGAATCCCCGCCGCCGGCCTGCACCGCGGCGCGCGAGGGCGTGGCGCAGTGCATCGCGGGCAAGCTGTGCATTTGCCGGTTTCTGCGCGGCGGCAGCCTGACCGGCCGGCCGGACCGGTTCAACTGGGATTGCGGCGTCCTGCGGCCGGCCTGCGGGCCCGGCCTGGTGCCGCCCGCGCTTCAAGGCCCGGCCATGCCGCTGCCGGATATGCTGCTGGCCCCCGCCCCCTGGGGCGCCGGGCCCGGCGGGAAGGGGCGCTGAGGCCCTCGCCGGCCCACGGGCCGGGTTTCCTGGCGCCGTTGCGCCCTTCCCCTGGGTGCCACCCTTGGGCCGGGCCTCAGCGGCGGCCGCGGGCCGGGGGCGTTGGCGCCGAGGCGGGGGGCAGGTCCTCCTCCAGCACTGTCAGCATGACGGAGTAGGAGACCTCGCCCTCCTCGTCGTCGCGATGCACCGTGCCGATGACTTCGTCCTGCACCGACACCTCCACCGAAAGGCCGGGGCGGGCGGGGGCGAGCAGGGTGATGCGCTCGCTCCCGAGCAGGCGGCGCAGGTAGGCCTGCACGCGGGCGATGTCGGATGGCTTCATCCGTGTGACACTCCGATCAGAATTGGCGGGCCCCTATGCACCGCTGGGCGCCGCAGGTCGAGTTCAGCCCGGGGTGCCGCCGGTCATGCGGGCAAAAACCATTCGGTCCCGGTTGTCCTGCATCAGCAGGGAGAAGCCGTTGATCGTCTCGAAACCAAGGCCGCTGGGGATGCCGGTTTCCGGGTCGGGTACGATGCTGGCGTAGGCCGCGCCGGACAGCTTCTCCCACTTTCCAGCGGGTTTCTTCACCTCGACATGGGCAACGGTGGCCTTCAGCACGAGGCGCACGACCGGTTCATGCGGCGGCCGCGGCTTGGTCAGGCTGGGATGGCCGGCGAGCACGCGCCATCCATGGGCGAGCGCCCAGTCCTGCAATGCAACCCGGTCCATCCTGCATCCTCCCCAAGCGATCAGGCTATGCGCCGCCGCGCCCGCAACGGCAACCGAGCGCGCCGATTTCCAGGCTGCGGCGGGTTGCAGGTGGCGGCCCCACTGGCTAGTAAACGCAGCCTTGCGCGGGACGGGTGGCCGAGTGGTCGATGGCGCACGCCTGGAAAGTGTGTAGACGTGAAAGCGTCTCGTGGGTTCGAATCCCACCCCGTCCGCCAGTTCCCATACGAGCCGTGCTCTCCGCCTGACCGAGCGCCGCGCTGAGTGGCAGGTTTCCTGGGGGTTTTTTGGGGAAGGCCTCTTGACTGGCTCGTCGCGGAGACGTCCGAAAATCGCTCTCCAGAGGCCAATTCTCTCCGGGCCTCCTGACTTGGGCGTTTCAGTACCGAACTCGAAAATCCATGTAAAAGGCCGGTTTCCGCGCGGTCGGCACTTGGCCCGGTTCGAACCCCACTTGCCGGAAATCCTTACTTCGGGAGCGAACACTTCGGTACGGGCCCGCCTCACCGCCTGCACCATCGCCTGGAGGGTTGGCTGATGCCCGTCGCCATCCCCTTCATCGCCGCTGCCGCGGGCGCCGCCGCCTCGGCCGTCAGCGGTGGTGGCGTCCTGGGCGCCGTGGCGGCCGCCGGTGCTGCCCTGGTGGTCTCCCGCCGTGGGGCCGCGGTCTTCCGCCCCTAGTCCCCCTCCGCGGCCCGCAGCGCCAACGTCACGCCAGGGACGGACACCGGGCCGGGCTCGGGGTTCGATCCCCGCTCGCGCGGCGCCGGCCGCACCCAGTCCTTCCACCAGCACATTATTGAACACCAGATCGTCTTGGGCCGCTGCCGCACCTCCGGCCCCATGGAGTTCCTATAGTTTTTTATAAATACGTAATAGTTGCAATTGACGCTAATTACACCTTAGTCTTTGCCTCACAAACCTCAGACGGGGTGAGGGGAATCACGATGTCGGGCTTTGTCGGAAATGGGAGCGCTAACCTGATTGCGGGCGATAGCGCCGCCAACCTGCTGATTGGAAATGGTGGCGCCGATACGCTGATCGGCAATGGCGGCGCCGATACTCTCATCGGCGGCGACGGCGAAGACATCCTGTTGGGTGGTGCCGGCAATGACGTGTTCCGGTACACTAGCCGCGGCTTCGGCTTGGACACGATCAACGACTTTTCAATCACCCAGGACCGCATCGATCTCTCAGCCTTCGGCATCGCGGACCTCGCAACGCTGCAGCCCTTCCTGGCGCAGCAGGACACCAATGCCGTCATCACGCTGGCCTGGTCCAACAGCCTGGAACGCATCACAATCGCCGACGTCAACGTCGCGTCGCTGACCGCGGCGCGCTTCATCTTCAACACCAACGCGGCCGGCTTCAACCTGGGCGGTACGAATGGCGACGATGTGCTGTTCGGCGGCAATGGCGGCGACACGCTCGGCGGCGGTTTCGGCGACGACACCCTTTCGGGTGGCGCCGGCAATGATGTGCTGATCGGCGGCGACGGCGAAGACATCCTGTTGGGTGGTGCCGGCAATGACGTGTTCCGGTACACTAGCCGCGGCTTCGGCTTGGACACGATCAACGACTTTTCAATCACCCAGGACCGCATCGATCTCTCAGCCTTCGGCATCGCGGACCTCGCAACGCTGCAGCCCTTCCTGGCGCAGCAGGACACCAATGCCGTCATCACGCTGGCCTGGTCCAACAGCCTGGAACGCATCACAATCGCCGACGTCAACGTCGCGTCGCTGACCGCGGCGCGCTTCATCTTCAACACCAACGCGGCCGGCTTCAACCTGGGCGGTACGAATGGCGACGATGTGCTGTTCGGCGGCAATGGCGGCGACACGCTCGGCGGCGGTTTCGGCGACGACACCCTTTCGGGTGGCGCCGGCAATGATGTGCTGATCGGCGGCGACGGCGAAGACATCCTGTTGGGTGGTGCCGGCAATGATACACTCATCGGTGGCAGCGGCGCCGACACCCTGTTGGGTGCTGCGGGCAACGACCTCTACATCGTCGACGCCACCACTGACCGGGTGTTCGAGACGACGACCACCGCCAGCACCGTGGATGCGGGCGGCAGCGACACGGTGCAAAGCTCGGTGAGCTTCGACCTCGACGCCAATGCCGGCGTGCGCTTTGTCGAACACCTGGTCCTGACCGGCACCGCAAACCTCAACGGCACCGGTAACGCCCTGGCCAACACG
>NZ_JAAVNE010000078.1 GCF_012103215.1 Falsiroseomonas selenitidurans
CGGTGAGCTTCAACCTCGACGCCAATGCCGGCGTGCGCTTTGTCGAACACCTGGTCCTGACCGGCACCGCAAACCTCAACGGCACCGGTAACGCCCTGGCCAACTCGCTGACCGGCAATGCCGGTAACAACCTGCTGAACGGTGGCGCGGGCGCGGATACGCTGAACGGTGGTGCAGGCGCCGACACCCTGCTGGGTGGCGCGGGCAACGACCTCTACATCGTCGACGCCACCACCGATCGGGTGTTCGAGACGACGACCGCCACCAGCACCGTGGATGCGGGCGGCATCGACACGGTGCAGAGCTCGGTGAGCTTCAACCTCGACGCCAATGCCGGCGTGCGCTTTGTCGAACACCTGGTCCTGACCGGCACCGCAAACCTCAACGGCACCGGTAACGCCCTGGCCAACACGCTGACCGGCAATGCCGGTAGGAATCAGCTGAACGGCGGTGCCGGCAATGATGTCCTGAATGGCGGCGCCGGTGCCGACACCATGCTGGGCGGCGCGGGCAACGACACCTTCATTTTCAACGCGGCGCTTGGCGCAGGCAACATAGACACAATCGTGGACTTCAATGTGTTGGAGGACCAAATACGATTGGATAGTGCTATCTTCCTGGGACTGTCGACTGGCACACTGGCATCTGGCGCCTTTGCAGCGAACCTGACAGGCCAACCCGCGACTGGATTGCACCGAATCACATATGAAACTGACACGGGTCGGCTATTCTACGACTCAGATGGCGTAGGCAGCGCTGCGCGGGTCCAATTTGCTGATCTCACGTCTGGCTTAGCGCTAACAAGCTCAGACTTCTTCGTTTTCTGACATGCTTTCCGTCGTCCCAGCGAACATCCTCCGTCAGCCGCTGAGACGGCACTACTTTGGCAGAGACCGCTTGTACCGAGTCGCGCCTCCTCCGCCAGAGGCCGTTTAATACCAACGATTTATGGGCTAGTGGATTGATCGACGTTGATGATTCCCATTGTGGCCTGGACCTGCGAGTCTGGGCGCATGAGGGAAGGCGTTGATGTCCGGCTGCGGCCGGGGGACCGGGAGCGGCTCGAAGGCGTGGTCTTCGACCGCAAGAGCCAGCAGCACCACGTATGGCGAGCTCGGATCGTTCTGATCACGGCGGACGGCGCGGGGACGATGGCGAACCGCGCTGCCACGGGGAAAGGCAAGCCCACCATCTGGCGCTGGCAGGCGCGCTAGATGCAGGACGGCGCCGACGGGCTGTTCCGGGACGCCCCGCGAGGCCGCGCCTTCGCCGCCGCCTCGCCTGAGCAGATCCGAACCGCCGGTGGTCGTTGGATTTCGTGTCGGACGTTCTGTCGGACGGGCGGCGGTTCCGGGTGCTGTGCGTGGTGGACGACTGCACGCGGGAGTGCCTGGCGCTGGTGGCGGACACATCGCTGTCGGGGCGGCGTGTCGCACGCGAGCTGGACGTGATCGCGGCGGGGCGCGGCTATCCCGAGGCGGTGGTGAGCGACAGCGGCACGGAGCTGACCAGCATGCCGATCCTGGCCTGGGCGCAGAAGCACGGCGTGGCCAGGCACGACATCGCGCCGGGCAAGCCGCAGCAGAACGCCCATGTGGAGAGCTTCAACGGTAAGCTGCGCGATGAGTGCCTCAACGAGACGGTGTTCACCTCGCTGTGGCCCGCGCGGGTGGTGCTGACGGCGTGGCGGCAGGACTACAACGAGGCCCGGCCCCACTCGGCGCTGGGAGGCCGAACGCCCGGCTCGAGAAGAATGCCGCCTTGCTCGCCCGCGTCAAGGCCGCTGCGCGCCGGCTGCGCCGGTGGCCTTCGGCCAGCCTTGACCCAGGCTGCGCGCGGCGGCCTGGAAGCATGTGGCCGGGACGGAGAAACGGCCCTCGACCGAACCGAGAAACACCGCAACAGTCGGCGTGACGGCAACCCAGGACTCCACCTGTGAACGGAGCGAAGGCGGGGCGCAGCTCACAAGCCCAGCGCTCGCCGCCGACGTCGCCCGAGGCGAGCAATGAGTTCTTCCGGCTGAGGCAACCGAAGCAGAGCCAGGGACGAAGAAAACCTCGCCACGACCCACGCCAGCTCTGGCCTGCTCGCCGGCATCCGGCTCGGCCACTGCCGAGCGGCGAGCGAGTAGAGTCCTGAGTGGGGCCTGAGCGGTCGGTTCACTTGCAGTCCGCAATGTTGTAGTCTGTGCAACGACAAGGTGTGTGGAACTCCGCTCATGCGAAACAGTGCTGTCACGTGCCGTCGCCGCGCGCTGGCCGTTTTCGCCGCCGCGGGTGCGGCGGCCGCGCTGCCCAGCTGTGCAAGCCCCACGCGCCTCGCCGCCGTGCCGCGAGGCAGTACCGGCACCGCGACCGTATTCGGCCTTCCCAACGAACGCTTCCTGCCGACCGAACCGGGCGGCCTGGCCGCCTTGCAGCGGGAATTTCTCGCGGCCTTGCAGCGCCTCAAGACGACACAGGGGCTGCCCGCCGCCGGCCTCCCTCCGCCGCTCGACCTGCTCGGCATATCCGGCGGCGGGGAAGACGGGGCCTTCGGCGCCGGCCTGCTGAACGGCTGGACCGAGCGCGGCGGCCGCCCGGAGTTCAGCCTGGTGACCGGCGTCAGCACCGGCGCGCTGAGCGCGCCCTTCGCCTTCCTCGGCAGCGACTGGGACGCGAAGCTGCGGAGCGTCTACACCGACATCACGCTGGCCGACGTGCTGGTGCCGCGAGCCTTCACCGCGGCGATCTGGGACGACGGCATGGCAGACAACAGCCCGCTGTTCCTCACCATCTCGCGCTATCTCGATGAGACGATGCTGACGGAGATCGCGCGCGCCTACCAGGCCGGACGGCTTCTGCTGATTGGCACGTCCAACCTCGACGCGCAGGTTCCCGTCATCTGGAACATCGGCGCCATCGCAGCGAGCGGGCATCCGCGTGCGCTGGACACGGTGCGGCGCATCTTGCTCGCCTCAGCGGCTGTTCCGGGCGCCTTCTCCCCTGTGCTGTTCGACGTGACGGTGGAAGGGCAGGCCCTCCAGGAACTGCATGTCGATGGCGGCGCCTTCGTCCAGCTCTTCCTCTATCCTCCGATCGTGTCTGAGGAGCGGCGTGAGCGGATGGCCCGCGGGATGCCGGTGACGCCGGTGCGCGCCTGGGTGATCCGCAACGCCAAGCTGGACCCTCAATGGGCCTCGGTGAACCGCCGCACCGTGCCGATCGCAAGCCGCGCCATTTCCTCGATGATCGCGGTCAGCGGCTACAACGACTTGCATCGGATCCACTTCACCGCCCAACGCGACCGGTTGGACTACAATCTGGCCTTCATTGGGCGGGAGTTCACCGCGACCTTGGACAAGCCCTTCGACCAAGCGTACATGCAGTCGCTATACGCGTATGGGCGGCGGCGCGCGGTTGAGGGCGATGCTTGGGTGGACCGGCCGCCATTCTGAACACAGCAGGCTGCGACAATTCGCGGCTCACGGCTCGCTCTGTCTCGCTCGGATGGCCGACGCGGGGAGCGTCCGGCGCCTGATTGGCTCCTGTTCCGGCGGGCACGTGAGGCGCATTGTTGCGCATGGGGGATAGGCGGGCGCCGCTCAGGCAGGCGCCGCCATCGGCTTCGGCAGTCGGACGAGGTTGCAGGCGGCCACCCGGAGCGTGATGCTCCATCCGACGCGCTCCAGCCCGCGCAGCCGGATACGGCGCAAGCCGCCGATCGCCTTGCCCCAGCCCGAACGGGCAGCGCGGCCGTGCCAGGTCCATCAACCTCCGGGCGTGCGCCGCACCGGATCCTGTCCTAGGGGCTGGACGCAGGTCATCGCAGCCCCTCCGTGCCCACCACGTCCCGCACGATGCGAAAGCCGATATGCGCCGTGCCGAAATCGGCCTCGAAGCTTTCCCGCGCGGCGACGCGGTATCTTCGGCAGTAGTTCTCGCCGCACAGGTAGGAGCCGCCCTTGATCGTGAAGCGCGGCAGGGACGGGGCGAAGGGGCTGTCAGTCCATTCCCAGACATTCCCGATCATGTCGTAGGCGCCCGTCCGCCCTGGCGGGTAACAGCCGACCGGCGCGGTTCCGGCAAAGCCGTCGCGCCGGGTGTTGAGCACCGGGAACAGGCCTGTCCAGATGTTCGCGCGCGGGGTGCCGTCGGGCGCGCGGACACCGGATTCCGGGTCCATCGGATCGGACAGACCCAACCTCGCCGCGTACTCCCATTCGACCTCGGTCGGGATGCGCCCGCCCGCCCAAGCCGCATAGGCCCGCGCGTCGTTCAGCGTGACATGCACGACAGGGTGCAGTTCGCGGCCCGCCAGGTCGGAGCCCGCGCCATCCGGCCTGCGCCAGATTGCGTTGGGGTCAAGGGACCACCACGAGCGGAAGACCTCGGGCGTGTCGCTTTCCTGGAATCGGGCCGAGCCGCCGTTCCTTTCGGCCTCGGTGACATAGCCCGTCTCCGCCACGAAGGCGGCGAACTGGCTGTTGGTGACTTCATGGGCCTGCAGCCGGAAAGGCGAGACGAAAACCCGCCGAGGCGGGCCTTCCTCCGGGTAGAGCGCACCGACCCCCATGACAAACCCGCCGCCGGGGATGTCGACGAATGTTCCGAGATCCGCCGCGTTCAGGGAGCAAGCCGTTGCTGTCGCTGCTGACGAAACGATATGGGGCCACAGCGCCACGACGGACATCGTGCCGATCATTGCTGCCACGGCACCAACGCCGAGCAACATCGTCGTTCTACTGCTCATTTGTCTGCTCCGCGAGCATTTCGAGAATGCGGTGTTCGGCGTCGTCGCCGCGGTTCCGGCTCTGGCCGGTCACCAGATTGCCGTCGACGACGGTGTGCGCCGCGAAGAAGTCACACCGATGGGTCTCGGCCTCGAACACGGCGTTCGTAATGCGCGACGCGACGTTCGGATGCCGGGACGTGCTTCGGATGCCGAGTTCCTCGAGCTGTTCGTCCGTGACGCCCGTCACGCGCTGACATCTTGATACGCGGCGACCCGTCCAGGTCTGTCGCGTTCACCAGCCCGAGCGCGCCGCGGCAACGGGGACGTCGTGCGACCGCGCCAGGCACCCCGAGTGTCGCCGGTCAGCCTCAGACATTGCGCTGGGTCGCCAACCTTTCCAGGATGCGATGCGCCGTCTCGTATCCGCTGTTCTGATTTTGGCCGGTCACCAGGTTGCCGTCGATCGTGGTATGGGTTGCGAACGGGTCGCGGAACGCATGCTGGCATTCGTAGATCGCGCCGAGCTTGCGCAGCTCTTCCTCGGGGTGCTTGGGCGTCACCGCGATGCCGAAGGTATTGATCTGGTTGTTGGTCACGCCAGTGACGCGGCGGCCCTTGACCAGCGGTTCCCCGTCGATCCCCTTGGCGCTGCACAGGCCCAGGGCCCCATGGCAGACTGAGCCGAGGATCTTGCCCGCTGCATTCGCGCGCGTGACGAAAGCGGCCAGGTCCTCGCTCTGCATCAGGTCATAGGCCGCGCCCCAGCCGCCAGCCATGAAGATGACGTCATAGTCGTTCGGATCCAGGTCGGCGACGGCTTTCGAGTTCTTCAGGTCATGCATGGCCTTGTTGTCGGCCATGAAGCGCTTGTCGTCATCGCAGGCGAGCGGCCAGGACCAGGACCCGGGCTGGATCGGGATCACGCCGCCCCTGGGCGAGGCCATGTCGACCTCCATGCCGGCATTGACGAAGGCGTAATAGGGCACGGTGAATTCCGAGCCGAACGCGCCGGTGTCGCGCTTCAGCGGATCGAGCCGGTTGTGGTTGGTGCAGATGATGAGCGCCCGCCGCCCCTTCATGTCGAAGTCTGGAATCGTGTAATGGCGGTGGATGCCCAGAAAGCGCAGGAAGGCAGGCAAGTAGAGGTAGGTGAGGACGGACAGAACGGCAAGGACAACAAGGATGACGACGATCCAGGTCATGACAGGTCTCCGATTTCGGCGATGGGGGAGCTGCCCCTGAACCGGGGCACCGACGGGTTCCGGGATCAGACGGCCGGGCGGCGGACCACCGGCCGCACGAGACGGAACAGGCCGTAGAGGCCGGCGAGCAGCGCCAGCACGAGGCCGGCGAGATGGGGCCAGTACTTGCCGATCGCCTGCTCCAGCAAGTTGGAGAACAGCTGCGCCTCGGCATAATCCCCGGGTCCAAGGTCGAGCACGCCGGACTGGGCCGCGTAGGCCTCGTACTCGGCGCGCATCTGGGCGAACAGGGCGGGCTCGTTGCCGGACAGATCGGTGGTTTCGCCCGGATCGACCGAGAGGTCGAAAAGCCGCCAGGTGAAGTCGCCGCGCGGCAGCGCCGTGCGCACGAGTTTCCAGTTGCCGCGATAGAGCGCGGCGTTGCCGCTGACCTCGACGCCGAAGCTTTCCTGCGGTCCGCGGGTCTCGCGCGTCTCGGCGGCGAGCACGCGCCGGAAGCTCCGCCCGTAGAGCGCCGATGGGTCGTAGGCGACCCCGGCGGCGTCGAGCAGGGTCGGCATCAGATCGGCGACATGCACCGGTGCGTGCTGGATGCCGCTGGCCGCGACGCCCGGGCCGGCGATGACGAGCGGCACCCGCAGGCCGCCCTCGCTCGAGTAGAACTTGTAGAGGTTGAACGGCGAGGCCGAGACCGCGGCCCATTCCGGCCCGATGGCCGTCAAGCTGCGGGGCAGACCCATGTTCCCGAAGGACGTGTCCATGCCTTCGAGACGGTGGATCCCGCGGAGCAGCAGGTTGAAGACCGGGTTCTCCAGCGACGTGACACCGGATTCCGGCCCGTTGTCGGAGGTGACGACGACGATCGTGTTCCGGAGCCGTCCTGTGGCCTCGAGGTGATCCAGCAGGCGCCCGATGTGAAAGTCGGCCGCTTCGATCATGCCCGCGTTCACCTGCATCGCACGCGCGGCGACCGCCTTCTCTTCAGGCGACAGCGCGTCCCAGGCGCGATGGTCGGCGTGTACCGGGGCCAGTGTCGTGGTCGCGGGCACCAGGCCGAGGGCCATCGTGCGTCGCCAGCGCTCCTCGCGCATCGCGTCCCACCCGGCATCGAACACGCCGTCATAGCGGTCGATGAACTCGACTGGCGCCTGGACCGGGATGTGGATGGCCTGGAGCGAGAGGAAGGCGAAGAACGGCCGCGCGGCATCGCCCTCGTCGATGTAGCGGATCATGGTGTCCACGAGATTGCGCGAGGAATAGAAGTTCTCGGGCAGACGGACAGGTTTTCCATCCTCGTACCACGACACCTCGGGATAGCCCGGCAGGTAGTGGGTATGGTCGTGATTGCTGCCGCCCGTCGAATCCATCACGTAGGACCGATCGAAGCCGAAGCGATGGGGCAGGTTTGCGCCCTTGGCGCCGATGCCCCATTTCCCGGTCACGTAGGTCCGGTAGCCGGCCTCGGACAACCGGCTCGCGACCGTTGCCTGATTGGCGGCCCATACCATGGAGTAGCCCGGCAGCGCGCGCTGCCCGGGCGTCACCGTCTCGACGAGTGTGCCCATGCCCGTCTGGTGATTGTCGAGCCCCGTCATCAGCATCGCGCGGCTCGGCCCGCAGAAGGGCGACGAATAGTAGCGGGAGAAGAGCGTGCCGCTTCGCGCCAGCGCATCGATGGTTGGGGTGCGCGCATCGCCGCCATAGGCCCCGAAATCGGTGAAGCCGACATCGTCGAACAGCACCACGAGGATGTTCGGACGGGTGTCTTGCGCGAAGGCAGGCGGCGCCACCACGGCAAGCATCGTGACGGCGCCGAGCGCGCTTCGAATCAGTCTGATCATGTCAGGGTGCCTATTGCCTGTTGCGAATGCGTGAGCGCGCCCCTTGCGCAGGCAGGCCGCGCAAGGGTCTTGGCTTCGCTGTGATCACCTGGACAGTCCGGCAGCGCCGAGACGCCAGCGCACGGCCACCAGGGTCGCGGGGTTCAGGTCGCCATTGGGATCGACAAGCACACCGGCGGGAAACGAGACCGAGACGGGCCTGTCGCCCGTGTCGAGGCAGAGCAGATGGTTGTTGTCGCCATCTCCAAGATCGGCCAGCGCAGCCGGGGTGATCTGCCGTTCGGTCCCGTCCGCGCCGCGCACGGTCACCCGGTAGAGATCGCGCACGGCAGCGCCCGGTTCGTTGCCGTTCGCCAGCACGACGCCACCGGCCCAGACCACCCGCACCGCCTGGACGATGCCGTCGGTCGGGCACTCGTCGCCGTCGGTCCGGCGCCGGCCGAGGCCGAGGTCTTTCGCGGCCGCATCCGCGACTTCGGCCATCACGAGGCTCGGGCCGGACGCCAGGGGCGTGACATCGATTCGCGCGCCACGGAAATCCAACTGGCCATCGATCGAATGCAGGTGTCCGACGATCTCGACCGACACCGGGGGATCGGTCTCGGCATCGCCGAGTTCGCCCACCAGCAGCACCGTGCGCAACTCGCCGGCATCGGTCGCCGGCAGGAGCGTGACGCAGTGCAATCGCCCGGTCGCACCGGAAGCCGTCGTGACCCGGAAATCGCCCGCCTGCATCGTCCTGTGGTCGATCTCGGTCGAGAAGATGACCGGCATCCCGTCCCTGCCGGGCGCACCCTGGCAGATCAGCCTGGACAGAAGCGGCAAGCCGTTGTCGAGCCCGAAGAAGGCGGACAGGAGGTCGGCGGATACGCCACCGTTCTCACGCGGCAGGGCCGTGCTGGGCGTCGTATCGGTCAGGTCATTGCTGGTGACGTCTGCTTGGCTCGGCGTGGCACCGATCATCACGCCAGCCAGCACCGCCAGCAGGCGCCGACGGACCGCACCGTCCATGCGGGTTCTGACCTGGGTATCCGCCTGGGACGTGCGTGACATCGGCCCCTCCGCAAATCTTGCGGGGGAAATGTATTCGTTGGAGGTGCGTCCTTCGACCGCAGGTCAGGATCACCTGCGGCCAGAGGGTATTCATTTCCGGCCAGGTTCGTCCCGCGTCAGGGTTTGGGTCTGCGCCCGTTCCCGGAACGCCTTCGGCGTGAGGCCCGTCCAGTCCTTGAAACTGCGGGCGAAGTTCGAGGGCGACTCAAAGCCGAGCGCGCCCGCGATGGCCTTGATCGGCTGCGCGGTGCCAGACAGAAGGGCACCTGCACGCTTCGCGCGGACCTGATTCACCAGTTCGCGATACGATGTGCCGGACCGATCCAGATGCCGACGTAGACCACGCTCCGAATATCCCAGCTTTGCGGCAACAGCCCTGAGCGGCACCGTCAGGGTCGTCGCGGTTTCAAGGATTGCCAGGACCTGAGTGACAGGTGTCGTTTCGAACTCCATCTCTTGTACGAACTGTTCACAGAGGCTGAGGAGGCGCGCGTGATTCAACGGATCGGAACCGGGAAGCGGTCGTTTCAGCAGGGCCTCTGGAAAGATGATCTGGTTTTCAGAGGCCTCGAAACGAAAAACGACGCCAAGCTCGGCTTCGACTGCGGGCCAGTTGTCCGGTCGTCCAACGGTCATTTCGGCACGGGTCGCAGCCTTGTCGGTGCGCAGCATCGCCTTCAGCAATCCGTTGATGGCGACAATGGCGCTGCTGATTCCGAAATACTCGATGTCGCCGAACGGAAATTTCGATCGCAGGCGAATGGCGGCTTCTCCTGGCTGCAGACCAGGTTGCCCATGGATCACGCTGATCTCGAACGCAGGGAAGTTCAGGAAGAAAAACTTCGTCAAGACTTCGAGTCCGTCATCAAAGCGTGCCGCATTCATGGCTGCGTATGACGGCAGCCCGATATAGGTGGGCTGGAACTTGAGAGCCAACCTGGCCCCGAGATCGGGGTCCCCGGTTTGCTGGATGGCGTTCAGGAGGAGACGGCGAAGCGGCTGAAAACCGCATCGAAAATGCGGATCGCTTAACTGGGCCTCCTCTAGCCCCGTTTCTTTCAGTAATTCATCTTCTGAATAGCCCTCCTCGCGGAGGGTTCGAAATACAAATCCCGGATAATTCATTGGCAAGGCTGGATCATCTGGCATGAAGACCTTTTTTGCCATAGTGGGATGCTCCAGCTTCGTCGCTTGGATGATGACTGAATTCGGAGTTCCAGGCATCAACCGCGTTATAATTGATATTGCGGTCGGCGCTCTCAACAATGCCGCTGTGGCGCGCATCAGTACCTCTAGGCTTTGGTTTGTTTCCATTCCAGCCTGTGCTCCGAAACACGAGCGGCTTGGTTGCCGACCAGGCTGCCCTTCGACCGACTTTACTTCTATGGTACGGTCTGACCGTTGCACGTCAGCGTCGGCCCTGAAGAGGCCCGCGCACTTATCTGCACGCTGCCGGGCCCGAGTGGGCGCCGCGGCGGGGTTTGCCGCGCAAGATTGATCGCCAATGCGTCGGCCAGCCGAGCCTGGACGAAGCTGATCGGCACGTTGACCGCCTCGGTCGCGTCGGTGATCTGGGCGATGAGGCCGTCGGCCTCACGCTTCGGCATGGCCTCGCGAACCCAGGCATCTGCCACGCCCACGTCCGCCTTGATGAGCACGGAGGCCAGGGCGAAGCGACGTCCGGTCTTGAGCAGGGCGAACAGGCTTTGCGCCCCCGCCCCATCGCACAAGGATGCGAGCAGCCGGGTGACTTCGACGCGTGGCGCGGGCACTGGTGCAGCCGCGTTAGCGCGGAGCGCGCGAATTGCCGCGTCCAGCTTGGCTTGGCGCGGCGGTGGCAACCACGGGCGAAGGCTGACGAGTCGTTCGACCAGGCGGCTCGGCGCGGGGTGGCGGCGCGCCTGCGCGACCAGCACCTCCAGCACCGCCAAGCTCGGCGCGGGATCGGCGTCGAGCAGGAAGCCGAGCGCCGCGTCGCGCAGAGCGGGGATCGTCGAAGTGGCGACTTCCGCAGCCATGGCCGCCCGATGCTCGGACGGAAATGCCGCACCCGTGGCGGCCAGCTCTGCGTGGACGGCGAAGGGGTCCTGACCAAGCGCTTCGGCGAGGGGCACGAGTTGCTCCACCAAAGCGCCAGGCCCCGACGGGGTTGGGTCGTGGGAGAAGCCTGCCTCCATGCCCGCGATCATTGCCTTCTTCGGCGCGGGCCCAGCGTCGAGCCCGGCCTGCGCAAAGGCCCTCGCGATCAGCACGAGCACGCCTGGGGCAAGACTCTTGGCCGTGACCGCCGTCTCCACGGCGTGGCAGGCCTCCGCAAGACCTGCACGTGCCTTGGTGTCCCCGCTATTGGAGGCTATGCGCAGATCGGTGAGCGCCCCTTCGAGCATGAAGCAGCAGGCTTCGACAAGGCGGTCGGCCGGCCGCTTCCGGGTGGCCTCGGCCACTAGGCAGGCGACGAGATCCGGCGTCGCGCCGGCACGGGCCAGCATCGGGCCGGCCTCCATGGCACCGGGACTCGGGGCGCCCCGGGCCAGGTCCTGGCCGACCATCTTCGCAAGTTGCAGGATCGCTCCGCGCGGCGTCACTTCGGTGTCCTCTTCCAGCCCATCGCAGGAGCAGACGCTGCCGCGGCGGAAGGCAGAGACTACCCGTCCGTCCTACGCATCGCCACCGAAGGCATGCAGAGGGGCGGATGCTCGCGACGGGCTCACGCGGGGCTTGGCGGTGCGACGCCGTCCTGCTCCGCCCACTCCACGGGAAATGGCTCCATCAGCCCTGGCAGCGTCATCGCCTCCGGCTGCCGCCCGTCCAGGATCGCCTCGATGATGTCGGGGGCCAGCAGCGTGAGGCGCAGCAGGCGCGAGACGTAGGACGAGTTGATCCTTTCGGCTGCCGCCAGCTCGTCGATCGTGCCATAGCGGCCCACCTCCATCATACGGCGCCACCGGAACGCCCGGGCCAGTGCCTTCACCAGCGTGGTGTTAGCAGCCGAGGAGTTCCGGTTCGTGGTGCTGGCAGGCGCGATCACCAGCTTCCGCCCACCCCGCGGCTTCCGGACCGCCAGTGGCCCCCGGACGGTTAGCATCTGCGCGGCGCCGGTCATGCTGCGACCCTCGCTGCTTCGGCTGGCGGCGCAGCAAGGTCGCGCGCCAGGCTCGCCAGCCCCTCCAGCCTCAACCGAACGTCGGCACCACCAACGCCGATGTCCACCCGGTCGACCAGCACGCGGATGATCCGCGCCTGCTCGGCGGGGAAGAGCTCCTCCCACAGCGGGTCGAGCCGCTCCAGCGCCAGCCGGGCCTTGTCCTCCGTCAGGTCGGGCGCTGCGGACCGCGCCGCGCGCCAGGCACCCAACACCACCTCCGGCTGGCGCAGCAGCCCCCGGACCTGCGCCATGACCGCACCCTCGATCTCGGCGGCGGAAATGCGCGCGATGGCCGGCCCGTCCGCGGCGCTGCCCTTCAGCACCGATTGGCTTATACGCCCGGTGTCATGTTCTGACCTCTGCGTATGCGCGCGATGCGATGGTGGTGATCTGTTCTGGCTGTGCGATGAGCCAGGCGGTGTCGGACCTGACGCTCGAGAAGGTCATCTTGAAGGGTCAGACGCACTGCGTCTGACGCACAGGGAATGTGGTAAGCCCCGCGCGGCGGCGGGCCTGCGTCGAGCATGTCGTGCGCGCGCTTGGCGTGTCGGAGCGGAAGGCCTGCGCGGTGTTGGGGCAGCACCGATCGACGCAGCGGAAGGCAGCGCGCGCGCCGGACGACGAGGCGTCGCTGACGGCGGACACTGTCGAGCTTGCGAAGCGCTACGGGCGGTATGGGTACCGGCGGATCATGGCGCTGCTGCGGGATGCGGGCTGGGCGGTGAACCGGAAGCGGGTAGAGCGGATCTGGCGGCGTGAGGGACTGAAGGTGCCGCAGCGGCAGCCGAAGCGCGGCAGGCTGTGGCTGGCGGACGGCTCCTGCATTCGGCTTCGGCCGGAGCGTGCCAGCCATGTCTGGGCCTATGACTTCGTCGAGGACCGGACAGGTGACGGGCGGAAGTTGCGGATGCTGTGCGTGGTGGACGAGTTCACGCGCGAGGCGCTGGCGATCCGGGTGGCGCGGAAGCTCTCGTCGTCGGACGTGATCGACACGTTGGCCGACCTGTTCATTGCGCGGGGGGCGCCGGCGCATATCCGCTCGGACCAGGGGCCAGAGTTCGTGGCCGAGGCGGTGAAGGGCTGGATCGCCGGTGTCGGGGCGAGGACGGCCTACATCGAGAAGGCGAGCCCGTGGGAGAACGGCTTCGTAGAGAGCTACAACGGCAAGCTGCGGGACGAGCTGCTGAACGGGGAGGTGTTCAACACGCTCCGCGAGGCGCAGGTGCTGATCGAGGGCTGGCGCCAGCACTACAACCGGGTCCGGCCGCACTCGTCGCTGGGCTACCGCCCGCCCGGACCACTCCACGGGGGCTGGTCACGCGGTCGCCGGGGGTCGGTCCGACGGGCACCCGCTCGCGGCGGTGCGGCCGACCGGTCAGGAATCCGTGCCGCCCGGGGCCATCACGGATCTTCCGCCCTGGAAACGCTCCGCCAGCGGATCCCCGCTCTCCACTCCGCCGACCCGGTCGCGCCAGGGCTCGGCGCTGTCCCGCGGGTGCCACCCGATCAGCGCGCGGTCGTCGCGGTCCCAGAAGGAGGCCGGGTTGGCGGAGGCGCCCCAGACAACCGCCCAGCCTGTCCTTTGGGCGGAGAGCGCGGCCAGGCAGAGCCGCGCGAGATCGTCCGGCGACAGCCAGATGGACAGCGACAGGGCGTCCCGCGGCTCCGGCGCGCACCAGCCGATGCGCAGATGCACGCTCTCGACCCCGTGCTTGTCCCAGTAGAGCCGGCCCAGCTGCTCGCCATAGAGTTTCGAAAGCCCGTAGACGCTATCCGGGCGGTAATCGCAGCCGGCGGGCAGCTTCGGCCCGCCCGGCGCCGGCCGGTCGTGGAAGCCGGCCACATGGGCAGAGGAGGCGTGGACCACCCGCGCCCCGGCCGCGCGCGCCGCCTCGAACACATGGAGCGCGCCGCGCAGGTTCGCCGCCAGGATCGCCTCGAAGCCGGGCGCTTCCGTCGCCACGGCGCCGAAATGCAGGATGGCGCGGCAGCCTTCCGCCAGGGCAGCGACCGCGGCCGCATCTTCCAGCTCGGCAGGGGTGAAGCTCGCCCCCGGCGGCAGCGCGTCGGGAAAGGGACGACGGTCGGTCAGGCGCAGCGCGACCTCGGCCGCGGCGAGGCGCGGCGCCAGCACCCGCCCGAGCCGGCCCGCAGCGCCGGTCAGCAGGACGGGCGGGGTGCCGCCGCTCATGCCGCTGGTCCCTGCCGGCGGAGCGTCGGCTGCGACGCGTGGCGCGGCGCCCGGAAGCCGGGCGCGCCGGCGGC
>NZ_JAAVNE010000055.1 GCF_012103215.1 Falsiroseomonas selenitidurans
GCGGCGGCGGCGCGGGCGGCGCGCAGCGCCAGCAGCGGCGCGCGGAGCGAGGCAATGCCGAAGGCCAGGGCCGCGCCGCACAGCGCCTCTGCCAGCGCCGGCGGCACCGCGACACCGGCCAGCCTGGCGCGCGCCGCGGCGGCATCGGGCATCGCCCCTTCGGGCGCGAAATCGGGGTCCAGGTGGAAGGCGAGCCGATCCGCCAGCGCCGCCGGCGCGGCTTCCTCGGCCGCCGCGCCCTCATCCAGCGCCAGCAGGGCGAAGCGCGCCAAGTGGGTCTGGCCGAAGCCGTCGCGCTGCACGGAAACCGTGCCGTCATCCAGCGCCGCGCAGAGCTTCGCCGCCAGGCTGCGTTCCATCCGCTCCGCCATCGCGGCCACCACCACGCCGCCATCGGCCGCCGCCAGCACGCCGCGTTCGGCCACGCGCCGGCCACTGGCCAGGGTCGCCGCAAGGTCCAGCCCGCCCAGCAGGCGGCTGTCCGGAATGCCGGGCGGCAGGCGGCGCCAGGGGACATCGGCGGGCAGCGCCGTGCGCAGCCGCGCCAGCCAGGCATCGCGCCCCGGCCCCGGCGGGCCGCGCAGCACGGCGCCGCCAAGCCCGGCCGGGTCCACCGCCAGCAGCAGCGCGGCCAGGCCCTGGTCCGCCCGCGCGGAGTCCACCGATGGCTCCGCGCCCGGCGTCACGGGCCGAACAGCTCCGCCACCGCGCGATCCACCCGCGTGGTGGCCACCGCCTCATCCAGCGGGTTGCGGCGCAGGCGGTGGCGCAGCGCCGGCGCGGCGATGCGGCGCAGATGCGTGGTGCCGACCTCCGCCTCGCCCTCCAGCGCCGCCAGGGCACGGGCGGCGCGCATCAGCGTGAGTTCCCCGCGCAGCCCATCCGTGCCGAGCGCCATGCACAGCCGCGCCGCATCCTCCAGCACCGAATCCGGCACGGCGGGGCGGCAGGCGCGGGCAGCCAGGATACGGTCGCGGATCGCCTCCGCCTCCGCCTCCCACCCCGTGATGAAGGCGTGCGGGTCACGCTCGAAGGCATCGCGGCGGCGGATCACCTCCACCCGCAGCTTCAGGTCGGTGGGCGTGCGCACTTCCACGGAAAGCCCGAAGCGGTCCAGCAATTGCGGCCGCAGCTCGCCTTCCTCCGGATTGCCGCTGCCCACCAGCACGAAGCGCGCGGGATGGCGGATGCTGATGCCCTCGCGCTCCACCACATTCTCACCGGAGGCCGCGACATCCAGCAGCAGGTCCACCAGGTGGTCCTCCAGCAGGTTCACCTCGTCGATGTACAGGAAGCCGCGATGCGCGCGGGCCAGCAGCCCGGGCTCGAAGGCCTTCTCGCCATGCGCCAGGGCGCGCTCGATATCCAGCGCGCCGGCGACGCGGTCTTCCGTCGCGCCCAGCGGCAGGTCCACCACCGGCACCGGCACCGTTGCCACCGGCAATTCGCCGGCCATGCGGCAGGCCTCGCACAATTCCGCCGGGCGGGCCGGGTCGCAGCCGAAGCGGCAGCCGGCCACCGCCTGCATCGGCGGCAACAGCGCCGCCAGCGCCCGCACTGCGGTGGATTTGCCGGTGCCGCGGTCGCCGAACACCAGCACGCCGCCGATGCCGGGATCCACCGCGGCGATCAGCAGGGCCAGCTTCATCTCCTCCTGCCCCACGATCGCCGCGAAGGGGAAGACCGGGCGCGCCGTCCGCAGCCGCGCCAGGCCGGCAGGCCCGAGATCCATCACGCTGCCCTTTGCAGGCTGAACTGGGCCCAGATGTCGGACAGCGCCTGCACCAGATGGTCCATGTCCGCATCGCTGTGCACCGGCCCGGGCGTGATCCGCAGCCGTTCCGTGCCACGCGGCACGGTGGGGTAGTTGATCGGCTGCACATAGACGCCATGCTCGTCCAGCAGGATGTCGCTGATCGTCTTGCACACCACCGGGTCGCCCACCATCACCGGCACGATGTGGCTGGGGTTGTCGAGGTGCGGCACGCCCACCGCATCCAGCCGCCGCCGCAGCGTCGCCGCGCGTTCATGCAGCTGCTGCCGTTCCACGTCGCTCGCCATCAGATGCTCGATGGAGGCGCGCGCCCCGGCCGCGATGGCCGGCGGCAGGGCGGTGGAGAAGATGAAGCCGGAGGCGAAGCTGCGCACGAAGTCGCACATGGCGGCGGAACCCGCGATGTAGCCGCCGATCACGCCGAAGGCCTTGGCCAGCGTTCCCTCGATGACGGTCAGGCGATGCGCCACGCCGTCGCGGTCCGTGATGCCGCCGCCATTGGGCCCGTACAGGCCGACGCCGTGCACCTCGTCGCAATAGGTCATGGCGCCGTATTTGTCGGCAATGTCGCAGATGGCGGCGATCGGGGCGATGTCGCCATCCATGGAATAGACGCTCTCGAAGGCGACCAGCTTCGGCGCCGCCGGGTCGATCTCCGCCAGCACGCGCTCCAGATCCGCCAGGTCGTTGTGGCGGAACATGCGGCGCTGGGCGCGGGAATGGCGCATGCCCTCGATCATCGAGGCGTGGTTCATTTCGTCCGAGACGATGACGCAGCCCGGCATGCGCGCACCCAGCGTGGACAGCGACGCCCAGTTGGACATGTAGCCGGAGTTGAACAGCAGCGCGTCCTCGGTGCCATGCAGCCGCGCCAGGGCGCGTTCCAACAGCACATGCTCGTGGTTGGTGCCGGAGATGTTGCGCGTACCGCCGGCGCCGGCGCCGTGCTTGTCCAGCGCCGCATGCATCGCCGCCAGCACCTTCGGGTGCTGACCCATGCCGAGATAATCGTTGGAACACCAGACCGTCACCTCGCTGGTGCGGCCGTTGCGGTGCCGCGTGGCACGGGGGAAGCTGCCGGCCTGGCGTTCGATATCGGCAAAGACCCGGTAGCGCCCTTCGCGGCGCAGGCCGTCCAGCTGCGCGCGGAAGAAGGATTCGTAGTTCATTGCGGTCCCCCTGTGGCCGATCGTTCCGTGGCGCCTGGCGGGCACGACCCGCTTCTTCCGCCCTGTGTCATGGCACCGGTGCCGAAGGCTGCTTGCGTGAGGCGAGGCCCCAGCGCCATAGCGCATCCGCCGGAACCGGCATGACCATGAAGATATGCTCCAGCACGCCGAGCGCCACCAGCGACGCCAGCAGCGAATAGCCCGCGACCTCATGCGGCGTGGCGCCCGGCGCCAGCGCCACCTGCGCCAGTTGCACCACCGCCAGGCCGCCCGCCAGGACGGAAAGCGGCAACAGCGCATTCATCCGCCGCCGGCGGAAGAAGCTTTCCAGGTAGCGCAGGTGGTCCGGCAGGAAGGATTCCGCCAGGTTCCGCACGCCCAGGAAGACATTGAGCTTGGCGCTCTGCCGCATCGCCCAGAAGGCCAGGAAGGTCCACAGGCCGATGCGGTTCGACCCGCCCCAGCTGGCCAGCGCGATGGCGGCGGCGCCGGCCATGATGGCCAATTCGTGCCACAGCACCGCGGCGATCGCCGCCCGCAGCCGCACCCAGCCGCGCGCACCCGGCGGGCAGGCACTGCGCCGCGGGCCGGTGACCAGGCCGGTGAGGAAGGCGGTCTCGATCCAGGCCCAGGCCAGCAGGCCGAAGACGAAGCCGAGATAGGCGCCGCGCGCGGTGGTGTCCCACGCCACGGCATGCAGCCCGGCCAGCGCCACCAGCAGCAGCGTGGTGGCGCCCAGCATGGTCCAGCGGAAGGTCTCCCGCCGCAACCCGTCCAGGTACAGGATCACGCCCGTGCTGAACCACCACAGGAACAGCGTGAACAGCGCGGGCAGACCGTGTTCCATCATCTCACCAGGCCGGCTGCAGGCGCGGGTCCGCAGGCAGCGCCTGGCGGCGCGGCGGCAGCAGGTACAGGCGGGCGAAGGCAGCGGCCGCGGCGGCGGACAGCGCCGCGCGCTTGATCCCGCCCAGCACGCCGCCCTGCGCCTTCGCCGCGGCGATACCCTCGCCCAGCCTGCGCAGCCGCTCCAGGCCACGCAGGAAGGCGGGGTTGTCCACGTCCAGCGTCGCCGGGAAGACCTGGCGGCAGATCTCCTCGGTGATGCGGAAGACGCGCATGTCGTATTCCGTCGGCGTCATGCCCAGCGCCTTGTGGAATTCCGGCCGCGCATGGTCGCGCACATACATCGTGGCGAAGACCGCCAACTGGAAGAAGCGCACCCAGTAGACATTGGCGCCCGAGAGCAGATGCGGGTTGGCGCGCATCAGCAGGGCAAAGGCCTCGCCATGGCGGAACTCGTCGTTGCACCAGTTCTCGAACCACTTGAAGATCGGGTGGAAGCGCAGCTCCGGATGCCGCTCGAACTGGCGGAAGATGGTGATGTAGCGGGCGTAGCCGATCTTCTCGCTCAGATAGGTGGCGTAGAAGATGAATTTCGGCTGGAAGTAGTGGTACTTCTTCGCCTTGGTCAGGAAGCCGAGGTCGACGCCGACGCCCACATCCTTCAGGGCATCGTTGATGAAGCCGGCATGGCGGCTTTCATCGCGCGCCATCACGCCGAAGATGTCCTTCATGTCCGGGTTGGTGACGCGCTTGCGGATTTCCGCATACAGCACGCAGCCGGAGAATTCGGCGGTGACGGAGCTGACCAGGAATTCCAGCAATTCCTTCTGCAGCGGCTCCGGCAGCGCCTTGATGTCGAACTGGTCGAACTCCGCCGTGCGGGTGAAGTGCCCCTTGTTCGGATCGGCGTGGAATTCCGCCATCATCGCATCCCATTGCTGGCGCACGGGCTCGATGCTGATGCGGTCCATGGCGTCGAAGTCGGTGGTGTAGAAGCGCGGCGAGAGCACCGTTTCGGTCAAAGCCATCTTGGTGGCGACACCATCCGCGTCCGGGCGCCCGCCCGGGGTCATGCCTGCGGCGACCGCCGGCTCGGCGACCGCGGGGCCATCCAGGATCAGGCGTTCCATGCCACGGCCTCCTTCGGCTCGAAGCCGCAGTGATAGAGTTCCGTCAGTTCGAAGATCGCCACCCATTGCGTCCACAGCCGCGTCAGCGGGCCGGCGCGGTGGACCGTGGCGCGTGTCTCGAAGCGCATGATCTCGCCGAAGGCGACATGGCCCGGCGTGCCATGGACCACCACCTGGTCGCCCGGCCGAAGGAACACGCCTTCCGGCACCGCATAGGCATGGAAGCTGTCCGCCGTCCTCTCGATTTCAACCGTACAGGGCACTTCGAAGGTCTCATTGCCACCGAAGATCGCCCGGCCCACTCCCCAGCGGCCGTTCATCCTGGTCACTCCTTGGTTGATAGAAAGCTTAGGAAGGCCTCCGCATTGGTCTGGCCGAAGCCCGTCAGGTCCAGCAGGCGGCCGGTTGCCCGGTCCTGCAGGGTCAGTTGCCCGTTATGCCAGGCCGTCAGGCGGAAGGGCGCCTCACGGCCCGCCTCCTCCCGTCGCCTTTCGCGCACCAGGCCGCGCAGCGTGCCGCGCACGAAGCCGCCCTGGCCGGGGGCGATCAGCGTCACCTCCCGCCCCGTCGCAGCATCGGTCACCACCACCGCGCCATCGGCACGGTCGGCAAAATGCAGGTCGCGCTGCGCCAGCGCAACCGAAGGCGCTTCCGCCTGCTGCGGCGGCAGGATGGGTGGCGCCACCACCAGCACCAGCGTCGCCAGCACCAGCAGGCCACCCGCCAGCGCGGGCCGGCGGAGGAAGCCGGGGGTTTGCAGCGCCTGTGCCATGTCAGGCCATCGCCTCCGCCCGGCCCGGGGCGCGCTGCGGCACCGCGTCATCCAGCGCAGGCACCGGCACCGAAGCCGCCGCCGCCAGGGCGCGCGACAGCACCTGCGCCGCCACATCCGCATCCTTCAGCGCCCGCAGCATCGGCTCCGGCCGCGCCAGCCGGAAGCTGCGCACATGCGGCCACAGCGCCAGCCAGGAAACCCGGTGCGGCGGCATGATGGCCACCACCAGATCCCCCGTGCCGTCGGCATGCCGCGCCACGCCGGCGCTGCCGATCACCGCGAAGGGGATGTTGATCGTCATCGGCAGCGCCACGCCGGCGCGCAGCACGATGCGGCGCGAGGTGATGGTGTACAGCGTGCTGCGCGCCGCCAGCCCGGCGAACAGCAGCAGCAGCGCCACCGGCACGCCGCCGATCGCCACCAGCAGCAGCGCACCCAGCGCGGCCTCCAGCGGCGCGGCGCCACCGCTGCTCAGCTCCACGCCGCGCAGCAGCGCCAGCGCGCCGAAATACAGCGCGATGCCGCGCACATGCAGTGCCCGCCGTGCCAGGCCCCGCCATTCCGGCGCGCCCTGCCACAGGATGGTCTCGCCCGCCGGCAGCGGCCCGGGCAGACCCGGCACCGGCTCCGCATCATGCTCGGCGATGACGGCGCGCGCGCTCACAGCAGCGGCTCGCTGCGCTCGGGCGTGGCGTAGAAATGCCCGCCGCCGAAATAGGCCGCCACCTTGTCCTCCTCCAGCAGCGTGATCTGCTCCGGCTTCGCCAGGCCCGGCGCGGCGGCCAGCTGCTCCGCGGTGACGGACACCACGCGCACCGTGCCGGCATCGTTGATGGTGGCCAGGAACATCGGCACCAGCACGCGCCGCGCCGTGCCCGTGGCCTCCACCTCGATGTAGCGCAGCAGCATGTCGGAGCGGTCGACCCAGAGATCCACGGCCACGCCGGCAATCCTGCCATCCAGCGTGATCACCGGCTTGCCGCGCGGGTCGGGATCCGACTCGTTGAGGCTGAAGCCGGGGGCGGCGCGCAGCGGCACGATCTTCGGCGCGTCGTCATCGAAGGCGAGGTCCGGGATGTCGGCCCGTTCCGCCCAGGCGGCGGGGCCCACGCCGTCGCGCATCGCATCGCCCGAAGGGACGATGGGCGAGCCCGGCTGACGGTCCACGGCATAGGCCACGGCCGACAGGTCGCGTTCCGGCGCGCGTTCCGGGTGGTGGTGCTTCAGCTTGAAGACCTTCAGCGGCGGTACGCCAGGGAAGCCCTGGATCGGCGCCGTCAGCGGCCGGTCGGGCCGGTCGGAGACCAGCGGATAGCCTTCCCGCTTGCTCTCCCGGTTCAGCCAGAAGACCAGAACCAGGAAGAAGGCGAAGAAGGCGTAGAGCAGCCCCGCCGCCAGATCCAAGGGAACGAATTGATGTGCGCCGGGCATGGCAGCCTCCTCCTTCTCAGACGGGTGCCGGACCGGCAAGGCCGGCGGCGTGGTGGGCATTGGGCAGGCCGCGGCCGCGCACCAGCGGGCCGACCACGGCAAGGGTGACGAACAGCAGCGCGATCTCGATCAGGTAGATGCCGACATAGCCGGTTGCGGCCTGCGCCAGGCCCTCGCCCAGCGCGCCGGCTTCGGCCAGGCTGGACAGCAGGTCGCGCAGCGCGCCGCCGAGCGCGATGGCGCCGCCGGCCGCGCTCGCCTGCACCGCGCCCCAGACGCCGAGCGCGAGGCCCACCTTGTCGGCCGGTGCCGCGGCCATGCAGGCCGTCAGCGTCGCATGGCCGAACAGGCCGGCGCCGAAGCCGATCAGCGCCACGCCGGCGGCGAACAGCGCACCGCTGCCGATGGCGCCCGAGAAGATGACCACGGTGAAGCCGGCAATGCCGAACAGCGCGCCATGGCCGGCGACCATGTGCGGGTCCAGCCCCTGCCCCAGCCGCCGCGCGGCGCGCAGGAAGCCCAGCACCGCACCACCGGCCAGCAGCGCGGACAGCGCCGTGGTGGCGCCCACGGAGAGGCCCAGGATCTGCCCGCCATAGGGCTCCAGCAGCACGTCCTGCATGGTGAAGCCGGCGGTGCCGAGCCCGGCACCGAGCAGCCGGCGATTCCACGGGCCGCTGCGCCGCAGCGCGCGGAACGCCTCGATGAACCCCGGCTCCGGCGCATCGCCCGGCGCGGTGCGGGACGGGTCGCGCACTTCCTGCTGCCAGGCGGCGACCAGGTTCAGCACCAGCGTCAGCGCCGCCGCGCCCTGCACCACCTGGATCAGCCGCAACTGCGAGAAATCCGCCAGCAGCGCACCGAACACCAGCGCCGACAGCACCATGCCGACCAGCTGCATGGCGGAGAGCATCGCCACCACATTCGGCTGCTGGTCGCGCGGCGTCAGGTCCGTGGCCAGCGCCAGGCCCACGGTCTGCACCATGTGCATGCCCGCGCCGGTCATCAGGAAGGCGATGGCGGCCGCCATCTGCCCGGCCCAGGGCTCGGCCCAGGTGTCGCCGGACAGCACCAGCAGCGCGAAGGGCATCATCGCCAACCCGCCGAACTGGATAATGGTGCCGAGCCACAGATAGGGCACGCGCTTCCAGCCGAGCAGCGACTTGTAGGTGTCCGACTTGTAGCCGATCAGCGCGCGCGCCGGCGCGAAGACCAGCGGCAGCGCGACCATGCTGGCCACCAGCCAGGCCGGCACATGCAACTCCACGATCATCACGCGGTTCAGCGTGCCCACCAGCAGCACCGCCGCCATGCCGCAGGAGATCTGGAACAGCGCCAGCCGCAGCAGCCGCGCCATCGGCAGCCGCTCCGACGTCGCGCTGGCGAAGGGGAGCAGATGCGGGCCGAGGCCCTGCCAGAGGCGGATGATGCGGCCCGGGCGGCTCATCGGCGCACCAGTTCCAGCGCCTGGGAGGTGTAGAAGCCGCTGGCCACGCGGTGCGTGCGCACCGGGTGCCAGCCCGTCATGGCCGGATCGGCCTGCACCATCCGGCGCAGCCGCGCTTCCGCCACCGGCACGATGGCCGGCGAGCGGTCGCCGCGCGGCACCAGCCGGCCGACAACCAGGAAGGCCATCAGGAAGGCGGTGCGCGGGGCGAAGGTGAACAGGATGCTGCGCTCCGTCCGCGCCGCCAGGCCGGCCAGCGCGCGCAGCACATCGGCCGGCTTGTAGTGGATCAGGCAATCCATGCCGACCACATGGTCGAAGCGGCCGAAGGCAGGGTCCAGCATGTCACCGACATGGAAGCTGACGCGGCCCGCGCCGTGCTGCCCCGCCGCGCGGTCCTGCCCCAGCGCGACCAGCCGGGGCGAGATGTCCACCGCCACCACTTCCGCGCCGCGCCGCGCCGCTTCCACGGCCAGCGCGCCGGTGCCGCAGCCGGCATCCAGCACGCGCTTGCCGCGCAGATCCGGCGGCAGCCAGGACAGCAGGCGGCCGCGCATCGCGTCGCGCCCGGCGCGCACCGTGGCGCGGATGCCGCTGACCGGCGCGTCCGAGGTCAGGCGTTCCCAGGCCTGCACCGCGGTGCGGTCGAAATAGGTCTCCAGCTCGCCGCGGCGGGTCGCGTAGGTGGCGGTGGGCATGTCAGTCATACCCCAGCAGGTCGAAGATTTCCCGGTCCTTCAGCGGCGTCGCGTCCAGTGGCGTGACACCGGCCAGCAGCCCGGCAGCGAGGCGCAGGTATTCATCGCACACCGCATCCACCTCCGGCGAGCTTTCCATGTCGAACAGCGTCGCCTTCTTGAGGCGGGAGCGGCGGATCACGTCCAGGTCCGGCAGGTGCGCCAGCATCTTCATGCCGGTGGCGTCGTTGTATTTCTGGATCTGGTCGGTATCGCGGGACCGGTTGACGATCACGCCGCCCAGCCGCACGCCGTAGTTCTGCGCCTTGGCCCTGATGGCGGCAACGATGCGGTTCATCGCGAAGATGCTGTCGAAATCATTCGCCGCGACGATCACGCCGCGATCGGCATGCAGCAGCGGCGCGGCGAAGCCGCCGCAGACCACGTCGCCCAGCACGTCGAAGATGACGATGTCGGTATCCTCCAGCAGGTGATGCTCCTTCAGCAGCTTCACCGTCTGGCCCACCACATAGCCGCCGCAGCCCGTGCCCGCCGGCGGGCCGCCGGCTTCCACGCACATCACGCCGTGGCGGCCTTCCACCACGAAATCCTCGGCGCGCAACTCCTCCGCATGGAAGCCGACGCCGTCCAGCACGTCGATCACCGTCGGGATCATGCGGCCGGTCAGGGTGAAGGTGCTGTCGTGCTTCGGGTCGCAGCCGATCTGCAGCACGCGCTTGCCCAGCTTGGCGAAGGCGACGGAAAGATTGGAACTGGTCGTGCTCTTGCCGATGCCGCCCTTGCCGTAGACGGCGAAGACCTTCGCCCCCTCGATGCGGTCGGCCATGTGCACCTGCACACTGCCATCGCCGTCGCCCACCAGGCGCTCATCCGGCCGCGGTCGTACGATCACGGTCATGCCGCCATCTCCTCGGTAATGCCTTCCAGCCGATCCTCCAGCTCCTCGCCCGCGCGGCGCAGCGCGGCCAGGGTCTCGGCGTCCGGCTGCCAGTAGGACCGTTCCTGCGCCTCGATCAGCCTGCCGGCGATCTTGGCGGAAGCGGTGGGGTTCAACGCCGCCAGCCGGGCGCGCATGGCGGGATCCAGCATGTAGGTCTCCGCCAGGTTCTGGTAGATCCAGGGTGCCACCTGGCCGGTGGTGGCGGACCAGCCCATGGTGTTGGTCACCTGCGCCTCGATCTGCCGCACGCCTTCATAGCCATGCGCCAGCAGCGGCTCGAACCATTTCGGGTTCAGCGCGCGGGTGCGGGTCTCCAGCGCCACCTGCTCGGCCACGCTGCGCACCTTGCCCTCGCCGCGCGTCTGGTCGCCGACATAGACCGAAGCCTCGCGGCCGCCGCGCGCCCGGCGCACGGCGCGGCTCATGCCGCCCAGCGTGTCGAAGTACTGGTCGATCGTGGTCAGCCCCACCTCGATGCTGTCGAGGTTCTGGTAGGTGACCTCCACGCTGCCCAGCAGCTGGGACAGCACCTTGTCCTGCCGTGCCGCCTTGCCGTCCACGCCATAGGCGTAGCCCTTGCGCTTCACATAGGCCTCGGCCAGCTCGTCCTCGTCTTCCCACAGCCCGGCGTCGAGGATCTGGTTCACATTGGCGCCGTAGGCACCGTCGGCATTGCCGAAGACCCGCAGCGCCGCCTGCGCCATCTCCCCGCCATGCTGCGCCAGATGCGCCAGCGCATGCTTGCGGATGAAGTTGTCCTCGATCGGCTCCTCGGCGCTGGCGGCCAGCAGCGCGGCCTCCGCCAGCAGCTTCGCCTGCAGCGGCAGCAGGTCGCGAAAGATGCCGGAGAGCGTCACCATCACGTCGATGCGCGGCCGGCCGAGCTGCGCCAGCGGGATCAGCTGCGCGCCGGCCAGGCGGCCGTAGCTGTCGTGCCGCGGCGCGGCGCCCATCAGCCACAGCGCCTGGGCGATCGGCCCGCCCTCGGTCTTCAGGTTGTCCGTGCCCCACAGCACGATCGCCACCGTCTCCGGCAGGCGCCCGCCATCCTCGCGGTGCCGCGCCAGCAGCCGGTCCGCCTGCCGCGCGCCATCCTGCACCGCGAAGGCGGAGGGGATGCGGAAGGGGTCGAAGCCGTGCAGGTTGCGCCCGGTGGGCAGCACTTCCGTGCTGCGCAGCAGGTCGCCGCCCGGCGCGGGGCGCACATAGCCGCCATCCAGCGCATGCAGGATCGCAGGCAGCTCATGGTCCTTCGCCATCAGCGCATCCAGCCGCGCGAACTCCGCGGGGTCCGTC
This sequence comes from Falsiroseomonas selenitidurans, assembly GCF_012103215.1. Lineage (GTDB taxonomy): Bacteria > Pseudomonadota > Alphaproteobacteria > Acetobacterales > Acetobacteraceae > Falsiroseomonas > Falsiroseomonas selenitidurans. The sequence goes on from NZ_JAAVNE010000055.1 coordinate 11,507, forward strand.
ACGCCGGCGGCTTCCAGCGTCTCGCGCCGCTGCGCCGCATCCGCCACTTCGCCCACCACATGCAGCCCGTGCGGGATCAGCGTGTATTCCAGCTCCAGCAGCGCGGCGCCCAGGCGCTGGATCTGCGCCGGCGCCTCGGCCGCGCTCCAGCCGGGCTCGGCCGCCACCAGGTCCACCGCGGCGGCCTGCGCCTGCACCAGCTCGGCCAGCGCGGCGCGCACGGCCGCGTCCGTGTCCGGCTCCATCGCGCGCCAGCGGTCCAGCGTCGCCTTCAGGTCCAGCAGCCCGCGATACAGCCCGGCGCTGGCCACCGGCGGGGTCAGGTAGCTGATCAGCGTGGCGCCCGCGCGCCGCTTGGCCAGCATGCCCTCCGACGGGTTGTTGGAGGCATAGAGGTAGAAATTCGGCAGGTCGCCGATCAGCCGGTCCGGCCAGCAGGCGGCGGACATGCCGGCCTGCTTGCCGGGCATGAATTCCAGCGCGCCATGGGTGCCGAAATGCAGCACCGCCTGGGCGCCGAAATCCTCCCGCAGCCAGCGGTAGAAGGCGCTGAAGGCATGTGTCGGCGCGAAGCTGCGCTCGAACAGCAGGCGCATCGGGTCGCCCTCGTAGCCGAAGCCGGGCTGCACGCCGATGAAGACATTGCCGAACTGCGCGCCCAGCACGAAGATGTTGGCGCCGTCGGACTGCGCGCGGCCCGGCGCCGGGCCCCAGGCGCGCTCGATCTCCGCCAGGTGCACTTCCCGCCGCACATGGTCGTCGGCGGAGATGCGCGCGGCGACATTGGCGATGGCGCCGAACTGCGCCGCATTGCCTTCCGTGATCGCGCGGCGCAGCGCATCCGCATCCGCCGGCAGCGCCACGGTGTAGCCGGCATCCCGCATCGCCCGCAGCGTGTTGAACAGCGACTGGAACACCGAGAGATAGGCCGCTGTGCCGGTGTTGCCGGCATTGGGCGGGAAGTTGAAGATCACCGCCGCCACGCGCCGCTCCGCCCGCGCCGTGCGCCGCAGCGCCACCAGCCGCGCCACGCGTCCGGCCAGGGTGGCGGCGCGTTCGTTGTAGCAGACCATGTCGCGGCTGCCCGGCGTGCCATCCGGCAGCGTGCCGCTGCGGCCGCCATAGGTCATCGGCAGGATGCCGCCATCCAGCTCCGGGATCGCCACCATCATCGTGGCTTCCACCGGCAGCAGGCCGCGCGGATCCGCTTCCCATTGCCGCATCGTCTGGAATTCCAGCGGGTGCGCGGTGATGTAGGGCACGTCCAGCGTGGCGAGCATCGCCTCCGCTGCGCGCGCATCGTTGTAGGCGGGGCCGCCGACCAGGGAGAAGCCGGTGAGGGACACCACCGCATCCACCCTGGCCACGCCGTCCCGCAGGAAGAAGGCCTCGATCGCCGGGCGGTTGTCGAGCCCGCTGGCGAAGGCCGGCACCACGTTCAGGCCGCGCGATTCCAGCGCGGCGATGACGCCGTCATAATGCGCGGCATTTCCCGCCAGAACGTAGGACCGCATGATCAGCAGACCCACCGTGCCGCGCACGCCGCGCGCCGGCAGCTGCGCCACGCGTTCCGTGACGCGGCCGGGGATCAGCGGATGGTACAGCCCGACCTCGGGATACTCCACCGGCGGGTCCACCTGCAGGGTGCCGACCAGCGCCTGGCGCGGGCCGGCGGCGTAGCGGTTCACCAGCAGCCGCACCAGGTTCACCAGATTCGCCTGGCTGCCTGCCAGCCAGTATTGCAGCGCCAGGAAGTACACCCGCACATCCTGCGCCGTGCCGGGGATGAAGCGCAGCAGCTTCGGCAGCTCCCGCAGCATCTTCATCTGGCCCTTGCCGGATGCGGCCGCGCCCTTCTTGCTGCCGCGCAGGCGCTTCAGCAGGCCCATCACGCCGCGCGCCTCGGCGCCCATGTCGAAGCGGCCCAGCCGCGTCAGCTTCATCACCTCCCCGGCCGAGAGGCAGCACACCATCGCATCGCAGGCATCGCGCCGCGCCCGCAGCGCCGGCAGCACCAGGTTGATGTGGTCCTCGAGGAACAGCATGGTGGCGATGACGATGTCGCCGCGCGCGATGTCCGCATGGCAGGCGGCCAGCGCCGCCTGGTCCGTGCCCCACTCATCCGCCGCATGCACCACCAGGTCCAGCCCCGGGATTTCCCGCCGCAGCACCTCGCGCGCCTGCATCATGGCGCCGGCCAGGTGGCTGTCCATGGTGACCACGACGACCCGCATCGTGGTCTTCGCACTCCAACCCATACCCTCAGGCATCAGGCCCTCCGGTGCAGCGGCGAGGGGAATGCCTCACCGCGAAAAATGCGCCTTCGCGTCGTACAGCGTTTCCACCGTGATGGTGCCGATACCGCGCTCCTGCGCGAACTTCTCGGTGTTGCGGCGCGCCTTGCCGCGGACGAAGAAGGGGATCTTGCGCAGCTCCTTCTCCGCATCCGGGACCCAGGCGAGCAAAGGGGCGCCCGCGGCGGAGTGGGGAGTCTCCGCCGCGGGCACGGGCATGGGCTGCGCGGCGGGCGCTGCCTCTCTGCCCGACTGTGACGGGGCGCCCAGATGGCTGGGCTGCGCCGCGTCGTTGAACTCGAAATCCTCGCGGAACATGCCGAGCAGATGTTCCTCCAGGCCCATCATCAGCGGATGGACCCAGCTGTCGAACAGCACGTTGGCGCCTTCGATCCCCATCTGCGGCGAATGCCGCGCCGGGAAATCCTGCACATGCACCGGCGCCGAGATCACCGCGCAGGGAATGCCGAGTCGCTTGGCGACATGGCGCTCCATCTGCGTGCCGAGCACCAGTTCCGGCTGCAGCGCGGCGATCCGTGCCTCCACCTCCAGATAGTCGTCGGTGATCAGCGCCTCCACGCCGTGCAGCGCGGCGGCGGCGCGCATTTCGCGGCCGAATTCGCGCGAATAGCTGCCGAGGCCAACCACCTCGAACCCCATCTCCTCCGCCGCCACGCGGGCGGCGGCGATGGCGTGGGTGGCATCGCCGAAGATGAAGACGCGCTTGCCGGTCAGGTAGGTGCTGTCGACGGAGCGCGCATACCAGGGCGCGCGCAGCGCCTCCTCCGCCAGCGTCGCCGGCAGGCCGGCCAGGCGGGCCACTTCCTGCACGAAGTCACGCGTCGCGCCGGTGCCGATCGGCACCACTGTGGTGGCCGGCTGGCCGAAGCTGCGGCGCAGCCAGGCGGCCGCCTGGCCGGCGATCTCCGGGTACAGGACCACGTTGAAATCGGCCTCGCCCAGCTGCGCCAGGTCGGCCGGCGTCGCGCCCCAGGGCGCCACCACGCGGATCTCGACGCCGAGCGCGAGGAGCAGCTTCCGCACCTCCAGCAGGTCGTCGCGATGGCGGAAGCCGAGCGCGGTGGCGCCGAGGATGTTGCAGCTCGGCGCCCGGCCTTCCGCGCGCGGCGCGCGGCCGGTGCCGGGCTTCGGCACATGCGGGCCGGCGCAGGCACGCACCAGCTGGTAGAAGGTCTCCGCCGCTCCCCAGTTTTCCTTGCGCTGATAGGCGGGCAGTTCCAGCGGCACCACGGGGATGGGCAGACCCAGCGTCTTCGCCAGCCCGCCGGGATCGTCCTGGATCAGCTCCGCCGTGCAGCTGGACCCCACCAGCATCGCCTGCGGGCGGAACCGCTCATGCGCCTCCAGCACCGCGTCGCGGAACAGGCCGGCGGTATCGCCGCCCAGGTCGCGCGCCTGGAAGGTGGTGTAGGTGACGGGCGGGCGGCGGTCGCGCCGCTCGATCATGGTGAACAGCAAATCCGCGTAGGTATCGCCCTGCGGCGCGTGGAGCACGTAGTGCACGCCTTGCATCGCGGTGGCGATGCGCATCGCGCCGATATGGGGCGGGCCTTCATAGGTCCAGAGCGCGAGCTGCATGGCGCTACACCTTCAGCCGCGCGCGGCGCGCCAGCGGCCGCGCGAACAGGCCGGCGAGGTCCGCCGCCTGGTCGAAGCCCTGGATCGGCGTGAACACCAGCTCGATCGACCATTTCGTGGCGAGACCCTCCGCCTCCAGCGGATTGGCCAGGCCCAGGCCGCACACGGTCAGGTCCGGCCGCAAGGCGCGGCAGCGATCCAGCTGGCGCTCCACATGCTGGCCCTCGGACAGGGTGGCGTTGCCCGGCAGCATCGCCAGCTCCTCCGCCAGATGCGCGCGGTGCAGGTAGGGCGTGCCCACCTCGGTCAGGCGCATGCCCAGCTCGCGCGCCAGGAAGCGCGCCAGCGGAATTTCCAGCTGGCTGTCGGGAAAGAAGAAGATGCTGCGTCCGTCGAGGCTTTCGCGAATCCGCGCGAGCGCGGCGCGGGCCCGCCCGGCCGGCGCGGCGGTGGCTTCCGCCAGCCGGTGCGCCGTGCCCCAGACCTGCGCGGCGGCACCGAGCCAGGCCATGGTGCCCTCGACACCCAGCGGGAAGGGCGCCGGGATGCGCACGGCGCCGCGCGCCTCCAGCGCGCGGGCGGTGTCGCCCAGGAAGGGCTGCGCCAGAAGGAAGCGCGTGCCCGGGCCGACCGCCGGCAGTTCCGCGGCGCGGCGCGCCGGCAGGAAGCGCACGGGCCCGACACCGAGGGCGGCGAACAGGCGCAGGAACTGGTCCTCCACCACCTCCGCCAGCGCACCGACGACGAGGAGGGAACGCGCGGCGCCCGGCTCCGCCGGCATCTCCGGCACCAGGGCCGCCAGGCAGGCATCCTCGCCCTGGGTGAAGGTGGTCTCGATGCCGCTGCCCGAATAGTTCAGCACCCGGACCTCCGGCATGAAGCGCGCGGAAAGCCGCTGCGCCGCGCGGGAAAGGTCGAGCTTGATGACCTCGCTGGGGCAGGAGCCCACCAGGAACAGCAGCTTGATGTCCGGCCGGCGTTCCAGCAGCCGCGTCACCACGCGGTCCAGCTCCGCATTGCAATCGGCCAGGCCGGCCAGGTCGCGCTCATCGATGATGGCGGTGGCGAAGCGCGGCTCGGCGAAGATCATCACGCCGGCGGCGGATTGCAGCAGATGCGCACAGGTGCGGCTGCCGACCACCAGGAAGAAGGCGTCCTGGATCTTGCGGTGCAGCCAGACGATGCCGGTCAGGCCGCAGAACACCTCGCGCTGCCCACGCTCCCGCAGCACGGGCGCATCGGCGCAGCCTGCTGCGGGGGCGGGGGCCAGGCTCATGCCGCCAGGCCGCCGCGTTCGGCCCGGGCCTCGTCCAGCCGCGCGCTGCGCAGCTTCAGCACGAATTGCAGGGCGTTGATCAGGTAGGCGGCGTAGGCGGCGAGCGCCAGCAGCATCTGGCCGCTGGCATCGCCGAAGCCGGTCAGCAGCGCCGCCAGATAGGCGGTGTGCAGCGCCAGCACCAGCATGCTGAAGACGTCTTCCCAGAAGAAGGCGGGGGCGAACAGGAAGCGGCCGAAGACCACCTTCTCCCACACGCAGCCGGTCACCATGATGGTGTAGAGCAGCAGCGTCTTCACCACGATCGAGGCGGTGGCCACCGCCAGCCCGTCGCCGGTGGCCAGGAAGTTCAGCACCAGGCCCAGGCTGACCAGGAAGACGGCGAATTGCACCGGCGCCAGGACGCCCTGCACCAGGGTCCAGGGCGTGGCGTCGCGCCGCCGCCTCTGCTCCGCGGTGTAGAGCGGCCGCCGCGCCGCCGCCTCGCGCCGCCGCCCCGTCGTGGCCCCCCAGGGGGAGGCATCCAGGGCGTCAAGCAGACCGGACAGGCCGTTCGTTGTAAGCATGACTTGACAACCCTCCGTCAAAGGCAGTCCGCTGTCGCGCAAGGACGACCGATGCACCTGGCCGGCCGTCCGCGATGGGGGAAAACTTCGGGAAAACCGCGCATGAGGGCCATTTCGGCCAGATCCCTGCGCATCGCTTTCTCCCCCCGTACCGTCTTGTTCAGGGAGGCTAGAAGCCCAGCCTCGGCAGTGTCAAGGACGATTGACGTAAATCGCGATTGACATGACGAGGCGTCGGGCATCAACTGCAAGCACCGGAGGGGGCGATGTCCGCGAAGCCAATGATGGCAGCACAGCATATGGCTGAACGAGCCGGACAGACCCAGGAAGCGGGGTCGGGGCATGGCGTGCCCCAGGATGGCAGCCAGCAGGAAGCCGCCGGGCGGCATCTGGACCTGGAGGGCGCGACGCGCCGGCTGCAGCGCGGCCCGCCGCCCAGCCGTGGCGAACGCCGCCGCGTGGCCGTGCTGGCCCGCACGCTGGAGACGGAAGTGATTCCCCGCCTGGTGCTCTCCCGCCAGGCCCCCAACACCCCCGCCTATATCGACAGCCCCACTGGCAGCGCCCCGCAGGCCGAGGATGTCTCCGTCCTCGCCGGCCTGGCGATGCGCGGCGACCTGGCCGGTGCGCTGGGCTATGTCGGCGCGCTGACCGCGCGCGGCATGCGGCTGGATGTCATCTACCTCAGCCTGCTGGCCCCGGTGGCCCGCCGCCTGGGCGAGATGTGGGAGGAGGATCGCTGCGACTTCACCGCGGTGACCATCGGCCTGTGCTGCCTGCAGCAGGTGGTTCTGGAGAACAGCCCCGCCTTTCAGCCGCGGCATGGCCGCACCCAGCCGGACCGCCGCGTGCTGCTGGCCCCCGCGCCGGGGGAACAGCACAGCTTCGGCCTGCTGATGGTGGGCGAGTTCTTCCGTCGCCAGGGCTGGGAAGTGAGCAGCGGCACCGGCGCCTCGATCAAGGAGCTGGCGGCGCTGGTGCGGCGGCAATGGTTCGCCGCCATCGGCTTCTCGCTGGCCAGCGAGGACCGGCTCGAAATCCTGGCGGCAGCGATCCGGGAGATCCGGCGTGCCTCCCGCAATCCGCGAATCGGGGTGCTCGTCGGCGGACGGGCATTCCAGGCACGGCCCGAACTGGCCGCGCTGGTGGGGGCGGATGCGACGGCGGCGGACGGCCAGCAGGCGGCGCTCAAGGCCGAGACCCTGCTGGCGCTGTTGATGCGCGAGGCTTAATGCGCACCGCGGGACAGGAGAAAAGTGAGCACTGGACTTGGACACCAGGAGGACAGGCCAGGGAGGGGACCCTTGGGATGAAGGACGGAAGGCTCCGTGAAATCTTTCGCGACCCCCAGGACGACGCTTGGCCCCCTGGATGCGGAGGCAGCCGCCGGGCTGATCGCCGCCGCCGCGGATCTCGCCCTCGTGCTTGACGAATCCGGCATCATCCGCGACCTCGCCTTCGGCAGCGACGAACTGGCGCGCGAATTCGACGGGCCGGAGGCGTGGCTCGGCCGGCACTGGATCGAGACCGTCGCCAAGGACAGCCGCGCCAAGGTGGAGGCGATGCTGGCGCCCAACGCGCCGCGCGATGCCGCCCGCTGGCGGCACCTGAACCAGATGGCCAGCCGGGGTGCCACCATCCCCCTGCTGTGCAGCGTGGCGAAGCTGGGCCAGGGCGGCCGGCATGTGGTGTTCGGCCGCGACCTGCGCCCGCTGTCGCAGCTGCAGCAGCGCATGGTCGAAGTGCAGCAATCCATGGAGCGGGACTATTCCCGCCTGCGCCAGGCCGAAACCCGCTACCGGCTGCTGTTCCAGATGGCGATGGACCCGGTGCTGATCCTGGATGCGGACCAGCAGAAGGTGCTGGAAGCGAACCCGGCCGCGCAGCGCCTGTTCGGCCGCGCCGCCCGCCGCGTCTCCGGCCGCGCCCTGGCCGACCTGTTCGAGGCCGAGGACCGCCCCGCGGTGCAGGCGCTGCTGGCCACGGTGCGCAGCGCCGGCCGCGCCGATGACGTGGCAGCCCATCTGGCGGAAGGCAGCATCGCCGTCATCGTCTCCGCCTCCACCTTCCGGCAGGAGGGGGGGCTGCTGTTCCTGGTACGCCTGTCCCCGACCCAGCCCGGGCAGCCCGGCATCGTGCTGCCGGAAGCCCAGGCCAAGACCCTGAAGGTGATGGAGGCGGCGCCGGACGGCTTCGTCGTCACCGATGCCAATGCCCAGATCCTGACCGCCAACGCCGCCTTCCTGGACCTCGCGCAGCTCACGACGGAGGACCAGGCGCGCGGCGAACCGCTGGACCGCTGGCTGGGCCGCCAGGGCGTGGAGCTGGAGGTGCTGCTGTCCAACCTGCGCAAGGCCGGCGCCGTGCGGCTCTATGCCACCACGCTGCAGGGCGAGCTGGGCGGGCGGGCGGAGGTGGAGATCTCCGCCGTTTCCGTGATGAATGGCGGCCAGCCCTGCTTCGGCTTCCAGATCCGCGACATCGGCCCGCGCAGCCGCCCCGCCGCCCGCGCTGCCGAAGGCGCCACCCGGTCGGTCGAGCAGTTGACGGAGCTGATCGGCCGCGTGCCGCTGAAGGACCTGGTAAGGGAAGCGACCGACGCGATCGAGCGCCTGTGCATCGAGGCGGCGCTGGAATTGACCGGCGACAACCGCGCCTCGGCCGCCGAGATGCTCGGCCTGTCGCGCCAGAGCCTGTATGTGAAGCTGCGGCGCTACGGCCTCGGCGACCTCGACGAGCAGCAGGGCTGACGCCGATGGCGAACCCGGCCACCACCCTCGGCCTTCCCGCCGCCCGGTTGCAGCCGGCCGCGGTGCTGGAATTGCTGAAGCCGGTGACGTGGTTCCCGCCCATGTGGGCCTTCGGCTGCGGCGTCGCCGCTTCCGGCGCCGCCATCTGGCCGAACGCGCCGCTGATCGCGCTGGGCGTGCTGCTGGCCGGGCCGATGGTCTGCGGCATGAGCCAGGCGGTGAACGACTGGTACGACCGGCATGTGGATGCGGTGAACGAACCGCACCGGCCGATCCCCTCCGGCCGCATCCCCGGCAGCTGGGGCCTGGTGATCGCCATCGCCTGGACGCTGGCCTCGCTCGGCGTCGGGCTCGCGCTCGGCCCCTGGGGCTTTGCCGCGACGGTGCTGGCGGTGGTGATGGCCTGGATCTATTCCGCCCCGCCGCTGCGGCTGAAGCAGAATGGCTGGTGGGGCAACCTGGCCTGTGGCCTGTCCTACGAGACGCTGCCCTGGATCACCGGGGCCGCCGTGCTGGCCGGCGCCGCGCCGGATGCGCGGGTGGTGGCGGTGGCGCTGCTCTATGGGCTGGGCGCACATGGCATCATGACGCTGAACGATTTCAAGTCGATCGAGGGCGATACCCGGTTCGGCCTGCGCTCCCTGCCGGTGATGCTCGGCGCGGCGCGGGCGGCGCAGCTGGCCTGCTGGTTCATGGCCCTGCCGCAGGCGGTGGTGGTGGGGCTGCTGGCGGCCTGGGGCGCACCGGGCACGGCGGCGCTGGTGGGCGCGGCGCTGGCCGCGCAGCTGCTGCTGATGCGGCGCCTGCTGACCGACCCGCGCGGCCTGGCGCCCTGGTACAACGGCACCGGGATCCTGCTCTATGTCTCCGGCATGATGGCGGCGGCGCTGGCGCTGGCGCCGGCCGGGGCCACGCCATGAACGGCACGCAGAACGCCGCGCTGCCGCCGCTGGGCTGGCTCGGCATCGTCCGGCTCGGGCTGGTGCAGACCGCGCTCGGCGCCGTGGTGGTGCTGACCACGGCGGCGCTGAACCGGGTGATGGTGGTGGAACACGCGCTGCCGGCCAGCCTGCCCGGCGTGCTGGTGGCGCTGCACTATGCGGTGCAGATGCTGCGCCCGCGGCTCGGCCATGGCTCGGACCAGGGCGGCCGGCGCACGCCCTGGATCATCGGCGGCATGGCGGTGCTGGGCCTGGGCGGCGTGCTGGCGGCGGTCGCGACGGCCTGGATGGGCACGGCGCTGGTCCCCGGCATCGCCCTGGCGGTGCTGGCCTTCCTGCTGGTGGGGTTGGGCGTCGGCGCCGCCGGCACCTCGCTGCTGGTGCTGCTGGCCGCCCGGGTGGCGCCGCAGCGGCGGCCGGCGGCGGCTTCCCTGGTCTGGATCATGATGATCGCCGGCTTCGTGCTGACCACGGCCATCGCCGGGCGGCTGCTGGACCCCTATTCCGGCCCGCGCCTGGTGGCGGTGGCGGCCGGTGTCGCCGTGCTGGCCTTCCTGCTGGCGCTGCTGGCGGTGGCCGGCATCGAGGGACCCTCCGCCGCGCGCTCCGCCAGCGGGCCGCGCACCGCCTTCGGCCCGGCGCTGCGCGAAGTGTGGGCGGAGCCGGTGGCGCGGCATTTCACCATCTTCGTCTTCGTCTCCATGCTGGCCTACAGCGCCCAGGACCTGATCCTGGAGCCCTTCGCCGGCACGGTCTTCGGCATGACCCTCGGCGAGACCACGCGCCTCTCCTCCGTCCAGCATGGCGGGGTGCTGGCGGGGATGATCCTGATCGCCATCGTCGGCAGCCTTTCCGGCGGCCGCGTCGCCGTTCTGCGCGGCTGGATCCTGGGCGGCTGCCTGGCGGCGGCGGCGCTGCTGGTGGCGCTGGCCGGCGCCGGGATGGCGGGCGCCGCCTTCCCGCTGCAGGCGAGCTTCTTCGCCCTGGGCCTGGCCAATGGTGCCTTCGCCGCGGCGGCCATCGCCAGCATGATGCAGCTGGTCTCGCAGGGGGCCGAGGGGCGGCAGGGCGTGCGGATGGGGCTGTTCGGCGCCGCCCAGGCCATCGCCTTCGGCGCCGGCGGCCTGGCCGGGACGGTGGTGCTGGACCTCGGCCGGATGCTGACCGGCAGCGCCGGCGGCGGCTACGTCACCGTCTTCCTGGCCGATGCCGCGCTGTTCCTGGCCGCCGCCCTGCTGGCGCGCCGGATCGGTCGCGCCACGGCCGACCCACACACGGAACGCTACAGCCCCGGCAATGTCCGGAAGCTGATCGGGAGGCAACAGGCATGATGGCCACGAAGGAATACGACGTCGTCGTCGTCGGCGGCGGCCCGTCGGGGGCGACCGCGGCGCACGACCTGGCGCGGCAGGGGCGCAGCGTGCTGCTGCTGGACCGGGCCGGGCGCATCAAGCCCTGCGGTGGCGCCATCCCGCCCCGGCTGATCCGGGAGTTCGACATCCCGGCGCATCTGCTGGTGGCCCGCATCAACGCGGCGCGGATGATCGCGCCGTCGGAGACCGAGGTCGACATGCCGATCGATGGCGGCTTCGTCGGCATGGTGGAGCGGGAGAGCTTCGACGAATTCCTGCGCGTCCGCGCGGCGGAAGCGGGCGCGGTCCGCGCCACCGGCAGCTTCACCCGCCTGCTCCGCGATGCGGACGGCATGGCGGTGGTGGAATACCACCCGAAGGGGGCGCCGGAAGGCGCGCCGCCGGTCTGGCTCCGGGCGCGCTGCGTCATCGGTGCCGATGGGGCGCGCAGCCAGGTCGCCAAGCAATCGGTGAAGGGCGCGGACAAGATCCCCTGCGTCTTCGCCTACCACGAGATCGTCGAGGCCCCGAGGAACGGCGAGGCGCCGAAATACGAGGCGAAGCGCTGCGACGTGTTCTACCAGGGCAAGCTCTCGCCGGATTTCTACGCCTGGATCTTCCCGCATGGCGACAAGGTCAGCATCGGCACCGGCTCCGCGCAGAAGGGCTTCTCGCTGCGCGGCTCGGTCGGTGCGCTGCGCGCCTCGACCGGGCTGGACCGGATGCGGACCATCCGCCGCGAAGGCGCGCCCATCCCGTTGAAGCCGCTGAAGCGCTGGGACAATGGGCGGGACGTGGTGCTGGCCGGCGATGCCGCCGGCGTGGTCGCGCCTTCCTCCGGCGAGGGCATCTACTACGCCATGCTGTGCGGCCGGCTGGCCGCCGATGCCGCGGCGGCATTCTGCGCCACCGGCCAGGCCCAGGCGCTGGCCGGCGCCCGCAAGCGCTTCATGAAGCTGCATGGGCGGGTCTTCATGATCCTCGGGATCATGCAGTACTTCTGGTATTCATCGGACAAGCGCCGCGAGAAGTTCGTCGCCATCTGCCGGGACAAGGACGTCCAGCGTCTGACCTGGGAGGCGTACATGAACAAGGAACTCGTTCGCCGCGATCCCATGACGCACGTCAAGATTTTCTTGAAGGACATGGCGCATCTTCTCGGGCTCAGCGGCCCGCGCCTGGACCGTACCGCCTCGACCTCGCGTGGAGACGCCTGATCATGCTGCTCTCTTCCCAGGACTCCACCGGCGCCGAGGCCCTGCGCCGGCGCGGCGCCATCCATGGCCATTCGCCGCAGCACCGCCAGTCCACCCGCACCCTGCCGCTGAAGGTGGGCACCCGCGGCTCGCCGCTGGCGCTGTGGCAGACGCGGCATTTCCTCGGCCTGATCACCAAGGTCTGCCCGCTGCTGCGGCAGGTGAACGCCTTCGAGGAATGCGTCATCGCCACCTCCGGCGACAAGGTGCAGGACCGGCGGCTGGCCGATATCGGCGGCAAGGGCCTGTTCGCCAAGGAAATCCACGAGGCGCTGCTGGATGGCCGCGTGGATTTCGCGGTCCACAGCATGAAGGACCTGGAGACGGAACTGCCGCCCGGCATCGTGCTGGCCTGCGCCCTGCAGCGGGAAGACAGCCGCGATGCCATCGTGCTCGGCCCCACCTGCCCGGGCGCGCCGGCGGAAGACCCCTATGCCTGCCTGCCGCAGGGCGCGCTGATCGGCACCGCCTCCATCCGCCGGCAGAGCCAGCTGCTGCATGCCCGGCCGGATCTGCGAGTGGAGATCATCCGCGGCAATGTGCAGATGCGTCTGGCCAAGGTGCGGGCCGAAGGCGGGCCGCAGGCCTCACTGCTGGCGATCGCCGGCCTCAAGCGCATGGAGATGGCGCATGAGGCCGCGGTGGTGCTGGATGCGGAAGTGATGGTGCCGGCCGCCTGCCAGGGCATCGTCGGCGTCACCGTCCGGGCGGACGATGTGGAGCTGCGCGAGCTGCTCTCCGCCATCGAGGATCGTGACGCCGCCTGCGTCAGCGCCGCGGAACGCGGGCTGCTCGGCGCGCTGGACGGGTCCTGCCGCACGCCGATCGGTGGCCATGCCAGGCTGCTGGCGGATGGGGCGCTGCACCTGACCGGGCTGGTGGCCCGTGCCGATGGCTCCTTCCTGCTGAAGCGCACCCTGCAGGGCGCACCGGCCGATGCGGCGCGGATGGGCCGAGAGCTGGGCGAGAGCCTGCGCCGCGACAGCCCGGCCGACATCTACGGCTGAAGCGCCTGCGAGGCGGGTGGCGGGGGGTGCAGGCCGCCCCCCGCTTTTTGTGCCGGGGCTTGCAATTGAGAATGGCTCGCATCAACTAGGTCGCATCCCGCCGCAGGACGACCATGCCTGAAGCCCCCTTCCCCACCCCCGAGGCCGATGCGAACCCGGCGCTGCACGCCCTGCTCGCCCGCGCCTCGGTCCCGCCCCGCCTGTTGCACGATCCGGCGCCGGATGCGCCGGCCCTGGCCGTGGCGGTCGCCGCCGCCCTGCGCGCGCCGGACCATGGCGGGCTGCGCCCCTGGCGCTTCCTGGGCATCCAGGGCGAGGCCCGCGCCCGCCTCGGCGACCTGCTGGCGCAATCCATGCTGGCCCGGGCGCCGGAAACGCCGGAGGCGCGGCTGGCGCTGGAGCGCGCCAAGCCGTTGCGCGCCCCCCTGCTGGTGGCTGCCGGCGCGGCCCTCCGCCCGCATCCGAAGATCCCCGACTGGGAACAGGAAGCCACCGCCGCCGCCGGCATCATGAACTTCCTGAACGCGCTGGACGCCCAGGGCTTCGGCTGCTGCTGGCTGTCCTCCCCGGCGCTGCAGGACCCCGCCATCAAGGCGGCGCTGGGCTTCGCGGAGACGGACCGGCTGCTGGGCTGGATCTATGTCGGCACGCCGGCGGCGGATCGTCCGCGCCCTGTGCGGCCGGCGGTGGACGGCTTCTGGCGGGACTGGGCCGGCTGATCAGGCCTCCGCCAGCCGGCCCAGCCCGGGGGCGAGGTCCGGGAAATGCGCCGCCGCCTGGTCGAACAGCAGGCTGCCGATGCGCAGATAGCCCCAGCCGGTGAAATGCACGCCATCCTCCGCGCGGAAGGTTCGGGCGGCGCTGGGCTCGCCCACCGCCGGCAGGTAGCGGCCCTCGGCGTCGCTCGTCGCTTCCCAGGTGTCGACCCAGACGGCGCCGGCGGTCTCCGCGGCGGCCTGCTGAATGGCGTTGAGCTGCCGCACCGCGCCGGCGAACTGCGCTTCCCGCATGTTGGGCAGGCCCAGCCAGATGGCGCGCGCGCCGGATTGCGTGGCGTGGCCGGCCATTTCCATCACCCGGCGGGTGTAGTGCTCGGCATAGCCGGTGGTGCCGAAGCGGTGGCGGGCGCGTTCCTCCCGCACCACCAGCGGGCGGAAATCATTGGCGCCGATCCAGAAGACGACGAGCTGCGGCTGGTGCAGCGCCACCAGGTCATGCGTCACCGACCGCCAGTCATGCTCATCCGTGCGGGTCACGCCGGTGGCGTGCAGCGTGCCATTGACCAGGCGCGGCGTCGGCCGCCGGCGCAGCACCGGGTGGAGCGACAGGAACAGGCCCTGGGCCAGGGAATCCCCCAGCAGCAGCACGGTCAGCCGATCCGGCACGACGCGCGCCGGCGCCGGGCGCTCCGGCTCCTTCGGCTCGGGCGGCACCACCGCCGGCGGCTCGGCCCGCGCGGCCGCCATCTGCCAGCCGAGCAGCATGGACCCCGCCCCCAGAAGGGCGGCCCGCCGAGACCAGCCGGCAGGGAAGCGACAAGCCCGCATCCTAGGCACTCCGCAGCGACGTCGATCTGCGCAACAATAGCAGCGCCGGGTGAACAGGATAAGGATGCGGCCGCAGGATGTTGGACAGACGCGGCCTGATTCTCGCGCTGGGCGCCGGCCTTGCCGCCTGCCGCGCCGATGTCCCGCCCACCCGCCGCGATTCGGCGGCGGAGGTGGCGCAGCGCGCCCTGGGGCTGGACTCCCCGCCGGACCGGGATTTCGAGGCCCTGCTGCCGGACAGCCCGGCCACCCCCTACGCCCCGCTCGGCCAGGCGCTGCGGGCGCTGGCCGCGGGGCAGGAAGGCCGCGCCCTGGTGCTGGTGCTGGGCGACAGCCATGTGGCCCATCCGCGGATGGCGGAACGGCTGCGGGACCTGCTGCAGGCCCGCTTCGGCGCCATTGGCCCCGGCCGGCTGCCGCCCGGCCGCGCCCAGCGCGGCTTCACCCCCGCCGGGCTCAGCCTGACGCAGGACGGTGACTGGCAGGCCGCCAGCGCGCTGCGCTCGGCCACGCCGGGCCCCTTCGGCCTGACCGGCTATCGCCTGTCCGGCAGCCGGCCGGGCGACCGCATCAGCCTGCGCGGCACCGACCCGCGCGGCTTCGACCGCCTGCACCTGGCGCTGCATTGCGGGCCGGACAGCGGCAGCTATCGCGTCCTGGCCGCCGGCCAGCCGGACACGCCGCGTGAATCCCGCACCGCGACCCCGCAGCTGCGCCTGATCCGCCTGGACCTTGCCCCCGGCAGCCGGGAGGTGGCCGTGGAACTGCAGGGCGATGGGCCGTTGACGCTGCTGGGCTGGGGGGTGGACCGGCGCGGCAGGGGGGTGCTGGTGGAATCCTTCGGCATCAACGGCGCCACCCTGGCCAGCCTGGACAACCGCAGCCCGGAGATCCTGGAGCGGGAGCTGGCGGTGGCGCCGCCGGCGCTGATCATCCTGGAATTCGGCACCAACGAGGCGACGGATCGGGATTTCGATGCCACCGCCTACGCCCTGGCCCTGTCCCGGCGCCTGGCCGCGCTGCGCCGCGCCAGCCCGCGCAGCGGCATCCTGCTGATGGGCGTGCCGGATGCCGGGCGGCCGCTGCGCGGTCGGCGCCGCGGCTGCGCCGTCACGCCGCTGCCGGCGCTGCAAAGGGTGCGGGACGTGCAGCGCCGGGTGGCGACGCGGGATGGCGCCGGCTTCTTCGACTGGTCGGATGCCGTGACCCGCGACCCCTGCCGCCTGCCCGCCCTGGCGCAGGCTGACCCGCCGCTGATGCGGCCCGATCTGGTGCATTTCACCAATGAGGGCTACCGCCTGACGGCCGAGCGCCTGCATGCGCACCTGCTGCGCGGCACCGGCCTCGGCCCCGCCGGCGCCTGACGCCCCCGGATGCTGTTCCCCACCGGCCTGTTCGCGATCTTCTTCGCCGCGGTCTTCGCCGGTCACTGGCTGGCGGTGCGCCACGCGCCGCGCCTGGTGCTGCCGCTGCTGCTGCTGGCCAGCCTGGTGTTCTATGCCGCCTTCAGCGTGGAATTCTGCGTGGCGCTGGTCGCGGTCGGTCTCTGGGCCTGGGGGTTCGGACTGGTCGCTGCCGGCGGGCGGAAGCGGGGCACCCTGGCGCTGGGCATCGGCGGCGTGCTGGCCTGGCTCGGCTGGTTCAAATATGCCGGCTTCCTGTTGCGGGAAGCCTCGCCGCTCGGGGCCGCGCTCGGCCTGCCGCCGCTGCCGGCGCCGGAGATCCTGCTGCCGGTCGGCATCTCCTTCTACACCTTCCAGGCCATCTCCTACATGGTGGACGTGCATCGCGGCGAGGCGCGGGCCGAGGCCTCGCCGCTCAAGGTGCTGGTCTACCTGACCTTCTTCCCGCATCTGGCGGCCGGCCCCATCGTCCGCGCCGCGCATTTCCTGCCCCAGCTGCACACCCTGCCGGACCGCGCGCGGGTGCCGGTGGTGATGGCCGGCCTGCTGATCCTGGGCGGGCTGGCCAAGAAGATGGTGATGGCGAACGAGCTGGCGACCGGGCTGGTGGACCCGGTGTTCCGGGACCCGCTGGCGCATGGCCCGCTGGACATCCTGCTGGCCTGCTATGGCTACACCATCCAGATCTGGTGCGATTTCTCGGGCTATTCGGACATGGCGATCGGGCTGGCGGCGCTGCTCGGCTATCATTTCCCGCGCAATTTCAACCAGCCCTTCCGCGCCCTGACGCTGTCCGAATTCTGGCGCCGCTGGCACATCTCGCTTTCCACCTGGCTGCGGGACTACCTCTACAAGCCGCTCGGCGGCAGCCGGGGGAGCGAGGCGCGGACACGGCGCAACCTGCTGCTGACCATGCTGCTGGGCGGCATCTGGCACGGCGCCGCCTGGACCTTCGTGCTCTGGGGCGCGCTGCACGGCGCGGCGCTGGTGGCGGAACGCGCGCTGGGCCTGCGCGCCGCCGCCACGGGCAGGCTCGGGCGGCTGCTGCGCTGGGCCGTCACCTTCCACATCGTGGTCGCCGCCTTCGTGCTGTTCCGCGCGCCGGATCTCGCGACCATCGGCGCGCTGGCGGAAGGCCTGGCGCAGGGCGCGCCGGACAGCCTGTGGACGCCGCGGCTGCTGGCCATCGCGGCGCTCGGCCTGGCGCTGCATTTCGCCCCGCCGGACCTGCGGCAGCGGGCGGAGGCGGTGCTGCGGCCACTGCCGGCGCCGGTGCTCGGCCTGGTGTTTGGCCTGGCCATGGCGGCGATCATCCTGGCGGCGCCGGCCGGCGTGGCGCCCTTCATCTATTTCCAGTTCTGAGGCGCGGCAGGATGCGACAGCCCTGGCTGCAGACGCAGGCCGAGAGCGGCACGGATGATTTCTCCCCGCGCAGCGCCACGCGGCCGGCGGGGCGGGCGGCGCTGGTGGTGGGGCTGGCGCTGCTGGTCTTCGCCGCCTTGCGCTCCGCCGCCCTGGTGGATGCCGCCTATGGCCTGCCGCTGGCCCCTGGGACGGAGGCGCTGATCAGCGCGGCGGAGGGCTGGGACACGGCCATGGCGGCGCTCGGCCTGCCGGCGGTGGCGGAGGCGCTGGCCGGAATCCTTTCCACCGGGCGCTGAGCCATGGCGGGGGCAGTCTGCAGCCCGGCCCACCAGGCGCGGTAGAAGGCCGCGGTAGGGTGGACGCCATCGGCGCTGTCATAGGTGCAGCGGGCGACGCGGCCGCGATGCAGCGCCGGCAGATGCGCCAGCGCGGCATCGGCGTGGTCGCGCGCCGCCTGCAGCGCGCGGTCCAGCAGGGTGCTGCCGGCGTCCAGCGCCGGATCGCGCGCGAAGCAGCCGGGGGTGGCCCACAACGTCCGCTCCGCCGGCCAGCGTTCCATCACCGCGGCGATCTGGCGCGGATAGGCTGCCGCCGCCTCCGGCCCCAGGCCGCGCAGATCATTGGTGCCGAACACCAGGATCAGCCGGCGGGCACAGCGCGGCGCCTGCTGCCGCAGCCAGGCAAGCCCGGCACCTTCCTGCGCCAGCACCTGGTAGCCCGCCGCCCGCGCCTCCGCCGCCATGCCCACCGCCAGGCTGTCGCCCAGCAGCAGGTCCGGGCAGGCCAGGGCCCGCCCCGACAGCAACAGGAACACAAAAAGGCACGCCAGCCGCCGCATCCGCACCGCCATCCCGCTCATGCCGCCCGCATCTGCCACCACCCCGGCTAACCGCGAGTGAACCGACCGCTTGCAACCCGCCGGCGGCCGCGCCCATATCCCGGCCATGGACCTCGACTTCACGGATGCCGAGCTGCATCGCTATTCCCGCCACATCCTGCTGGAGGAGGTGGGGGCGACCGGCCAGGCCCGGCTGCGCGCGGCGCGGGTGCTGCTGGTGGGCGCCGGCGGGCTTGGCTCGCCGCTGGCGCTGTACCTGGCGGCGGCGGGCGTCGGCACGCTGGGCATCATCGACGATGACCGGCTGGAACTGTCCAACCTGCAGCGCCAGGTGGCCCACGCCACCGCCCGCATCGGCCGCAACAAGGCGGAAAGCGCCGCCGAATCGGTCGCCGCGCTGAACCCGGACACGAAGGTGGAAATCCACGCCCGCCGCCTGGATGCGGCTTGGGCCTGGGCGAATCTGGGCCAATACGATCTGGTCTGCGACGGCACCGACAATTTCGCCACCCGCTTCCTGCTGGGCGATGCCTGCCACCTTCTGGGCCGGCCGCTGGTCTCCGCCGCCGTGCTGCGCTTCGAGGGCCAGCTTTCGGTGTTCCGCAGCCACCAGGGCGCGCCGCATCCCTGCCACCGCTGCCTGCACCCGGAACCACCGCCGGATGGCCTGGTGCCGAGCTGCGGCGAAGCCGGGGTGCTCGGCGCCGTCACCGGGGTGATGGGCACGCTGCAGGCGACGGAGGCGCTGAAGCTGATCCTCGGCATCGGCGAGGACCTCTCCGGCCGCCTGCTGCTGTGGGATGCGCTGGACATGCGCTTCCGCACCGTGAAGCTGCGGCGCGACGCGGCCTGCGCGCTGTGTGGCGCGCATCCGACCATCCACGACCTCTCCGCCCATGCGGTGCCGGCCGGGCCGGCCTGCCCGGTGCCGGCCGCGCCGGCCGGCGCGGTGTGAACCCGCCGCTCGGCATCCTGCTGCTGTCCGGCGATCACGACCGGGCGCATTACGCGCTGGTGCTGGCCACCGGCGCCGCGGCCATCGGGCGGGAGGTGGTGGTCTTCGCCAGCAATGCCGGCTGCCGCCTGTTCCTGGCGCAATCCCCCCTGCTGGACGATGCGCGGGAGGCGCTGCTGGCCGCCCGCGGCGTCGCCACCCTGGCCATGCTGGCCGACGCCGCGGCCGAGCTCGGCATCCGCCGCATCGCCTGCGAGGCCGGGCTGAAGGCCGAAGGCATCGCCGCCGAGTCGCTGGCCGAGGGGGTGGAAGTCGCCGGCGTGGTGACATTCCTTGGCGCAGTGGGCGCAGGGCAGATCGCGACCCTATAGCGCGCTTGACCCGACCCGCCCGGATGAGGGAGGGATCGGGCATGGCAACCCTCCGAACCGCCCTGCTCGCGATGCTGCTGCTGGGCCCCGGGGCGGCCGGGGCGCAGTCGAGCCTGGCCCCCACCCAGGGCAGCCTGCCGCCGCCGCGCCCGACCAGCGCGCCCCGCCTGGTGCCGGCCGAACAGCCGCGCAACCTGGCCGCGCCGCCGCCGCGCGCCGCGGC
>NZ_JAAVNE010000056.1 GCF_012103215.1 Falsiroseomonas selenitidurans
CTCTCGCCTACAACTGCCGCAGGCTTCACCGCCTGCGGCTCGCCTGACCTCAATCGCCGCCTCGCCTGCAAAACGCGTGTGACAAATCCGACAGGCTGCTAAATCGTCACGCCGTCGTGCCTGGCCGGCTGCGGCGCAGCCGTGCTGGGCTGGCGGCTTTCGACGGAGACGCACGTCCTTGGCCTTGCTGCGCAGCTTCTGGCATGGTGGTCCGCTCAGCCCTTACGAGGTGCTGTGCCTGACCAGCTTCCTCCACCACGGCCATGCGGTGGAGCTGTTCACCTACGATCCCGCCATCAGGGCGCCGGACGGCGTGGTGCGGCGCGACGCGGCGGAGATCCTGCCGGACACGCCGGTCTTCGCCTATGCGACAGGGCTCGGCCGCGGCAGCTTCGCCGCCTTCAGCAACCTGTTCCGCTACCGGTTGATGCAGCGCGAGCCGGGCTGGTGGGTGGATGCCGACGTGCTCTGCCTGTCCCCGACACTGCCCGAGGCCGCCAGCTTCTTCGCCTGGGAAGCGCCGGACCAGGCGCTGGTCGGCACGGCGGTGATGCGCCTTGGCCCCGGGGATCCGCTGACGGAACGGCTGCTGGCGGCACAGGATGCCTTCCAGCCCGACCAGCCCTGGGCCAGTGGCGGGCCGCAGCTGGTCACTGCCGCCGTGCGGGCCACCGGCCGCACGGCGCAGGATTGGCGCATCTGCTACCCGTGGCATTTCAGCCGGGCCTTCGACGTCTTCGACCCCGCGGCGACGCCGGCGGTGGAAGCCGCGGTGCAGGGCGCGCAGATGCAGCACCTGTGGCACGAGATGTTCCGCTGCGGCGGCCTGCCGAAGCATCTGCGCCCGCCGCCGGGCAGCTACCTCGACGGGGTGTGCCGCCGGCACGGCGTGGTGTTTCCCGAAGGGCCGCCCCTGGTCGCCGAGGATGTGCGGCGCAGCGCACGGGTCGTCGACCTGGCCTATGCGACCCAGTCGGCGGAGGCTGCGCGGAACGCGGCGGAGGCCGGCCGGGCGGTGGCCGAGGCGCTGGTGCAGCAGTTGCAGGCGGCGTGCGATGCCGCCCACGCCGCGGCGCGGCAGTGGCGCGAAGCCCTGGAGCAGGAAGCCCAGATGCGCGCCGCGCTGGTCACCGTGAACGCCGCCCTGGCCGCACGGCTGGAGCAGGCGGAACGGCCCCTCTGGCGCCGCTGGCGGCGCCCCGATTGAGGGCCGCCGCCGCCCCGGGCCAGGGCCGCCCGATGGCCAGCGCCCGAGCCGGTAAAACCCCGACCAGCGCGCCGCTGAACACGGCCCCCCGGATCAGTCCCCGGCGGCCGCGCGGGCGGCGCTGCTGTCATTGGCCGCCGCCGGCGGGACGGTCTGCTCGATCCGCGCGAAGGTCGCCAGCGCCTGCCCGACCACCTGGTCCATGTTGTAGTAGCGGTAGGTGGCCAGCCGCCCGACGAACCAGGTTTCCCGCTCCGCATCCGCCAGCGCCTCGTAGCGCTTGTACAGCGCCTGGTTCTCCGGCCGGGGGATCGGATAGTAGGGGTCGCCCTCGGCGGCGGGGAATTCGTAGGTGACGCTGGTCTTCGGATGCGCCTGGCCGGTGAGGTGCTTGTATTCGGAGACGCGGGTGAAGGGCGTGGCCTCCGCCGGGTGGTTCACCGTGCCGGTGGGCAGCGCCCATTCCCGGTCCAGCGTCTCATGCCGGAAGCGCAGGCTGCGATAGGGCAGGCGGCCGTGGCGATGGCCGAAATACTCGTCCACCGGACCGGTCCAGACCAGGCGGCGGAAATCGTAGCGGCGGCGCGCCGTCTCGAAATCCATCCCGGTGCGGACGGTGATGTTGGGGTGGTCCAGCATCCGCGCGAACATCGCGGTGTAGCCATCCTTCGGCATCGCCTGGAACGTGTCGGTGAAGTAGCGGTCGTCGCGGTTGGTGCGGGTGGGCACGCGGGCGGTGACGGATTTGTCCAGCGCGCTGGGATCCAGCGCCCATTGCTTGCGCGTGTAGCCCTGGAAGAACAGCTCGTACAATTCACGGCCGACCTTGCCGACCACCACATCCTCGCTGGATTTCACCTGCGCCACCTGTTCCGCGCGCGCCGCGAACCAGCCTTCCAACTCGGCCTCGGTCAGGTGCAGGCCATAGAGCGTGTTGATCGTGTCCAGGTTGATCGGCATCGGCACGCGCACGGTCCGGCCGGTGGTCGGGCTGACCACCTCGGCCAGCACGCGGTGCTCATAGGGCCGCCAGGCCGTGAAGCGGGACAGATGGGCGAAGACCGCCTCGCTGTTGGTGTGGAAGATGTGCGGACCGTAGCGGTGGATCAGCACGCCCGCCTCGTCCAGGTGGTCATAGGCGTTGCCGGCGATGTGGTCGCGGCGGTCGATGACCAGCACGCGCTCGTTGCGCTGGTTGGCGATGCGTTCCGCCAGCACGGCGCCAGCGAAGCCGGCACCCACCACCAGCCAGTCATGGAAACGCCGGTCGCGCCGGGCCAGGCCGGGGCTGCGCTCAAGCATGGGCCACCTCCGCCGCCCGGGCCTGGCCCTCACCGGGTCTCTCCTCCGGCTCCGCCTCCAGGATCAGGGCCCGCATCCGCGCCCAGGTCAGGTCCCAGGATTGGCTGGCCAACCGCGCATCGACGCGGGCCAGGAACGGCGCGCGGGGCGCTGCCAGCAGCGCGTCCGCCTGTTCCGCCAGGGCGGCGGCGGTGCCGACGATTGCCACCAGGCCCGGCTCTCCGCCGCCCGGCCCGTAGTCCCGCACCACGTCCACCACGGGGGTGGAGATCACCGGCAGGCCGGCGGCAAGGAACTCCGGCGTCTTGGTCGGGCTGATGAAGCGCGTGCTTTCGTTCAGCGCGAAGGGCATGAAGCCGACATCCCAATGCGCCAGGAGGCCGGGCAGCGCAGCGTAGTCCTGGCCGCCGATCCAGTGCAGGTTCGGCAGGCGCGGCAGGCTGGCGGGGTCGATCTTCACCACCGGGCCGACCATCACCAGCTGCCAGTCCGGCCGCAGTCGGGCGACATCCGCCACCAGCGCCAGGTCCATCCGTTCATCGATCACGCCGAAGAAGCCGATGCGCGGGCGCGGGATGCCTACCATCGCCGCCGGCTCCGCCAGCGCCTGCGCGCCCTGGCCACGGGCCTGGGCGAAATGCGCCGCATCGATGGAGGAGGGGAAGCAGTGGACATGGACGTGCCGGCCGCGCTTTGCCTCATACAGGCTGCGGCCGCCGGTGAAGACCAGATCGGCGCGGTCCAGCAGGCGCTGTTCCATCGCCAGCATGGCCCGCGGCGCGCCGCGGAAGGCGGAAAGCTCGTCCATGCAGTCATAGACGGTGACATCCGGGTGCAGATGGTCGGCGAAGCCCAGCGCCATGGGCGTGTAGAACCAGGCGACCAGGCGGGGCGGCGCACGATCCTGCAGCAGCCCGTCCAGCAGGTCGCGCAGGGCGGCCAGGGTGCTGTCCGTGCCGAGTCCTTCCGGCAGCACCGGCACCACGCGCAGCACCCCGCTGGGCTGGGTCGAAAGCTCCAGGGCGGGGGCGGCGACGGGGCGGAAGACGGGTTCCTCGAAGAAAACCACATCCATCGTCCCCGCCGCGCGGGACATCAGGTGCTGCGGCCGCTGCATGACGAAATCCCACCGCAGATGCGACAGGCAAAGAAGCATCGGGCGCGCCTCGGCGCCTGGACGCAGCGGGCGCCTTCCGGCGCCGGGCATGGGCGCGCGCATGGTCGCGCTGGCGGCAGCGATCTTCATCCGGCTCTCCTGTGGCCAGCGTCCGGGCGTACGGCACCCCCTGCCGCGCGGCCTTGCCTGCCGCGCCACCCGGACCCGCTGGATGTCCTGATGCAGTGCGAAACGCGCCGCCCGGGCGCGCGGTTCCAGCCGCCTCCGCAATGGCGGGGGCGGGCGGAGGCATGCCTCAAGCCGCACGAAGGCTTCACCTTCGTGCCCCACAGGCGCCAGGCGCCGCGCATCCGCGCGGCTTGGCTTCGCCGCACTTGCCGCGGCACCCATGCGGCCGCTCGGCCCTTCGGGCCGCAGGTCGAAACCTTGTGCGCCACGTCAGGGGAGGAAGGCGCTGGCGCCGCCCCGGTTCCATCGCCACCCCCGGAGGGGCGTTGTCAGAGACCATTCGACAACACCAGCGGGTCGGTCCGGCGGTGCCTTTCCGCCCCTGCGGCGCTGCCGGTCTTGCCGATGCAGCCGGCATCCGGACCAAGGCAGGGGCGGGCTGGCTGGCGAGCCTGACTGGGCGACGCCCGAGCATGGTCGCCGCCGTCGCGCAGGCCAACGGGGCGGCGCGGATTGTCGGGGCGCTGCCGGCGCGCGGCCGAACCTACCACCCGCAACGCAGCGCGCCGCGGCACGCCGCAGCGCAGGACCACGAGGAGCTTCCCGCCGGCGATCGCCGCGACCGACGGGGGGGTGGCCTGATGGCACATCGGTCGAAGCCGAGGCCCGGCACAACCCGTTGCGAGTCCCGCGCCCCGAGCGCGCGCAACTGATCGGGAGCCAGGCCGCGGATGGCATCAGGGCCAGCGGTCATGCGCCCCATCAACAGGCCGGACAGAGGACCGCACTCGACCGCGGCGCCAGAACGCTACATCGCCCTTGCATCGGAGGGGCCGCCCACACAAGGGCTCTCAGCCAGGGCCGGCGGTGCGCTCGTAGTGGCGGAAATACTTGTCGGTGATCAGATCGGTCTTCACCACGATGCAGACATCGGTGGTGTTGAACTGCTGGTCGATCACCGCCCCATCCCCGACGAAGCCGCCGAGCCGCAGATAGCCCTTGACCAGCGGCGGCAGCGCCGCCAGGGCGGCGCGCGGGTTCAGCGCCGCGGGCGGCAGCCGGTCCATCGGCACATGGCGACCGGGCAGGGCGCGCGGGCGCAGCGCCGGCGGCGCCAGGTGATTGGCGTGCAGGTAGGACAGCGGCGCCGCAAGCGCTTCCAGATCCGTGCCGGGGAGGGAGGCGCAGCCGAACATCAGGTCGATGCGGTGGCGGAAGACGAAGGCGGCGATGCCACGCCACAGCAATTGCAGCGTGCCGCGGGTGCGATAGGCCTCCGCCACGCAGGAACGGCCGAGTTCCAGTACCTGGCCCTCGAAGGCCAAAAGCGGGGCCAGGTCGTATTCATCCGCCGAGTAGAAATGACCGATCCGCTCCGCTGCCGGGCGACGGATCAGCCTGTAGGTGCCGACGACGGCGTCCGGCCCCTGGCCCAGGTCATGATCCAGCACCAGCAGGTGGTCCGCCACCGCGTCGTAGAGGTCCGCGTCGCGGCGGGCGTCGCGGGTGGCGGCATCGGGGCGGGCGCCCATCTCCTCGTAGAAGACCTGGTAGCGCAGCGCCTGGGCGGCATCGATCTCGGCCGCCGTCTCCGCCACGCGCAGCCCGAGATTGCCGGCGCGCAGTTCCTCGAACCCCGCATCCGTCGGGGTCTGCTGCAGCGCTGGCAAGGGGGCATCTTCCGGCAGCGGGCCGTCAACGCTCATGCACCGAAATCCTGTCGTTCAGCCACGCGGCTTCGGCGCGCGCGGGGGCTTGGGCGGCGGCGCGGCGGGAAGCCTTCGGCCGAACAGTTCCAGCCGCTGCCCCACCAGGGCAAAGCCAAGCCGCCGGGCGATGGCCTGGGCCAGCCGCTCATGCTCGGGATCCTCGAATTCCAGCACCCGGCCGGTATCGACGTCGATCAGGTGATGGTGATGGCCGCGATCGGTCGGGTCGTAGCGGGCACGGCCGCCGCCGAAGTCACGGCGCTCGACGATGCCCTTCTCCTCCAGCAGCCGGACCGTCCGATAGACGGTGGCGACCGAGATGCGGGCATCGAGGGTCGCGGCGCGGCGGTAGAGTTCCTCGACATCCGGGTGGTCTTCCGCCTCGCTCAGCACGCGGGCGATCAACCGGCGCTGGCCGGTCATCTTCAGGCCGCGCTCGACGCAAAGCCGCTCGATCCGGGAGGGGTCGGGCCGGCTGGCTTCGGAGCGGGTCGGGGCGTCGGAACTCTGCATGCTCAGGCGCGGCAACCTCCGGCGGGCCGGCGCGGGATCGGCCGGCCTGCTATCAATAGCCCCGTCGGCGCCGTCTCACCACCCGGCGATGGGCGGGCCGCCGGGATCGGATGGCCGGTTCAGGTGGCGGCGGCGGCCCGGGTGCGGCCCGGCGGACGGCCGCGCGGCTTGGTGCCCAGACCGATGCGCTTGGCCAGGGTGGAGCGGTGCTTGGTGTAGTTCGGCGCCACCATCGGGTAGTCCGACGGCAGGCCCCAACGCTCCCGATACTGGTCCGGCGTCAGGTTGAAGGAGGTCTTCAGATGCCGCTTCAGCATCTTGAGCTTCTTGCCGTCCTCCAGGCACACCAGATATTCCGGGGTGACCGACTTCTTCACCGGCACGGCCGGCTGCGGCCGCTCCGCCACCTCCACCGCCGGCTGACCCATGTTGGACAGGGTCCGGTACACTTCCTGGATCAGGTTCGGCAGATCGGCCACGGCAACCGGGTTGTTCGAGACGTGGGCTGAGACGATTTCGGCCGTCAGGCCGAGAAGATCCGGATTCGTGCTGTTTTCTGACATGGATTCGGGTCTCGCTGGCGTCGTCCGGCCGAAATGGACCGACCACTGCGCGGTCAACCGGACGAGATGTCCTGTGCCGGGACGCTTGGCGCGACTATATTATCCTGAATCGCCGCCATGCAACAACGTCCGCCAGACAAAAGGCTCGTCCATCGATGATTTTTGCTGACTCGGAAGAACAGACCCACGACCGGGATCTCGATATCACAGGAGAGACTTGCCCCATGACATTCGTGCGCACCCGCCTGGCACTGGACCGCATGGCCCCGGGCCAGGTGCTGCGGCTGGCGCTCAAGGGCGATGAACCGCGCCGCAACGTGCCGCGCACCGCGACGGAACAGGGCCATGCGGTGCTCTCCGCCACCGAGGCCGAAGGCGGCATCCTGGTGCTGCGCATCCGCAAGAAAAGCTGAAAGACGATTCTATGAAGACTGCCGCGCTTCATTGAGGCCGCGGCGCAGGACCAGGGCATCGGCGCCATCCGGGTAGTAGCGGCGGCGGCGCCCGATCTCGCCGAAGCCCGCGGCGGCATACAGCGCGCGCGCCGCCAGGTTGCGCTCCGACACTTCGAGGAACATCGCCGCGGCGCCGCGGGCCAGCGCGCCGGCCATGGCCGCCGCCAGCAGGGCCCCGCCCTGGCCGGTGCGGCGGGCTTCCGGCACCACGGCCAGCGTCAGGATTTCCGCCTCATCCGCCGCCACTCGCGCCAGCACGAAGCCGATGCCGGGGCGCAGCACGCCGAAGGCGCCGGGCATCTCCAGCATCAGGGCGATGGCATCCGGCCCCCAGGCCTCCTCCGCCGGAAAGGCGCGGGCGTGCAGCGTGGCGGCCTCGGCGGGGTTCATGCCGGCAGGCGCACCGCGGGCGGCTCCGCATAAAGGGGCGCGGCGTCGCGTGGCGGAATCGCCCCGGCCAGGCGCCGCAGCGCCACCAGCCCGGCGCAGGCGGCCAACGGCAGGCGCGCATCGGTCAGCACCGCATCGGCACCGCGCGCCAGCAGCCGCGCCGCGGCCAGCGGCGCCGCATCGCCGACCAGCACCACGGGCCCATCCGGCCGCGGCAGGTCGCGCTCCGCCATCGGCAGCGGCGGCTCCGCCACGTGCCAGGCGCCCGGCGCGAGGCGTTCCAGCACCAGCCGCCCGCGCTTCGTGTCCACCGCGGACCACACGGCGCGCGCCCGCAGCGCCGCCGGCAGGGCGGCGGCCAAAGCCTCCCCCGTCGTCACGCCCACCAGCCGTGCCCCGGCGCCGAGCGCCAGCCCCTCGGCCAGCGCGATCGCGGCGCGCAGCCCGGTGAAGCCGCCCGGCCCCACCACCACCGCGACGGCGTCCAGCCCGCCGAGGGCAGCCAGCATGCGGGCGGCCAGCGGCGGCAGGGCGGTGGGCTGGCCGCGGGCGCCTTCCACCACCGCCGCCGCCACCAGGACCCCATCGGCGAAGGCCGCCGCGGAGCTGCGCGCCAGGGCGCCGTCGAGGACCAGAAGCTTCATGCCATCCTGCGCAGGGCCATCATCGGCCGCAATTCGGGTGCGGGATCGGGTAGTGTCTCAGTTTGAATTAGATCATGCTGAAGTGGCGCAAAGCGGCCTCGATTGCTGGGCGCTTGTTGGGTGGGCAGGGATAGGCGCGACGGGTGGGATCGGCGCGATTTGGCGCCGACTGAGTAATAAGCCCAAAGTCTGATTTGACGTGCGCAATCCAGCATGTCTTTGGGGAAAACCCCGCGTTTGAAGCAACCCAGGTCGATATCTGAGCATAGGTGGCCACAGCAAAATCCCCTTGCGTTTAGGCTGCCTTCGGCTGGCGCGTCTTGTAGGGGCCGCGCTTCGCGGCCGGCGCCTCGCGGGCGTCGACCAGCGCAACCACATCCTCCATAGACCAGAGCGTTGCGCTGATCCCGGCAGCCATTGCCGGACTGCAACGCAGCGTCTTGTGGGTGCGGACGAAGTTGTACCAGACCGTGTAGAGCGCGACCATGTGCGCGTGGTTCTCTGCTTTCTTGGAGAAGGCATTGGTGAGGCGCGTGAACCGGCGCATGGACATACGCATGGTGAGGTTCTGGCGCTCAACGTAGCTGGTGCTGACATGCGCCTTATCGGGGCGGCCTTCGATCCGCGTCTTGCGGATGCCGGTGCATTCGGCCGGGCTGTAGCGTCCCGCCGGGCCGGGCGTGTCGCCGTAGAGTTTCACAAGCTGCGCGTAATCCACCTCGGCGCCGAAGGCGCCTTCCACGGCTTCCAGATACGCCTTGTGGCCGTCCGTGGTGAGCTGCACCCGGTTCGCCAGCCGATCCGCCACGTCCTGCATGAACTCGGTCGCGTAGCCGGCATCGCGTCCACCAACCAACCACGACAGGATCAGCTTGCTGTCGGCATCCAGGGCCGTCCACGTCCACACGTCGCCAGCCTCTTCCGGGGCGGCCTTGGCCGTCGCGACGTTCTTGGCCTTCGCGTAGCAGAACGACCAGATTTCATCGCACTGAACCCGCTTCGACTGCACGCCGCGCACCGCCTTGTGGTGATGCTCGGCGCAGGCTGCGCCAGCTTTCTCAAGCAGGCTCGTCACCGTGTTGATAGACACGTCCGCCACGCGGCTGATGGAGCGCATGGACGAACCCTCGCAGAGCATGGAGAGGATTTGGACGCGCTTGGCGAGCGGGAGCTTGTTCATGCCGAGCATGATATGAACTTATATGCTTAGCGTCAAGCATCTTCGTCCGGAATGTCTGGCGCCAACGGAAGTTGGCCCGGCACGTTCACCCTTGGCTTCACCCTTTCAAGAAGTTTGCGGAATTCTTGCCAAGAGGCGGCGGCCTGCATGATTACGACCACATCGTCCAGATGCTTTTTGAGCTTCGGGTGGCCGTAGTCTCCGGTCAGGTGCTGGAATAGCTTTTTCTTCCTTCGACCATGACCATCTGTTGGGTTGAGATTTTGCAGCTCTTCGAGAACGCCAGGAGCAAGACGCGCATACACAATGTCATTTGTATATTGCGCCAACGCGCCTGGACGCGCTGTGGGCGTACTTGCGGCCTTCCAGCCTCTAAGCCTGAATATATTGCTAAAATATTCATCAGGAAATGTCTTGGTCCACTTCCTGAATTCTTCGCTGATATATTTATTAAGGATTTCTTCGAGTGCTTTTCGGTCCCTTACTTCTTGATACCCGGTTGCTTCATCAACAAGAGCAATAATGCCGACGCGCGCAAATCCTCGGACCAGTATTTCGCACTGCTCTGCGATGTGCGCTTGTTGCTTTTGGAGTGCGTTGGCCTGCCTTGCGACCAGTACTGCATCACAGATGTCAGCGAGAATGGTAGCTGGATACCCATATGCCAAGTTGCCCCCGCTTGGATGAGCAAACCGGATGGGGTTGGCGATCAGCGCCAGCAAGTCACTGGAAACAAAGGGAGAGAGCCCCTTACCGCTTAGAAATCCAGTGAGTCGATCAGCACCGCCAGCTCTGGAGCCGTACCGCATACTCAGTCCCGCAACCACGCCGCGCTGCGATAACACTCGCCGCCCATCTTCGAGGACGTAACAGGGAATTTCGATGTCGCCGATCCGTAGTGGGCGATCATCTGACCCGTGAGTTGCCTTCAGCACAGGGCCGTCGGTATTCCACCTACTCTGAGCCGCTGTCCGCGCTATGTCTCGCCGCTGTTCGGGAGATAGCCTCTCAGCTCGGGCTTTCCCTCCCTTCTGCTGGGGTGTGGGCTCGGCGCCCTCATCGTCAAATAGGTCGGCCATGTGTTACCATCATGCTTGCTAGCAAGCATGATGGCTCCGCGCCCGCTTCTCAGCAAGCATAAATTCGTTCTGCCTATGCTTGCTGGCTGCCCCACCGCTTCGCCGCGCCCTTCCTGGCAATCTCCGCCCGCCGCTCAGGCGTCATGGCCTTCGCCCGCGCCTCGCCGCCCTTCCGCCCCATCTCGGCGGCAGGACTGGCTGGCGCCGGGGTCTCGGCCTCTTCGCCGGTCGCGATCCGCATTACATGCACCGCGTTGCCGATCACGTCGGCGGGGCGCTTCTCGCCCTTCGGTCCTTTGGGCATCCTGTTCGCTCCATGCTTGCCGGCAAGCATATAGGCTGCCGGCGACGGGAGCGATGGGGCAGGTTAGAGGCGCCCGATTTCAAACTGAGACACTACCCGGGATCGAGAGCGCTTGCCCCCGGCCGCGCCGCTTGCTTTGGTTGCGGCGCAGAAGGACCCCTCTGATGAACGAGATGCAGATCCCGCGCCGCAACAACCTCGACGCGTTCTGGATGCCCTATAGCGACAACAAGTATTTCAAATCCACCCCGCGCCTGCTCGCCAGGGCGGAGGGCATGTCCTACTTCACCCAGGATGGGCAGGAGATCCTGGACGGCACCGCCGGGCTGTGGTGCTGCAATGCCGGCCATGGGCGGCGGGAGATCGTGGAAGCGATCCAGAAGCAGGCGGCGGTGATGGATTTCGCGCCGACCTTCCAGCTCGGCCACCCCATCGCCTTCGAGGCCGCGGCCCGCGTGGCGGAGCTGACGCCGGAAGGCATGGACCGGGTCTTCTTCGTCAATTCCGGCTCGGAAGCGGCGGACACGGCGCTGAAGATCGCACTCGCCTACCACAAGGCGCGCGGCCAGTCGCAGCGCGTGCGGCTGGTGGGGCGCGAACGCGGCTACCATGGGGTCGGCTTCGGCGGCATGTCGGTGGGCGGCATCGGCGGCAACCGCAAGCAGTTCGGCGCCCAGCTTCCCTACGTGGACCACCTGCCGCACACCCACCTGCCGGCGCAGAACGCCTTCTCCCACGGCCAGCCGGAGCACGGCGCGAACCTGGCCGATGTGCTGGAGAATCTGGTGGCGCTGCACGGCGACACCATCGCCGCGGTGATGGTCGAGCCCGTGGCGGGGTCCACCGGCGTGCTGGTTCCGCCGAAGGGCTATCTGGAAAAACTGCGGAACATCTGCACGAAGCACGGCATCCTGCTGATCTTCGACGAGGTCATCACCGGCTTCGGCCGCATCGGCGCCAATTTCGGCGCCGAGCGCCTGGGCGTGACGCCGGACATCATGACCATGGCCAAGGGGCTGACCAACGCCGCGGTGCCGATGGGCGCCGTCGCCACCAGCAACGAGATCTACAGCAGCATCGTCGATGGCGTGCCGGCGGGGATCGAGCTGTTCCACGGCTACACCTATTCCGGCCACCCGCTGGCCTCCGCCGCCGCCATCGCCACGCTGGACCTGCACCGGTCGGAGGACCTGCCCGGCCGCAGCCGCGACATGGAGGGGTATTTCGGCGATGCGGCGCATGCGATGCGCGATGCGCCCGGCGTGATCGACGTGCGCAACATCGGCCTGGTGGCGGGGGTGGAGCTGGAACCGCGCCCCGGCGCGCCCGGCGCCCGCGCCATGGAGGTGTTCCGCACCTGCTTCGACCGCGGCGTGCTGACGCGCGTGACCGGCGACATCGTGGCGCTGTCGCCGCCGCTGATCGTCGAGCGCCCGCATGTGGACCGGCTGTTCGGCACGCTGGCCGACGCGCTTCGCGCCGTCCCGGCCTGAGCGACGATGCATCACGGCCCGGCCGCGGGAAGGGCCTTGATGCGCAGGCGCGCAGCCGCGACGCGGCCCGGCCGGCAGCCCCGGTGAAGCTCCAGGCGGCGCTGGCGCTGCTGCTGCTGCCGGCACTGGCCGCCCTGGCACTGCCGGTCGCGGCGGCCGCCGGCTGGCTGCCCGAGCCCTGGCACCTGTCCGTGCTGGTGGCGGTCGCGCTGGTCCAGGCGCTGGGCGGGCTGCTGGCAGCGCTGGCCTGGCGCGCCGCCACCCGCCGGGCCGCCCGGGCGGCCGCGGCGGCGGTGCGCGCGGCAACGGTGGAGGCGACCCAGCGGGCGGAGCGGCAGCGGGCGGACATGCTGGCCAATGCGGCGCATGAGGTGCGCACGCCGCTCAGCGGCATCCAAGGCCTGCTGGACCTGGTGCTGGGCGTGCCCGGCCTGCCGCCGGCGGCGCGGCAGGATGCGGCAGCGGCACGCCAGGCGGCCTCCGACCTCATGCTGTTGTTGCGCGACCTGATCGAGGTGCCGGGCGCGCCCGCCCCACCGCTGGCCGCCACGCCCTTCCGGGTGGATGAGCTGATGCAGGAGGTCGTGGCGCTGCTGCGTGCCCGCGCCCTGGCGCAGGGCAACAGGCTGGCGGTGGCGGTGGCGCTGGGCACGCCGCCCGCCTGGCGCGGCGACGCCGCCCGCATCCGCCAGATCCTGACCAACATGGTGGCCAACGCCATCCGCTTCACCCAAAGCGGGGAGGTACGGATCGAGGCACGGGAGACCGCCGCCGGCGCGCTGGAACTGGCGGTGTCCGACACCGGGCGGGGCATTGCGCTGGAACGCCAGGGCGCCTTGTTCGAACGCTTCCAGCGCAGCGAGGGCGGCACCGGGCTCGGCCTTTCCATCTGCCATGACCTGGCGGCGCGGATGGGCGGGCAGATTGCGGTGCGCAGCGCGCCGGGCCGCGGCACCACCTTCGTCGTGACGCTGCCCCTGCAACAGGCCGATGCGCCGCCACCGGAGGCGATGGAGACGGGGCCGCCGCGCTCCGGTCGCCGCGCCGGGCCGCCGGTGCTGGTGGTGGACGATGTCTCGGTGAACCGGCGGCTGCTGGGCACACTGCTGGAGCGCGCTGGCTATCGGCACGAGGCCGTGGCGGATGCGGCCACGGCGCTGGCCCTGGTGCAGGAACGCCCCTATGCGGCGGTGCTGATGGATTTGCAGATGCCGGGGCTGGGCGGGCTGGAGGCGACGCGCCTGCTGCGCGCCCTGCCACCGCCGGCCGGCCGCCTGCCCATCCTCGCCGTGACCGCGCATGTCGAACCGGCGAGCCGCGAGGCGGCGCTGGCGGCCGGGATGGATGGCTACCTGTTGAAGCCGGTGGCGCTGGTGGATCTGGCGGCGGCGCTGGACCTGGCGCTGGCCGTCCCCGGCAGCGTCCCACCCGCCCCCGATGCCTCCGGTCTGGGCAGCCCTGCATCGGTGTGACGGGTGGCGCCTTGCGGCGATCCCATATATGCGCCCGAACCGATACCGGAGACCCCGACCATGGCCGATCCCGCCGCCGAAGCTGGCCCCGTTCCCGTCACCGTGCTGACCGGCTACCTCGGCGCCGGCAAGACCACGCTGCTGAACCGCATCCTGTCCGAACAGCACGGCCGCAAATTCGCCGTGGTGATCAACGAGTTCGGCGAGCTGGGCGTGGACAATGACCTCGTCGTCGATGCCGACGAGGAAGTCTTCGAGATGAACAATGGCTGCATCTGCTGCACCGTGCGCGGCGACCTGATCCGCATCATCGGCGGGCTGATGAAGCGCAAGGGCCGCTTCGACGGCATCATCGTGGAGACCACCGGCCTGGCCGACCCCGCCCCGGTGGCGCAGACCTTCTTCGCGGACGAGGATGTGAAGCGCGCCACCAAGCTGGACGCCATCGTCACCGTGGTGGATGCGAAGCACCTCTTCGCGCGCCTCGATGACAGCAAGGAAGCGCAGGAGCAGATCGCCTTCGCCGACATCATCGTGCTGAACAAGATGGACCTGGTGACGGCCGAGGAGGCGGAGGCGGTGGAGCGCCGCATCCGCGGCATCAACCCCTATGCCGAGATCCGCCGCGCCACGAAATCCGACGTGCCGATCGACGCCGTGATCGGCCGGGATGCCTTCAACCTGGCCCGGATCCTGGAGCGGGAGCCGGAATTCCTCTCCGGCGAGGACAACCACACCCATGACGATGCGGTGATGAGCCTGTCCTTCGAGGCCGCCCGCCCGCTGGACCCGGAGAAGTTCAACGCCTGGATCAGCGATCTGCTGCAGAAGAAGGGCCAGGACCTGCTGCGCACCAAGGGCATCCTGGCCTACGCCAATGACGACCGGCGCTTCGCCTTCCAGGCGGTGCACATGATTGCCGATGGCGACTACATCGGCACCTGGAAGGCGGGCGATCCGCGGCGGTCCAAGATCGTCTTCATCGGCCGCGACCTGAACCGCCCGCAGCTGCGCCGCGGCTTCGAGGCCTGCCAGGTCCCGGCCTGAAGCCGCCCGACGGTTGACATCCGGCGCCCGGGCAGGGAAGCCGGGCACCGTTTGCGCAACCGATGGGGTCGCCATGGCCGAGGTCTCCGAAGCCGATTTCCTGCTGGCCAGCCGGGGCGAAGCCTGGGAGCTGGGGGCCTGGGTGGTCGCCGCCCTGCACGACCGCCAGGGCCGGCCGGGCTTCGCCCTGGCCGATGGCACGCTGCGCATCGGCGCGACAACGGTCCAGGCGCATGACGGCGCCATCCTGTCCGCCTGCGCCGATGCCACGGAGGGCTTCCTGACCGGTGGGGATGACGGCCAGCTGGTGCACACCGCGCCGGATGGCACCACCACCCGGGTGCAGAAATTCGGTTCGAAGTGGGTGGACCATGTGGCAGCGCATGAGAGCGGCCTGCGGGCGGCCTCCGCCGGCAAGGTGGCGCATGTGCTGGACGCCAAGGGGGCGGTGCTGAAGTCCCTGACGCATCCCTCCTCGGTCGGCGGCCTGGCCTTCGATGCCAAGGGCAAGCGGCTGGCGGCCAGCCATTACGGCGGCGCCTCGCTGTGGTTCGTGGGCGCGAAGGAAGACAAGCCGCGGGTGCTGGAATGGAAGGGCAGCCACCACGGCATCGCCTTCAGCCCGGACGGCAGCCATGTGGTCACCGCCATGCAGGAAACCGCCCTGCATGGCTGGCGCCTGGCCGATGGCCAGCACATGCGCATGTCCGGCTACCCGGCCAAGACGCATTCGCTGTCCTTCACCGGCCGCGGCCGCTGGCTGGCGACCAGTGGCGCCGAATCCGTGGTGCTCTGGCCCTTCTTCGGCGGCGGCCCGATGGGCAAGGCGCCGACCGAACTGGCCGGCGGCGACGAGGTCCTGTGCACCGCCGTCGCCTGCCACCCGCAGCATGAGGTGGTGGCCGCCGGCTTCGGCGACGGGCTGGTGCTGATGGCGGAAATCGCCAGCGGCAAGGTGGTGCCGGTGGCGCCGCCGCGCGGCACGGCGGTGACCTCGCTGTCCTGGAACGCCACTGGCAGCAGCCTGGCCTTCGGCACCGAGGGCGGCTTCGCCGGCACCGTCGACCTCGCGAAACGCTGAACCGGAGAGCGCCGCATGACCCAGCCGATCCTCGAGACCCCACATCTGCGCATGCCCCGCCTCGGCCTCGGCACCTGGCCGATGAAGGGGGCGGAATGCAGCGCCGCGGTGCAGTCGGCGCTGGCCCTTGGCTACCGCCACATCGACACGGCCGAGATGTATGGCAACGAGGATGCGGTGGGCGCCGGCATCGCCGCGTCCGACGTGCCGCGGGAAGACATCTTCCTCACCACCAAGATCTGGAACGACAAGCCGAATGGCGCGGCGATCCGCAGCGCCTTCGACGCCAGCCTGAAGCGCCTGGCGACCCCCTATGTCGACCTGCTGCTGATCCATTGGCCCAGCCCGGAACTCGATCTGCCGGATGCCCTGGCCGGGCTGGCGGCGATCCGTGCGGAAGGCCGGGCGAAGGCCATCGGCGTGTCCAACTTCCCGCCGAAGCTGCTGCAGCGGGCGATCGACCACGGCGTTGGGCTGGCGGCGTTGCAGGTGGAATGCCACGCCCTGCTGGACCAGTCCCGGCTGCTGGAGATCTGCCGCGCCAACGGCATGGTGCTGACCGCCTATTCGCCGCTCGGCAAGGGCCAGGCGCCGGACCAGCCGGTGCTGCAGCAGGTCGCGAAGAAGCATGGTGCCACGGCGGCGCAGGTGGCGCTGGCCTGGCTGCTGGCGCAGCCCGGCGTCGCCATGGTGCCGAAGGCGGCCAGCCGGGCCCGGCAGGCGGAGAACCTGGCGGCGCTGGAGTTGGCGCTGGATGCGGCGGACCTCGCCGCCATCGCCGCCCTGCCGAAGGACCGGCGCTTCGTGAACCCCGGCATGGCGCCAGACTGGGTGAATGGCTGACACCGGAAGGTTTTTTTCGCGGGTGGTCTTGGAACCGCCCGCGGCCTCTCGTTCTAATCACGGCAACCGCATTTCAACAGGGGCGGCGCATGGCGGAGCCTACAGACGACGATCTCGACCTCGGAATCAGCCTGGAGACGGTGGCGACGCTGGTCGACCATGCCAGGGCCGTGCAAGGCACCGAGATCCTGGAGCCGGATGCCGGCGAGGGGACGGAGCCGGACGAACCCGCCGATTCCGAGGATGAGCTGGACGAGGACAGCCTGCGCGCCGCCATCCTGGCGCTGAACGACGACGAGCAGGCGGCGCTGATCGCCCTCGCCCTGGTCGGGCGCGGCGACTACACGGCCGAGGAGTGGGACGACGCACTGGCCCAGGCCGCGGAGCGCGAGAATGACGAGGACGCGGCCGAGCTGCTGCTGAACATGGACAATTTCGGCGACCTGCTGGCGGAAGGCGTGGCCGCCTTTGGCCTGTCGATCGAGGAAATCGAGCGGTAGCAGCGGGGGGTTCAACCCGGCGGGGCGAGCACCTTGGCCGGGTGATTGCAGGGCGCGAGGGCCGGGCAGCGCCAGCATTCCGGCGCCCGCGCCTTGCAGATGTAGCGACCGTGCAGGATCAGCCAGTGATGCGCGTCGCGCAGCATGTCGGGCGGGCAACGCTTCACCAGCGCATCCTCCACCTGCCGCGGGGTCCGGCCCGGCGCCAGGCCCGTGCGGTTGCCGAGGCGGAAGATGTGCGTGTCCACCGCCATGGTTTCCTGCCCGAAGGCGACGTTCAACACGACATTGGCGGTCTTGCGGCCGACGCCCGGAAGCGCCTCCAGCGCCGCGCGGTCGGCTGGCACCTGGCCGCCATGCCGGTCCAGCAATAGCTGCGACAGCGCCACCACGTTGCGCGCCTTGCCCTGCCACAGGCCGATGCGGCGGATATGCGGGGCCACGCCCTCCACCCCCAACGCCACCATGGCCGCCGGCGTGGCGGCCGCCTCGAACAGCGTCGCCGTCGCCTTGTTCACCGCGACATCGGTGGTCTGTGCCGACAGCGCCACCGCCACCAGCAGGGTGTAGGCGTCACGGTAGTGCAGCTCCGTCTCCGGCGCCGGGTTGACGGCGGCGAGCGCGCGCAGGAAGGCCTCGGCCTGCGCCGGCTTCATCGGCCGGGCCAGCCTGACCTTCGGGGTGCGTTTCGGCGGCGGAGCCAGGGGCGCCGCCGTCCCACCCGCTTCAGGCTTCACGCTGCCGCCGGGTGGGGCTGTGGCGGCGCGGCTGCGCCGGGCTTTGGCGGCGGCGCCCGTCTTGGCTTTGGCGGCGGCGCCGCGGGGAAGGTTTTCTGGCATGGCGGAAACCAAGCCCTACCCCATACTGAGGAGCGATGTCAGCAGCGCCCGTCCTGTTCGAAGCCGTCAGCACCCCGCCGCGCAGCCTCTCGGCGCGCGGCATGCGCCTGTTGTGCCTGTTCTGCTCCGCCGGCGCGGCGGTGCCGGCCGGGCTGTTCCTGCTGCTCGGCGCCTGGCCCATCCTGGGCTTCATGGGGGCGGAACTGGTGCTGGTGCTGGGCCTGGTGGCGTTGCACCGCCGCTGGAGCGCCGCGGCGCATGAGGTGGTGCGGCTGACGGAGGAGCGGCTGCACATCCTGACCGTCAATGGCCGCGGCGGGCGGCGGGAGACGGTGCTGCAGCCCTACTGGACCCGCGTGGCGCTGGAGGAGAGGCCGGGCGCCGCCTCGCGGCTGATCCTGCTGCAGCGCAACCGGCGCATCG
Organism: Falsiroseomonas selenitidurans; assembly: GCF_012103215.1. Lineage (GTDB taxonomy): Bacteria > Pseudomonadota > Alphaproteobacteria > Acetobacterales > Acetobacteraceae > Falsiroseomonas > Falsiroseomonas selenitidurans. Next base: position 18,330 of record NZ_JAAVNE010000056.1, read on the forward strand.
AGCTTGGCGGCTTCCTCTCAGACGCTGAGAAACGCGACCTGGCGGAGGCATTGTCCGCAGCCCTGCGCCGCTATCGGGAACCGTCCTTCGACAACCCCCAGTTGCGCTGACGTCAAGCCTGCTCGGTGGGTGTCAGGCTCTTGATCAGGTCGAAAACCCGCTTGCGGACGGAGGCGTCGGTGATGCGGTAATAGGCGCGGACCAGCTCCAGCGTCTCCCGCCGGTGCAGCGTATCGTCCTCGAAGCCGTCCTGCTGCTCCTGGAAACCGCCGAAGCGGCGGTTGCCCTGGCTGCCGCCCATCTCGGGCGGCATGTCGTCGAAGAAGAAGCCGATCGGCACATCCAGCACGCGGGAGAGGTCGAACAGCCGGCTGGCGCCGATCCGGTTCACGCCCCTTTCGTACTTCTGCACCTGCTGGAAGGTCAGTCCCAGCGCCTCGCCCAGCTTTTCCTGGCTCATGCCGAGGAGCGTGCGACGCAGGCGCACGCGGCTGCCAACATGCACGTCGATCGGGCTGGGACGGTGCTCCCGCTCGGCGCGCTCGACCACGTCTTCGCTGGGGATGGCCAACACGCACACTCCACGTCACGGGAAGAAGGGAACACCCGTTCAGGGGGCCATCCTGGCCAGGGCGGGCGCGACCATGGGCACATTGGGTGCCCACAACCGGCCGCAACAAGGCGTATCCGGGTGGTCACGAATTGTCAACTCTTTTGAGAAATCTCAATAAAGCTCCCATACCCCCGGATGCGTCGTGTCCTTAGGACAGTTCGTCGTCGCGCGGGCTGGTTCGCCTAATCGAGCCCCAAACCGATAAAAATGAAACCAGAACGAGAAAAATCGCGGGGCTCCACAATCCGAGATGGGCGAAGGGCGTCGCCGGCAACGGCTTCGGCAAGGGCGCAACCACGACACCCGTCTCGGCCAGCCCCAGTCGCGCCACCACCCGGCCCCGCGCGTCGAAGACCGCGGAAATGCCGGTCTGCGCCGCGCGCACCAGCGGCAGCCCCTCCTCCACCGCGCGCAGCCGCGCCGTGGCCAGGTGCTGGTACGGCCCGGCGGAAACGCCGAACCAGGCATCGTTGGTGATGTTGAGCAGGAAGCCGGGACGCACCGCCGGCGTCACCGCGCCGGGGAAGATCACCTCGTAGCAGATCAACCCGCCGAAACTGGGCAGGCCCGGCAGGCTGATGGCGCGCCGCGCCGGTCCGGCGCTGAAATCCAGCGCCGAGACCACGAGGCGGATCGGCAGCAGCCCGCGCAGCGGCGTGTATTCGCCGAACGGCACCAGATGCACCTTGTCATAGGCATCCAGCACCGCGCCCTGCGCATCGAGTGCCACCAGGCTGTTCCAGACCCGGCTGGCGCGGCCATCGGCGCCGAATTCGGCGCGCACGGAACCGGCCAGCAGCAGCGCGCCGGGCGGCAGCGACGCCGTCGCCATCGCCGCGGCCTGGGGGTCGGAGGCCAGCAGGAAGGGGCTGGCGGTTTCCGGCCAGACCGCGACGATGCGGCTTTCCGGTGCCTCCTGTCGGGCGGTGCGCACGCCGCCGGCCGTGAGGTCGATGTAGCGGCGGAAGATCGGCATGCGGGTTTCCTCCCGCCACTTCGCCTCCTGCGCCACATTGCCCTGCACCAGCACCAGGGCGACCGGCTCCGGTTCCGGCTCCTGCGGCCAGAGCCGGCCAAGGCCGATCGCGGCGAAGCCCAGCAGTGCCAGCCCGGCGGTCGTCCAGCCGCGGCGGCCGGCCAATGGCGCAAGGGCCAGCAGCACGGTGGCCAGCGACAGGCCATGCACGCCGATCCAGGCCGCCGCCTGCAGCGGCAGGCTGGCAAAGGCCCAGACGGTGCCGAGCAGGTTCCAGGGAAAGCCCGTGAAGACGACGCCGCGCAGCATTTCCGCCGCGACCCAGGCGGCGCCGAAGGCCAGCATCCGCGGCCAGCCCGGCCGTGCCAGGCGCATCACCAGCGCCGGCAGCAAGGTGAAGGCGCCCAGCGGCAGGGCCAGAGCCGGCACTGCGACCGGCACCAGCCACCAGAAGCGCTCGACCTCCGTCAGCACGGCGATGGTGAGCCAGTGCAGCCCGGCGACGTGAAAGCCCCAGCCCCAGAACAGCCCGACCAGCGCGGCGCGGCGCGCCGTGGGCGCGCTGCCGGCCATGATGAACAGGCCAGGCAGCGTCAGCAGCAGCACCGGCACCATATGGAGCGGCGGCAGCGCCAGCGCCGTGGCGGCGCCCAGCGCGAAGGCGGTGGCCAGCGCCCGCCAGAAGCCGGGCCCGTCCAGCCGCCGGGTGAGGGCCGCGCGCCAGCGTCCGTCGCCACCGGCGCGGCGCAGCAGGCCAGCGCCGCGCGGCGTGCCGGGCTTCGTCATCGCGCCGGCGGGCCGGATGGCTGCCGGATCAGGCGACGCCGACCGGCGGCTGCGTGCCGGCCTGGGCGCCCGGGCCGCGGCGGCTCTGCCACAGCGCCACGAAGTCGATCGGCGCCAGCATCACCGGCGGGAAGCCGCCATCGCGGGTGATATCGGCCAGGATGTTGCGGGCAAAGGGGAACAGCAGGCGCGGGCATTCCACCAGCAGCACCGGCTCCAGCTGCTGCTGGTCCACATTCACGGTGAAGACGCCGCAATAGACCAGCTCCGCGATGAAGCAGGGGGTATCGCCCACCTTGGCGTCGGCGCGGATCTGCAGCGAGACCTCGAACACGTTCTGCCCCTGCTCCACCGGCCGTGCCTGCACGTCCAGCGCCAGGTCCACCCGCGGCTGCTCGCGCAGCGTCACATAGATCTCCGGCGCGCCCGGAACCTCGAAGGACAGGTCCTTGGTGTACTGGATGTTCAGCTGGAGAGGCGGTGCGGGCTGGCCGGCCGGCGCACCGTTGGGGATCGGCGAGGAGGGTGCATTGGTGTTGGACATCGGGGGTTCCCGCTCAGATGCATCGGCGGCGCCCGGCTACCACGGGCCACCGCCCGCGGCCAGTCACGGCACCGATCAATGGTGCTTCCAGCTCACCTCGGTCAGCGCCGGCTCGGTCGGGTCGCAGCGCAGCCAGGCGCCGTTCGGCATGCTCTGGCCGGTCATCGCCAGGATGAAGCCCCAATGCGCCACCACCAGCGTGTCGGACCAATCCTGCAGCGCCGCCATCTCGCCGCGGAAGCGGGCGGCGCGGGCCATCACCTGGTCGGCCGGTTCCTCCTGCAGCGGCCACCAGGTCTCCTCCATGTGGGAGAAGTCCAGATGCGGCCATTCGGCGCCGAGCGCCGTGCAGGGGCTGCCGATATCGCAGGTGAAGGCGTAGCGTTCCCGCACCAGCGGGTTCACCATCACCTTCAGCCCGAGCCGTCGCGCCACCGGCGCCGCGGTCTGCAGGGCACGGGTGTAGGGGGAGGCGATGATGCGCGTGATGCCCTGCGCCGCCAGCGCCTCGGCCGCCGCTTCCGCCTGCTGGTGGCCGAGCGGCGTCAGCCGCGGATCAGCGATGCCGGGGTCGCGCCGCGTGGCGCTGAAGTGCAGGTTGAATTCGCTCTGGCCGTGGCGCAGCAGGATCATGGGGGTTCCGGTCCGTCCAAGGGCGATCCGGGACGCGCATGCCGCGTTCCGGGCTGGTTGTCGAGGCTTCGGCGCAGGGATCGCACGGCCTTGGGGTGCAATCCGCCGCGGGCCGTTGCGGGGGGGCTGGGGCCGCCTTAAGTGAGGCCCTGATGAGGAGTTGGCAATGTCCGGCGGCTTTCCTGTCGATCTGATCCTGTTCGCAATGGTGGCGGCCTTCCTGGTCCTGCGCCTGCGCAGCGTGCTCGGCCGCCGCACGGGCTTCGAGCGCCCGCCGCGCGAGGCCGGGGCGCCCTTCGACCCGCGCGCCAAGGCGCCGCAGGCGGAGAACGACCTGCCCGAACTGCCGCCGGCAGCCCCGGCCAACAGCACCCGCCATGTGGTGCCTGATGCGCGCGGCCCGGTGGGCCAGGCCCTGTCCCGCATCCGTGGCGTCGACCCGGCCTTCGAACCACACGCCTTCCTGAACGGGGCGGAGGGCGCCTTCCGCATGATCGTGGACGCCTTCGCCCGTGGCGACCGGGAGACCCTGCGCGCCCTGCTGGGCGACGAGACCTATGGCGGCTTCGAGGGCGCGATCACCGCCCGCGAACAGGCCGGGGAGACCCAGCGCAGCGAGGTCCGCGCGATGCAGGAGGCCGGGATCGAAGCCGCCGACCTGCGTGGCACCGTGGCGGACATCACCGTTCGCTTTGTCAGCGACCAGATCAACCTGACCACGGCGCGCGACGGCAGCGTCTCCGCCGGGGCCGAGGCGGTGACGGAGCTGACCGACATCTGGACCTTCCAGCGCGACCTGCGCGCCGCCGATCCGACCTGGCGGCTGGTCGCTACCCGCTCCGCCTGATTTTTTGCGACGCGGCCGCGGTCGTGTGGCGAAGCCTTCTCCTGGCGGGGCTGCTGGCGCTGGCGGGATGTGCGGAGCCGGTTTCCTATCCGCGGCAGGTGGCATTCACCGAGCTGCCGGGGTGGGCGGGGGACCGGGTGGAGGCCGCCCTGCCCGCCTTCCGCGCCAGCTGCGCCGTGCTCGCCCGGATGCCGGAGGACCGGCCGCTGGGCGGCGCAGGGGAACTGGCCCTCCGCGCCGGTAACTTCACCCAGGCCTGCACCGCCGCCGCCCGCCTGCCACAGGCTGACACCGGCGCGGCGCGCGACTTCTTCGAGCGCCATTTCAGCGTCCTTGCCGTCGGGCAGGATGTGCTGACCGGCTATTACGAGCCGGAGCTGCGCGGCAGCCCCACGCCCAGCGCCACCTATGCCACCCCGCTGCACGGCCGGCCACCGGAGCTGGTGGAGGTGGATCTGGGCGCCTTCGTCCCCGACCTCGCCGGCCGCCGCACCGCCGGCCAGGTGCGCGATGGCCGGCTGCTGCCGCTGCCCAGCCGGGCGGAGATCCTGGCCGGCGCGCTGGACGGGCGCGGGCTGGAACTGGTCTGGGTGGACAGCCCGGTGGACGCCTTCTTCCTGCAGATCCAGGGCTCAGGCCGGGTTCGAATGCCGGATGGCGCGGTGCTGCGGCTGGGCTATGCGGCGCAGAACGGCCACCCCTACCACGCCATCGGCCGCAGCCTGGTGGAGATCGGCGCCTTGGCGCGCGAGGACGTCTCGATGCAGTCCATCCGCGCCTGGCTGGCCGCGGCGACGCCGGCGGAAGCCGCGGCACTGATGAACCGCAACCCGAGCTACGTGTTCTTCCGCCCGCTGCCGGGGCTGGCGGCGGATACGGGACCACTGGGTGCCCTGGGCGCGCCGCTGACACCGGGCCGTTCGCTGGCCGTGGACCGTCGCCAGACGCCGCTGGGCGCGCCGGTGTGGGTGGCGGGCCGTGATCCCGCCGGGGCGCCCCTGCGGCGCCTGGCGGTGGCGCAGGACACCGGCGGGGCGATCCGCGGCGCCGCGCGGGCGGATCTGTTCACCGGCTGGGGAGAGGCGGCGGCGGAGCGGGCGGGACGGATGCGCGACCCGGCCGCATTGTTCGTCCTGCTGCCGAAGTAGCCTTCCCCCGACAGCCTTTGTCCGCCGCGCCGGCGCGGCCGCCTTCCCGGACCCTCAGCCGCCGGAGCGGACGATGCGCACCAGCGCCGCCACATGCTCGGGCGGTGTCACCTTCTCGATCCCGTGGCCCAGGTTGAACACGAAGGGCCGGCCGCGCATCGCCGCCAGGATCTGCCGCGCCTCCGCCTCCAGCGCCCCGCCGCCGGCGATCAGCGCCAGCGGGTCCAGATTGCCCTGCAGGCCCACGGTGGGCGCCACGGCGGAGGCCGCGAAGCGCGGATCCATGGAGGTGTCCATCGCCACCGTGTTCACCCCGGTGCGCAGCGCATATTCGCCGATCAGCGGGCCGGCCAGGCGGGGAAAGCCGATGATGGGGATGGAGGGGTGCAGCCGCTTCAGGTGGCGCACGATGGTCGCCGTCGGCTCGATCACCCAGCGGCGGAACTGGCTGGGCGGCAGCAGGCCGGCCCAGCTGTCGAACAGCATCAGCGCCTCCGCCCCTGCCTCCGCCTGGGCCAGCAGGTATTCCGTGGTGGCTTCCACCAGGGTGCGGATCAGCTTGCCGAACAGCGCCGGGTCGGTGAAGGCCATCTGGCGCGTCGTCGCGAAGTCCCGGCTGCCATGGCCTTCCACCATGTAGCAGGCGACCGTGAAGGGGCTGCCGGCGAAGCCGATCAGCGCCGTCTTCGGGTGCTGCGCATCCACCGCTTCGCGCACCCGGCGCACCGTCTCCAGGATTGGTGCCACGCGCTCCCGCACCGCATTCAGCTCCAGCGCGTTCACCGCCGCCAGGTCGCGCAGCGGCTCCAGCACCGGGCCCTCGCCCTCGGCGAAGCGCAGCGGCTGGCCCAGCGCCCAGGGCACCATCAGGATGTCGGAGAACAGGATGGCGCCGTCCATGCCGTAGCGGCGGATCGGCTGCAGCGTCACCTCCGCCGCCATCGCCGGGTTGGTGCACAGCGCGATGAAGCCGCCGGCCTGGGCCCGCACCTCCCGGTATTCGGGCAGGTAGCGGCCGGCCTGGCGCATCAGCCACATCGGCGGCGGCCAGACGGCCTCCCCGCCCAGGGCGCGCAGCAGGGGTTTCGCGTCCGCCATGGCGGTACCGACTGGCTCTGCCGACACGCTCTGCCTCCCCCATTCCTTGCCTGCCCTGCCTACGGCACGGCCGCGGAAACGCCAATCTCCCAAAGAGAGAAAGAATCCTTATTGGGAGATGTAGGTGTAGGGCCCTGTGGACGCTGTGGATCAACTGTCCCACGCCACTTGTCCACAGACCTGTCCAGGCGAGCCTTGGCCCGCAAGCGTCTGGCCGGCCATGCTGAATCCTGTTCTCCCCGCTCCGGGCGCGGCGGCGCGGGGGACTGCCCCCCGGTGCACGGTTCGGGCCGGTTGTCCCCGCTCCGCGCCGCTTCGGGCTTGACCGGGCCGGGTTTTCCCCGCCATCCCCATCATCCGAGCCCGGTCCCATCGCCAGAAGCGGGCCAGCTCCGGGGGAGTTCGCCACCGCCATGCCGAACCGCACCATCAACCTGCACCTCGTCTCCGACAGCACCGGGGAGACGCTGAATTCCATCGCCCGCGCCACCCTGTCGCGCTTCGAGGACCCGCATGTGGTGCATCACCGCTGGTCGCTGGTGCGCTCCCGCCTCCAGCTCGACCGGGTGCTGGAGGGGATCGAGGCGGAGCCGGGGCCGGTGCTGCATACGCTGGTGGACCGCAGCCTGCGCCATGCGCTGGAGGAGCAGTGCAAGCGCCTCGGGATCGAGCATATGTCGCCGCTGGAGCCGGTGATGGAACTGCTGCAGCGGGAGATCGGTGAACAGGCGCGGGAAAAGCGCGGCGCGCAGCATGTGATGGATGCGGATTATTTCCGCCGGATCGATGCCATGCACTACGTGCTGGCCCATGATGACGGCCAGGGCACGGCCGGGATTGCGGAGGCCGATGTCTGCATCGTCGGCGTCTCCCGCTCCTCCAAGACGCCGACCTGCTTCTACCTGGCAAACCGCGGCATCAAGGCGGCGAATGTGCCGCTGGTGCCCGGCGCGCCCCTGCCGCCGGAGCTGGAGACCGCCCCCTGCCCGGTGATCGGCCTGCATATCGAGGTCAGCGCGCTGATCGAGATCCGCCGGCACCGGCTGAAGCTGATCGGCGCGCATGGCGTGCACCACGATGCCACGGATTATGTGGACCATGAGGCGGTGAAGGCGGAGATCCAGGCGGCGCGGCGGCTCTGCACCCGGCATGGCTGGCCGGTGATCGACGTGACCCGCCGCTCGATCGAGGAAACGGCGGCCACCGTGCTGCAATTGATGGACGCCTGGCATGCCCGCCGCGGCGCCAGGCCGGCGGAGGCGCCGCGCTCCATCGACCCGGCCTCCGTCGTGCTGGGCGGGCCGGCCGGCTGATGCAGGCCGAGACCCCGAAGCTGGTCCTGGCCAGCGCCTCCGCCAGCCGCCGCGCCGTACTGATTGCTGCCGGCCTGCGCTTCGAGGCGGTGGCCGCCGCGGTGGATGAGGCGGCGATCAAGGAATCCGCCCAGGCAGAGGGCATCCCCCCGACCGAGGCGGCGCTGATGCTGGCCGAGGCCAAGGCGATGCGGGTGGCGCGCCGCTGGCCGGATGCGCTGGTGATCGGCGGTGACCAGCTGCTGGTCTGCGACGGGATCTGGTACGACAAGCCGGCGGATATGGCGGCGGCGCGCCGCCAGCTGCTGGCGCTGCGCGGCCGGCGGCACGAGCTGGTGAACGGCACGGTGGCGTGGCGCGGCGGCCAGCGCATCTGGCAGGACGTGACCACGCCGCGGCTGACCCTGCGCGACTTCTCCGAGGAATTCCTCGATGCCTATCTGGCGGCGGAGGGGGAGGTGCTGCTGGCCAGCGTCGGCGCCTATCGGCTGGAAGGGCTGGGCGTGCAGCTGATGGCGCAGGTGGAAGGCGAGCACAGCGCCATCCTCGGCCTGCCGTTGCTGCCGCTGCTGCGCTTCCTGCGCCAGCACGGGGTGCTGGCGGCGTAGCCTGCCGCTACTCCACCGGCAGGAAGATGAAGACCACCGCCGCCAGCAGGCAGCCCATGGCGGCGAAATAGGTCCAGCGCAGCTGCTCGCCCAGGAACATCACGCTGAAGACGGCGAAGACCGCCAGCGTGATCACCTCCTGCATCACCTTCAGCTGCTGGCCGGTGAAGGTGCCGTAGCCCAGGCGGTTGGCCGGGACGGCGAAGCAGTATTCGAAGAAGGCGATGCCCCAGCTGGCCAGCACCGCCAGCCAGAGCGGCCAGGCGGGCTGCTTCAGATGACCGTACCAGGCGAAGGTCATCAGCACGTTGGACACCACCAGCAGCAGCGGCGTCAGCCAGAGCGGGCTCACGGGATCCTCGCGGGTTGTGGTGGCGGCGGCAGCCGGGCCAGCAGGTACAGCATGATGCCCATGGCCGGCAGGGCGGCCAGGGTGGTCAGCCCGAAGAACCAGGACCAGCCCAGCCCGGCCGCCAGCCAGCCGGAGGAAGCCCCCAGCGTGCGCAGCGGCACCGCGGCGAGGGAGGACAGCAGGGCATATTGCGTGGCGGTGAAGCTGCGGCTGGTCAGGGCGGAGAGGTAGGTGACGAAGGCGGCATCGGCGAGGCCGTCGGTGAAGTTCTCCACCCCCACCTGGGCCCAGAGCATGGGCGGCGAATAGCCGGCCTGCGCCAGCGCCACATACATCAGGTTGGACAGCATCTGCAGCAGGCCGGTGACGACAAGCGCCCGCGCCGTGCCGAGCCGGGCCACCACCCAGCCGCCGGCCAGCGCGCCGCCCAGTGTCATGAACAGGCCGAAGACACTGCCGACCGCCGCCACTTCCAGCCGGGAGAAGCCGAGCTCGCGGTAGAAGGGCGCGGTCATGATGCCGGCCAGCGCCTCGCCCAGCTTGAACAGGGCGACGAAGGCCAGGATCGCCACCCAATGGCGGCGGCCCATGAAATCCACGAAGGGATCCACCACGGCCAGCTTCAGCCGCCGCGACCAGGGCAGCACCTCGACCGGGGGCGCCGCCGGTTCCGGCCCGGCCAGCACCGCCAGGAAGCCGATGCCGATCAGCGCCGCGCAATAGGCGAAGGCGGCGGTCCAGCCGGCGAAGGTGGCAATGGCCAGGGCGCCGGCATTGGCCGCCAGCAGCGCGCCGCGATAGCCCCAGATGTAGCAGGCCAGGCCGTAGCCCTGCTCCGTCTCCTCCAGCACCTCGATCCGGTAGGCATCCACCACGATGTCCTGGCTGGCCGAGAGGAAGGCGACCAGCACGGCGACCAGCACCGTCACCGCCGCCGACGCCACCGGGTCGGTGAAGCCGAGGCCGAGGATGGCCAGCGCCAGCAGCGGCTGGATGCTGGCCAGCCAGCCGCGCCGCCGGCCGAGCCGGCGGAAGGCGGGCGGCGCCGCATGGTCCAGCACCGGCGACCAGAGGAATTTGAAGGCATAGGCCAGCCCGATCAGCGCCGTCAGCCCGATGGCGGTCAGCGAGACCCCGGATTCGGAAAACCACTGGCGCAGCGTGAAGGCGGTCAATGGCAGCGGCACGCCGGCGGAAAAGCCCAGCGCCAGCAGGACCAGGAATCGGCGGTCGCGGAACAGATTGGCCAAGCGAAGCTCCTCTCGCCCGGGCCAGCCTTACAGGCGCGGCGGCCCTGGCGGAACCCGTGGCGCCGATGCGTCGGCGGGCAGCCTGGACACAGCCCGGGCCCAAGGCGCCCGGATAGCCGTCCGCCCTCCTCCTGCGCAGCGTCCGGCCGGCGGCCTCACCCCTGCTGCAGGGCCTCCTCCAGCGCCAGGCGCGCGGTGCGGATGCGCTGGAACAGCCGGCCGGGCGCCACCAGCCGCAGGCCGGGCGCATCCACCCGCAGCAGCAGCGTCGCCCCTGGCGCGAGGCCGAGCGACCGGCGCAGCCCGCCGGGCAGGGTCAGCCGGCCCTTGCGGTCCAGCGTCGGGGCGCGGCCGCGGATGGCGGTTTCGCTGGGGCTTACATGCAGCTCCCCTTCCTCGACCGCGACATCCAGCTTCATTCCTGGTTGCAGCGCCGATGCTTCCCGCAGGGCGGGGGGCAGCAGGACCCGACCACGGGTGTCGAGACGCACTCTGTTTGCACGCATGTCAGGATCCGACCGTTGCAGGGTGCAGTCTGGCGCAGAATGCACGTGTTGCGCAAAGGTCGGGGGCGTTCTGCACGCGCCTGGCAGCTTGCCGCATTGCCGGAAGGGCGGATCGGCATGGGCCGGGGGCGCCCGATTCCAGCAAGAAGGGTCGCGCGCCTTTGGCATGGGTGCAGCGTCCGCCTTGCATGCCAAAGTGATGTGAAACCCTTTTGGGTGCGGGCAGATCAAGGTGTAACCTTGGCAATTGAGGCCTCATGGCGCCCCCCGCCATTCGGCCGGCCCCCGCGGCGCGTCGCATTCCCCCACACCGGACCTCCTCCGGCGGCGCGTCGCGGGGCCCCCCCCCGCGTGAAGGGGACCCATTCAGAATTCCAGGCCTCTGGGGCCGGCCCCGCAGCCCGTCTTTCCACACGCGCTGGAACCGTTTCACTCCAAGCGAAGGCGGTGAAACGGCTCCAGCTTATTGGTTCGACGCATTTTCCGAGTCGCCTTGCGAAGCCGCAAGGCTTGAATGCGCTAGGAGCCTGTCCGAGAAATCGCTATCCGATCAGGCCTTGGTTTGATTCACCGCCGGGTATGAGCAAGACCTTCCGGCCCTGGGACGTGGATCAGACATGGCTTTTACCGCGGTCGGTGCATGAGTTTGTGCCGCCCGTCCATCTTGCGCATTTTGTGCGGGACACGGTGCGGGAGGCCTTGGACCTTTCGGCGATCGTAGGCGTCTACAAGGGCGAGCAGGGCCAACCGCCCTACCATCCCGGCATGCTGGTGGCGCTGCTGCTGTATGGCTACAGCCGGGGCGTCTACTCCAGCCGGCAACTGGCGCGGGCCTGCGAGGAGCGGACGGACGTGATGGCGGTCACCGGTCTGAACCGGCCGGATTTCCGTACCATCAGCGACTTCCGCCGCCGGCACCTGGGCGCGTTGTCGGACCTGTTCGTGCAGGTGCTTCGGCTGTGCCAGGCGGCCGGCTTGGTCAAGCTGGGGCATGTCGCGGTGGACGGCACCAAGCTGCGCGCCAATGCCAGCCGACATAAGGCCATGAGCTACAGGCACATGATGAGCCAGGAGCCGAAGCTGGCGGCCGAGGTGCAATCCTGGCTCGACCAGGCCGATGCGGCGGATGCGGCGGAGGATGCGCAGCACGGCGCGGGCCGGCGCGGCGACGAGATGCCCGACTGGATGGCCGACAAGCAACGCCGGCTGGCGCGTATCCGCGCGGCCAAGGCACAGCTGGACGCCGAGGCGAAAGAGGCGAAAGCCGAGCCTGGCAGCAATGAACCGGAAGGCCCCGGGCCGTCATCGGGCATGCAGGAACGCGGCGCGCGCAAGACCACGCCCACAGGCCAGCCGCCCGACCGCGCCCAGCGCAATTTCACCGATGGCGACAGCCGCATCATGCCCAGTGGCGGCGGCTTCATCGCCGGCTACAACGGCCAGATCGCGGTCGATGCCGCGCACCAGATCATCGTCGCCCAGCGCCTGGCCACCAACCCGGCGGACTACGCAGCCCTGCTCCCGCTGGTGGATCAGGCGCGTGCGAACCTCGGCCGCAAGCACCGTGAGGTGTCCGGCGATAGCGGCTTCGCAACCGAGGCCAACCTCGCTGGCCCGGCCGACCGCGGCGTACGGCCATACCTCTCGCCAGGCCGCATCCGCCATGGCGAGACAGATCCCACGGCCGGGCGCGTGCTCAAGCGCAAGCAGCTGATGCAGGCCATGGCCGACACGATCCGCAAGGCCGGTCGGCGAAGTCGATACCGGCTGCGCAAGCAGGTCGTCGAACCGGTCTTCGGGCCGATCAAATAGGCCAGAGGCTTTCGCCAGTTCCTGCTACGCGGTCTCACCAACGTCAGAGGCGAATGGGCGATGCTCTGCACCGTCCACAACCTCCTCAAGCTGCACCGCGCCGCGCCGTGAAAAGCCCAACCTCATCCAGCGCAATCCAAGATCCCGCGATTGATCGCGCTGCCGGCC
>NZ_JAAVNE010000057.1 GCF_012103215.1 Falsiroseomonas selenitidurans
GGCGGCGGCGGTGGACGTGCTCGGCGGCGCGACGCTGGCGCGGCTGAGCGGCGGCACGCAGCGCGGCGGCACCGTGGTCGCGCTCGGCGATGTGCGCGGCCGGGCGCTGCACACCGGGCTCGCGCCCTTCATCCGGCGCGGCGTCACCCTGGTCGGGCTCGACATGCGCGAGGCGGTGCAGTCCCGCCGGGCCGCCGGCTGGGCGCGCTGGGCCGAACGCGGGCCCGCCGGTCTCGACGCCGTGATCCAAAGGGTCGCGCTGGACGCGGCGCCGGACGCGGCGCGCGCCCTGCTCGACGGCCGCATGCAGGGTCGCGCCGTGCTGCGCCTCGGGGCCCCGCGCTGAGCGGCGGCCGGTCGGCGGGACGCAGCAAGATCGCCCGATCCGCGCAAGGCCGGGCCGAGCGGCGGCGCCGCCCCGTCGGGCATAGGAGCGTGCAGGCGGCGCGGCCTGCCGTCGCGCCGCCGGCACCGAAGCCAGGGAGATCCGACGTGACGATCCGCACGACCTCCGCCCTCACGGGAGATGCGCGATGACACCCATGGACCCGGCACCGCTGCGCCGCGACCTGGTGCGCGCCGCCTCACTTGCCGCGCTGGCGCCGGCCCTGCCGGTGGCGGCGCAGCCGGCCGCGGCACCGGCAGCCGCGCCGACGCTGCGCGTGAACGGCGCCGTGCACGACCTGGCGGGGCTTGACCCGCGGACGACGCTGCTCGACTGGCTGCGCGAGCGGCTGGACCTGACCGGCGCGAAGAAGGGCTGCAACGAGGGCGCCTGCGGCGCCTGCACCGTGCTGCTCGACGGCCGGCGGGTGAATGCCTGCCTCGTCCTCGCCGCGACGCTGGACGGCCGGTCTGTCACCACGGTGGAGGGGCTGGCGCGCGCGGACGGCACGCTGCACCCGGTGCAGCAGGCCTTCATCGACCACGATGCCTTCCAGTGCGGCTACTGCACGCCCGGCCAGGTGGTCTCGGCCGTCGCCTGCATCACCGAGGGCCACGCCGGCAGCGAGGCCGAGATCCGCGAATGGATGAGCGGCAACCTCTGCCGCTGCGCCGCCTATCCGCAGATCACCGCGGCGGTGCAGGACGCCGCGGCGCGCATGGCGCGCGGGGAGGCCTGAGCGATGCAGCCCTTCACCCTGGCGCGCCCCGCGAGCCTCGAGGAGGCGACGCGGCTCGCCGCCGCGGGCGCCATGCCGCTGGCCGGCGGCACGGAACTGCTGAACTGGATGCGGCTCGGCATCGCCGCCCCCGCGCGCCTCGCCGACATCTCGCGCCTGCCCGGCCTCGACGCGATCGCGCCGCTGCCCGATGGCGGGCTCTCCCTCGGCGCGCTGGCGCGGCTGAACGACGTCGCCGCGCATCCCGCCGTGCGCGCCGGCTACCCGGTGCTGCGCCAGGCGATCCACAAGGCGGCCTCGGCGCAGCTGCGCAACCTGGCGACCATCGGCGGCAACCTGCTGCAGAAGACGCGCTGCGCCTATTTCCGCGCCGAGGAGAGCCTGCCCTGCAACCGCCGCGCGCCCGGCTCGGGCTGCGCCGCGCTGCACGGGCTGAACGAGCGCCACGCCATCTTCGGCTGGACCGAGGCCTGCGTCGCGACGCAGCCCTCCGACCCCGCCGTGGCGCTCGCCGCGCTGGATGCGGTGGTGGTGGTGGCGGGGCCGGCGGGGGCGCGCCGCATCCCGCTCGGCGACCTGCACCTGCTGCCGGATGCCGCGGGCGCCGCCGCCGACACCGCGCTGCGGGCGGGCGAGATCATCGTAGCGATCGAGCTGCCCGGCCCCGCGCCGCGCTCCGCCTACCTCAAGATCCGCGAGCGCGAAAGCTACGAATACGCCCTGGTCTCGGCCGCCGGCGCGCTGGTGCTGGACGGGCGCACCATCCGCCGCGCGCGGCTCGCGCTCGGCTCGGTCGCGATGAAGCCCTGGCGGCTGCCGGCGGCGGAGGCGGCGCTGGCCGGCCTCTCGCTCGACGACACGGCGGCGCTGCGCGCGGCGCTGGAGCCCGCCTTCGCCGAGGCGCGGCCGCTCTCCCACAACGGCTACAAGGTCCCGCTGGCGCGGAACGCCGCGCTCAGGGTCATCGGCATGATCGCGGAAGGACACGCGCCATGAACGAGGGTCTCGGCTCCCCCATGCCGCGCCGCGACGGGCGGATCAAGGTGACGGGCGCGGCGCGCTTCGCCGCCGACGTGAAGCTGCCCGGTCTGCTGCACGCCGCGCTGGTCACCGCGCCGATCGCGCGCGGTCGGCTGGTCGCGCTCGATCCCGCGCCGGCGCTCGCCGTGCCGGGCGTGGCGCGCGTGCTGACGGCGGCCGACATGCCGCGCTTCGCCGCGGTGACGACGCCGCCGATGGCGACCGCGGTGCAGCCCATGCAGGACGACGTCATCCGCTTCGAGGGCCAGCCCGTCGCGATCGTGCTGGCGGCGACGCCGGAAGCCGCCGAGGCCGGCGCCGCCCGCGTCGCCGCGCGCTACGCGGCCGACGCGCCGCTGCTGTTCAGCGGCGAGCGGGCCGAGGTCCCGTCCCGCGAGAGCTTCTACGTCTTCGAGGAGCCGGACCTGGCGCGCGGCGACGTGCCGGCCGGCCTCGCCGCCGCCGCGCATCGCGTGGCCGCGCGCTACCACCAGCCGCCGCGGCACCACAACCCGATGGAGAACTCCGCGACGCTCGCGGTGTGGGAGGACGGGCGGCTCACGCTGCACACGGCGGCGCAATGGACCTATGGCGTGCGCTACGGCCTGGCCGGCGCGCTCGGCCTGGCGCCGGAGCGCATCCGCGTGCTGGCCGCGCACACCGGCGGCGGCTTCGGCGCCAAGGGCTACACCTGGCCGCACCAGCTGCTGGCGGCCGTCGCGGCGCAGGTGACCGGCCGGCCCGTGCGGCTCGCCTACACGCGGGCGCAGATGTACACGATGACCGGCTACCAGCCGGAGGTGGCGCAGGAGGTGACGCTCGGCGCCGACGCCGCCGGGCGGCTGACGGCGGTGCGGCATGCCAGCGTCTCCAACACCTCGCTGACCGACGACTACATCGAGTTCGCGCATGCCGGCAGCGCCGGGATGTATGCGACGCCGGCGCTGCAGCTCTCGGCGCGGATGGCGCGCACCAGCCTCAACATCCCGATGGCCATGCGCGCGCCGCATGAGGGCCCGGGGATGTTCGCGCTGGAGAGCGCGATGGACGAGATGGCCCATGCGCTGGGGATGGACCCGCTCGACCTGCGGCTGGCGAACCACGCCGACGCCGATCCCTCCGACGGCCGGCCCTGGTCGTCGAAGAAGCTGCGCGAGGCCTATGGGGAAGGCGCGGCGCTGTTCGGCTGGCGCGAGCGGCCGCGCCAGGCGGCGCGCGACGGGCACTGGATCCTCGGCACCGGCATGGCGTCCTGCATCATGACGGTGTTCCGCTTCCCGGCGAGCGCGCGGATCACGCTGCGCGCCGACGGGCAGGTGGTGCTGGAGGCCGGCACGCAGGACATCGGCACCGGCACGCTGACCATCTTCCCGCAGATCGCCGCCGGCGAGCTCGGCATCCCGATCGAGCGCGTCACGCTGCGCCACGGCGACACCGACCTGCCGGAGACGGGCGGCACCTTCGGCTCCTCCTCCACCGCCTGCGTCGGGGCGGCGGTGCAGGACGCGGCGCGGAAGCTGCGCGCGCGGCTCGACGGGATCGCGGCGCTGCAGCCGGCTTCGCTGGGCGCCCCGGCCGAGGCGCCGGAGGCGCTGCTGCGCCGCGCCGGCCTTGCGGATCTGTCGGCCGAGGGCCGCTACGAGTTCGGCCGGCCCTTCGACGCGGCGGGCCATGCCGGCAGCCATGCGATGCGCACCTTCGGCGCGGTCTTCGTCGAGGTCGCGGTGGACCCCGAGCTCGGCCTGATGCGGCTGCGGCGCGCGGTCGGCAGCTACTCGGTCGGGCGCATCGTCAACCCGCGCACGGCGCGCAGCCAGATGATCGGCGGCATCACCTGGGGCTGGGGGATGGCGGCGATGGAGGCGTCGGTGGTGGACCCGGCGCTCGGGCGGTTCCTCTCAAAGAACCTGTCGGGCGTCGCGATCCCGGTGAATGCCGACATCCCCGCCGACATCCGCATCCATTTCGTGGACGAGGTGGACCCGCATGCAGGCCCGCTCGGCGCCAAGGGCATCGGCGAGATCGGCGCGGTCGGCGTCGCGGCGGCGGTAGCCAACGCCGTGTTCCACGCGACGGGCAGGCGCATCCGCGACCTGCCGATCCTGCCCGAGGGCCTGCTCGGCGCCGGCGCAGGCTGACCGGCGGGGGAGCCCCGCGGCCGGTGCGGACCGCGCTCCCGCGGGCGTGGCGATCCGACTGCCCGCGGCGATGCCCGGCGCCATGCGCGGCCTGCAACAACCGACCGGGGAGGCATCCGTCGGATGCGTCGGCCGGGTCGAGGTTCTGGAGGGGGCGCTGGCTGATCCCGCGACGGCCGGGCCTGCGGCGGAGGCGCTGCGGTCCCTGGTCGACGCGATCCGGGTGATCCCCGGCGAGCGGCGCGGGGAGGTGTCCCTCACGCCGCGCGGCGATCTGGCGGTGTTCCCGGACGGGGACGTTGCCGGCGCAGGCCGGGCGATCGCCCTGCCCCAGAACGGCAGAACCGTAAGAGTCGGTCCGCAAACATTCTCAAGGCTGGCAGAGCCTTCGCATCATGAGGCGAATGGAAGCGAGGCGGAGAATGGCGAGCGCGGTGCGGCTAAGGTTTTCCCAGTCCTTGGCGAGGCGGCGGCATCGGTTGAGCCATGCGATGGTGCGTTCGACGACCCATCGCCGGGGCAGCACCTCGAAGCCCTGCGCTGTGTCGGAGCGACGGACGATCTGGATCTGTACCTGGCGCAGCACGCGCTTCAGTGCGGCTTGGAACTTCGATCCCTGGTAGCCGGCATCGGCGTAGAGCTTGCGCAGGAACGGGAACATCCCGAACAGCGTCGCCATGACCAACACGCCGCCGTCACGGTCTTGCAGACCAGCGCTATGCACCACCGCGTGCAGCATCAGACCGAGCGTGTCGACAAGGACGTGGCGCTTCTTGCCCTTGATACTCTTGCCGCCATCGTAGCCGTGCGGATCGATCGAAGGCCCCCCTTTTCCGCGCCCTTCACGCTCTGGCTGTCGATGATCGCCGCCGTCGGGCTGACCTCGCGCCCGGCTTGCTCGCGGCACAGCACATAGAGCGCGTGGTGGATCCGCCCGAGCGTCCCATCCCACTCCCAGCGCATGAAATAGCCATGCAGCGTGCTGCGCGGCGGCAGGTCCTTCGGGATCGCACGCCACTGGCAGCCGGTGCCGAGCACGTAGAGCAGGCCGTTGACCACCTCGCGCAGGTTCAGCGTCCGCGCATTGCCACCGCGCTTCGCCGGCGGGATCAGCACGGCGATCAGCGCCCACTCTGCATCCGTCAGATCACTCGGGTAGCGCAGCCTACTCCGGTCGTACCGAGGCCTGTTCTCCGTCGTCCACATCCGCCACGCCCCCGCGAATCGCTCCAGCCCGAGCGAATCATAGATAACTCAACTGATTCAAGATGTTCGCGGACAGACACTAAGACCGTATGTCCGCCTTGAGCCGGGTGGCTCGCTTTACGATGCGCGGGTGGATGACCCGCTTACGCCGCCTCGCCGTCCGCTACGAGCGCCGCGAGGACATCCACCTCGCCTTCACCACCATCTACGGCCTGCCGGAGGACGCGCCGGCGATCCTCTACGGCTGCCCCCCGCAGCCGGCGGGGACGCGGACGCTGGCGCTGGAGACCAGCTGGGACCTGCCGGCCCTCGGCCCCGGCGCGACGGCGAACGTGGATGTCACGGTCCCGGCAGCGACGCGGGAGCGCATCGCGCTCGCCGTCGCCAACGTCAACGGCTGCACCTACTGCAACAGCGCGCACAGCTACATCGGCAAGAACATGCTGAAGCTCGACGAGGCCGAGATCGCGGCCAATCGCGCGGGGCGCTCCAACGATCCGAAGGCCGAGGCGGCCGTGCGCTTCGCGCAGAAGGTCGCCGTGACGCGCGGCGCGGTTGCCAACGACGACCTGCGTGCTGTCCGGATGGCCGGCTACAGCGACGCGCAGCTGGTCGAGATCGTGCTGCACGTCGTGCTCAACGTGCTCACCAACTACGTCAACGAGGTCTTCGCGACCGACGTGGACTTCCCCGTCATCGCCGCGCAGCGCGCGGCCTGACGCGGTGGAGCGGGTGCTACGCCTGCGCGCCTGAGGCCTTTGTGTCACTTGGCAACGGGCCATGGGCGCGACCCCGGTGCCGGGCTAGCCCCTCGCGCGACGCCGCACGAGGGGCCGCCGGCGTCACTCGGCGCGCTGCATGCCGGACGCGTCGCCGGCCTCGTAGCCGAACAGGTGCTCGTTGAAGACGGACTGGATAGGCTGCTTGTGCGGCCCAAGGTGGTCGTGCAGCAGCTCCGCCGCCACCGAGACCCAGGTCGTCATGACGCACCCGGCGTTGTTCATGCGCAGGATGCAGGCGTCCTCCGCGCGCTTGCTCCAGGCGCCGGAGGCGTCGAGCACGCAATACACCTCGAAGCCTTCCTTCGCCGCCTGCACGGCGGGGAAGACCAGGCACACATCCGTGGTGAGCGCCGACATGATCAGCTTCTTCCGCCCCGTCGCCTTCACCGCGGCGACGTAGTCCGGGTCGTCCCAGCAATTCACCAGATGGCGGTTGATCACGGGCATGCCTGGGAAGAGGTCGGTCATCTCGGGCATCAGCCCGCCATTGATCCCCTGCGCGAAGGAGGAGGTCAGCACGGTCGGCATGCCCGTGCGTGCCGCGAGCTTCGCGGTGGCGACGATGTTGTTGCGTAGTTCGGCCGTGTCAATGGACTTGATGCCGGGAAAAAAGCCCTCCTGGTGGTCGATCAGCAGCATTGCCGCATTCTCGACCGACAGGCGGGAACGGAAGGGGTCCAGCCGGGTATCGGTGGTCATCGCGAGGTCCTTCTTGCGAACGCGCGCCGGGATGGCGCGCGCCGCCGCTTCAGCACGCAGCGCGCCGGCGCGTCTCCCGGCCGCGTGCGGCGCTTGCCGGCGCTTGCCGGCGCTTGCCGCCGTGGCGGTGCCCGGAGCCCGCGCCCTGCTGCCGGCGAGGCGCATTGCGCGGAATTGCTGCGGAATGACACGCCGAGGGTGACAGGATGGCAGGGCTTCCCTCATGGTGCGCGAGCGGAAAGGCGCGACGCCGGCGGGACCAGGATTACACCCGGCCGGCGGTTTGCATCGAGGAGATTGGCATGGCCCGGCATTCCATCCAGGGCGCCTCCGCTCCGGCCGAGGCGGCCCCGAGCCGCATGGTGCTCCGGCCCCGAACCGGGCTGCCGGACATGGATCGCGCGCGCTTCACCGCCGAACCGCGTTTCGAGGTGCTGATCCCGCAGGAGACGCGCTTCGGCGCGTTGATCCAGGACAACCTGCACCTGCCGCAGGGCCGCTACGAGGTGGAGGTTCCGCCGATCGGTCACCACGTGCTGATCTTCGGCCTGAAGCTGCGCCAGGCGCAGTGGGACACCCGCCTCGCCGGCCGCCGCGTCGCCTGGTCGCCGCGGCCGGACGGGCTGATGGTGTTCCCGGCCGGGGTGGACGCGCATTTCGTCGCGACCCAGGGCGCGGAGCGGCTGCTGCACCTGCACCTTGGCCCGGCCTGGCTGTCCGGCATCGCGGCGGAGGCGGGGCTGGCGGAGCCCTCCTTGCAGTTGCTGACCGAGGCGCAGGACCCGCACATGACGGCGCTGTTCCGCCGCATCGCTGCGACGCTGCAGGACGGCGCGGCGGGTGCTGCGCTGTTGCGCGAGCACGCCGCGATTCTGGTGGGCGTCGAGTTGCTGCGGCTGCTGCACGCGCGCACCGCGCCGACCCGGCACCGCATCGCTCCCGCCCGGCTGCGCGCCGTTCTCGCCTATATCGAGGAGCACCTGGCCGAGGAGATCACCCTCGCCGACCTCGCCGCCGTCGCGCGCCTCTCACGCTTCCACTTCGCCCGCGCCTTCCGCGCCGAGGCGGGCGTTGCGCCGCATGCCCACGTCACGCTGCGGCGCGTCGAGCGTGCGAAGCGCCTGATGCTGGAAGGCGGCACGGCCCTGTCGGAGATCGCGCTGGCCTGCGGCTTCGCCCACCAGGCCCATTTCACCACCGCCTTCCGCCGCGTCACCGGCACCACGCCGGGCCGCTGGCGCGAGGAGCGCCTGTCGTGACCGCGGCGACCGGCGTGCCGAATTTCGACCGAGCCGACTGGCGCCAGGCGCCGATGGTCCGCGACGTGCTGGGCCTCGCGGAAGTCGGCGTTCTGCGCCAGACCTTCGACGGCTCCTTCCCGAACTTCGAGGTGCGTGTCCCGGCGCTGGAATGGCATGTCCTGGTCTGGGTGCTCGGCCAGGCCCCAGGACGCTACGAGTCGAGGCTGGACGGAAGGCCGGACGCCGCGGCCGGGCACCGGCTGCGCAACGCCTACCTGCTGCCCGCCGGGCTCGACAGCCTATGGCGCGGCCCTGCCGCCCGGCAGCACGAATGCCTGCACTTCCACTTCTCGCCCGGCTGGCTGCGCGCCGTGGCGGAGGAAAGCGGGATGCGCCCCTCCGCCGCCGACCTGCCGCTGTGCGCCGGGCTCGACGATCCCGCGCTCGACGGGCTGGTGCGGGCGCTGGCTTGCGCCGGCGAGGCGACGAGCGCGGTCTATGCCGAACACTGGGCCGTGCTCGCCGCGCTACGGCTGCTGCGGCTGCCGGACGTCCCGCAGCGGCTGTCCATCGCGCCCTGGCGGCTGGCGCGCTCGCTCGCGCTGGCGGAGGCGCGGCTGGCCGAGGATGTCTCGCTCTCCGACCTCGCCGAGGCCGCGGGCCTGTCGCGCTTCCACTTCGCCCGCGCCTTCCGCGCCGCGACCGGGCAGACGCCGCATGCGCATCTGCGGCGGCTGCGCTGCGAGCGCGCCAAGTCGCTGATGGAAGCGGGCGGGATGACGCTCGCCGAGGTCGCGCTGGCCTGCGGCTTCGCCCACCAGGCGCATTTCACCACCGCCTTCCGCAACGTCACCGGCACCACCCCCGGCCGTTGGCGACAGGAGCGCCTGTCGTGAAGTCGCAGGCTCCGCCCACCGGCGTCGCGGCCTTCGACGCGCTGCGCTGGGTGAACCCGCCGCCGAAGGCGGAGGGGGCGGTGCTGGCATCGGGGGCACGGCTCGTTCTAATCCGGCCGGTCTCGCCGCTCGCGAAATCCTGGGAGGCGGAGTTCCCGCCCAGCGCCGACCACCTGCTGGTCTGGCGCCGCGGTGCCCGCGCCCCGGCCGATGTGCGCATCGCCGACCGCCACGACCCCGCCCGGCCGGATGTCCGGCGCAACGGCTACATCACCCCCGCGGGCGCGCGGTCGCGCTGGATCGGGCGGAACATGGTGCCGAGCCTGGCACTCCACCTGCACCTGCCCCCTGCCTGGCTCGCGCGGCTCGCGGTCGAGAGCGGCCTTGCGGAGGACGCCGCGCGTCTCGCCCCGCGGCTCGGTCTGCCGGAGCGGCATCTTGCGCCGCTTTTCGACGGCCTGCTCGACACCTGGCGGGAGGAAGGCGATCCGCCGCGGTCCGCGCTCGACCACTGGGTGCTGATGCTGGGCTGCGCGTTGCTGCCGCAGCCGCGCGCGCGCCCCGGCGCCACGCTCGACGCGGCGGCGCTCAGGCGTGTGCAGGAATTCCTGCGCACCAGCCTGCACCGCGATGTCGGGCTCGCCGAGATGGCAGCCATCCCTGACATGCCGGCCCGCGCCTTCGTCGCCGCATTCCGCGCCGCGACCGGGGAAGCGCCGCACGCCCACCTCGCCCGGCTACGGCGGGCGCGTGCGGAAGCGCTGCTTGCGACGACGCCGCTGCCGCCGGCCGACGTCGCCCTTCTCGCCGGGTTCCGCAGCGCCGCGCATCTGCACCGGGCGCTGCGGCGACATCCGCGCCTCATCGCCGGGCGGGGCGGCGCGTGAGCGGGGCGGGCTCACCGCGGCTGCACCAGGCGACCGGGCTCAGCGACTACGATGCCGCCGCCTGGACCAGCCTGCCACCGGTGCGCGGCGTGCTGCAGGGCAGCGCCGGCTGGGGCGTGCTGCTCCAGGAGCCGGACGTGGCGCCGCAGGGCTTCCGCGCCGTCGAGGTTGATGTGCCGGAACAGAAGGGCGCTGTCCTGCTGCTGGCGCTCGCGGCCGGGCGCAACGAGGGCCATCTCTCGGGCACCGGCGCGGCCCGCCCGCTGCGTGTCGGGCTGCGCCGCGGCGACGCGCTGCTGGTGCCGCCCGGCACCGCCTCGCGCTGGTACAGCAGCACGGGGCAGGAACGCGTGCTGCACCTGCACCTGGCGCTGCCCTTCCTCGAGGAGGTCGCGGCGCAGGGCGGGATGCGGGCGCGGCCGGAATCGCTGCCGCCGGGTCTGCTGCGGCGCGACGCGACGCTCGACTTCCTGCTGCGCCACATCGTGCGCCAGATCCGCCACCAGGAGCCCGGCTGGCGCATCGCGATCGGCAGCGCGCTGACGCTGGCCGTCGCGCAGATGCTCGCCGCGGCTCCGCCGGGGCCGCGGGCGCAACACGGCGCAACGTGCCGCCCTGGCCCGAAAGCCGCACGGCCGCGCCTGCTGTAGTTCCAGCGCCGAAGGCCGGCGACGTCGCCGGCCCGGACGCAACAGGAGCCAGCATGACCGCGAGCATCGCACCCTTCCGCCCGGACGACACCGCGTTGCTGCTGATCGACCACCAGGTCGGGACGATGCAGTTGATCAAGAACATCCCGCTCGATGTCGCGCGGCGGAACACGCTGGCGCTGGCGAAAGCGGCGCGGATCCTCGGCCTGCCCGTGGTGCTGACCAGCAGCCAGGAGGACCGGCTACAGGGGCCGCTGATGCCCGAGTTGCGCGACATCCTGCCGGAGGCCTTCGATGCGCGCGTGAAGCGCGCCGGCATCGTCAACGCCTGGACGGATGCGAACTTCCGCCAAGCAGTGCTCGCGACCGGCCGCCGGAACCTGGCGATGGCCGGCGTCACCACCGATGTCTGCCTCGTCTATCCCTCGATCAGCGCGGTGGCCGAGGGGTTCCGGGTCCAGGCGATCATGGACGCCTCCGGCTCCCCCTTCGAGCTGTCGGAGGAGATGTCGCGCCGGCGCATGCAGGATGGCGGCGTGGTGCTGACCGCGACCAACACCTTCATCGCCGAGCTCGCGCAGGACTGGTCAACGGCGCATGGCGACCAGCTGATCCGGCTGCTGTTCACCGACGTGCTGCCGGCGGTGACGCCTGCGCAGGAAGCGGCGTGACCATGGCGGGCATCCAGATCCGCCACGGCCAGCCGGGCTCGGCCGCCGAACCCTGGGTGGCGATCGCGCCCGCCGACCTCGCCGGTCGCGCCGCGCTGCTGCGCGTGACTCTCGCGGCGGGGGAGGAGATCGCGCCCCGCCGCTGTGTGGGCGGCGAGGTCGGTCTCTACCTCGCCGCCGGTGGGCTGGCGGTCGCGACCGGTGCGGGCGAGGCGGAACTCGAAGCCGGCGATCTTGCCATCCTCGGCCCGGAGACGAGCTTCTCGGTGCGCGCCGGCGCGCCGGGCGCGACGCTGCTGATGATGCCGGTGCCCGGCACGGCCGGGGTGCTCCCGACGCAGGCCGTCGAGCCGGGCGGCGCGATGGCGCTGGTGCCGGCTTCGGGCGGCACGCCGACGGTGCTGGCGGGGGACCTGTACATCGTGAAGCGCCGCGCCGCGGAGACCGGCAGGCGGCTCGGCCTGCTGCACTTCGCGATCCCGCCGGGCGGTGGGCCGATCCCGCACGTTCACCACATGGAGGACGAGGCGTTCTACGTGTTGGACGGCACGCTCAGCCTCTATGCCGACGGGCTGCGCACCCATGCCGGCGCAGGCTCGCTGATCTTCCTGCCCCGCGGCCTTCCGCACGGCTTCCACAACCTGACGCAGGCGCCGGCGGCGATGCTCTGCCTGCTCTCGCCCGGCGGCGGCGAGCAGTTCTTCGTCGAGGCCGGCCGCCCGCCCGGGGTCGAGGGCGCGACCGGCAAGCCCGATCCCGCCGAGATCGCGCGCATCCTCGCGGTCGCCGACCGCTACGGCGTCGCGATGCGGCCCGACATCGCGGATCCCTACCTGCCGCCGCCCGGCGCCACGCCATGACGGCGCTGCTCGCCCGCAACGGTGCCGTCCGCCTGCATGTCCGGCTGCACGGGCCGCCGGCCGGCATCCCGCTGCTGCTGGTGCATGGCTGGCCGCAGGACGGATCGGAATGGGACGGCGTCGCGTGGCTGCTCGCCAAGGATCATCGCGTGGTGTGCCCCGACCTGCGCGGCATGGGCCTGTCCGACCGGCCCGACGACGGCTACGACGCGGCGACGCAGGCCGGCGACCTCGCCGCGGTGCTCGATGCCTGCGGCATCGGCGCCGCGCATGTCGCGGCGCACGACATCGGCGGTCCAGTCGCCGCCGCCTTCTGCGCGCGCTTCCCCGGGCGCGCCCTGTCGCTCTCGCTGTTCGAGGCGCCGCTCTGGGGTCTCTCGCCCGCCGGCGCGCCCGACCTGCTGGCCGCCTTCTGGCACCTGCGCTTCTTCCAGGAGCCCGACCTCGCACCGGCGCTGATGACCGGTCGCGAGCATGTGTTCCTCGCGCAGTTCATGCGGCACCATGCCTGGCGCCGCGACGCGCTGACGGAGGAGGCGATCCGCGCCTGGGCGCGCGGCCTCGCCGCACCGGGCGGACTGCGCGGCGGCTTCGCGCATTACCGCGCGATCCCCGCTTCGGCGGCGCAGATCGCCGGCTGGGCGGAGCGCGGCCTCAGCCTGCCGGCCCAGGGCTGGGGCGGGGCGGGCGTGATGCAGGGATATGTCGCGGCCGCGCTGCGCCTCCTCGTCCCCGAGGCCAGCGGCGGCGTCGTGCCGGATTGCGGCCATTGGGTCGCGGAGGAACAGCCGGACTTCGTGGCGGAGCGGCTGCGTGACCTGACGCAGCGCGGCGGGAGCCCGAATCGATGAGCCGGCGGCGCGCTGCCGCCGGGACGGTCGCGGCCCGGGCGAGGCGGAGGCGGCGATGCGCGTCTTCCTGACCGGCGTGACCGGCTATGTCGGCCGCCGCGTGGCGGAGGAGCTGGTCGCCGACGGCCACGAGCTCGCCGTCATGGTGCGCGGCGCGGCCGACGACGCCGCCGCGCGCAGCCTCGGCGCCTGGCCGATCCGCGTCCGGCTCGCGGATCCGGACCGCCTGCGCGACGTGGTGGCGGAGGTCGATGCGGTCGCGCATTGCGCGGCGAGCGACGACCCCGCCTTCCTGCCGATCAACCGGGCAGCGGTGGCGGCGATGCTGCAGGCGCAGCCGCCGGGCGCCGCCTTCGCGACGCATGGCGGCAGCCTGGTCTTCGGCGACACCGGGACATGCGTCTTCGACGGCACGGAGCCCTTCGCCCCGCCGCCGCCGCTGGCCGGCCGCGCGGCGCTCGATGCGCTCGTGCTCGAGACCGGTCGGGCGCGTGGGCTGCGCGCCGCGGTCGTCCACGCCTCGGTCGCCTTCGGGGAGGGCTCGGGCGCCGCGATCCCGGCCGCGCTCGCCCGCGCCGCGCTGGCGACGGGAGTCGCCGGCTACCCGGCGGAGGGGGATGGCCTTTGGTCCGCCGTGCATGTGCGGGACTGGGCGCGGCTGATCGTGGCGGCGCTGCGCCATGCGCCGGTCGGCGGCCATGCCTTCCCCGCTGGCGGCCCGCCGGTGGCGATGCGCGACCTGGCCGTGCTGGTCGCCGCCGCCGCGGGGCTCGGCGCGCCGGTCCCGATCGGCCGGGAGGCGGCCGCCGGGCGCTGGGGGCCGCTCGGGCCCGTGCTCGGCCTGAACCAGGTCTTCTCCGCGGCGCAGGCGGAAGGCCTGCTCGGGTGGACGCCCGAGATGAACGGCCTGCCGGAGGAGATCGAACGCCTCGTGCGCGAACTCACGGCGCATTAACGCCCGGTCCGCGACGGCGGAGGCGCCAGAGCGGTGAACCGGTCGCCCGAACGGCCAGCCGGCCCGTGGTCCGGCTGCCGGCATCGCAACGCCAACCCCATCCCGAAGGAAGCCATCCAATGACTCGCCTGCTCGTTCTCTACTATTCCGCCTACGGCCACATCGAGACGATGGCCCATGCCGTCGCGGAAGGCGCGCGCGGCGCAGGCGCCGCGGCCGACGTCAAGCGCGTCCCCGAGCTGGTGCCGGAGGCGGTCGCGCGCGCTTCGGGCTACAGGCTCGACCAGGCCGCGCCGATCGCGACGGTGGACGAGCTGCCTTCCTACGACGCCATCATCTTCGGCAGCGGCACGCGCTACGGCAGCGTCACCGCGCAGCTGCGCAACTTCGTGGACCAGACCGGCGGCCTCTGGGCGCGCGGGGCGCTGAACGGCAAGGTGGGCTCGGTCTTCACCGCGTCGGCGACGCAGCATGGTGGGCAGGAGAGCACAATCCTGTCCTTCGTGCCGACCCTGATGCATCTCGGCTTGATCGTGGTCGGCCTGCCCTACGCCTTCCAGGGACAGATGGGCGTGTCCGAGGTGATGGGGAACAGCCCCTACGGCGCCTCGACGATCACGGACGCGAACGGCAGCCGAATGCCTTCCGCGGTGGAGCTGGACGGCGCGCGCTTCCAGGGCCGCTACGTGGCGAAGGTCGCCGCCGCCGTGAAGGCCGGCGGCCCGCTGTTCGGCTGACGGCGAGGGAGGCGCACTGCACCGGCACGCCCCTAAACGCCCGGCGGCGTCTCGAACGCCGCACCCTGACGGTTCCCGCACGCATCCTCGAGCCAGGGCGCGGCCGTGAGGCGCAGCGCGCCACCCGGCCAGCCCGGCGCCGGGTGCAGGACAAGGCCGCGCGCCCAGGGCTCGGCGCGATGTGCGACGGGCCGCACCGCCGGGGCCGTGACGCGCAGCCTCTCCGCCGCGCCGAGCAGGTCGAGTGGCAGGGACGGAGGCGCGGGTGGATCGGCTGCAGACGCTCGAGGTCTTTGTGGCCGTCGCGGAGGGCGGCGGCTTCGCGCGCGCGGCGGCGAAGCTTCACCTGTCGCCCCCCGGTGGTGACACGCGCGGTCGCCGCGCTCGAGGACCGGCTCGGCGTCCGCCTGTTCAACCGCACCACGCGCAGCGTTGTCCTGACCGACGCGGCCTGCGCTTCCTGGACGGCACGCGCGAGGTGCTGCAGCGCGTCGACGACGTGGAGAAGGAGGCCGCGGGCGAGACGGCGATGCCGGCCGGCCATCTCAACGTCAGGGCCTCGGTCACCTTCGGGCGGCATGCCGTCGTGGCCGGGGCGACGGAGTTCCTGGCGGCGCGTCCGCGCGTGTCGCTCTCGCTGGTGCTCGCGGACTGCCAAGTAAATCTCATCGAGGAGGATGTGGACGTCGCCATGCTGATCGGCGACCTGCCGGATTCAAGCCTCGTCGCACGCCAGGTCGCCCGCGTGCAGCGGCTGCTGGTGGCATGCCCCGACTACCTCGCGCGCCCCGGCAAGCCGCGCGATCCGGCCGATGTGCGGCTGCACGACATGATGGCCTTCGCCGGGCTGATGCCGAACCGCGAGTGGCGCTTCCACCGCGACGGCCGTAGCGTGCCGGTGCGGCTCGCGCCACGGTTCGAGCTGAACGACGCCGCGGCCGCGATCGCCGCAGCGGAGGCCGGCCACGGCATCACCGTCGCGTTGTGCTACGCGGTGGCGAGGGCGCTCAACGAGGGGCGCCTCGTGCCCGTGCTGCCCGACGTCACGGGGCCGCCCGTACCGGTGCAGGTCGTCTATCCGCAGGCGCGGCTGGTCGCGCCGAAGGTGCGCGCCTTCGTGGACCTCACCGCGCGGCGGCTGCGCGAGCGGCTCTCCACCGACCTGGCCATCCACGGCGCGGCCGTGGGTGCCGGGGCTCCGCCCGCGGAGACGACGCCGAGCGGCTGACGCGCGCAGCCGCGGTCGCGTTACGGCGGCCGGCCCGGCGCGGCGCGAAGCCCGTCGCCGCGCCGGCGCCTGCGATCAGCGCGCCTCGGCCCCCTCGCGCGCGCGGCGGACCATCTCCAGCATGGTGCTGGGCACCCAGACGATCTCCTGGTTCTCGCCGGAGCCGACGGTGAGCGGGATGAAGCCGTCGCGCGGGCGCTGCGCGAACATCGCATCGAGGTGCATGATGTTCACGTCCATGCCGTTCGGCGAGCTGACGAGCACACGGCCGCCGCCGACCACGTTGCTTGAGCCCATCGGGCCATAGTCAATGTCGCAATTCATCCCGCTGCAGGTCACGCGCGGGTAGCTCTGCGCAAGCGCAGTGGTGGAGATTGCGGCACCGGCGAGTCCAACGACGAGGGCGGCGCCAAGCGCGCCGCGAAGCGAACCGATCATGTCACGATTCCTTTCCTGTTCCCGCGCCGGATCTGGCGCGTCGGGACGGCACGCTAGCGGGTCAGCGCCCTGTACCGCTTCCAGTCGCGAGTCACGCGTTGCACGTGCTTGCCGGCGCCTGCATCCTTCGGCGGGCAATTCAGGCGCCGTCGTGTCTGCCGCCGTCCGTCGCCCGGGGGTGGGAGCGCCGGGAAGTCCGACCTGCGGCCGGCTGCAGCCGGCGTCACGCCGCAGGCGTGCTTGTCGCACGACGCCGCCGAATGGCGGCCGCCGCAGATGCCTCTTGCGAACAGCACGCCTCCGGCGTGACGAGCCAAGCGCGCGGACGCGCGCGCCGGTGCCTCCGGGCACGCAGCTGAAACCCCCGTGCCCTCGGCATGATGGCAGGCTAGCGCGCCTTGTTGTCCTGCGCCTGGACGCGTTCCAGCGCCCGCGCGGCGACGGCGCGGCCGATGCGCTGCCCCTCCTCATTGGAAAAGCGGAAATGCGCACCGGCCCAGACGCGGCTATCCGCGCATTCGCTCGCTGCGGCCTCGAAGCTCGGGAAGCGGCGGGATGGCTGGCTCACCGGCTCCATCGCGACATAGACCACCTCGTGCACGCGCGTGCCGAGCAGGGCCTGCAGCACGGCGGCCCCGGCCGCGCAGTCGGCCGCATGGCCCGACGGGTAATCCGGATGCGGCGGCGTGAAGATGAAGGGCTGCCAGGTCGGATCGGCCGCCATGCCGGGACTGCCGGTTTGGATGGCCGTAATCGGCCGCCAGAACGCATGCGCCCGCTTCTCCTCCCAGGCCAGGTTGGACGCATCCGCCAGCGCCGTCGTCAGGACCGACACGACGCGCGCTTCCGTCCAGGCGCCTTCGGCCCCGGCATGCTCGCGCAGCAGCCGCAGCGCCAGGTGGAGGAAGCCGCGATGGCCGCTCTGCCCAGCCCAGAACTCCGCGGCCTCGGACTGCGCCGCGCTGCGCGATGCAGAATCCAGCGCGCCCCACTGCCGCACCTCGCCGAGGTCTGCCAGGTAGCGCGGGCTGTCGAGGGCCGGCGGCCCCGCGCCCCGCACGCCGTCGCGCCGCTCGAAGAGGATCGGTGGAATATCCGCGATCATGCCGTTGCGGAAGAAGGGCGGCGTCGGCCGCCACTGCCCGGGCCCGGTGCCCTCGGGGAGGGGCGCGATCCGCGGCGGATCCGCAAGGCGGACGGCCATCGCCGCACCGATCGCGCTGCCGAGCACCTCGCCCGCCTGCCTGCCCCGCGGCTCGGCAGCGCGCAGCACCTCGAGCAGCAGCGGTTCGGCCTCCGCGCGCAGCTGCTGGATCGGGGAGACGCTGGCGAGAACGCGGAATGCGGCCATGGACAGCGCCACGTCGGGGGACGCGCCGGTCGCCGGCGGCTCGTCCGCGGCCGGCGCTTGCCAGCGGCGGTAGCGCAGCTGCACGGCATTGAGCGCGTCGTGCATCGCCATCGCGACGGCTGCCATGACCTGCGGATTGGCGACGCCGAGCGAGAGCCGGTCGGTGACGAGCATCCAGCGCATGACGACGCTGCCGGTGCTTGCATCGGGTAGCGGGGCGCGCGGTACCGCCATCTGCGGCATGTGCAACGTCGCATCCGTCTGTGCGACCGCGGGTGCCGATGGCAACGCCAAGCAGAGTGCGCCCAGGAGCCGAAGCGTCATGCCGCGGCTCCGCGACGTTGCTGGCTGCCCGGCGCGGGATCGGCCGGGGCGCGCAAGCGGGTTCACGGGGGCCGGAACCCGCAGCGCGCCGGTCAGGTGGAGTTGTCGGGCCATGCGCTCGCTCCCTCGGTGGCTTGCGCGCTGCCGAGCCGCTCGGGCAGCGCGCGCCAGCCTGCGAGGCTAGGCGGCGCTGTCGCGGTCCGGCTTTCCGTGCGGCACCGTGTCTTGCGCCTGGTTGCCGTCCTGCGCCGGCGACGGGTTCTGGCGCAGCGTCAGCCGGCGCCGGGCGAACGTGATCCGCGGCCGTCTGGCCGCGCGGGGCCGCGGCGCCCGGAACCAGCCGCGCCGAACGGCGCCGCGCACGGTGGCGGGCATCGTTCACCAGGCCCGTCGGCTTCGCCGCAGCGGTGAAGCTCACGACTGAGCCCCCCGCACGGGCCTGGGACAGCACCAGCCTCACCGCCTACAGGACCCGCTCGCACGTGTTCCATGAGCAGAGCAACGTCAAGCTGGTTGGCCGAGAGGATATCCTGAATCTCGGCGCTATCGCTCGTGAACTGATGAATGGTCAATGACGGGGCAACGCCAGCTGTGGTCTGCTACCGGGTACCACCGTCCGTGCACGCCGCGCAGGGCAAGCTCCCAGAGATTTTCATTTCCCGGTTCCTACCGCTGCTCCAGTCGGCCTCACACAAATCAACGGTTTCCGGCTCGATCCACCCGATCGGGCCGTTGTTGTTTCTGGGCCTTCCGGGCAGCCAATTGGGCACCAGTTGGGCAAGGCCGCGGTCATCACCCGGTGGCTGGCTGCACCGCCTTCGCGACCCTTATGGCCCTCCAGCCCGGCCGCCGGTTGCCGTCATTATGCGGCCGAAGGTGGCCCTTGCGTCCGGGGATGCCGGCCGGGGGCCGATGCCCCGCACCGAGCATCGATCACCCGAAATGCTGGCCGTCCCGGAACGCCAACCTCGTGACGCCAGCCAGACCGCTTCCGCCGCGTCGAGATCCGGATCCAACTGAGGTCATCGGATTGGCCGCTCCGGCCAGCATGATGGCCCCTGCGCGGCCCGGCAGCCGGCCTTCGGCCTCACCTGTGTCGACCACGGCATCGTGCTCTTCCGCCACGCCGTTGCCCCCGGCGTCGGCGACCCAGCCGGCATGCGCCTTAGTGACTGCTCCACCCAGCGCAACCTCGACGATACCGGCCGCAACCAGGCCCGGCTCATTGGCGAAGCCATGCGCGCGGCCGGCATCGCCGTGGGCGCGGTCCTGTCTTCGCAATGGTGCCGCACGATGAAGACGGCCGAGCTCGCCTTCCCCGGCCGCGTCATGGCCGAGCCCGCCTTCAACTCCTTCTTCGCGGATCACATCGCAGGGCCCACATCCTCCTTGCCGTGGTGGATGGCCTGAAGGGCTTCCCCGAGGCGATCCTGGCAGTGTTCCCCGAGGCGACAGTGCAGACCTGCATTGTCCATCTGCTGCGGACCAGCCTGGATTTCGTCTCCTGGAAGGACCGCAAGGCGGTCGCCACGGCGCTGAAGGACATCTACCGCGCCCTCGACCCCGCCGCGGCGGAGGCCGCCCTGGCGGCGTTCGAGGCCGGTCCCTGGGGCCGGAGATACGCCGCCATCGGCCAGGCTTGGCGCCGCGCCTGGGGCGAGGTGGTGTCGTTCTATGCCTTTCCCGCCGAGGTCCGCCGGATCCTCTACACCACGAGCGCCATCGAGGCGCTGAACGCGAAGCTGCGCAGCGCCGTCCGCGCCAGGGGCCACTTCCCCACCGAAGAGGCCGCCCTGAAGCTGCTCAATCTCGTCCTGAACTGGACCGAGAAGGAGTGAACCATGCCGCCGGGCGAGTGGGCCATGGCCAAGGCCCAATTCGCCGCGCTCTTTGGCCAGCGCTTCACGCGAGCCATGGCCTGACCGTGTCGTTCAACCGACCGGCCGCACACGGAAATTCCGACAGTCCCGAGACCCGGCCTCAAACAACTCCATGCAGAGCCAGCGGCAGGCTGCGGATACGCCGGCCCGTTGCGGCAAAGATCGCGTTCGCCACCGCCGGTGCAACCTGCGGCGTCGCGATCTCGCCGACGCCGCCGGGCGCTTCGTGGCTCGGCAGGATGTGCACCTCGATGCGTGGCATCTCATCAATGCGGAGGATCGGGTGATCGTCGAAGTTTGTTTGCTGGACGGCGCCGCCCGCAACGGTGATCTGGCCAAAAAGCGCAGCCGAGAGGCCGAAGACGATCGCGCTCTCAACCTGAGCCTCGACGATGGAGGGGTTCACGGCGAGGCCGCAGTCCAGCACCGCGACCATCCGCCGGACGCGGATGCGGCCACCCGGCACTGCCTCCACTTCAGCGACCTGCGCACACCAGCCGCCAAAGCATTCCGCCGCCGCCACCCCCCGGCCATGCCCGGCCGGGAGCGGCGTGCCCCAGCCCGCGCGCTCGGCGGCGAGGTCGAGCACGGCGCGGTGGCGAGGATGCCCCGTCATCAGGTCGCGCCGGTAGCGGTAGGGGTCGGCGCCCGCAAGCTGGGCCAATTCGTCGATAAAGCATTCGGTAACGAAGGCGTTCTGGCTGCTACCGACCGACCGCCAGGCCCCGACCGGCACGGGCAGGTCCACGCGCGACCACTCCACCCGCTGGTTCGGGATCGCGTAGGGGTGGTTCACCGCACCCTCGACCGCGGCCACGTCCAGGCCGTTCGGGCGGAGCGCATAGGGCCGAATGCGCTGAAGCAGCGACTGCGCCGCGATGCGGTGCGTCCAGGCAACCGGGCGGCCCGCAGTGTCCAAACCACCTTCCAAGCGGTTCCAGGTCGCCGGGCGGTAGAAGCCCTGTCGGGTGTCCTCCTCGCGCGTCCAGATCAGCTTGACCGGGCGCCCCTCCATCCGTTGGGCGATCAGCACCGCCTGGCCGAGATAATCCACCTCGAAGCGCCGGCCGAAGCCACCACCGAGATATGTCTCGTGCAGCGTCACGCGGTCCCGCGGGATTCCGAGCAACGTCGCCACGTAGTCATGCGCCACGCTCTGGCGCTGCGTGCCGACCCAGATTTCGCAGCCCCCGGCGGCGACGCGCGCAACGGCGCTCATCGGCTCCATCGTCGCATGGGCGAGGTATGGCACCTCGTACACCGCCTCGATCCGCCGCTCGCTGCCGGCCAGCGCGGCGGCCGCATCGCCTAGGCGTCGGGTCTCTAGCGTCGCCTCGCCCGAGCCACCCGCCGCGGCGAGCTTCGCGGAGATCGCGGCGCTGTCGATGTCGCTTCCGCCTTCCCAGCGCGGCGTGAGCGCGTCGAGGCCGCGCTTCGCCGGCCAGAACCCGTCGGCGACGACGGCAAACCAGGTGTCGAAACGGAGGACGGCGCGGACCCCGGGAATTGCGCGCGCCGGGGCTTCGTCGAGCGCCGCCAGGCGCCCCCCGAATCGCGGACACTGCATGGATGTCGCGGTGAGAAGGCCGGGCAGCCTCACGTCGCTGGCGAAGACCGCGCTGCCATCCACCTTGGCAGGGACGTCCTTCCGCCGCAGCGATCGGCCGATCAGCCGGAACCTCGCAGGGTCCTTCAGGCGCGGCTCCCGGGGTGGTGTCAGCCGCGCCGCCGCGTCGGCTAGATCCGCGTAGGACAGGGAACGCCCGCTGGCGGGGTGGACGACACGACCCGGCGCCTCCGCCGCACAGGTCTCGACGGGCAAGTCCCATCGCTCGGCCGCTGCTTGAACCAGCATCTGGCGCGCGGCGGCGCCCACGCGGCGCAGGGGCTCGTAGTTGAAGCGCACGCTGCGGCTGCCGGCACTGTCGCGCTCCCGCAGCCGGGGATGGATGAAGGCAGCGCCGAGCGGTGCCGGTGCGACGCGCACACTCTCCCACTCGAGCTCAAGCTCCTCGGCGAGGATCTGCGGCAGGGCCGTGGAAACGCCCTGCCCCATCTCCGCCGCGGCATAGCGGATCAGGACGCCACCCGGCCCGATCTCGACCCAGGCGAATGGCGAAAAAGCCCCGTCCTCGAACGGCGCGCGGGGAACGTAGGATCCCGGCAGAAGCACCGCGCCGGCGCGGTTCGCGCCAAGGATGAGGAAGCCGGCCGCGGCGGCGAAGCCGCGCAGGGTGTCGCGCCGCGAGTGAGTGGTGCTGGTCATCCGTTCAACCCCTCAACGCCTGGGCTGCAGCCCTGATTGCCGTGCGGATACGCCCGTAGGTGCCGCAACGGCACAGGATTCCCGACATCGCGGCATCGATGTCGGCGTCGCTCGGGTCGGCGTTTCCGGCGAGCAGCGCCGCCGCCGCCATGACCTGTCCCGACTGGCAGTAGCCGCATTGCGGAACCTGCGCCTCGATCCAGGCGCGCTGAACCGCCCGGCCGCGCGCGGACGACAGCCCCTCGACGGTCACAACCCGCCGTCCGGCCACGGCCTCGATCGGCGTGATGCAGGACCGCGTCGCCTCGCCATCCACATGGACGGTGCAGGCACCGCACTGGGCGATGCCGCAGCCGTACTTGGTGCCGGTGAGGCCGAGGCCATCGCGCAGCGCCCAAAGCAGCGGCGTGGCAGGATCGAGGTCAAGGCGCCGGGCCTCACCGTTGATCGTGAGATCAATCGTCATCGCAACGTACCCTCCACGCCGTCTTCGCGGCATTCGATGAGCTCGATGGTGATGCCGTCGGGATCGCGGAGATACGCGATGCGCGCGCCGGCGATTGGGCCGAAGCGCCCGTTGGTGACGGGCGGGTTCACGGGGTGCGCGCCATGCAAGGCGCCGCGCGCGAGCAGCGCGTCCAATCCGGTGACCATCAAGGCAACGTGGGAGAAGCCTGCATCGCAGGGCCGCGGCCGTACGGCGGCACGATCCGCCGGGCCGCGGAACTCGATCAGCTCGATGTCGTGCCCAGGGCCACGAACATAGGCGATCTCCACATCGGCACCCGGCACGCCGGTGACCTCTGCGATGATCGCATTGTCACGCGGCGCGCGCGACAGCAGCGGGAAGCCGAACACCTCGGTCCACAGGGCCACGGCGCGGTCGAGGGAGGAGACCGTGAAGGAGGTGTGGTGCACGCCGAGCACGCCCGGCGGCGCCTTGCGGTCAGCCGACATCGAGCTGCAATTCCCGCGCGAGCCGCGTCCATTGCGCCACTTCACGCCGAAGGATCCGGGCAAACGCCTCCGGTGCCTCGGGCGCCTGCGGCGCGATGCTCTGCATCCGCAGCCGCTCCTGAAACTCGGGGCGGGCAAGCTCGGCGGACACGGCCTGCCCGAGATGGGCGACGACGGCTGGTGGTGTGCCGGCGGGCGCGAGCAGTCCCGCCCAGACCGCCACGTCGAAACCCTGGAGGGTCGCGATCCCGCTTTCGCGCACCGTCGGCACGGCCGGGGCGAAAGGAGAGCGTTCCGGCGTGCTCACGGCAAAGCCGCGCAGGCGGCCGGCCGCGACCTGGGCGTTGGCGGATGCGATGCTGTCGAACATCAGCGCGACCCGCCCCCCGATGAGGTCGGCGTGGGCCGCGCCGGCCCCGCGGTAGGGGACATGCGTCACCTCCGCCCCGATCGCCGTGCGGAACAATTCCATCGTCAGGTGCGTGAAGGTGCCCGGGCCGACGGACGCGTATTCGAAGCGGCCCGGATTGGCGCGCAACAGCGCGACCAGTTCCATCAGGGTGGCCGCAGGCAGGTCGTTGCGCCCGACCAGCATGACCGCGATCGACCCCAGCCGCGACACCGGGACGAAGTCGTGGACCGGATCATACGACACGCGCTGCACCGCGGGGCTGATGACCAGCGGCGAGGCGGTGGTGAGCAGGAAGCTGTGCCCGTCACGCGCACGAGCCACCGCTTCCACGCCGAGCGTGCCCGCGGCGCCGACGCGGTTCTCCACCACGATCGGATGGCCGAGGCGGGCGGCGAGCCCCTCGGTCAGCAGGCGGGCCACGATGTCGGCCGTATTGCCCGGAGGGAATGGAATGACGAGCTTGACCGGACGGTCCGGCCATCCGGCCTGCGCCGAGGCGCGGCCAAGGAGAGCGGGCGCGGCGAGGAGCAACGGGAATGCGCGGCGGCGGATCATCGGGGGGCTTCCTCGCTGATTTCTTGTTCGACAAGGCGGACGATGGCCATGGCGTTCACGGCCGCGGGGATGCCGCAATAGGCGGCGGTCATGAGAACGACCTCCTTGACTTCCTCCGCCGTGCACCCGGTCCGCAGCATCGCCGAGCGGGCATGCGTCGCAAGTTCATGGTCGCGGCCGAGTGCCGCAAGGAAGGCGATGACGACCAGGCTGCGCTGCTTCGGGGCGAGCGTGTCGCGTGCCCAGCAGCTGCCCCAGGCCGTTTCGGTCAAGAGGCGCTGCAGGGCCGCCTCATGCGGATCGGCCTGCGCGGCCTCCCATGATCGCTCGACATGCGCCGCACCGTGGACCTGTCGGCGCATCCGCATGCCGGACTCGAAGGCGGAAGACCCGCTCATGGGTCGATCCTCACGCCAGTTTCGGCAAGCGCAGCGGCACGCGATCCGCCGAACGCAGCCGACACCGGGCCGCGCCGCGACGCGGGGACGTCGATCATATTCCTGTTTCCTCCATGGGTGGGCGAGGCCCCGCTGTCGGCGGGGCCAGACCGTCAGGCGCGCTTGTTCAGGAAGGAGAAGCCGATGCCTTCCAGCTTGTCGGCGACCGCTTCGCCGAACTTCGCCTTGAAGACCTCGCTCTCCGAGGGTGCGAAGCCGATGTCGTTGTAGTCTTCTTCGGCCTTGCCTGTGATCAGGACGAGGAGGTAGGCGGTCTCGTCGGTGACATTGGTGAAGTCCCGGCAGACGCCCTTCGGCACCGCGATCATGTCGTGCGGATCGAGGAAAATCTCCTGCTCGCCCTCGTCGCCCCAGCGCACGCGGAATCGCCCCTTCAGGCAGAAGAAGTGCTCGGTGGTGTGGAAGTGGGCGTGCAGCATCGGCTTGTCGCCCGGTGGGCACTCCGCAATGATCACCGAGAGGTTGTCGTCGGCGACGATAGCCGGCTTCGCCGACATTGGCCCGCTTTTCGCCGAGGGCGCCATCAGCGTGTACAAGGTCTTGGCGGTGACGGTGCTGTAGGCCTCGTCGGGGATGCCTTCCTGCTTCTGGTAGTAGGTCGATTGCGGCTTCAGGTCCCTGAAGAACGAGGTGCGGGCGACGATTTCCTCCCGCGTTGCCTGCCGCGTCGGCGGCATCTCGCGCTTGCCTGGCTGGGCGTGGTCGCCATCCATGATCTCGGTCCTTCCTATTTGAGGGGGCTGACGGCGATGGGCCGCATGATGGTTGCGGACGCACCGAGGAGGTCTGCTTCCTGCGCGTCCCACCAGGATGCCTGTTCGCTCGCCTGTGATTCGTCGGCGACGAAGCGGAGGTTGGCGTCGGCATAGGCGACAATCTCGACGACCTGATTCGGCTGCGGGCTCTCGCAGGTCCAGCAGCCGACGCGCGTCGCACCCGGCGAGAGCGGCCGTTTCTGTACCGCCAATGCCGCCTCCACGAACCGGCCGACGACGGTCTGGTAGACGCGCGCCTCGTAGAGCGCCTGCGGGCCGGCGGGCGCGACGAGAGTGGCGCGCGCAGTCATGAAGCGCACCTCTTGCACCTGCATAGTCGGCCAGGCGAAGGCGATGAATTCCTCGCGCCAGCGATCGTTGGTCCACATCCTCGCGCGCTCGGCCTGACGCGCGTCGAGCGATGCGTATTCCCAGATGTGGTGCACCTGGCAGAGGGTGCCGGCCTCCGACACCCAGAAGCCGAGCAGCCGGCCATAATCATCGCCGCGGATCGGGATCGCCTTCTGATTGGCCAAGCGGACATATGCGCCCAGCTGAGCAGGATGAATCGTGTAGGTGCGGTACTCGTGCAGCACGAGCGGTCCCCCGTATCGTCTCGAATCTCACCTTGCCTCCGCCGGAGCCCTGCCCGAAGATCAAGTTTGGAACGGGAGCGATAACCAACAGGAATGGCTGCCCTCAGCGATCTCCGCCTGCTGCGGAACTTCGTCCTTGTCGCCGAGGCGCAGAGCCTCGCGCTTGCTGCCGTGCGCGCGAATGTGTCGCAGCCAGCCCTCAGCAAACAGATGGCGGCGCTCGAGGCGGAGCTTGGCGTGCGTCTCCTCGATCGTCACGCCCGTGGCGTCCGCCTGACGGAGGCAGGGGATGCGCTGCGCGCCCACGCCGGCGCGCTGCTGCGCGATGCCGACCGCGTGGTGGCGGAGATCGGCGCGGCCGCGAGCCACATCAGCGGCGAGGTCGCGCTTGGCGTCGTCAGTTCGCTGCGCGGCTTTCTCGTCGCGCCGGCCGTGGCGTCCTTCGTGCGGCTGCATCCCGGCGTGACGGTGCGCGTCCTGGAGGGGACCTCGCGGGCCATGCGCGAGGCCGTGGCGGATGGCCGCGCCGATCTCGCCGTCATCGCGACGCGCGAGGAAGCATCGCCGTTCGCGCTGCGGCCTTTCGCGACGGAGAAGCTGCTGGCGATCGCCCCGCCCGAGGCGCGCCTTCGACTCGACCAGCCTACCACCCTGGAGGAGGTCGGGCGACATAACCTGGTGCTTGCGGCAGCCCCCAACTCCATCCGTACGATCCTGGATGCGGCTCTGTCACGCCGCGGCACGCGCGCGGTGGTGCGTGTCGAAGTCGAGAACGCTGCGACGGCCATGGATCTCGTTCGGCTCGGCGTCGGGTGGTCGGTGTTCACCTTCGCGGCCGCCGCGCGCCGGCTGGCCGAACGTGAAGTGTCCGCAGCCCCGATCGGCTCGCTGACCATCGGCTGGGCGCTCGCGACGGCGCGCGAGCGCCGTGCATCCGCCGCCGCCGCGGCGCTGGCGGATGCGGTCGAGCAGGTCGCGCTCGGACGGATCAGAGACGGGCACTGGGCGACCGCCCGCTCATTGAGTGGCGTCGCCGCAGAAACCCACGGGCGCGACTCCTGACACCCGGCCGATGCTCGGATTCCGGCGCTACACAACCCGCCTGGCCGGCATCAGTTCGCGGCGCGAATGCCGGCAGCGCGAACGACAGGACCCCATTGCGCGCTCTCATCGGCGATGAAGCGGCCGAACGCCTCAGGCGGGCCGCCAACGACCACGGCGCCCTGCGTGGTCTCCCGGCGGGCGCGTACATCGGGCATCGCGACCATCGCGGCGAAGGCCGCGTTGGCGGCGGCAACCACGGCGGCGGGCGTGCCGGCGGGCGCCAGCACGCCGTGCCAGGTGAGGCAATACAAGGACCATCCATATCGTTGCGCTACAGCTCGCTGCCGAACCTCAGGCGAAGAACGGTTCTGCGTCTTCCTCGTCATAGCCCCATCCTCTCGCCGACTGGGGCCTCGGCAAACCCGGGGCGGTTCAATCGGCGCCCATTCCTGATCCGTCAGATCGGACGGGTAGCGCTTCGTCGTCCGGCCAAGCTCGGCGATCCGGCCTCGGGTCTCCCGGGTCCACATCCCGAGCTTGGATCATCCCCAACCGCACCGAGCCAAGCCCTTCTCAAACGGTCACCAAGCTCTCTCGGACTGGCTGAAGGCTCCGGGCGGCTTGCACCCGTCTAGAAGGTCCGGATCGAGGAATGCGCCCGAGGGGCACCGCCGGGGCCGGGCAATCACCTCCCTTGCCGGCACCTTGTCGTGTCAGCCGCGATCGGCGGACTGGGCGATCTCCTGCCGCAGTTGGTCGACCTTCGCGCCGGCCCACTGCCGCGCGTCGTCACCGAAGATGAGCCGCGATGGCGGCTCGTCCTGGGAAGCCAGGGCGACGATCCGCGCGGCGAGCAGCTTCGGGTCGCTAGGCTGGTTGCCGTTGGCCCCGTCCACGAACGCGCGATACTGCGCGACCGCCTCGGCATAATCCGGAATGTCGATGCTGCCGAAGCGCGCCGACTTGCCGTCCATGAAGTCGGTGCGCAGCATCCCCGGCTCGACCAGCAGGGAGCGGACGCCCAGCGGTGCCAGCTCCTGCGCAAACCCCTCCATCCATCCCTCGACCGCGAACTTCGAGGCCGAGTAGACCGCCCCGCCGCCGTTGGAGACGAGCCCGCTCACCGAAGAGATGGTGACGATGAGGCCTGAGCGACGCGCGCGCATATGGGGGGCGGTCGCGCGCGCAACGTTCATCGTGCCAAACAGGTTGACCTCGAACTGGCGCCGCACAGCGGCATCGGTGAAGGTCTCGAAGAAGCCCAGTTCGGCATAGCCGGCATTGTTGACCAGCACGTCGATCGCCCCGAACCGCCCGGCGGTCTCGGCGGCGACCGCGGTCGCGGCCGCGGCGTCGGTGACATCAAGCGCGAGGGCGTGCAGGCGGCCCTTTTCGCCGCCAAAGGCCTCACGCACCGCGTCGGCGGACCGCGCCGTCGCCACGACCGTCTCGCCCGCATCGAGCGCCGCGCGCGCGATTTCGCGCCCCAGTCCCCGGCTTGCGCCTGTCACCAGCCACACCTTGCCCATCACCTGATCCTCATGCTGTCCGCTGTTGCTGAACAGGTAGTCCTGCTAATGGATTGCGGTAACCGCCTAATAACTCATTGGCCCCAGTAGCCGGGATCATCAATGCGTCCGGACCAGCTCGGCGACCTCACCATCTTCGCGGCGATCGCCGCCGACCGCAGCTTCACGCGTGCCGCGAAACGGCTGGGGGTCACCCAGTCGGCGCTGAGCCAGACCATGAAGCGGGTGGAGGGCCAGCTGGGTTTTCGCCTGCTCTCCCGCACGACGCGCAGCGTTGCCCCGACCGCCGCCGGCGAGCGCCTGCTCGCCACCCTGTCGCCGGCGCTGGCCGCGCTAGCCGCCGAGGTCGCGGCGCTGTCGCAGGCGCGCGGGGCAGCGATCGGCACCGTCCGGATCGCGACGGGCAAGCACGCCGCGGACACGCTGCTGTGGCCGATGCTCCCGTCCTTCCTGCGCCGCTACCCCGGCATCGAGGTGGAGGTGCGCGTGGAGGACCGCATGACCGACGTCGTGGCAGACCGCTGTGATGCGGGCATCCGGCTGGGCGAGCGACTGGAGAAGGACATGATCGCGCTGGCGGTCGGGCCGCCACTGCGCGTCGCGGTAGTGGCCGCTCCCGGCTATCTGAGCGACCATCCGGCGCCGATGGCGCCCGCCGACCTCGTGGGGCATCGCTGCATCGCCTATCGCGACGCGCATGGCGACCTGTCTCCCTGGTCGTTCGAGCGCGACGGCCATGCGGTGACGGTCACGCCGGGCCGCGGGCCGGTGTTCAACGACGGCGACCTGCTGGTGGCCGCCGCGCTCGAGGGGTTCGGCGTCCTCTATATCCTGGAGGACATGGTGGCGGCGCCGGTTGCCGAGGGCCGCCTGATCCGCCTGCTCGAGCCGTGGTGCGAGCCGTTCGCCGGCTACCACCTCTATTGCCCCGATCGGCAGGGCACGACGGCTGGCCTGCTGCCGGTTTGGTGGACACCTGGATAAGGTTTTCACCCAATCGGAGGCCCTTGCATGGGACGAAGGACATTCAGCCGCGAGTTCAAGCTCGAG
>NZ_JAAVNE010000058.1 GCF_012103215.1 Falsiroseomonas selenitidurans
TGCTGCGACGCATGGAACTGGCTCATCGCACAGCCAGAACAGATCACCACCATCGCATCGCGTGCATACGCACAGGTCAGAACATGACACCGGGCGTATAAGTCCAATCCGGCCAGCCACGATCCCTCGCACATTCCCCAGCGGTGTCTTCACTGCCCGCGGAACATGGCGGCAGGGCGCGCTCATCGAGCTCCAGCAGATATGTATGCGTCATCTCGGCGCCGGCGGCACGCAACCGCCATATTCGCGATCCGTTGAGCCAAGCTGCCTGTAGCTGCGCCCAGTTGAGCGAGGAGCCCTGCAGCCGCGCCTCGTTAACCATCGCGCCCTGAAGCTGTGCACCGCGGAGCGAGGCGCCCTGCAGCTGTGCCTGGATGAGCGAGGCGCCCTGCAACTGCGCCAAGTTGAGCGAGGCGCCCTGCAGCTGCGCCAAGTTGAGCGAGGAGCCCTGCAGCTGCGCCTGGACGAGCGAGGCGCCCTGCAGCCGCGCCAAGTTGAGCGAGGCGCCCTGCAGCTGTGCTCCGTTGAGCCAAGCGCCCTGCAGCTGCGCCCCGTCGAGCGAGGCGCCCTGCAACTGTGCCTCACGGAGCCTGGCGCCCTGAAGCTGCGCCCCGTCGAGCAAGGCGCCCTGAAGCTGCGCCCCGTCGAGCAACGCGCCCTGCAGCTGCGCCCCGCGCAAATCTGCGCGACGAAGATCGACCGACGTCAGGTCCGCGCCGCGGAGGTCGCGGCCGGCCAGCGCGGTGGTCCGCCCGATCGTCGCCAGCGCTTTCGCCTCATCAGCCCGCAGCGCCTCGAGATCGGCGCTGCCGATCAGCACCTCGTCCCGCAGCCGCAGCGGAACGCTCGGCTGCACCCAGGCGACCAGCGCTGTCGCGCCGACTGCGGCCAGGCTGGCGAGGCGCGCCGCGCCGCGGGGCCAGAGGTGCGCGCGGCGGGATGCCGGCCAGCAGCGAATCCAGGGTTCCGCCGTCACCGCGGCGAGCCTCTCCAGGCGCGATGGCGCCGGGACCGAAGGCACCGGCGCCTCCGCCGCCCGCAGCGGCCAGAGCAGCACGATGAGCGCGGCGTCCAGGATGATCAGCGCGCAGTGCCACAGCGCCAGGGGCAGGTCGTGATAGGGTAGGAAGCGCAGCAGCGCGAAGACCAGCAGCGCCAGTGGCGCCACCGCCAGGCTGCCCCACACCATCAGCCGCACCGCCAGGGCCCGCTGATCCAGCCGCTGTGCCGCCAGCGCCTACGCCACCGAGAAGGGATCGAGGCGCCAGGCATGCCTACGCAGCGCCGCCGCACCGCCGCTCGCTTCCGCCGTGTCGAGGAAGGCGCGCACCTTGCCAGCCATCAGCTGCACCTGGGCCAGCAGGTAGAAATGCAGCACCAGGAAGATGGCCGGTGCCGCCCAGTAGAAGCCCAGCAGCGGCAACTCCACCGACAGCAGCGGCACCTTCACAGGTTCCTGCAGCAGCATCATGCGGTGGGTGGTGGAGCCGATCAGCGCCGCCAAAGTGAGCATCACCGTGACGAAGAAGAACCACTGCGCCGCCTCGCGCTTCGCCGCCTCATTGGCCGCGTCGCCGAGCGCCTTGAGCTCAGCCTCCGGGTCGGGCCGGGCCTGCGCTGCCGCAGCCTCCGCCGCGGGCAGCGCCGCCTCGTCCAGC
Organism: Falsiroseomonas selenitidurans; assembly: GCF_012103215.1. Taxonomy (GTDB): domain Bacteria; phylum Pseudomonadota; class Alphaproteobacteria; order Acetobacterales; family Acetobacteraceae; genus Falsiroseomonas; species Falsiroseomonas selenitidurans. The sequence goes on from NZ_JAAVNE010000058.1 coordinate 1,659, forward strand.
CCTGCCCCAATGGGCGGCGGGCCGGACGTCAGGCGCGGCGGGTCGGAAAGGTCGTCGGGCATACTCCCCTCCGTCGCGGCAACGAAACGGCCAACCATGCCGCGCAGGACACCCGCCCGCTACTGCAATCCGCGCGGCGCGATGATAGAGACGCCCCGCCATGGAAACCCAAGCTTCCCCGTCCGCGCTGCTGCTGCGCGCCGCCGTCTTCGCCGCCCGCGTCCATGCCGGCCACCGCCGCAAGGGCGACGCCGCCGAGCCCTATGTGAACCACGTCCTCGAAGTGGCGCAGATCCTGGCGGAGCACGGCGCGCCGCCGGAGGCCGTGCTGGCCGGGCTGCTGCACGACACGGTCGAGGACAGCGACAACGACCCCGAGCCGGTGACCCACGCCACGCTCGTCACCGAATTCGGCGAGGCCGTGGCTGGCCTGGTGGCGGAGGCGACGGACGACAAGTCGCTGCCGAAGGAAGCACGCAAGGCGCTGCAGGTGAAGCACGCCCCCGGCCGCTCCGCCGCCGCCAAGATGCTGAAGCTGGCGGACAAGATCTCCAACCTCCGCGCCATCACCGCCAGCCCGCCGGCCAATTGGGACCATGCGCGCCGGGTGGAGTATGTCGGCTGGGCCGGGCGCGTCGCCGCCGGGCTGAAGGGCGCCAACCCGACGCTGGACCGCCTGTTCGAGACCACCTACCGCGAGGCTGTGGGCCGCCTGGCGGCGGAGGCATGACCCGGTGAGCCGGGCCGAGACCATGGCGCCGGAACCCCTTGCGCCGAGCATCCTGGATATCGAGCGGGCGACGCTGACGGCCGTTCCCGCGCCGATCCTCGCCTTCGATGGTCCCTTCGTGGTGCGGCGCTTCCGCGGCGGCACCGGTCGTGCCAATGCCGCCTGCCCGATGGACCCCTCGCCCGACCCATGCCTGGCATCGCGCCTGGTCCGGATCGAGGCGTTCTATGCCCGCGCGGGCCAGCCCACCCGCATCCGCTCCACGCCGCTGGACCCGCCAGGCATGACCGCGCTGCTGCAGGCCCGGGGCTACCGGCCGCGGGATGAGAGCCAGGTGATCCTGGGCCGGATCGCGGTGGTCGCAGCCAGCGATGCGGCGGCGGAGGTGCTGGCGGCGCCCGAGCCGCGCTGGGCCGAGGTGATGGCGTCCGCCGAGCACCAATCCCCCGCCCGGCAGGCCGAGAAGGCGGCGATGCCGGGGCTGCTGGGCGTGCCGGCGGCCTGGGTGCTGCTGCATGACCAGGGCCGTCCCGCCGCCTGTGCCTTCGTCACCGCGGACGGCCCGCTGGCCGGGCTGTTCGACCTGGCCGTGCGGCCGGAATGCCGGCGGCAGGGGCTGGGCCAGCGGGTGATGCGGGCGGCGGCGGCCTGGGCGGCGGCGCAGGGGGCGGCTTGGGTCTATGCCCAGGTCTCCTGCGCCAACCACGCCTCGCTGGCGATGAACGCCCGCATCGGATTGCGGGAGCATTATCGCTACACCTACTACCTGAAGACCGCCTGACCAGCCGCGGGAAGGTGTCACCTTGGCGCCCGCCAGCGCCGTGCCGCAGGGCGGAGCCGCGTGCGCCGGATGAAGCCATGCGGGACGGGCGGTCAGAGCAATATGCGTTCAGATGGAGTCATCTGAACGCATTTCTTGCTCCAGAATCAAACACGTCCAAGACACGAGCTGCGTTCAAGGGAACGCAGCCTGCCGGGGCCGTTTCACCGCAAGCGAAGGCGGTGAAGCGGCTCCAGCTTATTGTTTTAACGCATTTTCCGAGTCGCCTTGCGAAGCCGCAAGGCTTGAAAATGCGCTAGTCGCCGCCGGGCGTCTCCGCCGGCAGCCAGACGCGGAAGGTGGAGCCGACGCCCTCCTCGCTCTCGATCAGCAGCTGGCCACGGTGGCGATTGACGATGTGCTTGACGATGGCGAGCCCGAGCCCGGTGCCGCCGGCATGGCGACCACGGCCGCGGTCGACCCGGTAGAAGCGCTCCGTCAGCCGCGACAGATGGTGCCGGGCGATGCCAGGCCCTTCATCCGTGACCGAGATCACCAGGCCCGGCCGGGCCGGCCAGCGCGCATTGCCGCCCGGCTCGGCGCGGCCGACCGCCAGTTGGATGGTCCCATCCTCCCGCCCGTAGCGGGCGGCATTCTCCAGCAGGTTGCGCAGCACCTGCGCGAGCTGCCCGGCATCGGCCGGGGCGGCCACCAGCCCCGGCTCCGCCTCCAGCGCCACCCGGGCGCCGCGCGCGCCCAGCACCGGCCCCATCGCCTCCACCTCCGCCGCCGCCAGCGCGCCCAGGTCGACGCGCCCGGTGGGCGGCTGGTGCTCGGTGATCTCGATGCGCGACAGGCCGAGCAGGTCGTCGATCAGCCGCCGCATCCGGTCCGCCTGTTCCGCCATGATGCCGAGGAAGCGGGCGCGGGCTTCCCGGTCATCCTCCGCCGGGCCGCGCAGCGTCTCGATGAAGCCAATCAGGCTGGCGAGCGGCGTGCGCAGCTCATGGCTGGCATTGGCGACGAAATCGGCGCGCATCCGCTCCACAGCCCGGTCCCGCGTCCGGTCGGACAGCACCAGCAGCAACCGCCCGCCATCGGAGAGCGGCGGATCCATGGGCACGGCGTGCACCCGCAATTCCCGCGGCACCGGCACCGGCAGCACGATATCCGCATGCTGCGGCTCTCCCCCGGCCAGCGCTGCCGCCACCGCATCGGCCAGCGCCGGGTGGCGCAGCAGCGCGCCGAGGTCGCTGCCGGAGGCAATGCCGGGGCTGGCGCCGAACATGGCACGGGCCTCGGAATTGGCCCGCAGCGGAGCGCCACCGGCATCGAGCACCACCAGCGGGTCCGGCAGCCGCTCGATGATCGCCACATCCGCCTGGCGCAGGCTGGAGACCTGCTCGGTGCGGGCCTGCAGTGCCCGCGCCACCCGCCGCGCCACCTCCGCCACCTCTGCCACCGCGGGCAGCAGCAGCGGCCCGGCCAGCTCCGGCACCATGCTCTCGCCATCCGCCGCCTGGCGCAGCGCCGCCGCCAGGCTGCCGAGATTGCCCATCCAGATGCGGGAGACGGTGAGCGCGGCCAGGATGGTGGCGCCCAGCGCCAGCATCCCCGGCGCCGTCTCCACCGCGCCGCCCAGCAGCAGCAGCAGCAGGGCGATGGCCGGCACGCCGCCGATCAGCGCCGCGCCGGCCAGCCAGCGGCTCGGCCGGGGCTCGGGGATCGGCACGGTCAAGCCCTCCCTTCTGGATCCGGGTGGCTCAGGAGCCAGGCGCGCCGGGCGCCGGGGCCTGTTGCACCACCACGGGGTCGCCATTCGGCGAGATGGCGTAGATCGCCAGGCCGCGCAGCGTCTGGCCGTCCGGCAGCAGCCGCACCGGGCCATCGGCGCCAGCAAAGCCCTCCGCGCCCAGCACCTGGCCCGGCGCGGCGCCGCTGCGCAGCGCCCGGGTGGCGATGGCAGCGGCGTCGTAGGCGGTGGCGGCGACGCGCGGTGGCGTCTCGCGGAAGGCGTCGCGGTAGCGGGCTTCGAAGCGGGCGCGGGCGCGGCCATCCGGGCCGGGGAACCAGGCGCCGTCCAGCGCCGGCTCGCTGCGCAGCGGCCCGTCATTGATCCACAGCGCGGTGCCCATCAGGCGCGGCGTCTGGCCCGCCGCCTGGGCTTCCGCCATCCAGGTGGCGGCGAAGCGCCGGGCACGGTCCCCGGCCTCGCCGACCAGCACCGCATCGGCGCGGCCGCCGCTGACCCGGGCGCCGGAGGCGGCCATCCCGGGCTCCGCATTGGTCGGGTGGAGCGCGATGCTCGGCGCCGGCAGGCCGAGATCGGCGGTGGCTTCCCGCAGCCCATTGGCCAGCGCCCGGCCGAAATCATTGTCCGGCGCGCCAAGGGCGAATTGCTGCGCGCCCTGCGCCGCGGCGGCGGCCACCACGCGCCGCACCTGCTGGCGCGGCGTGATGCCGAGCACCCAGACGCCGGTGCCGGCGCGCTGCGAATCATTGGTGAAGGCCAGCACCGGCACGCCGGCGGCGCGCGCCGGATCGGCGACCGCGGCAACCTCCGCGCTGGTCAGCGGGCCGACCAGGATACGCGCGCCATCGGCGATGGCCGCCTGCGCCGCGGCGCGGGCGCCGGCCGGGGTGCCGCCGGTGTCGCGCGGCGCCAGTTCGATGCCGGACTGGCTTTCGTCGAACAGCGCCATGTAGCCGGCATTCAGCATCGCCTGGCCGAGCGGCGCCTGCGGTCCGGTCAGCGGCAGCAGGATGGCCGCGCGCAGCGGCCCGACCGGGCCGGGCTGCACCGGCTGGCCGGCAATGGGCGGGGCGACGCCGATGAAGGAGGGAGGCGGGGGTTGCGGGGCACAGGCCGCAAGCCCCAGAAGGGTGGCCAGCAGAATGCCCAGCACCCCGCCCCCAGGGTGGCGAGGGCGCCGCGGCGCAGACGACAACCAGCGGGACGAAGGCTTTGGCAAACGGCGACCCTCCTGAACGGGCGGCGCCTGGGGAGGCCCCGCTTGGGCTTTCCCTGGTGGCGACACCGATCGGCAATCTCGGCGACCTGTCGCCCCGGGCTCTCGCGGTGCTCGGCGCGGTGGATGCCGTGCTGTGCGAAGACACCAGAGTAACAGGCCTCATGTTGCAGCGTTATGGCGTCTCCGCGACGCTGGTGCCACTGCATGACCACAACGAGGCGGAAATGATACCGCGGTTGCTGGCGCGGCTGGAATCGGGACAGCGGCTGGCCCTGGCCTCCGATGCCGGAACGCCGCTGGTCTCCGATCCCGGCTATCGCCTCGTGCGGGCGGTGATCGAGGCCGGGTTGAAGGTGACGGCGATCCCGGGACCCAACGCGGCGGTGGTGGCGCTGACGCTGTCGGGCCTGCCGCCTCACCCCTTCGTGTTCCTGGGCTTCCTGCCGCCGAAGGAAGGGCCGCGCGCGGCCGCCATCGCCCGTCACCGCGCGGCGGAGCGCGCCGGCCTCACCGCCACGCTGGTGCTGCACGAGGCGCCGCACCGCCTGGCGGAGACGCTGGCGGCGCTGGCGCTCGGCTTCGGCGGCGATCGGCCGGCCGCCGTGGCACGGGAACTGACGAAGCGCTTCGAGGAGGTGCGGCGCGGCAGCCTGGCGGAACTGGCCGCGCATTACGCGACCGAGCCGGCGCGTGGCGAGATCTGCCTCTGCGTCGGCCCGGCGCCGGAGGAGCCGACGGTGGAGGCCGATCTGGATGCGCAGCTGCGTGCCGCCATGGCCGGCCAGAGCCTGCGCGACGCCGCCGCCATGGTCGCCGCCGCCACCGGCCTGCCGCGCAAGCAGGTCTATGCCAGGGCGCTGGAGCTGGCGAAGGGCGGCTGAGCCGGGCGCCTCACCCCGTCGGTCGGTGCAGCAGGGCCGAGCCGGGCGGCAGGTCGTTGGCGAGCTGGGTGATGCAGGTGACAGCGCGGCGGTCCTGGCCGAGCGCCAGCCCGATCACCTTCACGCCGCCCGCCACCGCATAGGCCGCCGGCAGGTCCTGGTTGGTCACCACCGCGCGGCAGCGGGCCACCAGTGCCTTCATGCGCGCCGGCGTCAGTTGCCGGCGGCGCCAGACCGGGTCCGCCAGGTCCGGCAGCAGCAGGGCGGCGCCGGGCAGAACGGCCTCCAGGAAGGCGCTGGTGCCGGGCAGGTCGTCCATCGGGGCGCCGGGATGCTCCATCGGCAGGGGCAGAACCGGCCAGCCACGCATCGGTGCCAGGGCGCGTCGCAATTCGGGCAGCCAGGCGGACCAGGCCGCCTGCAGGGAGGCGCCACCGAGGATGGACAGGCCCAGCAACGGGCCGGAGGGCAGCCCGGCGAGCAGGGCGGGGTCGCCGGGGCCGTCGCGCTCCGGATAGGGCGCGATGCGAAAGGCAGGGGCGACGCGCCAGACCAGCAGCGCATTGGCCGTGTGGTGGTCGCGGAGTTCCAGCAGCACGGCGCGGTCCAGCAGGGCCACCTCGGCCGGCGGCGTGCGCTGCGCGGCGCCGCGCTCCACCCCGAAGCGGCGCAGCTCCAGCCGCGCCCCGGCGGCCATGGCGCGGCCGGCCAGCGCCAGCGCCTGGTCCAGCAGGGCGCGGTCCTGGAACACCCCGGCCAGCACCACCCGCGTGGCGCCGAGCTTCGCCACCTCCACCGTCGGCGCCACCGGCGCGAAGCCCGGCGGCGCCTGGGGCGCGGCGGTGGCCAGCCAGAGCGGGGCGGCCTCGCCCAGGGCTTCCGGTAGCCCGGCCAGCAGGGCGCGGGAGCGCAGGTCCCGGAATGGCCATTCGGCCAGCACCAGGGTCCGGCTCATGAATAGAGCAGACCCAGGCAGCGGGACCCGGGGGGCAGTCGATGCTCCATGCCGACGAAGGTGCGGCGCAGGCTGTTATCCTCCAGCGGGTGCAGGCCGATGACGCGCACGCCGGCGCCGATGGCGTGGATCGCGTTGTGCTTGCGCTGAGTCATGAGCACGTCGAGCCGCGCGACCAGCCCCTTCAGCCGCCGCGGCGTCAGCTCTGCGTGCCAGAAGCCGCGGTCCAGCAGCGCGGGCGCGGCGATGGTCGCCTGTGGCAGGAAATCGCGGATGAAGTCGAGGCAGCCGGCCATGTCGTCCTCGGCCGCGCTGTCCACATGGACGGTGGAGACGATGGGGACGATCTGGTGGTCGGCGAATTCCGCCAGCACCTGGCGCACCAGGCCGGCCTCCTGCGCCAGGCAGGCGCGCATATTGGGCATCGGGATGATCGACAGGCCCAGCAGCTTCGGGCCCCGTGGCAGCAGCCGGTCCGCGAGGCTGAAGTCCGGCAGGATGTCGGCTTCCGGGAAGAACGAGATGCGCGGCAGCCGGGGGAACCCGGCCTCCGCAATCCGCTCCACGCCCAGGTAGTCCCGCACCGTGAAGCTGGCGAGGCGGGCGATCAGGCCGCGCGCGGCGCGGTCGAGCCAGCCCAGGTCGCCCAGCAGCCAGGCGACGCCGAGGTTGTGGAAATGGATCTCGGCACCCTGTGCCTCGGCCTGGAGCAACCAGGGCATCCAGGCGCGGAAGGCATCCGGCACGCCGAACATGCCGCCGCCGAAGACGATGCGCTGCGGCCGCAGGGCCAGCATCTGCCCGCCATCGGCAAAGCAGCCATCGAGGCCCGGCACGCAGCGCAGCGTCCAGTCCGGCTTGACCGAGAAGGCATGCCGGGTGGCACCCGGAAACGCCTGCATGGCCTCCATCAGGCACAGCTCGTCGCCGAGGTTGCCGTAGCCATAGGCGCCGAGGAAGGCGGTGCGGGTCATGCCGCTAATTGACCAGCAAGGGCAGCAGCGCGTCCAGCCGCAGCAGACCGTCGGGCGTGGCGGCAAGATGGCCATCCTCCCGCCAGGCCAGCAGCCCTTCACCTTCCAGCGCCACCAGCGCCGCCTCATCCACGCAATCCGCGAAGGGCAAGCCGCTGCGGCGGGCGATGCGGGCGGGGTCCACGCCCTCATGCAGGCGAAGCCCCATCAGAAGCGCCTCCCGCGCCCGGTCGCGCGGGGTCAGCGCTTCCTCCTCCACCACCGCATGGCCGTCGCGCTGCACCCGGGCCAGCCATTCCTCCGGCGCGCGATGCCGGCGCGCGGCCAGCAGCGTGCCATCGGGCATGGTCAGCCGCTGGTGCGCCCCGGCGCCGATGCCGAGATAGTCGCCATAGCGCCAATAGGCGAGGTTGTGCCGGCTCTCGGCGCCGCGCTTCGCGTAGTTGGAGATCTCGTAGGGCAGCAGGCCGAAGCGTGCCGCTTCCTCCGCCGTTGCGGTGTAGAGGCGCGCGGCCTCCTCGCCTTCCGGCAGGCTGAAGGCGCCGCGGCCATGCAGCGTGGCGAACTGCGTCCCCGGCTCGATGGTCAGCTGGTACAGCGAGAGGTGGTCCGCGGCGAGCGCCAGCGCCTGGCGCAGCTCTGCCCGCCAGGCGGCCTCGGCCTGGCCGGGGCGGGCGTAGATCAGGTCGAAGGAGACGCGGGGGAAGGTTTCCCGGGCCTGTTCGAGCGCCGTGATCGCCTCCGCCACGTCGTGCCGGCGGCCGAGAAAGCCCAGCGCCGCCGCATCCAGCGCCTGCACGCCGAGCGAGACGCGGTTGACGCCGGCGGCGCGGAAGGCGCGCAGCTTGGCCAGCTCCACGCTGGTCGGGTTCGCTTCCAGCGTGATCTCGAGGTCGGGCAGCGGGTCGAACAGGCGCGTCGCGTCCTCGATCAGCGCGGCGGCGGTTGCGGGCGCCATCAGGCTCGGCGTGCCGCCGCCGAAGAAGATGCTGGCCAGCCTGCGCCGCCCGAGGATGCTGGCGCGCGCTGCCTCTCGCGCCAGTTCCTGGCGCAGCGCGGCGGCGAAGGCCGCCTGGTCCACCCTGTCCCGCACATGGCTGTTGAAGTCGCAATACGGGCACTTGGCGGCGCAGAACGGCCAGTGGATGTAGAGGGCGAGTGGTTCCATCGATGGGGGATATGGCGATGTCGGGCGGGTCTGTCGAACGGGTGCGTGCCGCGCTGCTGGCGGCCGGGCATGCGGATACCATCGCGGCCTTCCCGGATGGCACGCGCAGCGCCGCGGAGGCCGCCGCGGCGGTGGGCTGCACGGTGGCGCAGATCGCCAAATCCATTGTCTTTCGCGCCGCAACGCCGGAGGGCGACCGCCCGGCGCTGGTCATTGCCTCCGGCGCCAACCGCGTCGACATGGCGAAGGTGTCGGCGGTCCTCATGTTTCACGTGAAACGAGCGGACGGCGCCTGGGTGCGGGACACCACCGGCTTCGCCATCGGCGGCGTCGCGCCCCTGGCGCATGTGACGCCGCCCCTGGTGTTGCTGGATGCGGATCTGTTCCACCATGACCGCATCTGGGCCGCCGCCGGATCCCCCATGCATGTGTTCGAGACGACGCCCGAAGCCCTGCTGCGCCTGTGCGGCGGCACCCGCGCCGATGTGCGGGAGGCCGCGTGATGCTGCCCGTCGCCGCGCTCTATGCCGGGCTGCTGGGCTTCGGCTTCATCCTGCTGGTGGTGCGCACGGCGCAGATGCGCGGCCGCTACCGGCTGACGCTGGGCACCAGCCACCGCCTGGTGGAACGCGCCGTGCGCGCGCATGGCAATTTCGCCGAGCATGCGCCCTTCGCCCTGCTGCTGCTGGCGCTGTGCGAGGCGAATGGCCTGCCCGCCTGGGCGCTGCATGCCCTTGGTGTGACCTTGCTGGTCGGCCGCTTCTGCCACGCCTGGGGCATTGCGCGGGAGCCGGAGGTGATGCGCTGGCGGATGCTGGGGATGAGCCTGACCCTGACCATGATGGGTGTGGCGGCCGCGGCGGCGCTCGGGCTGGCGCTGGCAGGTCTCTAGGTCAGGCGCGGCCTGGCCACAGCCGCAACGGGGCTTTTCCCCGGCGCCGAGGCGGGCAAAGGTTTGTCGACCGCACCGTCGCACCCCGGAGATCGCCGTGAACACCCGCCCTCGCCCTCGCCGGATCATCGGCCTTGCCGCCGCCCTCGCCCTGCTGGGCGCCACGCCGTCCCGCGCCAATGACAGCACGGCCGCGATCGGCGTCGGCGGCCTGACGCTGACGCGCTCCGAGGCGATCCGACTGGACCAGGAGGACCTGTTCATCAGCCGGGAACAGGTCCGGGTGCACTACGTCTTCACCAACACCACCGGCCGCGACATCGAGACGCTGGTCGCCTTTCCGCTGCCAGACATCGTCCAGGGGCCGATCACCCGCACCCCCGATTTTGCGGCGGAGCTGAACTTCCGGACCCTGGTCGAGGGACAGCCGGTGCCGCTCGACCTGGTGCAGAACGCAAGCTTCAAGGGGCGGGACATCACCGCCAGGCTGCGGGATCTCGGCCTGCCCCCCAGCGCCGGCGGCGACGCCTTTTCCGCCGCGGTGAACCGGCTGCCGCCCGCGGCCCGCGAGGCCCTGCTGCGCGAGGAGCTGATCCTGGACGGCGGCAACGACGGCAGGACCCAGCTCTGGGACGCGCTCTGGACGCTGCACACGACGGTGACGCGGCGGCAGACCTTCCCGGCCTCGCGCAGCATTCGTGTCGAGCACAGCTATGCCCCGCTGGCCGGGGGGCGGATCGGCGGGGCGCTGGACCCGGACCAGCGTCGGACGCCGGAATTCCGCCAGCAGCGGCAAAGCCAGTGCATCGATGAATCCTTCCTGGCCGGCCTGGATCGCCGCCTGGCGGCACGCCGCGGCGAGGCGCCCGCCTACGCGGAGCTCTGGCTGCACTACGTGCTGCGCTCCGGCGCGAACTGGGCGGGGCCCATCGGCGACTTCCGGCTGGTGGTGGACAAGGGCAATCCGCGCTCGCTGGTCAGCTTCTGCGGCACCGGCGTGCGGCGGCTGGACAATCGGCGTTTCGAGGTCCGCTACAGGAACTTCACGCCCGACCGGGACCTGGACATCCTGATCGTCGACTTCGCCCCGTAGCCTGAGCGGCCGCGGCCCGCCCCTGCGCTTCAGGGGCAGGTGGCGGGCGGGGCCCGGTCGAAATCCAGGAAGGCGGCCAGGCAGCCGCCGAAGATCGGATCGAAATCCTCGTCCTGCACGCCGCCATGCCCGGTCGGTGCGGCCGGCTGGTCGACCAGCAGCCCGGCCCAGCCCAGCCGCGCCACCGCCGCGCGGAACCAGGCGGCCCGCAGCGCCGGGTCCGGGTTGTAGTGATCCTCGGCGAATTGCAGCAGCGCGATGCGCCCCGTGGCGCGCGGATTGGCGCGCTCCAGCGCCGCCCGGAAATCCGCGAGCGCCTGCGGCCGGCGCTCCACCCGCGTACCATGCGCCGCCGGCGAGGCCAGCAGCACCGCATCGGCCAGGCCTGCCTCCCGCAGCGCCGCAAGGGCCATGAAGGCGCCGCGACTTTCGCCGAGCAGCACCACGCGCCGGTAGCCCCGCGCGCGCAGCGCCGCGCTGCCCTGCGCCAGGGCCTCGACCCCGCCGGTCAGCGCATTCGGGTTGCGTGGGCCGGACTGGGGAGAGCGTTGCCGCGCCACCAGCCAGTCATGCCGCCACAGATCCCACCCCCGCGCCGCCATGCGCTGCGCCCAGGCGGGCGGCGGCGGCGGATCGCCCTCGGTGTAGTAGGGATGCAGCCAGACCAGCGCGCCCACCGCCCCGCCATCCCGCGCCGCCACGCCCGCCTCGGTGTGGAACGGCCCCGCCTGCTCCGCCCGCGCCGGAAGCGCCAACAGCAGCATCAGCAGGGCCGCGCGGATCATGCGCGCGGCGGCGGCAGGCAGGCGGCGGCCAGCATCCGGAAGGCCACGGCGCGATGGCTGATGGCGTGCTTCGCCTCTGGCGTCATATCGCCGAAGGTCTCGCTGCCGCCATCGGGCACGAACATCGGGTCGTAGCCGAAGCCATTGGCCCCGCGCGGCGGCCAGACCCAGGCGCCATGCGCCTCCCCCAGGAAGCCTTCCGTGTGGCCATCCGGCCAGGCCAGCACCAGGGCGCAGGAGAACCAGGCCCGGCGATCCGGCGCATGCCGCGCCAGTTTCTCGACCTTGGCCATGGCCATGGCATAGTCCCGGCCCGCGGGCGTCTCCGCCCAATCCGCCGTGCGGACGCCCGGCGCGCCATCCAGCGCGGCCACGGAAAACCCGCTGTCATCCGCCAGCGCCACCAGGCCGGAGGCCCGCGCCGCCGCCAGCGCCTTGATGGCGGCATTGCCGAGGAAACTGTCCTCCGTCTCCGCAGGCTCCGGCAGGCCGAGCTCCTTGGCGCTGACGATGGCAATGCCATGCGGGGCCAGCAGCGCCGCATTCTCCCGCACCTTGCCCGCATTGTGCGAGGCCAGCACGATCCGGGTCTCCGTCAGGCGCCGAGGAGTCATCCGCGGATCGCCACCTTCTGCAGCTCGAACAGCTTGCCGGTGCCGGCGCGGGCCAGCGCCATCAGCTTCAGCAACTCCTCCTCGCTGAACGGCGCGCCTTCCGCCGTGGCCTGTACTTCCACCACGCCGCCCGAGCCGGTCATGACGAAATTGCCGTCCGTCTCCGCCTTGCTGTCCTCGGCATAGTCGAGATCCAGCACCGGCGTGCCCTGCCAGATGCCGCAGGACACCGCCGCCACCTGGTCGCGCAGCGGAATCGCCTTCAGCACATTCATCTTCACGCAGTGCTGGAAGGCGAGATGCAGCGCCACCCAGGCCCCGGTGATGGAAGCGCAGCGCGTGCCGCCATCCGCCGTCAGCACGTCGCAATCGACGGTGATGGACATCTCCCCCATGGCCTTGAGGTCCGTCACGGCGCGCAGACTGCGCCCGATCAGCCGCTGGATCTCCTGCGTGCGGCCGGACTGCTTGCCCTTCGCCGCCTCTCGGTCACTGCGCGTATGCGTGGCACGCGGCAGCATGCCGTACTCAGCCGTGACCCAGCCCTGCCCGGTGTTACGCAGGAAGGGCGGCACCCGGCTCTCGACACTGGCGGTGCACAGCACCTCCGTCAGCCCGAACCGGATGAGGCAGGACCCCTCCGCATGGCGCGACGCACCGGGGGTGAGCGTGACCTCCCGCATCGCATCGGCGACACGACCGGAGGGACGGACGAAGGGGGCTTTGAAGCCGGCAGGGAAATCGATCATGGGTGAGCGCGTAACACGGCGAGCGAAGACGGGGGAGTGAACTCCCCCGCGCCCCCTCCTTTTTTTTCCTTATGGCAGCGGGCCGGGCCGAGCCCAAAATATGCTGTTGCTTCCCGACGAAGAATTTTACACCCTAGTTCCTACGTTTGTATCGATCCGGAGGATTGAAAGAAGAGGATATGGAATTTACCCATTACAACCTCGGATTCTTAAATAGGGGAGATGTTGTAGAGATAAATCTCCAAGGAAGCGCCGCGAATATTCGCCTTATGGACAGTTCCAACTTCAATAGTTATCGATCTGGACGACAGCATCGGTACACGGGCGGCCTAGCGCAGCGTACGCTAACGAGGATTTCCGTTCCAAATTCGGGTTCTTGGCATCTAGTTGTAGATATGCAGGGGCTTCGAGGAACTGTACGGTCAGCAATCCGCGTTATTCCCGCTGCGGCAATGAGGCCTTTGCCCCCGATTAATGAGGCGCCCCTAAGAAGTGTACCCAGTCTCGTGCGGAACGCCGATGCAGATTTGGTGCCTGATGCTAGCGCGGCGGATGGGCGGACTTACGACGTATTCATTTCTCACGCATCGGAAGATAAGGACGAAGTGGTCCGTCCATTGGCGCTAGCCCTGCAAGAGGCGGGATTAAGTGTCTGGTATGATGAATTCGAACTCCGGATCGGTGATAGTTTGCGGCGCAGGATCGATCGTGGGCTAGCGAGTAGCCGGTTCGGTGTGGTCGTTTTATCCCGCGCGTTTTTTGGGCGAGGCTGGCCGGAATATGAACTTGATGGGCTGGTAACACGCGCCGTTTCCGGCGACCAAATTTTGCTACCCATCTGGCACAACGTAAGCAAAAAGGAAGTGATAAGCTACTCAGCTTCACTCGCGGACAAGCTTGCGCGCAGTACAGCAACGCACACGGTCGAGGAAATCGCGGCCGAGATCATTGACGTGATAACTAAGCCTTCTACTAGGTGACCGACCCCGTCCCATCCTCATGCGCAAACTCCGGCACCAACGCCGAGAGCCGCGCCAGCGCCGCAGCACCATCCCCCGCTCCGGCCAGCCCTGCGATCTCGTCGATCGCCTGGCCCATCACCACCGCATCCGTCGTCCGCGGCACCGCCACCAGCAGCCCCGCAAAATTCGTCGGCTGCGGCGGCTCCTGCCCGTGGAACAACTCCTCGAACAGCTTCTCGCCTGGGCGCAGCCCCGTGAAGCGGATTTCCACATCCTCCTCCGGCCGCAGCCCCGCCAGGCGGATCATGCGCCGCGCCAGATCCACGATCTTCACGGGCTCGCCCATGTCGAGCACGAAGATGCCGCCCTCGCGCAGTTCCTTCGGCTGGTCGGTGCGGTCGGTCGCGCCCACCACGCTCGCCTGCAGCACCAGCCCCACCGCCTCGCGCACGGTCATGAAGTAGCGGCGCATATCCGGGTGGGTCACGGTCAGCGGCCCGCCGCGTTCCAGCTGGCGGCGGAACAGCGGCACCACGGACCCTGTGGAGCCCAGCACATTGCCGAAGCGCACCGTCACCAGCCGCATCCCCGCGCCCGCCAGCCGCGCCTCCCTATCCCGCGCCTGGCAGTACATCTCGGCCAGGCGTTTGGAGGCGCCCATGACGCTGGTCGGGTTCACCGCCTTGTCGGTGCTGATGAAAACCATCAGTCCGCAGCCCGCCGCCCGCGCCGCATCCGCCACCACGCGGGTGCCGGCGGCGTTCGTCAGCAGGCCCTCCAGCGGGTCGTTCTCCACCATCGGCACATGCTTCAGCGCCGCCGCATGGAACACCAGCTCCGGCCGGATTTCGGAAAACAGCCGCCCGATCCGCTCCGCATCGCGCACATCGGCCAGCACCGCGCGCCGAGGCACCGCCGGGTGCCGCTCCCGCAGCTCCAGGTCGATTTCGTACAAAACGTATTCGCCGTGATCGAGCAGCGTCAGGCTGGCCGGCCCCAGCGCCGCCACCTGCCGCGCCAGCTCGCCCCCGATGGTCCCGCCCGCACCGGTCACCAGCACGCGCTTGCCCTGCACCAGGCGGGCCATGCCTTCGCGGTCCAGCGGCACCTGCGGGCGGTCCAGCAGGTCCTCGATCTCCACCGGCCGCAGCCGCACCCGCTGTTCCGGCTCCGCGCGTTCGCCGGGGCGGCGGCTGGCCGGGCCCAGCGCCGTCAGCCGCGGCGCGCGCTTCACCGGCACGCCGTGGCGGTCCGCCGCATCCAGCAGGCGTTGCAGCGCCACCCCCTGCATTGCCGGCGTCGCCAGGATGATGACGGCCGGCAGCCGCCCCTCCTCCCGCAGCCCATCCAGCACCGCGGCCGCATCCTCCGCCGTGCCGAGGATCGGCAGCCCCTGGATGCGCCGGCCAAGCTGGCGCGACCGTTGCGCCAGGATGCCGACCACGCGGTAGGCCGGGCTGCGTTCCTGCGCCAGCGCGCGGATGAACAGGTCCGCCCCGTCGCCGGCGCCCACCAGCAGCGCGGGCTGCGCCGGGGTCTCGGAAAGCGGGCCGGCGCGGCCGGCATGGCGCAGCCGGGCAATCACGCGCGGCACCGCCAGCAGCGCCGCCAGCACCAGCGCATGGATCACCGCGAAGCCGGGATTGCCCGGCCGCCAGGCACCGGCCAGGTGCAGCAGGGTGGCAAACAGCACCGCCCCGCCCAGCGCCGCGCCGGCGCTCGCCAGCAATTCGGGCAGCGACGCGAAGCGCCAGTATTGCCAGGGCATGCGCAGCGGCAGCCCGGCCAGCAGCAGGCAGGCCGCCGCCGCCGGCACCGCGCCCAGCCACCAGGGCCCGGGCGGCCATTGCCCCGGCGCGGCCAGCCACACCGCGCCGGGCAGCGCCAAGGCGGCCACCAGCGCGTCCAGTGCCAGGTTGAGGAGAATGCGATCCCGCGCCGATGCCGCCATGCCTCCTCCATAGCCGCGCCGGCCCCCCGCCGGAAGCGGCGCCCCCTTCGACGCGGCGCCGCATCCGTGGCAGGGTCCGCGCCGGATTCAGGCGAAGGGACGGACCATGGCCGAAGGCAGGCTGGTGATCGGGACGAAGCGCTACTCCTCCTGGAGCCTGCGCGGCTGGCTGATGGTGCAGCTGGCAGGGCTGGCGGTGGAGGAACAGGTCATCGTCCTGGCCGGCGGTGGCAACACCCAGGCCATCCGCGCGATCTCCCCCAACGGCCTGGTGCCCTATCTGGAACACCGCGGCGCCCGCATCTGGGAAAGCCTGGCCATCGCCGAATACTGCGCGGAAATCCGCCCGGGCCTCTGGCCGCAGGAGCCGGCGGCACGCGCCCATGCCCGCTCCATCGCGGCGGAGATGCATGCCGGCTTCCGCGCGCTGCGCATGGCCATGCCGATGAATCTCGGCCGCGACTTCGCCGGCCATGGCCGCACGCCCGAATGCCTGGCCGACATCGCCCGCATCGAGGCGATCTGGGCCGAGGCGCTGGGGCAATATGGCGGCCCCTTCCTGATGGGTGGCGATTTCGGGCTGGTGGATGCGATGTACGCCCCCGTCGTCGCCCGCTTCCTGACCTGGAAGCCGGCGATCTCGCCCAATGCCCAGGCCTATTGCGATGCCGTCCGCGCGCATCCGCTGGTCGATCGCTGGTACCGGGAGGCAGCGGCCGAGCCCGCCGAGTGGCTGCTGCCGAAATACGAGAACCCGGTGCTGGGATGAGCGTCGCCACCACCCTCGACCATGTCGGCCTCTGCACCGCCGACCTGCCCGGCCTGATCGCGGCATGGGAGCGCATGGGCTTCTGCCTGTCGCCCCGCGCCCGGCAATCCGGCCACCGCACACCGGATGGGCCGGTGGAGCCCTACGGGACGGAGAATCGCTGCGCCTTCCTGAGGCATGGGTATGTCGAGCTGCTTGGCCTCGTGGACCCCGCCCTGTTCGCCAACGGCCTGGACGGCTTCCTGGCGCGCTACACCGGCGCGCACATCATCGCCTTCGGCATCCAGGAGACCGAGGGCAACCTGGCCCGCCTGCGCGCCGGCGGCCTGCCCATCCCCGGTGTCTCCTGGCTGCAGCGTCCGGTGGAGGCGGGCGGCCCGATCGCCCGCTTCGCCCGCCTGCCCTTCCCGGACGCTCCGGAAGGCCGCCTGCAGCTGATCCAGCATTTGACGCCGGAGCTGGTCTGGGACCCGCGCTGGATGGCCCACACCAATGGGGCGGAGGCGCTGGAGACCACCATCCTCGCCGTCGCCAGCCCGGCCGAGACCGGCGCGCGGCTGTCCCGCCTCACGGGCCAGCCGCTGCGGCCGGACCCGCTGGGCGGCTTCGTGCTGACCCTGCCGGGCGCGGCGGGCGGCGCCGGCCCCTTCTCGCCGGCCCTGGCGACGCATCTGCGCATCCTGCCGGAAGCGGTGCTGGGCCAGGTGCTGCCAGGCGTCACGGCGCCCACCCTGCCCTTCATCGCCGGCATGGTGATCCGCACCGGGGACCAGGGCCGGGCGGCGCGGGCGGTGCTGGAAGGCCTGCCGACGCGCCCCGCGCCGGACGGGCTGATGGTGCCGCCGGAGGCCGCCGGCGGCGCCGCGGTGGTCTTCGCATGACCAGCCTCGCCGGCATCCGCCACTCCCTGCGCAGCTATTACGGCCCGGGCCGGGCGGCGGCGCTGGATGAATTCCAGGCCCGTTTCCTCGGGCCCGGCGAACTCGGCTTCGATATCGGCGCCCATGTCGGCGACCGCAGCGCGAGCTTCCTGCGCCTCGGCGCCCGCGCCTTGGCGGTGGAGCCGCAGCCGCGCCTTGCCCGGCTGCTGCGCCTGCTGCATGGCCGCAAGCCGGGCTTCACCCTGGTCTCCGCCCTGGTCGGCGCGGCGGCCGGTACCGCCACCCTGCGGGTGAACTCGCAGAATCCCACCGTCGCCAGCGCCTCCGCCGATTTCGTCGCCGCCGCCGCGGGCGCGGAGGGCTGGGAGGGCCAGGTCTGGGACACTGAGCTGACCCTGCCGGTGACCACGCTGGACGCCTTGGCCGCCGCGCAGGGCGCGCCGGATTTCGTCAAGATCGACGTGGAGGGGTACGAGGCCGTGGCGCTGGAAGGCCTGTCCCGCGCGCCGCGCAGCCTGTCCTTCGAATTCACCACCATCCAGCGCCCGGTGGCCGCCGCCTGCCTGGCGCGGCTGGAGGCCCTCGGCTACCGCGCCTTCAACGCCTGCCTGGGGGAGGACATGCGCTTCGCCCATCCGGCGCCGTTGGGGGCCGCGGCGATGGAAGCCTGGATCGCCGCCCTGCCCCATGCCGCCAATTCCGGCGACGTCTATGCCAGCCTGGAGCCCGCGCGGCTGAGTCCCTGATCCATGCAGCTCCACGCCCTGCTCTCGCACCTGGCCTTCGCCCTGGCGCTGGCCGCCCTTTCGGCCGGCATCGTCCGGCTGATGATCGCCTTCCCCATCCTGGATCACCCGAATGCGCGCAGCGCGCATGTGCGGCCGACGCCGCGCGGCGGCGGGCTGGGCGTGGTGCTGGCCTTCATCGCCGGCATGCTGGCGCTGTTCCAGCTGGCCGATTTCGCCCGCATCGCGGAGCCGCAATTCCTCGGCGTGATCGTCGCCGCGGTGGTGATCGCCGGCATCGCGCTGCTGGACGATATCCGCAGCCTGCCGGCCCGGCTGCGGCTGGCGGCGCAAGTGGGCGCCGCGCTGGTGGCGGTGGGCAGCGGGCTGGTGGTGTCGCGCCTCGCCCTGCCCTGGATCGGTGTGACGGATCTGGGCTGGGTCGGCGTGGTGCTGACGCTGGTGTGGATCGTCGGCTGCACCAATGCGGTGAACTTCATGGACGGGCTGGACGGGCTGGTGGGCGGCACGCTGCTGCTGGCGGCCGCGGCGCTGGCGCTGATCGCGGGGCTGCAGGGCGGCTGGTTCGTCTATGCCGCGGCGCTGTTCCTGGCCGCCGGCTTCGCCGGCTTCCTGCCCTTCAACCTGCACCCCGCGCGCATCTTCATGGGCGATGTCGGCAGCCAGTTCGCCGGCTTCGTCTTCGCCGTGCTGGCGGTTGCCGCTTCGCGCTTCGACGGCCAGCAGGTGTCCTTCCTCATCGTGCCGCTGCTGCTGTTCGGCCTGCTGTTCGATGCCGGCTTCACCCTGGCCCGGCGCGCCCTGATGCGGGAGAGGCTGGCCGAGGGCCACCGGACGCATCTGTACCAGCTGGCCCAGCGCAGCGGCGTGCCGGTGCGGGTGGTGGCCGCGCTGCACTGGGGCTTCACGCTGCTGCATGCCGGGCTGGCGCTGGTGTTCCTGGCGATGTCGCCCGGCATGAAGCCGCTGGTGGTGGTGCCGGCCCTGGCGGTGCAGCTGCTGTGGCTGGCCTATGTGGTGCGGCGGATGCGGCGCGCCGGCCTCGGCTGGCGCTGAGCGCGGCGTGCGGCGTGCGCGCCATCACCGGGCCACGATCGCGGCCGCCGCCCCGGCCATCGCGGCACTGCCGCCGCGATTGAGCCACCGCAGGGCGCGGGGTGCGGTGAACAGCCGCCGCGCCCGCGCCGCCGCCAGCGCATAGCCCGCCAGCACACCGGCACAGACCAGCACGACCACCAGCGCCAGCGCGGCAAAGCCCGGCAGGGTCAGCCCCTTCAGCTCCACCACCGTCGGCAGCAGCGCGAAGAAGAACATCATGGCCTTCGGGTTGCCGAGGTTCACCGCCAGCCCGGCCAGGAACAGCCGCCCCGCCTCGCCGGCCACCGGCGGCGCCGAAGCCGGCCGGTTCGGCGCGTGCCACAGCTTCCAGGCGAGAAACAGCAGCCAGGCGGCGCCGGCGTAGCGGACCACGTCGAACAGTCCGCCGAGCGAGGCGGCCAACAGCGCCAGCCCGGTCGCCGCCAGGGTGAACCAGACCAGGGCGGCGGTGACGACTCCGGCGACGAAGGCCGGCGCGCCGGCGGGCCCCTGTGCCAGCACGCGGGCGACCAGCGCCGTCACGCTCGGCCCGGGCACGACCAGCACGGCAAGATAGGCGGCCGCGAAGACCAGCAGCGAGGCGGGTTCCATGCCTCAGCTCCGCTCGATGGCGCGGGCGGCGGTGTCCAGCGCCTCGGCGATCGCCTGCGCCTCGGCCTCGGTCAGGCTGCCGCGGCCGAGGCGGAGCCGCATGGCCATGCGCAGGTTCTCGGTGGCGCGGAGGATGCCCGGGTGCTGCCCGTCGCGGCTGGCGACCTTCGCCGCCTGCATCCGCGCCAGCGCCACCTCCAGCGCCGGCTGGTTGGTGGCGAGCCAGGCGCTGCCCTCCCCGGTCGCGGCGAACAGCTTCTTGCCCTCCCGCTCCTCGGCCCGGGCGTGGCCAAGTTCCTCCAGCAGGGTCAGCGTCGGGTAGATGACGCCGGGGCTGGGGCTGTAGCTGCCGCCGACGCGGTCCTCGATCTCCTTGATGATCTCATAGCCATGGCGCGGCTGCTCGCCGATCAGGGCCAGGACCACCAGGCGCAGCTCGCCATGGTCGAACATCCGGCCGCCGCGACGGCCGCCGGGACCGTGCTGGTGGCCGTGCCGCGGGCCGCGGTGGCCGAATTCCTCGCCGCGCATCGCGCCGCGGGCGAAGCGCCGGTCGCCATGGCCATGCGAGCGGGGGTGATGACAGGGATGTCGCATCGTTCAGAGCCTTATTCGATATATCTCGAATTTAGATATATCTAGACTGCTCGGGCTTCAAGCGGAAAATCAGCCCCCGGTCAGGGACCGCAGCGGAACGGGAGGAAGGTGCTGGCCATGCCCGCATTCATCGCCGCGACGGTCATCGCGTCGGCGATCCGCAACTCGGCCGGGGAGCGGGGGCAGATCGGGCTGCGATCCTGGCAGCCGGAAGCGAGGAAGCGGGCATGCCCGGCCAGGAACGCCTCCCCCAGCCCGTCGCGCCCGAAATGGCGCAGCGCTGCCGGCCAGTCGGCGCGGTAGCGGGCGCATTTCTCAACGTTCCAGTCGCGCCGCGCCGCTGCGGCGGCGGGCGCGGCCGGCAGCAGCACCAGGGCGAGCACCGCGGCGCCCGCGCAGGGCAGGCGCCGCGACCACGCCAAGGCGGTCAGGCCGCCGCGGGCCGCCCGCGCCATTGCAGGCCGATCAGCCCCAGCGCCAGCACCATGCCGAACAGGTGCGGATAGGGCAGAACGCCTGGCGCCACCGTGTCCAGCACCGCCGGGAACACCATCAGCAGTCCGGCGATCACCAGGCCGGTGCGCTCCAGCGCGCTGAGCGCGCGCAGCAGGTAGCCCTGGCAGGCGGCAGCCAGCGCGGCCAGGCCGATCGTCGCCAGCAGCGTCTGCCAGACCACGTCCACCCAGGTCATCTCGCCACGGAAGTTCAGCAGCAGGCCCACGCCCTCCGGGTCCGTCACGAAGACGAAGGGCAGCACGAAGGCCGGCAGGGTGTATTTCCAGGCCTGCAGCGTGGTGCGGTAGGGCCCGGCACCGGTGATCGCCGCCGCGGCGAAGGGCGACAGCGCGGTGGGCGGCGAGACCTCGCTCAGCACCGCGTAGTAGAAGACGAACATGTGCGCCGCGTAGTCCGGCACGCCCAGCTTGATCAGCGCCGGCGCGGCGACGACGGCGCAGATGATGTAGCTGGCCGTCACCGGCACGGCGAGGCCGATGATCCAGACGATCAGCGCCGTGTACAGCGCCGTCACCACCACCGAGCCGCCGGCCGCCTGGATGGCGATATCGCTGAATTTCAGCCCGAGCCCGGTCAGCGTGATGACGCCGACGATGATGCCGGCGCTGGCGCAGGTGGCCGCGATGCCCACCGCCTGCACGGCGCCGGCGGCCAGCGTCTGCAGCAGCTTCTTCGGCCACAGCGCCTGTTCCGGCCGGATGAAGGACAGCGCCACCGCGACGATCATGGCGTAGAGCACCGCCAGCGTCGCCGAGTAGCCGATGACCATGAAGACGATGATCGCGACGAGGGAGGAGAAGTGGAAGCCGTATTTCCGCAGCATGGCGGGGATCGGTTCCACCTGGATCGCGTCATCCGGCACGGCGTTGCCGGCGGCGGCGATGCGGCGCTGGTCCAGCTCCACCATGAACAGCAGCGAGGCGTAGTAGAGGCAGGTCGGGATGATCGCCATCTTCAGCACGTCGAGATAGCCGATGTTCAGATACTCGGCGATCAGGAAGGCCGCGGCGCCCAGCACGGGCGGCGAGATGATGGCACCCAGCCCGCCGGCCGCCAGCAGCCCGCCCGCATCGTCGGCGCGGTAGCCGACGCGCTTCATCATCGGCCAGGCGACGGTGCCGAGCGTGACGGTGGTGGCGACGCCCGATCCCGAGGGCCCGCCCAGCAGGAAGGAGGACAGCACCACGGTGCGCCCGGCGCTCGCCGTCTTGCCGCCGGTGGCGGCGAAGGAGAAGTCGACGAAGAACTTGCCCGCGCCGGTCGCCTGCAGGATCGCGCCATAGATGGTGAACAGGATGATCAGCGTGGCGGAGACATCGATGGCGGAGCCGAAGATGCCATCGAGCCCGATGGTCAGATGCGGGATCATCCGCTCGCTGTCATAGCCCTGGTGCTGCCAGGGCGGCGGCAGCCAGTCGCCGAAGAAGCCGTACAGCAGGAACAGGATGGCGACGCAGGGCATCACCGGCCCGGTGGCGCGCCGCGCCACTTCCAGCACCAGCCCGATCATCATCCAGCCGACGACGAGGTCCATCGGTTCCGGGAAGATCGCGCGGTCCTGCAGCTCGTCGCCGCCCGAGACCATGTACCAGATGACATAGAAGCCCGCCGCCGCCAGCGCCACGTCCCAGACCATCATGCGATGCCGGAAGCGCCGCGCCGCCGGGAACAGGAGAAAACCCAGCACCAGCGTGAAGCCGACATGGACGAAGCGCAGCGTGGTGGTGGGGACGATGTCCCAGGCGGCCCAGAGGTGGAACAGGCTCATCGCCAGCGCCAGGCCGGTGCCGAGGAAGCCCAGCCAGCCGGTGAAGCTGTTGAGCGTGCCCTCCTCCTCCTCGATCAGGCGTTCGATCCGCGCCGCGGTCGCTTCGTCGAGGGCGCCGGGCGCCAGTTCCGGCGGCAGATTGCTGTGGGTGTTCACGGGGGCGGGGCTCCGGCCTGTCGGAATGCAGAAAGCCGGGGACGGCGCTTCCGGCCGTCCCCGTGCCTGTCAGGATGGTTCGCGCCCGCCCGTTCCCGGCAGCAGGGCGGTGCGCGACAAGCGTTGCTGGATCAGGCGAGCGTGGCGCCGTGGCCCTTCCAGAAGGTCTCCGCCGCCGGATGCCAGGGCACGCCCGCCGCGGCGGTCTTCTGCCCTTCCAGCTTGAAGTCGCGGGCCGCGGAATGCACCTGCGCCCAGTCGGCGCGATGGCCCCACATCACGTTCAGGATCTTCGTCACCAGGTCGTCCGCCATGTCCTGCCGCACGCCGACGATGTTGGCGACGGACATCTGCTTGTTGGCGGTGCGCTGGCCCGGATAGGCGCCGGCCGGGATCTCCTCCGGGAAATACACCGGGCCGTACTTCTCGACGATCTTCGGGATGTATTCGTGGTGGTCGATCAGCACCAGCTGCACACCCGGGGAGGCGCCGAGGTCGGTGATCGCGCTGGTCGGGTAGCCCGAGACGAAGAAATACGCGTCCAGCTTGCCGTCCTTGATGGCGTTGGTGCTCTCGGCCGGGGAAAGCCGTTCGCGGGCCCGGAAGTCCTTGTCGCGGTCGAGGCCCGCCGCCTCGATCAGGCGCAGCGCCATCACCTCGGTGGCCGAGCCCGGCGCGCCGGTGGAGATGCGCTTGCCCTTGAGGTCCGCCATCTTGGTGATGCCGGTGGACGCCACGGTCACCACCTGCATGCGGTTGGTGTAGAGCACGGCGATGGCGCGCACCGGCACCGGGCGGCCGCGGAAGCGGTCATTGCCGCGCACCGCATCCACCGCGGCATCGACCTGGCTGATCACCATGCCGACGCGGTTGGCGCCGAGCAGCTGCAGGTTGGCGACGGAACCGCCGGTGACTTCCACGGTGGCGGACATGCCGGGGATGTCGCGCGACAGGTAGTTCGCGAGCGCGCCACCCAGCGGGTAGTAGACGCCGCCGGTGGTGCCGGTGGCGATCGCCATCTGGGTCGCGGCTTGCGCACGGGCGAGGCCCGGCAGGGCCAGCGCAGCGGCGCTGGCGGCGAGGGCACGGCGGCCGATGGTGAAGGTCATCGTTCTTGTGTCTCCCTGGTTCTTGTCGGGGCAGCAATACAGGCGCCCCGCCGGATGGGAAAGAGCCGAGATTTTGACGTGCATCAAGGAGGAGGATTCACCACCGCCGTAACCTCCGCGACATCGCTGAACCAGACCACGAGACGTGACGGAGGATTCAGACCATGACCCGCCTTTCCGCCCGCGACCTGATGACCGCGGAAGTCGTGACGGTGCCGCCGGAGACGCCGGTGCTGTCCATCGCCCGCCTGCTGGCGGAGCGAGGCATCTCCGCCGTGCCGGTGTTGGACCCCGCCGGCAAGGTGCTCGGCATCGTGACGGAAGCGGATCTGATCCGTCGCCTGGCGGGCGAGGCGGATGAGCCGGCCTCCTGGCTTGCCAGCCTGTTCGCCAACCCGGAACGCGACGCGGCGCGCTACGCCCGCACGCATGGCGCCAATGCGGCGGAGGTGATGACGACGAAGCTCGTCACCGTGGCGCCGGAGACGCCGGCGGCGGAAGTGGCGCAGATGATGGAGGAGAAGAACATCCGCCGCGTGCTGGTGACGCGGGACGAGCGGCTGCTCGGCCTCGTCTCCCGCGCCGACCTGCTGCGCGCGCTGGTGGCGCCGCGCACGGAAACGCTGGACCTGTCGGATGACCGCATCCGCACCGCGGTGCTGGCGGCGATCCGCAAGCAGCCCTGGGCGGACACCTTCTACACGCTGGTCGATGTGCGCGACGGCGTGGTGGAGTTCAACGGCTTCTCCCGCGGGTCCGAAGTGCAGCGCGCCTTGCGCGTGCTGGCGGAGAATGTGCCGGGGGTGAAGGCGGTGGAGGACAGGACCCAGCCCATGCCGGCCTATCTGTTCGCTGCAGGCTGAACCAGCACCGTCTCCCCGAACCCCGGCACGCGGAACGCCTCCGGCGTCACGCCGTGCCGGGTGCGGGCTTCGGCGAGCCGCGTGGCGGGCTCCTCCATCGCCTCGTCCGTCAGGCCGGCGAAGGTGCCGAAATGCATCCCGAGGCTGGCGCGCGCGCCACAGGCCAGATGCGCCCGCACCGCTTCCTCCGGGTCCATATGCTGGGTCTGCATGAACCAGCGCGGCGCATAGGCGCCGATCGGCAGCAACGCCAGGTCGATACGGCCGAAGCGCCGCCCCACCTCCGCGAAATGCGGGCACCAGCCGGAATCGCCGGCGAAGTACACGGTGGCCCCGTCCGGCGCCTGGATGACGAAGCCGCCCCACAGCGCGCGGTTGCGGTCGAAGGGCGTGCGGGCCGCGAAATGCTGCGCCGGCACGTAGGTGACGCGCAGCCCGGCGGTCTCGGCGCTGTCCCACCAATCCATCTCCCGCACCGCGGCCAGCCCGGCGCGGCGCAGCAGGCGGCCGGTGCCGAGGCTGGTCAGCGATGGCGGCGCCCAGCGCGCCCGCACGCGCTGCAGCGTCGCCAGGTCGCAATGGTCGTAGTGGTTGTGGCTGACCAGCAGCAGGTCCACGCCGGGCAGCGCCTCCAGCGGCTGGCCGGGCGCGCGCACCCGGCGAGGGCCGGCGAAGCGCAGCGGGCTGGCGCGCGGCGACCACACCGGGTCCACCAGCACCGCCACGCCGCCGATCTGCAGCAGCCAGCTGGCATGGCCGATGAAGGTGGCGCCGATCATCCCCGGCCCCAGGCGGGGCGGCGGCGGCCGGGGCGGGTCCTCCACCCAGGCCGGCCAGGGCGCGGGCTGCCGCGTGCGGTACCAGCGCAGGACGGCGCCCGGCCCGTGGTCCACATCGCTGTGCAGGTTGCGGAACCGCCCGTCCTGGCGGCGGGAGGCAAAGGGGTCCGTCACGCCCGCTCCCGCACCGTGGCCAGGATGCCGGCGCCGAACAGCAGGAAGACCAGCACCGTCGCCATGCCCATCCGCTGGCTGCCGGTGGCGGTGGTGACCGCGGCCAGCGCCGCCGGGCCGAGGAAGCCGGTGATGCGCCCGGACAGCGCGAACAGCCCGAAATGCGCGGCCACTTCCTCCGGCGGTGCCAGCTGGGCCATGAAGCTGCGGCTGGCCGCCTGGGCCGGGCCGAAGAACAGGCCGAGCGACAGCGCCAGCACCCAGAACCACAGCACCGTGGTCGCCATCAGCAGCCCCGCCCCCAGCACCACCATCGCCGCCAGCGCCCCCAGCACCAGGCGGCGGGAGCCGATGCGGTCCTCCACCAGGGCGAAGCCGGCCGCCCCCAGCCCGGCGGTGACGTTCATGGCGATGCCGAAGACCAGGATCTCGGAAAACCCCATGCCGAAGACGCCGGCGGCGTAGATCGCGCCAAAGGCGAACAGCGTGTTCAGCCCATCGGTGTAGAACAGCCGCGCCAGCAGGAAGCGGGCGAGGTCCGGCTTGCGCGGCAGGGTGCGGATCAGCCCCGCAATCTCCGCCAGCCCGCGCGACGCTGCCTCGGCCCAGCTGGGCCTGGGGCCGGCGGGATCGGGCAGCGCCAGCAGCACCGGCCAGCTGAACAGCAGCAGCCAGGCGGCCACCAGCAGCGCGGTGGCGCGCACATGCTCCGCCGCGCCCCGGTCCAGCCCGAAGGGAGAGGGGTCCGGCTGCACCAGCAGCACCAGCGACACGGCCAGGCAGGCCAGCCCGCCGGCATAGCCCAGCCCCCAGCCGAAGCCGGAGACGCGGCCGAGCTGCCCGGGCGGCGCCACGCCCGGCAGCATGGCGTTGTAGAACACCGTGCCGATCTCGAAGGTCACGGTCGCCAGCCCGACGCAGACCAGCGCATACAGCGCCCAGGAGGGGTCCGGCTGCGCGAACCAGATCATCCCGGTGGCCGCCGCCGTCAGCAGGGTGAAGACGCCGAGCATCAGCCGCCGCCGCCCCCCCGCATCCGCCACCGCCCCCAGCAGCGGCGAGAGCACCGCCACGGCCAGCCCGGCGGCGGATTGCATCCACCCCCATTGCGCCTGTCCCGTCACCCGGTCGGCGGCGATGCCGCTGGCAAAATAGGCGGCGATGACGAAGGTGGAGACGACGGTGGGGAAGCTGCTGTTGGCCCAGTCGTACAGCGCCCAGGCCCAGGCCTTGCGGGTCACGAAGCCGCCCGATGCGCGAAGCCGAGAGCCATGGCGGTATCCGTCCAGACCTGCTGATAGCCGTTCCTAACCCAGTTGCCGTTGTTGGAACCAGAGGTGCTGGGCAGCACGAAGACCGGCGGGAAGCCCGGCGGGCGCAGCGCCTCGGCCAAGCGCCCGAAAGCCACCCGCCGCAGGCCGAGCGCCAGCGCCGCCGTGCGCCCGCTGGTGAAGGCCAGCGCCTGCGGCCGCGTGGCGCGGATGGTGGCGTGCAGCCGGTCGCGGTCCGCCTGCGTCACCCGCACCACCCGGTCCACGCCCCATTGCCCCTTGGCGAGATCGGTCAGGCCGATGCCATGCCGCAGCAGGTCCGGAAACGCCTCCGGCCGCAGCCGCTGCGGCGTGAAGCCGGCTTCCGCCAGGGCCGGCCAGAAGCGGTTGCCGGGCCGGGCGTAGTAGGCGCCGACCCGCGCCGAATGCGGGCCGGCCGCCATGCCGCAGAACACCAGCCGCAGCCCCGGCGCCAGCAGGTCCGGCAGGATATCGCCCATCAGCCCGGGCCCGCCGGCGCCAGAGGTGGACTTCCAGCCGGATCGGCGTGTCCGGGCATGGAGACGGATGCGCTCAGGCCAGGGCGGACAGCGCGCGCGCCGCGACGCCGATGGCCACCAGATCCCCCATCCGCGCGGCCTCCCGCGCCAGCCGGGCGGCTTCGGCGCCGCGCGGGTCCGGCGCCGCGCCGCCGGCCAGCCGGGCAAGGGCCAGGCGGGCCTGCACGGCGGCCAGATCGGCCAGCGCCTCCGCCCGCGCTC
>NZ_JAAVNE010000005.1 GCF_012103215.1 Falsiroseomonas selenitidurans
GGCGGCGCTGCCGCCCGCCGCGCTGCCGGCGGTGCTGCCCGTGGTGCTGGCGGCGCGTGACCTGCGGCGCCTGGCGGCGGGCCGCGCCACCCCGGCGCCGCGCCGGCTGGGGGACCGGCTGGCACTGGTCGCGGCAGGACTCCGCGGCCGGATCTGAGCATGCGACGCTGCCGGCAGGACGGGGAAGGGATCCACCAGGTGCCGAGATGCCGAGAACTGCCCGCGACGATCCTTCAGGCGGGCGCCTGATGCCGGAGGTCATCCTGTTCCAGACGGCGGATGCCGAGCATTACTACCCCATGCTGATGGCCACGCTGCCAGCCAACCGCCGATTCTGCCTGGCGCAGGGCCTGCGGATGGAGGTGTTCATCGGCATCCGCCGCGGCCGCCATGCCTGGCAGGCCAGCTACAACCGGCTCGGCTTCCTCGCCGATCGCCTGGCCGAGGATTACCGGGGCTGGGTCATCCACCTGGACGCCGATGCCTTCATCGCCGAGCCGGGCTTCGACCTGCCCGCCTACCTGCAGCGCCACGCCGAGACGGCGATGATCCACCCCCCGGGCGCGCGCACCGCCGCCTGGGACATCAATTCCGGCGTCTTCCTGTGGAACTTCGCCCGCCCCGAGGCACGCGAGGCGGCGCGGCGCTGGGTGGCAGCCTTCGCGGCGATCCCCGACGCGGCGCTGGAGGCGGCAACGCAGTGGAACATGGTGCGCAACGACCAGACCATGCTGCACCACATCCTGCGCGACGATGCGGCGCTGCTGGCCGGGCTGCATGTGGAGGATGACCGGCTGCTCGGCTACCAGCATTCCCGCTTCATCAAGCAGTTCGTGAGCAACGAGACGCACACGCTGGACCAGCGCATCGCCCGCATCGCGGCGGCGGTGGCGCTGGTGCCCGGCCAGCCCAGGGCGGCCGCGCCGGCCCCGGAGGTGGCGAGCCTGCAGGCCGCCGGCGCCCTGCTGCGCGCCGCCCCGCCTGAACTGCTGGCCCGGGCAGTGCCGCGGCACGAGGCGGCGGCGCTGGCCGTCGCGATGGCGGAGGTCCTGCGCGGCTGATCAGGCCCGCTTGCGCTTCTTCACCACCAGCGGCGTCGCCACCGTGCCGTCGCGTTCCAGGATCGGCGCCAGGAAGCGGCCGGTGTGGCTGGCGGGTTCGGCGGCCACCTGTTCCGGCGTGCCCTGCGCCACGATGCGCCCACCGCCTTCGCCACCCTCGGGGCCGAGGTCCAGCACCCAGTCCGCGGTCTTGATGACCTCGAGGTTGTGCTCGATCACCACCACCGTGTTGCCCTGGGCGACCAGCGCGTGCAGCACCTCCAGC
Source organism: Falsiroseomonas selenitidurans (assembly GCF_012103215.1). Classification (GTDB taxonomy): domain Bacteria; phylum Pseudomonadota; class Alphaproteobacteria; order Acetobacterales; family Acetobacteraceae; genus Falsiroseomonas; species Falsiroseomonas selenitidurans. Next base: position 1,327 of record NZ_JAAVNE010000005.1, read on the forward strand.
AGTTTTCGCACGTCTTCGAAATGCAGGCCGGTCGTGGGCTCGTCCAGGATGTAGAGCGTGCGGCCGGTGGCGCGGCGCGACAACTCCTTGGACAGCTTGATGCGCTGCGCCTCGCCACCGCTCAGGGTCGTGGCCTGCTGGCCGAGATGGATGTAGCCGAGGCCGACATCCCGCAGCACCACCAGCTTGTCGCGGATGGCGGGGACGGCGGAGAAGAACTCCGCGCCCTCATCCACCGTCATGTCCAGCACATCGGCGATGGACTTGCCGCGGAATTTTACCTCAAGTGTCTCGCGGTTGTAGCGCTTGCCCTTGCAGGTGTCGCAGGTGACGTAGACGTCCGGCAGGAAGTGCATCTCGATCTTCAGCACGCCATCGCCCTGGCAGGCCTCGCAGCGGCCGCCCTTGACGTTGAAGCTGAATCGGCCGGGCGCATAGCCGCGGGCGCGTGAATCGGGCAGCTCGGAAAACCAGTCGCGGATCGGCGCGAAGAGGCCGGTATAGGTGGCCGGGTTCGATCGCGGCGTGCGGCCGATCGGCGACTGGTCGATGTCGATGATCTTGTCGAGATGCTCCAGCCCCTCGATCCGTTCATGCGGGGCAGGGACCTCGCCGCTGCCCATCAGGCGGCGGGAGGCCGCCTTGAACAGCGTCTCGATGATCAGGGTGGATTTGCCGCCGCCGGAGACGCCGGCGATGCAGCAGAAGGTGCCGAGCGGGATTTCCGCCGTGACGTCCTTCAGGTTGTTGCCGCGCGCGCCCACCACGCGCACCAGGCGCTTCGGGTCGATGGCCCGGCGGGTTTCCGGCATGGGGATGCGGCGCGCGCCGGAGAGGTACTGGCCGGTGATGCTGGCGGGATTCGCCTCCACCTCCGCCGGCGTGCCCTGGGCGATGATGCGGCCGCCGCCCTTGCCGGCAGCGGGGCCGATATCGATCAGGTGGTCGGCGCTGCGGATCGCATCCTCGTCGTGTTCCACCACCAGCACCGTGTTGCCGATGTCGCGCAGCCGGCGCAGCGTCTTCAGCAGGCGCTCATTGTCCCGCTGGTGCAGGCCGATGCTGGGCTCGTCCAGCACATACAGCACGCCGGTCAGCCCGCTGCCGATCTGGGACGCCAGGCGGATGCGCTGGGATTCGCCGCCCGAGAGGGTGGCGGAGGACCGGCCGAGGCTGAGGTAGTCCAGCCCGACGTCGACCAGGAACTGCAGCCGCTCCTCGATCTCGCGCAGGATGCGGCGGGCGATCTCCTGGCGCTGCGGCGTCAGCGTCTCCATCACCCCCGCGAACCACTTTCGGGATTTGATGATCGAGAGGTCGTTCACCATGCCGATATGCTCGCCGGCGATCTTCACCGAGAGCGATTCCGGCTTCAGCCGGTGGCCATGGCAGGTCGGGCAGGCGCGGGAGGCCTGGTAGCGCGAGAGATCTTCCCGCACCCAGGGATTGTCGGTTTCGCGGTAGCGGCGTTCGAGGTTGGGGATGACGCCCTCGAAGGCCTTCTTCACGTCATAGGCGCGCAGGCCGTCCTTGTATTTCAGCGTGATGACCTCGGACCCCGTGCCGTGCATCACCGCGTGGCGGAACGCCTTGGTCAGGTCGCCCCATGGCGTGGTCATGGGCACCTTGAAGTGCCGCGCCAGGCTCTCCAGCGTCTGGTCGTAATAGGGCGACTGCGCCCCGGCCCAGGGTTGCACCGCGCCATCCTTCAGCGACTTGGTGTCATCCGGCACCACCAGTTGCGGGTCGAAGAAGCTCTGCGTGCCCAGGCCGTCGCAGGCCGGGCAGGCGCCCTGCGGGGAGTTGAAGGAGAACAGCCGGGGTTCGATCTCCTCGATGGTGAAGCCGGAGACGGGGCAGGCGAATTTCTGGCTGAACACGGTTCTTTCGCCCGCCTCCGGCGGGACGCGGCCTCCGCCATCCGCGTTCTCGGCATAGGCGACGCCGTCCGCCAGCCCCAGCGCGGTTTCCAGGCTGTCCGCCAGCCGCGCCTCGATGCCTTCCCGGACCACGATGCGGTCCACCACCACCTCGATGTCGTATTTCAGCTTCTTGTTCAGCGCCGGCACCTCGCCGATCGCGTGCAGCACGCCGTTGACCTTCACGCGCTCGAAGCCGCGGCGCTGGAATTCGAGGAAATCCTTCTTGAACTCGCCCTTCTTGCCCTTCGCCACCGGCGCCAGCAGCAGCAGGCGCGTGCCTTCCGGCATGGCCATGATGCGGTCCACCATCTGGGAGACCGTCTGCGCCTCGATCGGCAGGCCGGTGGCGGGCGAATAGGGCACGCCGACACGCGCCCAGAGCAGGCGCATGTAGTCATGGATTTCCGTCACCGTGCCGACGGTGGAGCGCGGGTTGTGGCTGGTGGTCTTCTGCTCGATGGAAATCGCCGGCGACAGGCCCTCGATGCTGTCCACATCCGGCTTCTGCATCAGTTGCAGGAATTGCCGCGCATAGGCCGAGAGGGATTCGACATAGCGCCGCTGGCCCTCCGCATAGATGGTGTCGAAGGCCAGCGAGGATTTGCCGGAGCCGGAAAGGCCGGTGACCACCGTCAGCGTGTCCCGCGGAATATCGATGTCGATGTTCTTGAGGTTGTGCTCCCGCGCGCCGCGGACGCGGATCTGGCCGCTCATGGATGGTCCACCGATTTCGAGGGGACGCCGCGCCCGGGGAGGGTGTCGACGTTCACATTGTGTTCTAGCTGTTTTGCCACCATATAGGTGGGGGTGGAAGGGGTTTTACGAGGTGCCGTCGGCGCAGTGCTGCTGCGACTGGCCTGCGCGGCGGCCACGGGCTAGCTTCCGCGGTCGAATTCAAGGGATGCGGCCATGGCCGGTGTGAACAAGGTGATCCTGGTGGGCCGGCTCGGCCGGGACCCGGAGGTGCGGAACTTCCAGAATGGCGGGCGCGTGGTGAATCTGCGCCTGGCCACTTCGGAGCGCTTCAAGGACCGCGAGGGCAACCAGCAGGAGCGGACGGAGTGGCACTCCGTCGCGATCTTCAACGAGAAGCTGGGCGAGATTGCCGAGAAGTACCTGAAGAAGGGCTCCGAGGTCTATGTCGAGGGCCAGCTTGAGACCCGCAAATGGCAGGACCAGGCGGGCCAGGACCGCTATTCCACCGAGATCGTGCTGCGCCAGTTCCGCGGTGAGATCGCGCTGCTCGGTGGCCGCGCGGGCGGCGGCGCGTCCGATCCCGGCGATGGCGAATCGGGTGGCTATGGCGGCGGCGGCGGGGGCGGCAGCTATGGCGGGGGTGGCGGCGGTGGCCGTTCCTCGGCCCCGGCGCGCTCGGGTGGCGGCGGCTGGGACAACAGCGGCGGCGCGCGTGCCGGCGGCGGCGGGCGCAGCGCGCCGCCGAAAGGCGGTGCCAGCGACCTGGACGACGATATTCCGTTCTGAGGCCCAGGCCGCGGCGTCTCGCGCGACCTGTCCGGTGCCGGAAATTTAGCCGGTCTTATCGCGTCTCGAAAGCCGCTCTCGCGCTTGATGCAAGTCGGGGGTGTCCTTATTTAGCCAAGGGTGAGCCAGACCCGAATCCCCCCGCGCGAGACGCCGATCGAGATCATCCGCAGGCGCGTGCGCCTCGCCTATGACGCGGTCGCCGCCAAGGCCTGGACCCGCCTGCCGCGGGTGACGGAGGATGGTCTCAACGCCATTTCCTTCCTTTTCCCGGCCGGGGAGACCTTCTTCGTCCGCTCCGTGGCGCATTACCGGGACCGCATCACCGATCCGGCGCTGAAGGACGCTGCTTCCCGCTTCATCTTCCAGGAGGCGATGCACTCCAAGGAGCATGAGCGCTCCAACGCCGCGCTGCGCGAAGCGAATGTGCTGGGCGCGGAGCTTGAGGTGGTGGCGAAGGTGCTGCTGGGCGCCGCGCGGTGGTTCCTGCCGCCGGCCACACGGCTGGCCGTCACCTGCGCACTGGAACATTTCACCGCGATGCTGGCGGAACGCCTGCTGTCCCGCCGCTGGCTGGCCCGGGAAGGCACGGACCCTGCCTTCGCCGGCCTCTGGCTCTGGCATGCGGCGGAGGAGATCGAGCACAAGGCCGTGTGCTTCGACGTCTATGAGCACGTCTTCGGCCGTGGCGTGCTGGCCTGGCTGCACCGCATCGCGGCCATGGCATTGGTCAGCTTCTGCGGTGCGATGGGCCTGCTGACTGCCTTCACCGTGGTGCGGGTGAAGCTGGCTCTGCGAGGGCGCCGCGGGCGGGCGCGAAAGGCGCCGGACGGCAAGGCGGGGCCGAGCCTGGGCAATCTGTTCGCCACGGTCTCTGCACAGAGCTACTTCGCCTATTTCCGTCGCGACTTTCATCCCTGGGACCAGGATGACCGGCCGCTTCTGGAGGAATGGAAGCGCGAGAATCCCGGCTTCGGCCTTCACGAGCCTGCGGCCTAGGCAATCCGTTCCGTCACGCGGCCCAGCAGGGGTTGGCCGGGTCAGCCCCGGTCGAAGCGCAGCAGGCTGTATTTCAGCAGGCCGCTTCGGCCATAGAAATCCAGCAGCCCGATCAGCGGCGCGCTGAAGCCGCGCACCAGCCGGCTGCCGCCCGACTGCTGCGCCAAATGCTTCAGAAAGGCATAGGTGGGCAGGGTGTGGCGGGTGATGTCGCGCAGCGTCGTCACCCTCAGCCCGGCCCGCGCCGCCAGCGCGCGGTAGCCGGCGGCGGTGCAGGAGGTGTCGCATTCCCCCAGCACGTTGATCCGCCGCAGCGCCCGCAGCTTCGGCAGCCGCCCGAAGGGCGCGAAGAAGGGGGAGGGCACGAAATCCGAGATCACCAGCGCACCGCCCGGCCGCAGCACCCGCCGCACCTCCGCCAGGAAGGCGGCGCGCGAGGGGAAGTGGAAGATGCACTCCACCGCCAGCACCCGGTCGAAGCTGGCATCGGCGAAGGGCAGGGTGCAGGCATCCGCCGCGACGAAGCGCAGGGTGCTGCCCGGCCGCGGCCGCGCCACGCGGGCGGCGCGCTGCAGCTGGCGGGGGTCGATGTTCAGCCCCGTCATGTCCAGCCGCTCCACCCGTTCATCCAGGCAGGCCAGGGTGCCGCCGAAGCCGCAGCCGGCATCCAGCACCCGCATGCCAGGGGCGATCCCGGCCAGGTCCAGCAGTTCCAGGCTCAGACGCTCCGCCGCGCGGCCGTAATCCTCGGCCTGGTCGGGGCGGGCGGCGGCGGGGTCGGGCCAGTAGCCCCAGTGGATGTGGCGGCCGAAGCTGCGTTCCAGCTGCGGGTTGCCACGCGCCAGCTGGGCCAGGAGTTGGTCGATATAGGGCAGGGTCATTGGCGCGCCCCACCCTGCATGCCATCCTGCCGCATCCGAAGCCGCCCCCCTCCGCGCCGCGGAACGGGGCGCCGTGCCGGGCATGATAGGCCAGCCCAGGCCGGAAGCGAAACGCCAGCCCCCCGACACGCGGAAATGGCCGCCGATCGGGCCGGGCACCCTTCCGCCGGGGCGCCAAATTGCCTAATCCACAAGCCGCAGGGCCTGTCCATGCCCGGGTGCCCATGAGGAATCCGCGTTGAGCGCAACGTCACCGCCACCTGGCGATCCGCCCACCCCCAGCGACATCGCGCCGATCGGGCTCGAGGAGGAGATGCGCCGCTCCTACCTCGACTATGCGATGTCCGTCATCGTCTCCCGCGCCCTGCCGGATGCGCGGGACGGGCTGAAGCCCGTGCATCGCCGCATCCTGTTCAGCATGAACGAGAACGGCTTCGCCCCCGACAAGCCGCACCGCAAATCGGCCCGCGTGGTCGGCGACGTGATGGGTAAGTACCACCCGCATGGCGACAGCAGCATCTACGACGCGCTGGTGCGCATGGCGCAGCCCTTCGCGATGCGGGTGCCGCTGATCGACGGGCAGGGCAATTTCGGCTCCATGGATGGCGATCCGGCGGCGGCCATGCGCTACACGGAAGCCCGCCTGGCCCGTGCCGCGACCGCCCTGCTGGAGGGGATCGACGAGGACACCGTCGATTTCCAGTCCAACTACGACGAATCGGCCAGTGAGCCGAAGGTGCTGCCCGCCGCCTTCCCGAACCTGCTGGTGAACGGCGCCGGCGGCATCGCCGTCGGCATGGCCACCAACATCCCGCCGCACAATCCGGGGGAGGTGATCGACGCCACGCTGGCGATGATCGCCGACCCTGCCATCAGCCTGGAAGCGCTGATGAAGATCATGCCCGGGCCGGACTTCCCGACCGGCGGGCTGATCCTCGGCCGGTCCGGCATCCGCAGCGCCTTCGAGACGGGGCGGGGTTCGATCCCGCTGCGTGCCCGCGCCACCATCGAGGACATGCGCGGCGGGCGGTCCATGATCGTGGTCACGGAGATCCCGTACCAGGTCAACAAGTCGACGCTGATCGAGAAGATCGCGGAGCTGGTGCGCGCCAAGGCGATCGAGGGCATCTCCGACCTGCGCGACGAATCGGACCGCGACGGGCTGCGCATCGTCGTCGAGCTGAAGAAGGACGCGACGCCGGAGGTGGTGCTGAACCAGCTCTACCGCTTCACCCAGCTGCAGACCTCCTTCCCAGTCAACTTCGTGGCGCTGGATGAGGGGCGGCCGCGGCAGATGGCGCTGCGCGACGCGCTGCTGGCCTTCATCAGGTTCCGCGAGGAGGTGATCCTGCGGCGGTCGCGCTTCCGCCTGGCCAAGGCGCGGGAACGCGGCCACCAGCTGATCGGCCTGGCCATCGCGGTGGCCAATATCGACGAGGTGATCCGCCTGATCCGCGCCGCGCCGGATGCGGCCACCGCGCGCGCGCAGCTGATGGCGCGGGACTGGCCGGCGGCCGATGTGGCGCCGCTGCTGGCGCTGGTCGATGACGAGCGCAACACGCTGACGCCCGACGGCCTGGTTCGCCTGACCGAGGAGCAGGCCCGCGGCATCCTGGCGCTGACCCTGAGCCGCCTGACCGGGCTGGAGCGGGAGAAGATCAACGCCGAGCTGTCCGATGTCGCCGGCACCATCAGCAACCTGCTGGACATCCTCTCCTCCCGCCCGCGGCGCCTGGAGTTGATGGCGCAGGAACTGGCGCAGGTCCGCGCGCAGATCGCCGTGCCGCGGATGACCGAGATCGTCGACGGCGTGGCCGACCAGGACGATGAAAGCCTGATCGAGCCCGGCACCATGGTGGTGACGCTGACGCGCGACGGCTATGTGAAGCGCACCGGACTCGACGTGTTCCGCAGCCAGAACCGCGGCGGCCGTGGCCGGTCCGGCGCCGGCACCCGGGAAGACGACATCGTGGTGCGCAGCTTCGTGGCGCACACCCATCAATGGGTGCTGTTCTTCACCTCCCGCGGCATGGCCTTCCGCGAGAAGATCTGGCAATTGCCCGAAGGCGGCGCCACCGGCCGCGGCCGCAGCCTGCGCCAGGTGCTGCAGTTGCAGCAGGATGAGCAGGTGACGGCGGTGCTGCCGCTGCCGCAGGACGAGGCGCTGTGGGAGAACCTGCACCTGGTCTTCGCCACCGCGCAGGGCAATGTCCGCCGCAACAAGCTCTCGGACTTCCGCAACGTTCGCTCCATGGGGTTGATCGCCATGAAGCTGGACGAGGGCGACAGCCTGATCGGCGTCGCCACCTGCCGGGAGGGCGACGACGTGATGCTGGCCACCCGCAACGGCCGCTGCATCCGCTTCCAGGCGGAGGCGGAGACGCTCCGGGTCTTCGCCGGGCGCGATTCGACGGGCGTGCGCGGCATCCGCCTGCTGGGCGAGGATGCGGTGATCTCGCTCGCCGTGCTGACGCATGGGGAGGCGGAGCCGGAGGAACGCACCGCCTATCTGCGCCACAGCGCCCAGAAGCGTCGCGCGGCCGGGGAAGATGTCTCGGCCGATGCCGAGGAGGGCGAGGAGGCCGAGGCCGCTGCCGGGGAGGTTTCCGCCGAGCGGCTGGAGGCGATGGAGCGGCTGGAGCAGATCCTGCTCGTGGTCACCGATCGCGGCTTCGGCAAGCGCAGCAGTGCCTATGAATACCGCGTCACCGGGCGCGGCGGGCAGGGCATCACCAACATCAACCTCACCCCCCGCACGGGGCGGGAGGTGGTGGCCACCTTCGCCGTGCGCGCCGGCGACGGCGTGATGCTGGTGACCGACAATGGCCGGCTGATCCGCCTGCCGGCAGACCAGATCCGCATCACCGGCCGCGGCGCCATGGGGGTGACCCTGCTGCGGCTGAACGAGGGGGAGCGTGTCACCTCCTGCTTCCCGGTGGTGGAGGATGTGGAGGCGCAGGTGGACGGCCCGGCAGAGGAAGCGGGCCGCCCGCCGGAAGCGGGACCCGGGCGTGGGGCAGGGGACGATGCGGATGGCTGAACTACGGACCGGCATCTATCCGGGCACCTTCGACCCGGTGACCAACGGCCATCTGGACGTCATTGCCCGCGCCGCGCGGCTGGTGGACCGGCTGGTGGTGGGGGTCGCCATCAATGCCGGCAAGGGGCCGCTTTTCCCGCTGGACGAGCGGGTGGAGCTGGTGCGGGCGGAAACCGACCCGATCGCCGCCGCGGCGGGGTCCGAGATCGTGGTGGTGCCCTTCACCGGCCTGCTGATCGACTTCGCCCGGCAATCCGGCGCGCGGATGATCATCCGCGGGCTGCGGGCGGTGTCCGATTTCGACTACGAATTCCAGATGGCAGGGATGAACCACCGCCTGGCGCCGGACGTTGAGACCGTCTTCCTGATGGCCAGCGAAACGAACCAGTTCATCTCCTCCCGTTTCGTGAAGGAAGTGGCGACGCTGGGGGGGGACGTGTCCTCCTTCGTGCCGAAGCTCACCCTCGACCGCACGCTGGCGCGCGTGCGCAACCGCAAGGACGCCGCCGAATGACCGAACCGCGCTTTCTCCGCCGTGCCCTGCTGGGCGCGGGTCTCGCCGCGCCGATGCTGGCCGCGCCGCAGGCCCGGGCGCAGACCAACCCCGAGAACACCCTTTACCTGGAGCTGAAGGATGGCCGCGTGACCATCCTGCTGCTGCCGGACCTGGCGCCGCGCCATGTGGAGCGCATCAAGCTGCTCGCCCGCCGCGGCTTCTACGACAACACCCCCTTCCACCGCGTGATCGAGGGCTTCATGGCGCAGGGTGGCGACCCCACCGGCACCGGCACCGGCGGGTCCGACCTGCCGGACCTGCCGGCGGAGTTCACCCCCGCCAGCCGGGCCCGCTTCCTGCGCGGCACCTGCGGCATGGCGCGGACCAGCAACCCGAACAGCGCCAACAGCCAGTTCTTCATCATGTTCGCGCCGGCGCCGAACCTGGATGGCCAGTACACCATCTGGGGCCGCGTCATCGGCGGGATGGAGGCGGTGGACAAGATCAAGCGCGGGCGTGGCCCCTCCGGCATGGTGCCCATGCCCCCCGACCGCATCCGGGCGATGCGCGTCGCCGCCGACATCCGCTGAACGCGCATCCGCCCTGCCTCCCCCCCAGCCAGAAGGATTTCACCCGATGAGCGCATCGATCGCGCCCGAGAACACGTTGCTGCTGGAATTGAACAGCGGCACCGTGACCATCGAATTGCTGCCGGACCTGGCGCCGCTGCATGTCGAGCGCATCCGCACCCTCGCCAGCGCCGGCTTCTACGACAACACGCCCTTCCACCGCGTCATCGAGGGCTTCATGGCCCAGGGTGGCGACCCGACCGGCACCGGCACGGGCGGTTCCGAGCACCCGGACCTGCCGGCCGAATTCAGCCCACCGGGCAAGGCGAAGTTCCTGCGCGGCGTCTGCGGCATGGCCCGCACCAACAACCCGAACAGCGCCAACAGCCAGTTCTTCATCATGTTCGCCCCGGCGCCGAGCCTGGACGGGCAGTACACGATCTGGGGCCGGGTGGTGGACGGCATGGACCATGTGGACCGCATCAAGCGCGGCCAGGGCCCGAATGGCCTGGCGCGCGACCCGGACCGCATCAAGTCGCTCCGCGTCGGCAGCGCCGCCGCCGCCGCGCCGGCGGAAGCCGAGGCTGGCGCCGAAGGGGTTGACAGCACCCCCGCCGCCGACGCCTAACACGCCTCCGCGCGCCCGTTTCGCGGGCGCGCGCACCCCGAGCCCGTAGCTCAGCCGGTAGAGCACGTGACTTTTAATCATGGGGTCGTGGGTTCGAGTCCCACCGGGCTCACCATGGTTTCCGCCAGGCGCGGCCCCAAGCAGCCCTGCAGGCGTCAGGGATCCTGGCTGCCGTCCATCGGCGCGGTCCCGCCGCTGTGCGAAACTTGTCCAGAGGGCGTGACGACCGTCGTGTCGGGAAGGCCCGCGAAGAACGGAAGGGACGTTCCGAAATTCGGCAGGTTCTCGAGGGGGACGCCGGTTCCGCCGCCCAGGGGGAATGTCTGCGGTTGGAAGGTCACCCCGCCCCACACCTGGGCAAGCGCCCCATCATCCAGCGGCCGGATACCGTCTTCGCCTGCCATCGGCCGCGCTCCGCCGCCTCGGGCGATCCGCCCGGATGTTTTCCCTGCCCCTGGCAGACTCTCAATGGCCACCCGCGCAAGAATGGATGCCAGAGGAGGCGCGCCGGTGTCAAAGGTTCCGGCGCGCAGCCCTCAGCCCACCGGCCGCACCGTATCCAGCAGGATCAGCCGGTGCAGGCGCCTGCGATACAGCCCCTCATCCCATTCGCTGGCGCGGTGCAGGCTGCAGCGGTTGTCGCTCATCAGCACGTCGCCCGGCTGCCAATGATGCTCATGGACGAAGTCCGGCCTGGTGATCTGCGCCAGCAGGCGGGCGAACAGCGCATCGGCCTCCGGCTTCGGCAGGCCCTGGATCTCCGAGCCCCATTCGCCGCCCAGATACAGCCCGCGCCTTCCCGATTCCGGGTGGGTGCGCACCAGCGGATGCACCACGTCCGGGAAGCGCGCCGCCTCTGCCTGGCATTGTTCCTCCGTCGCGTCGGGGAACAACTCCCGGTACAGCCGGGCGCGGCTGTGCAGCACGCCGAGGCCGCTGGCCTTCTGGCGCGTTTCCTCGTCCAGCGCCTCCCAGGCCGCGATGCCGTTGGCGTAGCGGGTGTGGCCGGCCACCGGCGGCACTTCCAGCGCGTGCAGGAAGGTGAACAGCGCCGGGTGCTCCAGGTGGTAGTGGTCGGTGTGCCAGTTCAGCCCGACCTTGGCCGCGCCGGCCGGCTTGCCGTTCTCCACCACATTGCCCACCACGAAGATCTCGTGGTGGTCCGGCAAGCACAGGTCGCGGCGGCTGTGCAGGTCCAGCCTGTCGCCGAAGCGGCGGGCGAAGCCGACATAGCCCGCCGGCGTCAGGTGCTGCTGGCCACGCACCAGCAGCAGCGTGCGTTCCACCACGGCGCCGCGCAGGATGGCGGTGATCTCCGCATCCTCCGGCGCCGCCAGGTCGAGCCCGCCGATCTCCACGCCGATATTCGGCCCCAGTTCCCGCACCGCCAGCCCGCGGCGCGCCGCGGCGCTGCGCCAGGCCATCAGGCTTGCTGCCATCTTGCGATCTCCTCTCGATCGAACGCCGTGGTCAGACCAGCTCCTGCACCAGCTTCAGGCGGCGCTTGTCGGCCTCGCTGGTCAGGAAGCGCGCGTAGAGCGGCTGCGCCGCGGCCTGGAACGGCGCCTTGTCCGGGTCCGTCACCGTGGCGCCGTGGGCCATCACCTGGGTGTGCAGCGCGGCTTCGCCCTGAACCACCAGGTTGCGCTCGAAGCTGGCGGATTCATTTGCCGCCTGCTGCACCGCCGCCTTGATGTCGGCCGGCAGCGAGGCCCAGCGGCGCTCGGACAGGATCACCGGCGCGGTCAGCGCCAGCCAGCCGATGCGCGCCCAGTTCTTCGCCACCTCGTAGAATTTCTGCCCGACATAATTGGTGTAGGCAGCCTCCGCCCCATCCACCACGCCGACCTGCAGCGCGCCATACAGCTCGCCATAGGCCAGCGGCGTGGCATTGGCGCCGAAGGCCTGGAAGGCGGCGACATGCACCGGGTTCTGCTGCGTGCGCACCTTGCGCCCGCGCAGGTCGCCGATGCTCGTCACCGCACCGCGCGCCATCACATGCCGGATGCCGGAGGAGTACAGCGACAGCAGCCGGAAGTTGCGGCCGCGGGAGGCCTCGACCAGCTCGCCGATCAGCGGGGAGCCGGCGATCTTGTCCAGATGCGCGTAGTCCCGCACCAGATAGGGCATGTCGAAAAGCTGGAAGTCCTTCACGAAGTTCGCGAAGGCGGCGTGGGAGGGCACGGCGATGTCGATGGTGCCCAGCGCCACGCCCTCGATCATCGGCAGCTCGTTGCCCAGCTGGCCGTTCGGGAAGATCTGCAGCCCGGCGCGGCCCCCGGTGAGTTCCCGCAGCCGGCGGTCCATCACCTTCAGCCCTTCATCCTGCACCTCGCCCACCGCATTGGTGTGCGCCGCCTTCAGCACCAGGGTCTGCGCCAGCGCCGGGCGGGCGATGAAGGGCGCGGCAAAGCCGAGGGCGGCAAGCCCGCGCCGGGTGGTCACCAGGGTCATCAGGGTCTCTCCTTGCAGGATCAGAAGACTGCGCGCGGCAGCCAGAGGACGATGTCGGGCAGGTAGGTGGCCAGCAGCAGCATCAGCAGCATGGGGATCAGCGGCAGCCAGACCTTGCTGCTGACCTGCGTCACGGAGCGCCCGGCGACGGTGCCGGCGACGAACAGGCAGATGCCATAGGGCGGCGTGATCAGCCCGATGGAGAGGTTGATCGCCACCACCACGCCGAAATGCAGCGGGTCGATGCCCAGATGCACCGCGACGGGCATCAGCACCGGCATCAGGATCAGGATGGCGGAGATGCTCTCCATGAACATGCCGACCACCAGCAGCAGCAGGTTTACCACCAGCAGGAACACCCAGGCGGCGCCGACATTCTGGGCGAACCAGCCGCTGATCATCGCCGGCACGTCCTGCACGGCGATGAGCCAGGAGAAGATGGAGGCGGTGCCGATGATGATCATGACGGCGGAGGAAAGCCCCGCCGCGCGCAGCATGATCGCCGGCAAATCCGCCAGCCGCATCTCCCGGTACACCAGCAGGCTGACCAGCAGCGCCACGGCCACCGCCAGCACGGCGGCTTCCGTCGGCGTCACCACCCCGCCGACGATGCCGCCGACGATGATGACGGGCAGCGTCAGCGCCGGCAGCGCATGGCGCAGGGCCTGGCCCAGGCGCGGCAGGCTGAACGGCTCGGCATCCGCGTAGCGGGCCGGGTCGCGGCGGGCGAAGACCCAGTTCGCCGCCATCAGCCCGGCCGCCGCCAGCAGCCCAGGCACCAGCCCGCCCAGGAACATGGCGCCCACCGAAAGGTCGGAGATCATCGCCAGCACCACCATGATGATCGACGGCGGGATGATCGGCCCCAGCGCGCCGGCCGCGGCGATGGCGGCGGCGGCGTAGTCGATGTCGTAGCCGCGGCGCTTCATCTCCGGGATCAGGATGGAGGAGACGGCCGCGGTATCCGCGCTGCCGGAGCCGGAGATGGCGGCAAGCCCGGTGCCGGTGACGGTTGCCACCATGAACAGGCTGCCGCGGATCCAGCCCACCATGGCGCCGGCCAGGCCGACGATGGCGCGCGCGATGCCGCCGCGCTCCATGATGAGGCCGGCCAGCACGAAGAAGGGGATGGCCAGCAGGGTGAAGCTGTCCAGCCCGTTGTAGAGCCGCTGCGCGACGACGACGAGCGGGGTGGCGTCGCTCAGCGCCAGGGTCAGCGCCCCGGCGACGCCGAGCACGAAGACCATCGGCGCGCCGGCCAGCATCAGGAGCAGGAAGGACCCGAAGGTGAGCGCCATGTCAGTCGGCCCTCTCGCCCAGGTCGGCCGCCGGGGCCTGGCCGAGGATGGTGGCGCCGAAGGCCAGCGCCAGTTCCAGCGCCAGGTAGGCGGCGCTGACCGGCAGGGCGATGTAGGGCACCTGCATGGAAATCTGCAGCGCGGCGCTGGTCTGGATGGCGCCGATCTCGATCAGCAGCATCCCGCCCTCGAACACCACGTAGAGGAACCACAGGCACAGCGCGGCGACGGGCAGCATCAGCAGCCGCGCGGCCAGCGGCGGCAGGCGGGCCACCAGCGTGTCGATCGAGACATGCAGCCGCGCCCGCATGGCGTAGCCGGCGCCCAGCAGCACCATCCAGATCTGCGCGAAGGTCGCGAGTTCGGTCGCGCCGCCGATGGAGAAGTTCAGCAGGTAGCGGCCGGCGACCTGCGCCAGCACCGCCACCACCATCACGCCCAGCAGCAGGATCAGGGTGAGGTCGACAAGGCGGCGCAGCAGGTGCAGCAGCAGCGCGGCGGCGCGCAGCATGGCCCCCTGCGATGCACCGATGGCCAGGCCTGATCCCTGCATGCACCAACTCCCCCGCCGGTGGTCCCGGATTCGGCCGGGAGCGGCGGGAGCTTAGCAAGCCCTGTGCCATGGGTGCGGGCGGCCTGGGTGCCGCCCGCCGCGTGTCAGGCCGGCTGGGCCGTGACCTCGACATAGGGCAGGCGCTTCACCCGCTCCATGTTCACACCCTCGATGCGCAGCAGCCGGGTCGGGCCGTCGCGGCGCGGCGCGTGCAGGGCGCCCGGCTCGTACAGATAGGCGTCGCCCGGGCGCATGGTGTAGTCGCGCAGGCGCTTCGCCTTGCCGGCCTTCATGGCATCCGGCCGCGCCAGGCATTCGAAATCGGTCATCACCGTCTCACCGGCCGCCTGGCCGTAGATGGCCCAGGAGGGGCCGTGGTCGTGCGGCGGGCTGGTCTTGGCGTCGCCATAGGCGTGCGCCAGCACGGTGAAGCCGAGTTCCGGATCCTCGAACAGCACATGCCGTTCCGGGCCGCCGGCGGGGATGTAGGTGGCGACGAAATCGACATCCTGCAGCGCGTCCCGGACCAGGGCGCACACCGCCTCCCGCCCTTCGGGGCCGGGCTTGTCCTTCAGCGCGGCATGGCAGCGCGTGGTGAAGTCTTCGAGTGTCAGAGCCATTGGCTGGCCTCCTGCGGTGACGGACGGGGGAATCTTCTCCTCGCCGCGCGGGGTGTCAACGGAAACCCATGCTCGCGCCGCAGGCGGCGGCGGCTGTTCCCGCTGCGCAACTGCCCAAGCGCTGCGCGTATACTGGCGGCGCCCAAGCCTCCGCGCGCTGCGCGCTCAGGCCTCCGCGCGCTGCGCGCTCAGGCCTCCGCGTGCTGCGCGCTCAGGCCTCCGCGCGCTGCGCGCTCAGGCCTCCGCGCGCTGCGCGCGACGCCGCCTCACATCACGCCGCACCGACAGCACCAGCGACACGACCATCAGCACCAGGATGCCCACCGCCACCGGATGCTCCAGGATGTACAGCGGGTCGCCGCCGGCCAGCTGCCAGGCGCGCAGCAGTTCCGTCTCGATCAGCCGCCCCAGCAGCAGCCCGACCACGATCGCCGCCACCGGGAAGCCGTAGCGCGACATCAGCCAACCCAGCACGGCGAAGACGAACAGCGTGATCGGCCCGGCGATGGAGCCCTCGATGGCGAAGGCGCCCATGGTGGACATCACCAGGACCGAGGGGATCAGGTAGCGCAGCGGCAGCCGCACGACGGTGGAGGCGATGAAGACGAAGCCGGTGCCCACCACCAGCAGCACGAAGGCCTGCGCGAAGTTGGACAGGATGATCGCATAGACGATGTCCCGGTTCTGCTCCATGAAGCGCGGCCCGCCGACCACGTTGTGCATGGCGAAGGCCGCCAGCAGGATCGCCGTCGCGCCGCCGCCCGGAATGCCGAGTGCCAGCATGGTCGCCATCGACCCGCCCTCGGAACTGCTGTTGGCGGATTCCGCGGCGATCACCCCCTCCACATTCCCCTTGCCGAAGCTTGCCGGATCCTTCGAGGCGCGCCGTGCCTCACCATAGGAGATCAGGTTGGCGATGGAGGAGCCGATGCCCGGCACCGCGCCGATGAAAATGCCGACGAATGTGCCGCGCAGCTGGCTCAGCGGGTGGCGCAGCACCATCAGGCCGCCATCCAGGATGCGGCGCAGGCTGATGGTGCGATGCTCCTCCGCCTCCACGATGAACTTCGCATTGACCAGCGCGAACAACTGGCTTGCCGCCAGCAGCCCGACCATGGCGGGGATGGTGGGCACGCCGTCCAGCAGCCAGGGGATGCCCATGTCGCCGCGCATGTAGCCAGCCGTGTTCATCCCCACCGTGCCGCACAGCACGCCGATGGCCGCCGCGAACAGCCCCTTGGCCACGGTGGACCCGCCGATGGAGCCCAGCAGCACCATGCCCCAGATGCCGATCGCCGCCATCTCGTACGGCCCGATGCGCAGCACGATCTCGGCCAGCGGCTGCACCAGCACGAACAGCACGATGTAGGACACCAGCACGCCGATGCAGGAGGCGAACAGCGCGGCGCCCAGCGCCTCGTTGTGCTGGCCCTTTCGGGCCATCGGGTAGCCGTCGAAGGTGGTGGCGACGGCGGAGGAGGTGCCGGGGATGTTGATCAGCACGGCGGGGATGGAGCCGCCGAAACCCGCCCCGGTATAGACCGAGGTGAGGAAGATGATCGCCGGCAGGAAGTCCATGTACAGCGTGGCCGGCAGCACCAGCGCCATGGCCATGGAGACGGAAATGCCGGGCAGGGCGCCGAACAGCAGCCCGATCAGCAGGCCAGGCACCACCCAGATCCAGGCTTCGGGCGAGCCGGCAAGCATGCCGACGGCGGAGCCGAAGGCGGGAAAGTCGATCATGGCGCGGGGGGCCTAGAGCAGGCTGGTGGGGAAGGGGTAGGGCACCAGAAGGCGAAAGCCATGCACCACCCCCAGGCTGAACAGCGGCGGGAACAGCAGCAGCGCCAGCGGCTTGCGTTCGCCGCCGATGGCCAGGCCCACCAGGGCGAAGCCGCAGATGGCGACATCGTAGCCCAGCGGCTCCAGCGCCAGGATGAAGCCGCCAAAGGCTGCGACCATGGCCAGGATGCGCAGGATGTCGGCGCGGCTTTCCCCCGCCGGCCCGGCCGGGGCCCGCGCCCGCAGGAAGCCCCAGGCCAGCACCGCCCACAGCAGCAGCACCAGCCAGGCCGTGGGTTGCAGCAGCAGCAGGTTCTGCGGGTCGAGGGAGACGCCGCGCGCCTCCAGCAGGAAGGCCAGCGCGACGCCGGACAGCGCCGTCACCAGCAGCAGCGGCGCCCAGGCAATGTGGCGCCGCACGGTCGTCTCCATCCGCGGCGTTCCCCCGGCCTTCGCTTCAGGTGCGCTTCAGCAGGTCGGCGTAGCGTTCCATCAGCGCGGCGCTGCTGAGGTAGGCGCGGTTGGACGCCTCCGGCCCGTACCAGGTGGTGGAGAGCTGCTGGTTGCCCAGCGTGCTGACGCATTCCGGGTCCTTCGTCGCGCGCTCGATGCCCTGCAGCAGGATGCGGTAGCGCTCCGGCTGCGCTTCCACGAAGCGCTTCAGCACCACGAAGCCACGCTGCGAGCCATCCACCGATTGCGGGGCGAAGTTGTTGGCCTTGGCATGGTCGGACAGCAGCGTGACGCCCGGGTATTCGGACCACGCCTCGTCGCTGAACAGCATCAGCGGGCGGATCCGGTCCTTGATCGGCAGGAAGCCCTCGCCGCCGACGAAGCCGACATCGACATGCCCGCCCGCCGTCGCCGTGCGGGCCGGACCGCCGCCATCATAGGTGACAACGCGCACCTTGGAGCGGTCGATGCCGTGCGCCTGCAGGAACAGCGCCATGTTGATGAGGTCGGCGGAAGCCGGCTGCACGCCGAGCGACAGGCTGCGCGGGTCCGCCTTCAGCCGGGCGACGACATCGTCGATGGAGCGGATGTCCTTGCTGCTGGCGCAGGCCGCCATGGTCAGGTCCCGCGAGGGCAGGTTGATCATGTGGAAGTCGTCCGCCTTGTAGCGGGCGTTCCGCGTCAGGATCGACAGCGGGATGTAGGGGCCGGCGGAGTGCACCATCACCATGTAGCCGTCATCCGGCTGCTGCATGTAGAAGGTGTTGCCCAGCACGGTGCCGCCGCCCGGGCGGTTCATCACCGTCACCGGCTGGCCGAGGTGCTTCTGCAGGAAGGGTGCCATGGAGCGCGCCAGGCGGTCGTTGTAGCCGCCGGTCGCGAAGGGGACCAGCAGCGTGATCGGCCGCTCCGGGAAGCCCTGGGCACGGCCGATCGACGGCGCGGCGAGCACGGCGCCCGCGGTGGCCAGAAGCAGTGCGCGGCGGCGCGGCATGGCGATGGAATCCTGGGTCATTGGCCGTATCTCCCTGCATCCGGCACGCGATGGCCGGGTTGCTCTTGGTCTTCCGCTTTCCAGTAAACAGGCTATTGCTGACAGTCAACGCGTAACGGACGCCGCGGCAACGCGCGCAGCAGGGGAGGATGCTTCATGGACCTTGGCTATCAGGGGCGCCGGGTGCTGGTCATCGGCGCCTCCACCGGCATCGGCTTCGCCGCGGCGAAGCTGCTGGCGGCCGAAGGGGCCGAGCTTGTCATCGCCTCCCGCGATCCGGCCGCCATCGCCGATGCCGCGGCGCGCATCGGCGCCGAGACCGGGCGGAGCCCCGCCACCGCCACCGCCGACATCACGCAGGAAGGCGCGGCCGACCGCCTGCTGGCGGAGGTTGCCGGCCGCTGGGGCGCGCTGGATGGGCTGGTGGACGCGGTCGGCGGCTCCATCCGCTCGGGGTTCGAGGCGCTGAGCGATGCGGATTGGCTGACCAACTACCAGTTCAACGTGCTGTCCGCGGTGCGGGCGGTGCGCGCCGCCCTGCCGCTGCTGCGCCAGGGCCAGGCGCCAAGCGTGGTGCTGCTGGGCGCCGCGGCGTCGCGCATGCCCTACCCGAACCAGATCGTCTCCAATGTCCACAAGGCCGGGCTGCTGGGCCTGACCAAGACGCTGGCCGGGGAATACGCGGCGGAGGGCATCCGCGTGAACTGCGTCGCCCCCGGCCGCACCCTGACCCGGCTGTGGCAGTTGCGGGCGGAGAAGCTGGCGGCGGAAAGCGGCCGCAGCGTGGCCGAGGTGATCGCCGATTTCGCGCATGAGGTCCCGCTGGGCCGCTTCGCCACGGCGGAGGAGGTGGCGGTGATGGTGCTCTGGCTGGGCAGCCCGCGCGCCGCCTATGTCACCGGCCAGACGGTCAATGTGGATGGCGGCATCGCCCGCGGCCTGCTGTAGCCGGTTTTGATTGCATTTTCTCCATGATCGGGTAAGGCGGGCGCCACATTGGATGGCGCAGGACGTGTTCGCATCGCAGCAACCGGTGCGGATGCGCGACGTTGCATCGGCAGCGCCGCCCGAACCAGGAGGATGAGCATCTCGATGGCCAGCCTGAACAAGCTCCAGCGCCCCCGTCCTGCGTCCCTGCTGCGCGCCTTCCTGGACAGCGAGGCGTCGGGCGGCCTGGTGCTGATGGGCGCGGCGGTGCTGGCGCTGATCGTGGCCAATTCGGCCCTGGCGCCGACCTATTTTGGCGCGCTCGCGGCCTATCTCGGGCCGCTGTCCACGCTGCACTGGATCAACGATGCGCTGATGGCGGTGTTCTTCCTGCTGGTCGGGCTGGAGATCAAGCGGGAGGTGCTGGACGGCCAACTCTCCACCTGGTCGCGCCGCGCCCTGCCGGGGCTGGCGGCGCTGGGCGGCATGGCGGTGCCGGCGCTGATCTACCTGGCCTTCAACGCCAGCCATCCGGACACCATTCGCGGCTGGGCCATCCCGGCCGCGACCGACATCGCCTTCGCGCTCGGCGTGCTGTCGCTGCTGGGGCCGCGCGTGCCGACCTCGCTGAAGGTGTTCCTGACGGCCCTGGCGATCATCGACGACCTCGGCGCCGTCATCATCATCGCGCTGTTCTACACGGCGCAGATCTCGGTGCTCGATCTCGGCCTGGCGGCCGCGGTGGTGGTGGCGCTGGTGGTGATGAACCGCCTGGGCGTGCTGAAGCTGTGGGCCTACCTGGCGCTGGGCGCGGTGCTGTGGGTGCTGGTGCTGCGCTCCGGCGTGCATGCCACCATCGCCGGCGTGGTGCTGGCCTTCACCATCCCGCTGCGCATGCGGCCGGGCGCGGTGGACGATATCAGCGCCTCGCCGCTGCACCGGCTTGAGCATGCGCTGCACAAGCCGGTGGCCTTCCTGATCATCCCCGTCTTCGGCTTCGCCAATGCCGGCGTCAGCTTCGCGGGCATGACGGTGGCGGCGCTGTTCGATCACCTGACGCTGGGCGTCGCCTGCGGCCTGGTGTTCGGCAAGCTGATCGGCGTGTTCGGCTTCGCCTGGATCACCATCCGCGCCGGCTGGGCGGAACTGCCGATGGGGGCCAGCTGGACGCAGCTTCTGGGCGTGTCGCTGCTGTGCGGCATCGGCTTCACGATGAGCCTGTTCATCGGCCTGCTCGCCTTCGCCGACAACCCGCTGCTGCAGGCGGAGGTGAAGGTGGGAATCCTGGCCGGGTCCATCGTGGCGGGGCTGGTCGGTGCCACCGTGCTGGCGCTGGCACCCCGTCGCGCCCGGCCGATGCCGGGCTGAAGCGGCCTCAGGCGCCGGGCGTCAGGCGGAGGCCCTGCGCTCCAGCGCCGGGGCCTCCTGCAGGCCGGCCGCCGGCACCACGCGGTCCAGCGCCTGTTCCAGCGTGGCGACGCGGATCGGCTTTTCCACATGGCCGTCCATGCCGGCTTCCTGGCAGGCCTCGATATCCTCGCGGAAGGCGCCGGCGGTCACCGCCAGGATCGGCACCCTGCCGGCGGCGCCGGGCAGGGCGCGGATGCGGCGGGTGGCTTCCAGCCCGTCCATGCCGGGCATCTGCACATCCATCAACACCACGTCGAAGCCTTCCGAATCCGCTTGCAGCGCGGCCACCGCCGCGGCGCCATCCGCCACCAGCTCGACCTGGTGGCCCACCGCCTGCAGCGTGGCACGCAGCAGCAGCCGGTTGGCCGCCACGTCGTCCGCCGCCAGGATGCGCAGCGACCGGCGACCGGCCGCGGCCAGGGCCGGCCCCACCATGGTGGCCGCCGCCGCCGCCGCATTGGCCGCCGCGGTCGGCACCAGGGTTGGCAGCACCAGGGAGGGTGCCACCCGCGCCGCTGCCGGCGCGGCCTGTTCGGGGGCCGGGGACAGCGGTGCGGCCTGGTCCGCCGCGGGGGCCGGCAACTCGAACCAGAACACGCTGCCACGCCCGCCGGGCCCGGCCTCGTATTCGATCTGCCCGCCCAGCAGCGCCGCGAAACGGGCGGAGACGGCAAGCCCGAGGCCGGAGCCGGCCGCACCCGTGCCGCGCGGATCGTAGCGCACGAAATCCTGGAACAGCCGCCCGTTCAGCAGCGGGGAGACGCCGGGGCCGGTGTCGCTGACATCGAAGCGCAGCCGGCCCTCCAGCGGCCGGAACAGCCGCAGCGTCACGCCGCCCTGGTCGGTGAACTTCACCGCATTGCCCAGCAGGTTCAGCAGCACCTGGCGTACCCGCGCCCGGTCCAGCATCACCGCCGGCGGCACGTCCGCCGCCACTTCCAGCCGCAGCGACAGTCCCTTGTGGTCGGCCCCCGGGCGCAGCAGGTCGATGCAGGACCGTGCCAGCGCCGCCACATCGGTGGGCTCGGGCCGCGGCGCCTCGGCGCGGCCGGCCTCGATGGTGCTGATCTCCAGCAGCCTGCCGACCACGCCGGCCAGGTGCTCGCCCGCCTCGGCGATGGTCTTCACCTGTTCGCGGTGGTCCGGCGCCAGGGTGCGGTCGCGCAGCAGCAGCTGCGCCCAGCCGAGGATGCCGTTCAGCGGCGTGCGCAGCTCATGGCTTGCCGCCGACAGGAAGCGGGACTTCACCGCGCTGGCCGCGCGCGTGGTCTCCAGCGCCGAGGCCAGGCGCGCCGCCATGTGGTCCAGCCGATTCGCCAGCGCCGCCAGCTCCGGCGTCGCCGTCCGCATCTCCAGGCCGACGCGGGCGGCAAGGTCGCCATCGGCCAGCCGGTCCACCGTATGCCCCAGCCGGCGGATCGGCCGCAGCACCATCAGCTCGCCCAGCGCCAACACCAGCGCCATCAACGCCAGCCCGCCGACGGCCAGCAGCAGGTAGGACAGCAGGCGACGGGCCTGGATCGGTGCCAGCAGCCGCCCCTCATCCACCCCCACGATCACCCGCGCATCGCCGCGGCTCATCGGGGCGACGGCGAAGATACCGGCCTCGCCGTCCAGCAGCGGCGCCCGGAAGGTGCTGGCGCTGTCGCCGGTCAGCGCCAGGCGTGCGATCTGGTGGCCGCTGACATCGAGGCCCGGGCGAAGATGGGTGATGCGCACCGGGTCGGTGTTCGGCGCGTGCAGCACGAGCAGGCGGCCATTGGCATCGATCAGCGCGCTGCCGAAGCCGGTCGGAACACTGGCGACCATGGCCCGCAGCAGCCAGGAATTGTCGAAGGCCGCGGTCATCACGGCGATGACGTGGCCTTCCTGGTCCAGCACCGGCACCAGCAGCACGATGGCCGGCTCGCCGCCCGCGATCGGCATCACCACATCCGACAGCACCTCCGCCCCGCTGCGCAGCGCAAGCCTGAAATGCGGCCGGTCCGCGACGTCGACACCCTCCCAGTCGCGGCTGGAGCAGCGCACGATGCCGTCCGGCGTCAGCATGCTCAGCGCCCGTTGCCAGGGCGCGGTGGCTGCGATCTGGCGCAGCACCGCGCTGCAGTCGCCGGTCTCGGCGCCCCTCATGAAAGCGGCGCTCACCTCCGGCACGCGGGCAAGCGCGGTCAGCAGCGTGCGGGCCTGTTCGACCAGCGCATCCACCTCCCGCACCCCGCGGCTGGCGGCGCTGGCGGCCTCGGTCTTCGCCGCGGCGATGCGGTCGCGCGTCTCCGTCTCGAACAGCCAGGCGGAGAAGAGGATCATCGGCAGCATGGCGAGCAGCGCGAAGGCGGCCCAGCGACGGCGCACGCCGTGTCCCCAGCCGTGCCGCGGCAGCACCGCCACCTCCGGCCGTGCCGGCAGGCGGCGTGACGCGGCGGGCGCGGGCGTCGCGGGCAGCGCGTTGTCCGGCTGCGGTGGGACCGGGTGGGGCCGGCCGATCAGGTAGCCCTGCACCAGCTCGCAGCCCTCCAGGCGCAGGAAATCGAGCTGCGACTGCGTCTCCACCCCCTCGGCGCAGGCCTTGAGGCCCAGGCCGCGGCACAGTTGCAGCACGGCGCGGATGACGTTGCGGGCGCGCTCGCTGCCATCGATGTCGCGGATGAAGGACCGGTCCAGCTTCACCTTGTCCAGCGGCAGGGCGTGCAGGTAGCCGAGCGAGGAATAGCCGGTGCCGAAATCATCCAGCGCCACGCGCACGCCCAGCACGTGCAGCTCCTCGATCGTCACTGCCGCCGCGGCCTCGTCCTTGATGAGGGTGCCCTCCGTCACCTCCAGTTCCAGGCGGTCCGGCTCCAGGCCGGATTCGCGCAGCATGGCGGCCACCAGCCCCGCCAGCCCGCCGAGATGGAAGCGGGAGGCGGAGACGTTCAGCGCCACGCGCAGCTTGTGCGGCCAGGCGGCGGCCTGCCGGCAGCCTTCCCGCAGCACCCATTCATCCAGCATCCCGCCCAGGCCGCAGGCCTCCGCGATCGGCACGAAGACCGAGGGCGAGACCGGGCCATGACCCGGCCGGTCCCAGCGCAGCAGCGCCTCGCAGCTGACGATCCGGCCGGTCGCGGTGTCGGCCACCGGCTGCCATTCGAAGCGGAAGGCGCCATGCGCCAGCGCTGCGCGCAGGTCACGCTCCAGCGCCTGCCGGCCGGCGAGCTGGCCTTCCATCGCCGGGTCAAAGCGCATCTGCCGGCCGCGGCCCTGGTTCTTCGCCGCATAGAGCGCATTGTCGGCGCGGCGCAGCAGCGCGTCCGCGTCGAGCCCATCGGCCGGCGCCAGCGCATAGCCGACCGAGGTGCGAATCGGCACCGGCTGGCCTTCATAGGCGAAGGGCGCGCTCAGCGCCTCGATCAGGCGGATCGCCAGGGCCTCGGCCTCCGCCTGGCTGACGGGGCCGGAGAGGATGACCGCGAATTCGTCGCCGCCGAGCCTGGCCACGGTATCGGCACCGCGCACCGAGGCGGTCAGCCGCCGCGCCGCTTCGCGCAGCAGGGCGTCGCCGCCGGCATGGCCCAGCAGGTCGTTCACCGCCTTGAACCGGTCCAGGTCCAGGCAGAACACGGCGAAGCCCTGTTCCTCCGGCCCGCGCGCCCGGGTGATCGCCTCCGCCAGCCGCTGCTCGAACAGCGGCCGGTTGCCGAGGCCGGTCAGCGGGTCGCGCTGCGCCGCGGACTGCGCCGTCTCCAGCGAGCAGCGGAGCTCGATCGCCGCGGCGACGCCCTGGGCGATGTCGGCCAGGGCGCGGCAGGCATCGGCCGCCAGCGTGCGTGGCACCGTGTCGGCGACGCAGAGCGTGCCGAGCGTCAGCCCGGCGCGATCGGTGATCGGCGCACCGGCATAGAAGCGGAGATGCGGCGGCCCGATGACGAGGGGATTGTCGACGAAGCGCGGGTCGCGCGCCGCATCCTCCACCACCAGCACGCTTCCCGGTTCCAGGATCGCATGGGCGCAGAACGAGACGTCGCGCGGCATGTCCTGCATCGCCGCCCCCACCGCCGCCTTGCACCATTGCCGGTCGGCATCGACCAGCGAGACGAAGGCCATGGGAACGCCGGCCAGATGCGCGGCGAGTCGCGCGAAGGCGTCGAAGCGGGAATCGGGCGCGGTGTCGAGGATGCCGGTGGCATGAAGGGCCGCGAGGCGTTCAGCCTCATTGGCTGGCAGGGCTGCGGGAGGCACAGCGGTCCCTCATTCGATGCGTGTGACGGGGCGGGGAGCGTTAAGAATCAGACAACTTATAGTAGCACTCGACATTAAATCTCGCCCCAACAGAAGGCAAATGGCGCGAGGATAAATGCAAAAAAACAACCTGAACGTGCGTTATGCGGCCGAACATCACGCTCCTTGCGTGTGTTGCAATCGCCACGGCTACATTTCCGTGTCACCCCGCCGCTGCGGCGGGGGCGGTGGTGCCGGTGGTGCCGGCTGGGCCGTTCAGGCCGAAGGCAGCAGCATGTGGATGGCGCTGCCGTGCCCGGGCGCGCTTTGCGCCGCCATGCCGCCGCCCACCCCACGCAGGAAGGCCCCGACCATCGCCAGGCCAAGGCCGGTGCCCTGGCCCTCGGGCTTGGTGGTGAACAGCGGCTCGCCCAGCCGGGCCAGCACCTCCGGCGCCATGCCATGGCCGGTATCGCGCACCGTAATGCGCAGATAGGCGCCGGGCGGCAGCCCAGGCAGCTCGGCCAGGCGCGGCGGAACCTGCACCTGCTCCGCCGAGACCCGCACCTCGCCGCCCTGCGGCATCGCGTCCCGCGCATTGGCCGCCAGGTTGATCAGCGCCGTCTCCAGCTCCGCCCGGTCCAGCCCCGGCGCGGCGTGCAGCCCGGGCGGCACCTCGCAGACCACGCGGATGCCGGCGCCGAGGGTGGCGTCGAGCAGCGCGCAGACCTCGCGCAGCGGCTCCGCCACCGGCACCGGCGCGGTGCCGCGGGCGGCCGGGCTGGTTCGGCGCGTCGTCTCCAGCAGCCGCCGGGCCAGCGCGGTGGCGCGCTCCGCATGGCGCTGCAGGTGCAGCGCCACCTGCCGCACCCGCGCCGGATTCTCGGCGTGCCGTGAGAGAAGCTGTGCGGCGGCGGCGACGGATTGGGTGATGTTGCCGAAATCATGCGCCAGCCCGCCGGCCAGCAGCCCGAGCGTCGCCTGGCGTTCCGCGGCGCGGGACCGCGCTTCGGCGGCGGCACGCGCACGCAGGGCGCGCTCGGCCTGCCAGGTGGCGGCGCCCAGCACCAGCATCGCCAGCATCGCACCGACCAGGGGCCCGACCATGCGCCGCCGCCAGTCCCGCCCCAGCGCATGGCGCGCCAGGCCATAGGCCACGCCCGCATCATAGCCGCTGAGCCGGCGAAAGGCGGTCAGCCGCGGCTCCCCGTCGAACGGGGAGGCCCATGCCAGGCTGACCGCCGCGCCGTGGCGCAGCTGGTGCAGCACGCGCCCGGCTTCGCGCGGCAGGGCGGCGCCTTCCGGCTGGGCGGGTGGCGGCACGCTGGCCAGCAGCGCGCCGTCCAGGCGGAACAGGGTGACCGCGTCCTGCTCCGTCTCCAGGATGCTGCGGTAGAAGCTGACCAGGTTCTCGGGCCAGAGCGAGGCCAGGATGATCCCGCCATCGGACAGATCCGCGGGGCCGGGGGCAGCCTGCTCGCCCTGGGCCAGCTGGCAGGGCCGGACCGGGGGCGGGATCTGGCGCGGCAGGACCGCGGGCAGCGGCCGCCGCGGCCGGGCCATGGGGAACATCGGCCGCGGTCCCGGCTCGTGCAGCATCACCTGGCCGATGAAGGGCGCATGGGTCATCATGCGGCCCGCCGGCAAGGCCGCCACATAGTCGCGGAAGGTGACATCGCGCGGCGGGGCCCCGAAGGGGCGCGCGCTCGACATCACCAGCTGCCCGCGCGGGTCCACCAGCGCCAGGCCGCCGAAGGCAGGGTTCACCGAATCCAGCGCCCGGAGGAAGCCGTACAGCGCCTCGTCCCCCGGCACCGCCGCCCAGTCCAGCCCGCGCAGCCGCTGCTCCACCGCGGCGATGGCCAGTTCCTGCGCCTCGAAGGCGCGGAGCGCATGTTCGTGCAGCATGTCGGCCACGCGCTCCACCCGCCCGCGTGCCGATTGCTCCACCGCCTCCCAGGCACTCACGCCATTCGCCGCCAGCGCCACCAGCGGCAGCAGCACGGCGAGCGCGCGCAGCAGCATGAGCCCGCCCGGCCGGGCCGGCCGCATGGCCGCCGGCGGCGAGGGCACGGGCGTCAGGTCCGGTGGCGTGGGTGGGGCGTCCAGGACGGCGCGGCTTTCCAGCGAAGGAGGGGGAGCGGGGCGGGCTTCGGGCGTCGCGAGGTTGATCCTAGCGCAAGTCGCGCGGCGCGGCACCGGTCGGCTGGCCTGTTCGGCGCCGTGGCCAGTGCCGGTGGCCCCCGGGGAAGCACCTGAAACTCCAACAGGAATCGGCGCCCGCGTTTCCCTTCGGCCGGCAGTTGCTGTAAGGGGCGCCGGTGCCCGCGAACCTGCCCGCCCAGCTTGCCGTCGTCATCCCGGTCTATGGGGAGGCCGCCAACGTCGCGCCCCTGGTCGCGCGGCTGGCGGAGGCGCTGCGCGGCATCGCCTGGGAGGCGGTCTTCGTCGACGATGACAGCCCGGACGGCACCGCCGCCGCCGCCCGCGCCATCGCCGCGGCGGACCCGCGGGTGCGCTGCATCCGCCGCATCGGCCGGCGCGGCCTGGCCTCGGCCTGTATCGAGGGGTTCCTCTCCGTCTCCGCCCCCTTCGTCGCGGTGATGGATGGCGACCTGCAGCATGACGAGACCATCCTGCCGGCCATGCTGGCGGCGGTGGAAGGTGGCGCGGACATCGCCATCGGCAGCCGGCACGTGGCCGGCGGTGGGGCCGCGGGCGGCTTCTCCGCCGCGCGCGGCGCGCTGTCCGATGCCGGGGCGCGGCTGGCCCGGCTGCTGCTGCCGGTGAGGGTGGCGGACCCGATGAGCGGCTTTTTCCTGCTGCGGCGCGACCTGGTGGAGGAGGTGGCGCCGCGGCTGGCGGCGCGCGGCTTCAAGATCCTGCTGGACATCCTGCTCTCTGCGCGCCGCAGGCTGGTGGTGGCGGAAGTGCCCTACAGCTTCCGCTCCCGCCTCGCCGGGGAAAGCAAGCTGGACGCGACGGTGCTGCTGGAATTCGCCGGCCTGCTGCTGGACAAGGCGACGGGCGGCGCCGTGCCGCTGCGCTTCCTGGCCTTCGCCGCAGTCGGCGCCGTGGGGCTGCTGGTGCACATGGCCGCCCTGGCGCTGCTGGTCGGGCCGCTGGGCTTCGGCGCCGCGCAATGGGGCGCGACGCTTGTCGCGATGACGGCGAATTTCGTGCTGAACAACCGCATCACCTACCGCGACGCGCGGCTGCGCGGGGCGGCGCTGTGGCGCGGGCTGGTGCTGTTCTACCTGGTCTGCGGCATCGGCGCGGCGGCCAATGTGGGCATCGCCGGGCTGCTGGTGCGCGACGGCGTGCTGGCCTGGGGAATGGCCGGGGCGGCGGGGGCGCTGATCACCGTGGTGTGGAACTACGCCGTCTCCTCCACCCTGGTGTGGCGGGCGCGATGACGGCGCTGGCCTGGCTCGGCGCCGTCACGGCGCTGCGGCTGGCGGTGGCGGCGCTGGTGCCGCTGGCCCCGGACGAGGCCTATTACTGGGTGTGGTCGCGCAGCCTGCAGGGCGGCTACCTGGACCACCCGCCGATGGTCGCCTGGTTCATCCGCGCCGGCACGCTGCTGGCCGGCGAGAACGCCTTCGGCATCCGGCTGGTGGGGCCGATCGCCATCGCCGCCGTGTCCCTCCTGCTGGCCCGCGCGGGGGATGCGCTGTTTCCGGACCGACGGCCGGGGGTGCTGGCGGCGGTGCTGTTCAACGCCACGCTGCTGGTCGGCGTCGGCGGCATCCTGGTGACGCCGGACCTGCCGCTGCTGGTGTTCTGGACCGCTTCGTTGTGGGCGCTGGCGCGGCTGCACGCGACGCAGGATGGCCGCTGGTGGCTGGCCTTCGGGGTGCTGGCGGGGCTGGCGCTGTTCTCCAAATACACTGCCGTGCTGCTCGGCGCCGGCGTGGTGCTGTGGCTGCTGGCCAGCCGCGACGCCTGGCGCTGGTGGCGGTCCCCCTGGCTGTGGCTGGGTGGCGCCCTGGCCGGGCTGGTGTTCAGCCCGGTGGTGGCCTGGAACGCGGCGCATGGCTGGGCCTCCTTCGCCAAGCAGGGCGGCCGGGCCGGCGCCGACGAGGCCGGCTTCACCCTGCGCTATCTGGGCGAATTGCTGGCCGGGCAGGCCGGGCTGGCGACGCCGCTGGTCTTCATCCTGTGCCTGGCCGGCACCGCCGCCGCCACCCGCGCCGCCTGGCGCGGCGATGCGCGGGCCGGGCTGCTGGCGGCGCTGGTGCTGCCGGGCGCCGGGCTGTTCCTGTGGCAGGCGACGGGCAGCCGGGTGCAGGGCAATTGGCCGGGCATCCTCTATCCCGCCGCCTGCCTGGCCGCCGCCGCCTTCCGGCCAGCCCGGCTGGCCCGCTGGCCGCGCCCGGCGGTGGCGCTGGGCGGCGTGCTGGCGCTGCTGGTCTACATCCAGGCTGCCTTCGCCCCCCTGCCGCTCGGCCGGCGCCAGGACCCGACGCTCGCGCGCCTCGGCGGCTGGCCGGACCTCGCGGCGGCGGTGGAGGCGGAGCGCCGGGCGCAGGGCGCCGCCTTCGTCGCGGCGGAGGAATATGGCCTGGCCGCCGAACTCGCCCTGCACCTGCCGCCGGGCATTCCGGTGGTGGCGCTGAACCCCCGATGGGCACTATTTAACCTGCCGCGCCCGGTGCCGGGCGTAACCGGCCTGCTGGTCCAGAGCGAAAGACGGGACAGCGCGCCGGATTGGCCCGGGGCCGAGCCCATCCGCCGCGCCGAAGGCCCGCTGATCCGGGCGCGAGGCGGCATCGAGG
The DNA here is from genome assembly GCF_012103215.1 of Falsiroseomonas selenitidurans. Classification (GTDB taxonomy): domain Bacteria; phylum Pseudomonadota; class Alphaproteobacteria; order Acetobacterales; family Acetobacteraceae; genus Falsiroseomonas; species Falsiroseomonas selenitidurans. Next base: position 30,807 of record NZ_JAAVNE010000005.1, read on the forward strand.
CGGAGCGCTACCGCAGCTTCCGGATCGAGACGACCATGGAGTTGCCACCGACCGCCGTGCTGCCGCGTCCTTGACGTCGGGGCAGGGCGACCGAACCTAACCGAGGCCCCACACAGGCGGAGACGAGCATGCTGATCAAGCGACCGCGCGGCTGGGAGATCCCGGACAGCCAGGCGACCCCGGAACACCTGGTGACCAACCGCCGCGCCCTGATGGCCGCGGCCGGCGCCGGCGTGATGCTGGCGCCCACCGCCGCCCGCGCCCAGTTCTGGCGCCGCAGCGAGCCCGCCGACCCCTGGGCGCGCACCCCCGCGACCGTGCCCGACCTGCCGCCCGCCATGCGCAACACCCGCTACCCCGCCGGCCGCGACCTGTCGGCGGAGCGCGACGCCGTCACCTACAACAATTTCTACGAATTCGGCAGCGACAAGGGCATCTGGACCACCGCGCTGAAGATGCCGACCCGGCCCTGGACCGTGAAGGTCGAGGGCATGGTGGAAAGCCCCGGCGAATTCGACGTGGATGACCTGATCCGCCGCATCGGGCTGGAGGAGCGCACCTATCGCCTGCGCTGCGTCGAGGCCTGGGGCATGACCGTGCCGTGGACCGGCTTTCAGCTCTCCAAGCTGCTCGACATCGTCAAGCCGCTGGGCTCGGCGAAATTCGTGCGCTTCGAGACGGCGCAGAAGCCGGAGGTGATGACCGGCCTGCGGCAGTCCTGGTATCCCTGGCCGCATATCGAGGGCTGCACCATCGAGGAAGCGGGCAACGAGCTGACCTTCATGCCGGTCGGCCTGTTCGGCAAGCCGCTGCCGCCGCAGAATGGCGGGCCGTTCCGCGTCGTCTTCCCGTGGAAGTACGGGTTCAAGTCCGGCAAGTCGATCGCCCGCATCACCCTGACGGATGAGCGCCCGAAAAGCTTCTGGGAGACGTTGCAGGCCAGCGAATACGGCTTCTGGGCGAATGTGAACCCGGAGGTGCCGCATCCGCGCTGGAGCCAGGCGAGCGAGCGGCTGATCGGCAGCAACGAACGCGTGCCGACCCGGATCTTCAACGGCTATGGCGAATTCGTGGCCGGGCTTTACAGCAACCTGCAGAATGAAAGGCTCTGGGCCTGAAGCTCCTCGGCATCCTGCTGCTGGTCCTGGGGGCGGGGCTGGCCGGCTGGTTCGGCTGGATGACGCCGCTTGGCGCGGCGATCTTCGCGACCTGGCCCGAATTCCTGAACACGCTGCAGGCCGGCGTGCAGCGGCGCATCGCGCCCGAACTCTGGGACTGGGTGTTCCTGCCGCTGCTGGAATGGCCGGTCTGGGTGGTCCCTGGCGCGCTGGGGTTGCTGCTGCTCATCCTGGCACCGGGGCGCCGCCGGTAGCAGCGGGCGCCTTCCCCGGCGCCGGGGAAGGCGCGGCCTCCATCGCCGGCAGCCACAGCGCCGCGGTGGTGCCCTGGCCCGGCGTGCTGTCGATGCGCAGCGCACCGCCGGCGCGCTCGCAGAAGCCGCGCACGGAGGCAAGGCCGAGCCCGGTGCCGCCGGCGCCATCCTTCGTGGTGAAGAAGGGCTCCCCCAGCCGGGCCAGGGTGGCAGCATCCATGCCCGTGCCGGTGTCCGTCACCGCCACCACCAGGTAGCGGCCGGGGCCGGGCGCCCCCGGGGCATCCTCGGCCAGCCGGGCGGCGATGCGCACCTGGCCACCGCCCGGCATCGCGTCCCGCGCATTCACCGCCAGGTTGACCACGGCCGCCTCGAACCCTGCCCGGTCGCCGCGCGCCAGGGGCAGGTGCGCCGGCAGCGACGCGGCCACCCGCCAGCCGCTGCCCAGCGTGCGGCTCAGCAGTTCCACCAGCGCGCGCAGCGCCTGCGGCACGTCCAGCCCCTCCGGCCCGTCCGGCGTGCCGCCGCTGGCGAAGGCGAGCATGGCGACGACCAGCCGGCGGCCGCGTTCCGCCGCATCCGCCAGCAGCCCGGCGCAGCGCTTCACCTCCGCCGGGTCATCGGCACGCTGTTCCATCAGCCGGGCGCCACTGCGCACCGCCTGCACCAGGTTCTTCACGTCATGCGCCAGCCCGGCCGCCAGCAGGCCGAGCGAGGCAACGCGGCTGGCACTGGCCAGCTTGCGCTCCGCCGCCGCCCGTTCCTCCGCCGCAAGCTGCTGTCGCCGCGCCCCGCGCTGGGCCAGGCCGGTGAGGCCCAGCAACAGCAGGCAGGCCGCGAGGCCGCTGAGCAGCGGCGCCACCATGCGCTGGCGCCAGCTGGCCCGCAGCGCTTCCTCGTCCAGCCCGTAGAGCACCGCCACCGGCCATTCGCCCACCTGGCGCGCCACGAAGATCCGCCGCACGCCGTCCACCGAGGACCGTTCGGCCAGGGGGGGCTGCTCCGCCGGCCGCGCCAGCGCCGCGGCGATCAGCGCCGCACGCCAGGGCTGCGGCGCGGCGCGCGCCGGGTCCGGCATGGGCGGGTGGCGGGCGAGCACGGCGCCGTCCAGCCGCAGCAGCGCCACCACGTCCCGCGGCGCCTCCGCCACCGAGGCATAGAAGCCGGAAAGCGGGTCCGGGTTGAAGGAACCGACGATCACCCCACGCGCGGCGTCGCTGTCGTTGCGCGGCGGGGCGCGCCGCGCGACGGGGAACAGCGTCCACCCCAGCGGGCGGGATTCCACCACCTGGCCGACCGCCAGGCCGCCGCCGGCGTGCAGTTCCGCCACATAGTCACGGTCCGAGAGGTCGGCCGGGCGGGCGGGGAATTCGTAGGAAGCCGCCACCACATGCCCCGTGCCATCGGCCACCAGCACGCCGCGCACCAGCGGCTGGCCGGCGGCCACCAGCTCCGTCATCAGGCCGTGCAGGCGGGCATCCTCGCGCAGATTGTCCCAGTCCCGCCCGGCGATGGCCCGCGACAGCGCGGCCAGGATCGCCTCCTGCATCCCGAAGGCGCGCAGCGCGTGCTGGCGCAGCATCTCCACATTGCGGTCCAGGCGGACGGCGGCATCGCGCCGCACATCGCGCCAGGACATGGCGGCGGTGCCGGCCACGCCAAATCCCGGCAGCAGCACGGCCGACAGCCACAGCAGCACGAAGCCCCGGGCCCGGCGGGCCGGGGGGCGGGCCAACGGCTGGGCCAGGGGCTGGCCGGCCCGGTCAGGCGTGATGTCGATCCGCATCCAGCCCCTGGCTGACGCAATCGCGCGGCGACTTCACTGCACAATCGCGACAGTGGCGGGTCGGATCACACCGAGGGCGGGGCGCCGCGCGCCAGGGCGATGACGCGCAGCGCCTCCGGCCACAGCCCGAACCGGGCGAGGTCGTCGAGCGGCGCCCAGGCCACCGCCGTCACGTCGCCCCCGGCCCGCGCGGTGCCGGAGACCCAGGAGGCGGCATAGTCGATGATGGTGTAGTGGAAACGCGGGCCACGGCCGGGATCGCCAGGGGTGATGGCATCCACCACCGCCAGCAGGCGCAGCGGCCCCACCTCCACCCCCGCTTCCTCGGCCACCTCGCGCCTTGCGCAGGCTTCGGCGGTCTCGCCCAGGCGCTGGCCGCCGCCGGGCAGCGACCATTCGCCCTGGCGGGGCGGCCGGCCACGGCGCACCAGCAGCACCTCCTCCCCGCGCAGCACCACGGCGCCGATGCCGACCCAGGGGCGTTCCGGGTATTCCCGCCGGTTGACCGGGGCGGTCACCGCCGGCGCGTCATTGCGGGGCAGGGGCAGGGGCAGGGGCTTCGGGCGCGGAGGCTTCGGGCGCGGGAGTCTCAGGCCCGGGAGTCTCAGGCGCCGGCGGCGCAGCCTCCTGCCTCCGCAGGTCGGACAGGCGCGGCAGGAAGGCCTTTTCCTTCCACTGGCCAAGCTGGTAGGCCCAGCCCTGCCAGCGGGCGTTCAGCCGCGCCGCTTCCTCATCGCCTTCCGCCGCCAGCATCCCCCACAGCGTCTCACCCTCCTTGTGCAGGATGACCCGGAGGATGAGGTTGTCGGTCAGTTCGAACCGCGCGCTGCCCAGGCGTTCGCCGGGGATCTCCGCCGCGGTGCGGACGTCGAGGAAGGTCAGGAACTCGAAGGCGCGGGCCACCTCGTCCAGGCTGATCTCGTCCAGCTCCGGCGTTGCCGCCGGCTGCACCACGGCGAGCTTCGCCTCCAGCTCCGGGCCGCGGCGCAGCACCAGCGGCGGCTCCCCCACCCGGTCCACCGTGGCGCTGCGCACCCGGTCGCGCGGGATATTCGCCAGGTCGCGGTCGATCCACAAATTCGGGTCGGCATCCAGCGGCAGGCGGCCTTCCGCCAGCCAGGCCTGGGTTTCGTCCGGCCGGCGCACATAGACCGATTCCGGCACATTGCCCTGCACCCGCACGCGCCGGCGCCCGACCACCAGGGCCATGACAGGCCGGCCCTCCGCATCGAGCACCCGCAGCAGGGAGGAGGTGGCGCCCGGCTTTTCCGGATCGTCGAGGCCGAGGCGGTCCAGCATCTCCGGGTTCGCGGTGCGCGGCTCGGTCAGCCGCAGCTCCGTCAGGCCGACCAGCAATTCGCGCACCCGTTCCGGCCGCACCGGGTAACCCGCCTTGGCCGGCAGCACCCAGGTATCGGGCGCGGCGCGGCGGACCAGCAGCGTGCCGTCATGCCGCTTCACCTCGATCGTCGCCGCCTCCGCCAGCCGCGCCGCGAGGCCGGGGAAGGCGAGGGCGGAGGCGGAGGGCGGCGGCGGGGCCGCGCGGTCCGGCGTCAGCAGGATGGCGCCCCCCACGGCCGCCGCCGCGGCGACGCCGAGGCCGATGATCGCGCGCCGCTTCATGCCCGCGCTCCCGCGCGTCGGCGGGCCCGGAAGACACCCAGCCCGATCGCGAACACCGTCAGCAGCAGCGGCACGGCGGCGATGTTGGCGATGCGCAGCCAGGTCTCCAGCCGCTCGATGTCGCGCCGCAGTTCAAGCTGCACCTGGCGCAGCTGCCCGCGGGTGCGGACGATCTCGGCCCGCGCCGCGTCGATCTCCGCCCGCTGCTCCGGCGTGATCACGGTGTTGGCCGCCGCGCCGCCCTGGCCCCCGCCCTGGCGCAATTCGCGCAGCCGGCGCTCCGTGGCTTCCAGCCGCTCCGTCAGCCCGCGCTCGGTCTGGCGGAACTGGGCTTCCGCGTCGCGGCGGATATCCTCCACCAGCGCGAAGGGCCGCAGCGATTCACCGCGGGAGCGCAGCGAGACCAGCGCCTCGCCGCCCGCCATGCTGTCCGCCAGGTTGATCAGGAAGGCGCCGTTGTCGCTGATCGGCGTGGCCACCTGCTGGCCGAAGAAGTCCTGGGTGCGGACCCAGAATCGGTCCTCCAGGATGTCCGAGTCATTGCCCACGACCAGATTGGCCGGGCCTTCGGTGCGGGCGCGATGCGCCGGGAAATCCGCCGGCCGCTCCGCGCCTTCCGGCACCGGCGGCGGCCCCTCGAAGGCGGAGGACAGCACGCCGCGCAGCCGGGCGACGATGACATGGGTCTGCCCATCCGGCTGGAAGGCCGCCAGCAGGCGGGTCGGGCTGGGCTCGGTGCGCACCGCGGCCGCCTCCGCCAGCATGGACCGCGTGCTGCTGGTGACCAGCGGCGTGAACTCCAGCGCTGCGCCTTCGCGGGCCCGGACCGTGCCGGCGGACGCCACCGTCACCTGCTGCAATTCGGCCGTCGCGATCTCGGACCGGTTCAGCCCTTCCTGCGGCACGTTGTACCAGGCGACGTAGTCCACCGCCTGCACCCGGTCCCGCGGGTCCGCCCGCACGCGCCAGGCGCCGCGCAGGTCCAGCACCACCTTGTCCGAGGGCGCCTCGATCCCCCAGGCCTGGAACAGGCGGGGGAGGGAGGAGGAGGTGTCGCTGGCTGGCGGCTGGCCGGGCGAGGGGCGGGAGGCCTGGCTTTCGCTGTGCGGGTCGGTGAGCGCGATCAGCCGGCCGCCGCGCATGACGAACTGGTCGATGGCGTAGAGCATCGTCTCCGGCAGGTTCTGCGCATGCGCCACCAGCAGCACCTGCACATCCGGCGCGATGACCTGCGCATCGGCGGCGATGTCGCGCACCGTGTAGAAGTTGCGCAGCTGGTTCATCACCACGAAGGGCTGCCCCACCCCCGGCTGGCGCATCATCATCGCCCGCGGGTCGCCGTTCAGCGGCAGGGAGGAAATCACGCCCAGCACCGGCCGCGTGGGATTCGAAAGCTCCCACACCAGCCGGGTCAGGTCGTATTCCAGGAAACGCTCGCGGTCCGGCTGGAAGAAGGGGATGGTCCGCTCGTCATCCAGCAGGTTCACGCCGGCCAGGCCGAAATAGACCTGCTCTCCGGACTGGTCCACCGGCACGCCCTGGATGCCGAGCGCCATGGCGCGGTCCTCGGTCTCGCTGAACGGCTCCGGGTCGTAGAATTCCAGCCGGACCTTGCCGCCGGAGACGGCGGCGTATTCCTCCAGCATCGCGCGCACCCGCTCGGCATAGGCGCCATACAGCGGAATCGCGGCCCCCAGGCGGCGGGAGTAGAAGACGCGCAGCGTGATCGGGTCGGCGAGCCCCTGCAGCACCGTCCGGGTGCCGGCGCTCAGCGTGTAGAGGCGGTTTTCCGTCAGGTCGATGCGGGCGCGGGACAGCAGCCGGTCAGCCAGCATGTTCACGCCGACGGCGAGGATCGCCGCCAGCAGCAGCGCCACAAGGGCGGAGAATCCGCGCTTGCCGCGCGGCGTGGCGAGGGTGGTGGTGGTGCCCATGGGTCAGTCCGCCTTCCGCTGGTCGATCGCGATGGTGTTGGCGAACAGGAAGAAGGCCATGAAGGAGGCGAAGAAGATCACGTCCCGCGCCGTGACCACGCCGCGGGTGAAGCCGCCGAGGCGTTCCGTGATGCTGACCGCCCGCGCGATTTCCGCCAGTTCCGGAATGCGCTGGGAGAGGAATTCCGTCACCACGGGGCTGCCGGCGGCGGTCAGGAAGAAGCAGGCCGCGACCGCCAGCACGAAGGCGATGACCTGGTTCTTGGTCATGGCGGATATCGCCGCGCCCACCGCCAGGAAGGCGCCGGCCACCATCATGCAGCCCAGGTAGCCGGTCAGGATCACGCCATTGTCCGGATTGCCCAGCGCATTGACCGTGATCACCAGCGGGAAGGTCAGCGCCAGCGCGATGCCGCAGAAGGCCCAGGCGGCGAGGAACTTGCCCACCACCGCCTCCCACTGCGCCAGCGGCAGGGTCAGCAGCAGCTCGATGGTGCCGAGCCGGCGTTCCTCCGCCCAGAGCCGCATGGTCAGGGCGGGGACCAGGAACAGGAACAGCCAGGGCACGAAGGTGAAGAAGGGCTGCAGATCCGCCTGGCTGCGGGTGAAGAAATTGCCCAGCGTGAAGGTCAGCGCCCCGGCCATGACCAGGAAGATGACGATGAAGACATAGGCGACCGGCGTGGCGAAATACCCCGCCAGCTCGCGCCGGAAGACCGTGACCATGCCACCCATCACGCCGCCTCCGCCGCCGGCAGGGTCAGGGCGCGGAACACCGCGTCCATCGTCGGACCCCGCGCCGCCAATTCCGCTGGCGTCGCATCCGCCACCACCCGACCGCGGGCGATGACCACGGCGCGGGTGCAGACCGCGCCCACCTCCTCCAGGATATGGGTGGAGATGACGATGGCCTTGTCCGGCGCCATGGCGCGGATCAGGTTGCGCACCTCGTGCTTCTGGTTGGGGTCGAGGCCATCGGTCGGCTCGTCCAGCACCAGCACGGCGGGGTCGTGCAGCAGCGCCGCCGCCAGCCCGACGCGCCGCTTGAAGCCTTTCGAGAGTGTCTCCACCGGCTGCAGGCGGACGCCTTCGAGCTGGGTCAGCGCCATGGCGTGCGCCACGCGGTCACCCAGCGCGGCGCCGTGGAAGCCGCGCGCGCGGCCGCAAAACCGCAGGAAGCCCGTCACGGTCATCTCGGGGTAGGTCGGCGCGCCTTCCGGCAGGAAGCCGAGATGGCGCTTCGCCGCCACCGGGCGCTCCACCACATCCTCGCCGCAGATGCGCGCGGTGCCGGCGGTCGGCGTCATGAAGCCGGCCAGCATGCGCATGGTGGTGGACTTGCCGGCGCCATTGGGGCCGAGGAAGCCCAGCACCTCGCCCTTGGCGACGGAGAAGGTCACGTCATCCACGGCCGTGAAGGCCCCGAAGCGTTTGGTCAGGCGCTCGATCTCGATCAGCGCGGTCAATGCCTGCATCCCCCCAAAGCCTGCACCTTGCGGTGAACGTCAGCGCGCCGATTAAGGAGAGGCGGGGTCGGATGCAACCCCTCCAACGGGTTAACCCGCATCCAGCGTGGCCAGGCTGGTGTCATGCCCGAACAGCGCCAGCAGGCCGAGCGCGGCGCGGCCGCGGGGGCTGGCCAGGGACGGGTCGCGGTGCAGCAGCAGCGCCGCATCCTGGTGGGCGAGGTGGGTGAGGCGCGCCACCTCCTCCGCCTCCTCCCGCGGGTCCAGCAGGCGGGCGCCGGGCAGGCCGGATTGCCGGGCGCCCAGCGCATCGCCGCCGCCGCGGGTGAACAGATCCTCCTCGGCGATGCGGAAGCCGTCCTCCGTGTCCCGCAGCACCAGCAGGCGGCGCTTCTCCGCCTCCCCCAGCGCGGTGGAATGCACCAGCAGGCAGGAGGAAGGGCGCGAGCCGCGGCCGACCCGGCCGCGCAGCTGGTGCAGGGCCGCCAGGCCGAAGCGTTCCGCCTGCTCGATCAGCATGATGGTCGCATCCGGCACGTCCACGCCCACCTCGATGACCGTGGTGGCCACCAGGAGCTGGGTGGTGCCGGCGGCGAAATCGGCCAGCGCGGCCTCCCGCACCGCCAGATCCTGCATCCCATGCGCCATGCCCACCTTGCCGGGGAAGCGCGCGGCGAGTTCGGCGAAACGGTCCTCGGCGGCCACCGAATCATCATGCTCGCCGCCCGAGATGGCGCGCACCACCCAATAGGCACGCTCGCCCCGCGCCATGGCGTCGCCCAGCCGGTCGATCACGTCCGGCAGCCGGTCCTGGCCGACGATGCGCGTCGCGATGGGCTGCCGCCCCGCCGGCTTCCCTTCGAGGCGGGAGACCGCCATTTCCCCCCATTGCGTCAGCAGCAGGGTGCGCGGGATGGGGGTGGCGGTCATCACCAGCATGTCCGCATCCTGGCCCTTGCGCGCCAGCATCAGCCGCTGGCCGGTGCCGAAGCGGTGCTGCTCATCCACCACCGAAAGACCCAGGTTGCGGAACACCACCGCCTCCTGGAACAGGGCATGGGTGCCGACCACCACCTGCACCATCCCATCCGCCAGGCCGCGCAGCACCCGCTTGCGGGCGGCGCCCTTCACGCTGCCGGTCAGCAGCTCGACCTGCACCCCGGCCGGCACGCAGAGCTTCTCCAAGGTCCGCAGATGCTGGCGGGCGAGCAGCTCGGTCGGCGCCATCAGCGCGGCCTGGGCGCCGGATTCGACGGCCTGGAGCATGGCCAGCACCGCGACCAGCGTCTTGCCGGACCCCACATCGCCCTGCACCAGCCGCAGCATCCGCCGCGGCGCGGCCATGTCCGCGGCGATTTCCGCCAGCGCCTGGGCCTGGCCCGGGGTGGGTTCATGGCCGAAGGCGGCCAGCGCCTTCGCCGCCAGGGCGCCGGTGCCGGGCATGGCGCGCCCAGGGCGGTCCCGCTGCCGGCGGCGCACCAGGGCGATGGCGACCTGGTGCGCCAACAGCTCGTCATAGGCCAGGCGGCGGCGGGGCAGGGCGGGCAGGGGGCCGGCCGGGCGTTGCAGGGTGCGGATGGCGGTGGCGAAGGCGGGCCAGGCCTCCTGCGCCACCAGGGAGGCATCGGCCCATTCGGGTGGGTCCGGCAGCAGGGCCAGGGCCTGGTCCATGGCGGCGGCGATGCGTCGCCCCGTCAGGCCGCGCACCATGGGCCAGACCGGCTCCACCAGCGGCAACTCGCCCGCCTGGGCCGCCACCTGCGGGTTCATCATGCCGAAGCCGCCCGAGCCCTCGGTCTGTACCCGGCCCGCCAGGAAGCGCGGCTCGCCCGGCGGCAGCAGCTTCAGGATCCAGGGCAGCCGGCCATTCATGAAGCGCAGCGTGATCGGCCGCCCCCCGGCCTCCGCCCGCACCTCCACATAGGGGCGCAGGCTGCGGCCGGACCGGGCGGCGCGGTGGCCCAGCGCCACCGCCTCCAGCACGCAATCGGCATCCAGCGGCGCCTCTGCCGGCGTTGCCACCAGCTGGCGCACCACCACCCGTTCCGGCAGGTGCAGCAGCAGGTCGAAGATGCGCGGCCCGCCGCAGGCTTCCGCCAGCAGCCGGGCCAGGGTGGTCCCCACGCCCGGCAGCCCGCCGATCGGGCCGAGCAGCCCTGTCACAGGCGCATCATCGATGCCCGGTCCGCTTGCTGACAGTATTCCCATGGGCCTCTATATGACAGGGCGCGCCGCCGGCGCCGACATGTCCCAGATTCCCGGGAGCCTCAAGCTGTCCGACCCCACGCCTGCCGACTCCGAGCTCGACCCCCGCCGCCGCCGGCTGAACTTCCGGGCCTGGCACCGCGGCACCAAGGAGACCGACCTGATGGTCGGCGCCTTCGTCGCGCGCCACATCGCGACCTTCACGGATGCCGAGCTGGATGAGCTGGAGCAGATCCTGGAGCTGCCCGATGTGGACCTCGGCGACTGGCTGATGCAGCGCCGGCCGATTCCGGCGGAGCTCGCCGGCCCGCTGCTGTCGCGCATGCTGGTGGAGTGCAACGAATCCGGCGCCGGGCTGCCGCCGCACCTGCGATGAACATCCTGACGGTCCATGGCGCGCCGGAAGGATTCGACGCGCTGCTGCTCGCCCGCCGCCGCGCCGAATCGTCCGGCCCGGTGCTGCATGTCTGCCGCGACGACGCCCGCATGGCCCGGATGGCGGAGGCGCTGGCCTTCTTCGCCCCGCATGGGGAGGTGCTGCGCTTCCCGGCCTGGGACTGCCTGCCCTATGACCGCGTCTCGCCCAACCCCGAGATCGTCTCCGAACGCGTCGCGACGCTGACCCGGCTGGCCGAGCCCGGCCAGGCGCCGCGCATCCTGCTGACCACCATCAACGCCCTGGTGCAGAAGGTGCCGCCGCGCGCCGCCTTCCAGGGTTCCACGCTCGCGCTGAAGCGCGGCGGCCGGGTGAAGCCGGAGAAGCTGACCGCGTTCCTGGAAGCCAATGGCTACCACCGCACCGGCTCCGTCATGGAGCACGGCGAATACGCGGTGCGCGGCGGCATCGTGGACCTGTTCCCCTCCGGCCAATCCGAGCCCGTGCGTCTGGACTTCTTCGGCGACGAGATCGACGACCTTTCCCGATTCGACACCGCCAGCCAGAGACGCGGCGAGAAGGTCGATGCCCTGGTGCTGCGCCCGGTGGGGGAGGTGTTCCTCGACCCCGATTCGATCAGCCGCTTCCGCTCCGGCTACCGCGAATTGTTTGGCGCGGCCGCCGGCGAGGATCCGCTTTATGTCAGCGTCTCCGCCGGGCGGCGCCATCCCGGCATGGAGCACTGGGCCGGGCTGTTCCACGACCATATGGAAACCCTGCTGGACCATCTGGGGGAGGGGGTCTCCGTCTCCCTCGACCACCAAGCCGAGGATGCGCTGGCGGCCCGGCTGGAAATGGTGGTGGACCATTACGAGGCGCGGCGGATGCCGACCCGGGAAGGCGAGGTGCCCTACCGCCCCGCGCCGCCGGACCGCCTGTATATCGACCATGATGGCTGGATCGACATGCTCGAGGCGGCGCGGGTCTTCCGCTTCTCGCCCTTCGACCAGCCGGAACACGCGGCGGGCATCGATGCCGGCGGGCGGCTCGGCCGGCTGTTCAACGATGTGCGGGCGGAAGGCCGGAACGTGTTCCAGGCCTATGGCGAGCACGCGGCGATGCTGGCGAAGCGCAAGCTGCGCCCGGTGCTGGCGGCCTGGACGCGAGGCTCCCGCGAAAGGCTGGCCAACCTGCTGCGGGAGAACAATATCGCGGCCGAGCCGGTGGAGGATTTCCTCGCCGTCCAGAAGCTGCCCATGGGCACGGTGGCGCTCGCCATCGTCGGGGTGGAGCGCGGCTTCGTCGCGCCCGCGGATCGCCATGCGGACGGCCTGGCGCTGGTCGGCGAGCAGGATCTGCTGGGTGAACGCATTGCCCGCCCGCCGCGCCGCCGCAAGCGCGCCGACCAGTTCATCGCCGATGCGACGGAAATCGCCCAGGGCGACCTGGTGGTGCACCAGGACCATGGCATCGGCCGCTATGACGGGCTGGAGACGATCCGCATCAGCGAGGCGCCGCATGAATGCCTGCGGCTGATCTATGACGGCGGCGACAAGCTTTTTCTCCCCGTCGAGAATATCGAGGTTCTTTCGAGGTTCGGCTCGGACGCCGCCGGCGTGGCGCTGGACAAGCTGGGCGGTTCCACCTGGCAGGCCCGCAAGGCCAAGGCCAAGAACCGCATCGCGGATATGGCGGCGGCACTGATCCGCATCGCCGCCGAACGCCAGACGCGCGACGCGCCGGCCGCGATTCCGCCCGAAGGCGCCTGGGACGAATTCTGCGCGAGATTCCCCTTCGCCGAAACCGAGGACCAGCAGCGCGCCATCGCCGATGTGCTGGAGGATCTGGCCGCCGGCCGGCCGATGGATCGCCTGATCTGCGGCGATGTCGGCTTCGGCAAGACGGAGGTCGCACTGCGCGCCGCCTTCGCGGTGGCCATGTCCGGCACCCAGGTGGCGGTGGTGGTGCCGACCACGCTGCTCGCCCGCCAGCATTTCCGCGTCTTCTCCACGCGCTTCGAGGGGCTGCCGATCAAGGTGGCCCAACTCTCCCGCATGGTGAATGCGAAGGACGCGCAGGCGGTGCGCGACGGCGTCAAGGACGGCACCATCAACATCGTCGTCGGCACCCATGCGCTGCTGGCGAAATCGATCGAATTCGCCGACCTGGGCCTCGTCATCGTCGATGAGGAGCAGCATTTCGGCGTCGCCCACAAGGAACGGCTGAAGCAGTTCAAGGCCGATGTCCATGTGCTGACGCTGACGGCCACACCCATCCCGCGCACCCTGCAACTGGCGCTGACCGGCGTGCGGGAGATGAGCGTGATCGCCACCCCGCCGGTCGACCGGCTGGCTGTGCGCACCTTCATCACCCCCTGGGACAGCGTGGTGATCCGCGAGGCGATCCTGCGCGAGCGATTCCGCGGCGGCCAGGTGTTCTGCGTCTGCCCGCGGCTGGAGGACCTGCCGCGGCTGCGCGAACGCCTGACGGAGATCGTGCCGGAGGCGCGCATCGTCGAGGCACATGGGCGGCTGGCACCGACCGAGCTCGAACGGGTGATGACCGAATTCGGCGACCAGAAATACGACATCCTGCTCTCCACCAATATTGTGGAGAGCGGGCTCGACATGCCCGCGGTGAACACGCTGCTGATCCATCGCGCCGACATGTTCGGCCTGGCCGGGCTGTACCAGCTGCGCGGCCGCGTCGGCCGCGGCAAGCTGCGCGGCTATGCCTATCTCACCTGGCCGCAGACCCACCGGCTTTCGGCGGCGGCCGAGAAGCGGCTGGAGGTGATGCAGACGCTGGACAATCTCGGCGCCGGCTTCACCCTGGCCAGCCACGACCTCGACATCCGCGGCGCCGGCAACCTGCTGGGCGACGAGCAATCCGGCCATATCAGGGAAGTTGGCATCGAGCTGTACCAGCAGATGCTGGAGGATGCGGTGCAGACCCTTAAATCCGGCGCGCGCGAGGAGGCGCGGGAGGATCGGGACTGGACGCCGCAGATCAATCTCGGCCTGCCGGTGATGCTGCCCGAGGCCTATGTGCGCGACCTGCCCGTCCGCCTCGGCCTGTATCGCCGCATCGGGTCCCTGCAGACGGAAGCCGAGATCGAGGCGATGGCCGCCGAGCTGGCGGATCGCTTCGGCCAGTTGCCGGCGGAGGCGGAGACTCTGCTGCAGGTGGTCTGGCTGAAGGCGCTGTGCCGCCAGGTGGGGGTGGAGAAGCTGGATGTCGGGCCGAAGGGCATCGTGCTGGCCTTCCGCGGCAACCGCTTTCCCAACCCGCCCGGACTGATCGAATGGGTCACGGGCCAGCACGGGGCGGCCAAGCTGCGGCCGGACCAGAAGCTGGCCTGGGCGCAGGAGATGCCCTACGAGGCGCGCATCCGCGCCGCCCGGGACCTGCTGGCCGCGCTGGCCGAGGTGGCGCAGGGCAGGGTTCCCAGGCCCAGCGCCCCGCCACCGCCGCCGCCGAAGGGCCCGGCGCCGAAGGCCGCCCCGGCCTTCAAGAAGACGGTCTTCCGCACCGGCAATGTGCCGCCGGCGCCAAAGGGCGCGGCGACGAAGCCGATCCCCTTTCCGGGGCGCTGGAAGCGGTAGGGCGTTTCCCCGGTCGCCGGATCACCCGGCGACCCGTTCAGGTGCGGCATGGCGGCGAGCGGATCCGGCGCCGGGACGGGCGTCAGCCCTCCACCACCGCCACATCCAGCAGCCGCTCGATCACCTCCGGCTCCTGCGCGCCCGCAATGGCATGCCGCCCCTGCACCACGAAGCAGGGCACGCCGTTGATGCCGAGCCGGTGCGCGCGGAGGTTGTCCGCATGCACCGCCTCCGCCTCCGCCGGGCTGGCCAGGAGGCGACGCGTGGCCAGCGGGTCCATGCCGAGCCCGGCCGCGACCGCCACCAGCACCCCGATCTCCCCGATATCCTCGCCCTCGCAGAAATAGGCCTGGAACAGCGCGTCCACCGCCTCCGCCGCCATCCCGTGGCGCTCCGCCAGCCGCACCAGCCGGTGCGCGTCGAGCGACGGCGGGATGCGGCGGATGCGGTCGAACTGGAAGTTCACCCCTTCGCCGCGGCCAAGCTCCGCGATGGTGGCGTGCAGGCGCCGGGCGCGGTCCTCGCCGCCGAATTTGCGGATGATGTAGTCACCGCGCGGCACGCCGCCCGGCGCGATGTCCGGGTTCAGCAGGAAGGGCCGCCAGCTGAGGTCGGCGGCGATGTCCGGCCGCGCCCGCAGGGTGCGGCGCAGCCGGCGCGTGCCGAGGAAGCACCAGGGGCAGACCAGGTCGAAGACGATCTCGATCTGCAGGCGGGCGCGCGGAGGGGCGAGGATATTCACGCCGACATGATAGCACCCCGCGCGGCCCTGAGTCAGGCGCTGGCGGAGGACCCGGCCGCGGCGATCATCGTCTCGGCCAGCAGCGCATAGGCGGCGGCCCAGGCTTCCCGCAACTCGGGCGTGAAGGCGGCGCCCAGCCCGTCCTGCAGCACGTCGAGCAGCGCGGTCGCGACCGTGTCGTAATGCGCCGGCTGCACGCCATAGGTGCCATGCCGTTCCCCCAGCGCGATCACCGCGGGCAGAAGCTGGTCCGGCACCCGGAGATTGGTCGCCACGAAGCCGATCGCCTGCATCAGCTTGCGGCCCTGCACGACGAGATCGGCGTTGCGGAACAGCGGCCGCAGCGCTGGGTCCAGTTCGAACAAGCGCTCGTAGAAGGCGGCAGCCGCCGGGGTGGCGAGTGGTGCCACCATGGCAAAGCTCGTCTCCACAAGCGAGATCTGGGCAGGGGTCATGCACGGCACTCCGGCGGGGGCGGCGGGTCTTGGCCCGCCGCCGGTTTCAATGCCATTTCGCCAGGTTTCGCCCGGCGTCACGCGCCGCGATCCGGCCTTGCCACAGGCAGAGCAGCGGCGTGACCACAAGCTCCATGACCAGCGCGGCGCCCATGGGCAGGCCCGGCCAGCCCGATCCGGGCAGCGCCGCCAGCCGTGCCAGCCCGCCCAGCACGACGATCGCGGTCAGCAGCCGGAACCGGGCGGTACGGCGCGGCAAGGCGGGCAGGGTGCTCCAGAAGCCCAGGCCGATGCCCAGAAGCAGTCCGGAGAGATAGCGGTAGTGGCTGTCCGCCGCGGCATCCCAGCCGATCGCGCCGAGCATCATCGGCCCCAGGATCACGCCCGCGGCCCCGGCCAGCACCGGAACACAACCGGCGATTGCAATCGCGATCCGGAGCAGTCCCAGCCCTGCCGGGCTCGTGCGGGACCCGGCCGCGCCGGGATCGCCCGGATCAGGGGGCAGGGCGCCGGCTACCAGCGCACCAGCGGATCGTAGGGCTGCACCATCTGCGCCGGTTCGAAGGCGGCGCGCACCACATCGCCGAATCCAAAAGCCAGGCCGACCAGGGCAAGCACGGCGACAACCACCACGGTGGTGTGGACCAGTCGCTTACGGCGCACAGGATTAGGGGGTGGTTGCATGCGCGGAACCTAGTCCAACCCCCCGGTCGAAGTCCACCCAAGGTTGCGCTGGGCAATAAAATGCAATCATATTTCCAGGGGCTGCATGCCGGTACTGGCGCAGGCGGCGCGGCAGCTCGGGCGGATGCCGCGCAAACGCACCGGATGGCGGTCATCCGCCATTCCACTCCGCTTTCCGACAGGCCCGAACCGGGGCGGCGCCCCGCCACGTCGCGTTTCCTGGGTTTGATCAGGTGTTTTGCAACGCCGCTGCAAGCCCCGGCGTCGTATCACGAAAGCCGGAGCAGCCCGGTGCCTACCCGGCGACTCGGGCGCGGCGCAGCCAGGCGGTCGCGGCGGGGCCGGGCGAGCCCCTCATACCGCCCGCAGCGCCCGCGTCGCCGCGTCGCGCGTCGCGACCAGGGCGGCGAGCATGGCGCCGGCCTGCTTCATCGCCCCGGCCTCGCTGGCATCGAGGTCCGCCACCTGTTCCTCCGCATGGCCAACGCCGGCGACAAGCTGCTCCCGCAGTTCATCGAGCTGGGCGCGCACCGCCATGCGGTCGCAATCCGGCGCGGCCAGCCATTCGCCGGCGATCACCTCCACCTCCCGCGCCATGCGCCCCGGCGCGGCGCCGCGGCCGGCCAGCGCCAGCAGCCGGGTGATCGCGGCATCGACCGGGCGCACCGGTCGCGGCTTGCGTACTGCCATTCTGCTCAACCTCTCTGGGAGTCGCAGCGTATCATATTCTGGTTTTGTTCCAAGGGCGATCCCGCCGGGCGCCTTGGCCGCACCGCCGGCGCGCCGGCTCCGGGTTTATTCCCCATTATCATTCGTAGCATAGCTTTGCGGGCTCGCCCGGCCCCTGCGGCCGGTACCAGCGGAGGATTTCCCGGACATGTCTGTCTCATCGCCAATCGTGGTCGGCGGCGGCATTCGCGCGCGCCTTGTCTTGGGCTTCATGGCGGTGCTCACGTTGCTCGTGGCGCTCGCCGCCATCGCGGTGCAGCGGGTCAACGGCATCAGCGCCAGCCTGGCGACGATCAACGACATCAACAGCGTCAAACAGCGCTACGCGATCAATTTCCGCGGCAGCGTGCATGACCGTGCCATCAGCCTGCGCGACGTGGTGCTGGTTTCGGTCCCGGCGGAACGTGACGCCGCGCTGGCCGAGATCGCCCGCCTCGCCGCCGACTATGCCGCCAGCGCCACGCGGCTGGATGCGATGATGGCCAGTGGCGCGGAGGTCACGCCGGGCGAACAGCGCATTCTCACCTCGATCAAGGAGACGGAGGCGCGGACCATGCCGCTGGTCGCCGCCGTGGTGGCCGCCCGGCAGGCCGGCGATGCGGCCAGGGCGCACGCCCTGCTTCTGGACCAGGCGCGCCCGGCCTTCGTCGAATGGCTGGCGCGGATCAACCAGTTCATCGACCTGCAGGAGGAGAAGAACCGCCTGATCGCCCGCCAGGCGCGGGATGTGGCGGAGGGCTTCCAAGTGCTGATGCTGGCGCTACTGGCCGGCGGGCTGCTGCTGGGCGCTGGCATCGCGCTCTGGTCGATGCGCGCCATCGCACCGCTGCGGGCGCTGTCGCGGGCGATGCTGCGCATGGCCGATGGGGATCTGGCGCTCGAAGTGCCCGGCCGAGGCCGGCGCGACGAGGTGGGCAGCATGGCGCATGCGGTGGAGGTCTTTCGCACCCAGGGCCAGGAGGCGCAGCGGCTGCGGGCCGAACAGGAAGCCCAGCGCAGCGCCGCCCACGCCACCCAGGTCGCCGCCCTGCGTGGCATGGCGGACCGGGTGGAGGGTGAGACGGTAGCGGCCATGGAGGGCATCTCCCGCCAGGCGCGTCAGCTGGCGGAGGGGGCGGAGGCAATGGCGGGCGCCGTGGCGCGCGTCGATGCGAATGCCGGCGCGGTCGGCACCGCGGCGCAGGAATCGCTGCATGTGGCGGAGACGGTGGCTTCGGCGGCGGAGCAGCTGACCGCCTCGATCCGCGGCATCACCCAGCAGGTGCGGGAAGCCGCGGAGGTCAGCCGCGCCACTGCCGCGGACAGCACGGAAACCGAGGCGGTGATCGTCGCGCTCTCCGCCGCCGTGGGCCAGATCGGCGCCGTCACGCGCCTGATCCAGGAGATCGCCGGCAAGACCAACCTGCTGGCGCTGAACGCGACGATCGAGGCGGCGCGCGCCGGGGACGCCGGCAAGGGCTTCGCCGTCGTGGCCAGCGAGGTGAAGGGGCTGGCGGCGCAGACCGCCAAGGCGACGGAGGAGATCGGCCAGCATATCGAGGCCGTCAGCCAGCGCACCGCCGCGGCGGTGGAGACGGTGCAGCGCATCGCCCAGTCGGTCGCGCGGATGGACGCGCTGGCCGCCGGGCTCGCCGATGCCGTGGGCCAGCAGGACAGCGCGACGCGGGAGATCGCGCGCAGCATCGCCTCCTCCACCCAGGCGACGCGGGAGGTGACGCAGCGCATCGGCCAGGTCTCCACCGATGCGCGGGAGGCCGGGGAACGGGCTGGCCGCAGCCGGCAGGAAACCGCCACCCTCGCCGCGGAGGCGGAAGGCCTCACGCGGCAGGTGGTGGAGATCCTGCGCACCGCGGTGCCGGAGGTCGACCGCCGCAGCAATCCGCGCAGCCCGGCCGCCGGCCAGGCGGTGCTGGAGATCGGCCGACAGAAGCTGACAGTGGAGATGCAGGACTTGGCAGTCGGCGGCGTCGGCGTCCTGGGCGAACTGGAGGTGGAGCCCGGCACCCGCGGCACGCTGCACCTGCCGGGCCAGCCGCCACGGCCCGTGGAACTGCGCAACCGCAAGGGCGGCCGGGCCGGCTTCGCCTTTCTCGATGCAGTGAAGCTGGGCCAGGCGGCCTGACCGGGCAGCCTGACCGGGCAGCCTGGCCGGTCAGCCTTCCGCCAGGCTGTGCTGCGCGAAGAAGTGCAGCATGGCGCGGGAGGCATCGGGGCCGCTCGGGTCGGTGTAGCTGCCGGCGGCATCGCCGCCGGACCAGGCATGGCCGCCGCCATGCACCAGCCATTGTTCCAGCAGCACCCGCCCGGCCGCATCCGTATGCCGGATGCAGGTGAAGCCGTGCCCGCCGGGCACCTCGCCGCGCTCCGTCGTCGCATGCAGCCCCTCGGCGCCGGCGCGGGCGATGACCTGGTCGCCATTCACCGGGTGCACCGTTGAATCCCGGTCGGCGTGGAAGACGATGGTCGGCACCCGCCGGCCCACGCGTTCCCCCGCCGCCCCGCCGCGGCGCATGGCGGACAGGGCCGAGCCCAGGTCCCGCGCCGCGCCGCAGGCCAGGCCGGAATGCACGCCGATCGCGGCGAACAGCTCCGGATAGGCTTCCCCCATGATGGCGGCAGCGGCGCCGCCGGCGGACAGCCCGGCGACATGCACGCGCCGCGGATCCACCGGATGCTGCGCCGTCACCTGCCGCACCATGCCGGCGATCAGCGCCGGCTCGCCGCGGTCGCGGCCCTGGTCCTCCGGATTGAACCAGTTCCAGCAGCGCTGGGCATTGGCCGCCTGGGTCTGTTCGGGCCAGGCGACCAGGAAGGGCCCCGCCTCGGCCAGCGCGTTCATCCGCGTGCCGGCGGCGAAATCCTCCGGCGTCTGGGTGCAGCCATGCAGCATCACCAGCAGCGGCAGCGCCTGGCCGGATGGCGCGGTGGCCGGAATGTACAGGCGGTAGTCCAGGCGTCCGGTCGGCCCGGCGAAGGTCTCCGACAGGAAGCGGGCGCCGGCCGGCAGGGGCGTCTCCGGGCGCTGCGGCTGGCGCCTGCCCAGGTTGGGCATGCGCAAACCGGGCATGTGCAGCGGCATCTTCGGCAGGCTGGGCAGGCGCAGCGCCGGCAGGCCCTGGCTGGAACGCAGGCCGTCCAGCGCGGACAGCGCCCGGGAAAGCCGGCCCGTCAGGTTGATAGGGGTACGCGGGGGGTTCATGCAATTCGGTCCTTGAGCGCGGCCTTCACCGCGGGGCTTGCCTGCAACGCGCCAAGCACGGCGACGGAGGCGATCGTCGCCCGCGCCAGTTCCGGGGAGACGTCGGGGGCGATGCTGGCCAGGCCGAGCACCCGCAGATGCAGCATCCGGCCTTCCGCCCGCGCCGCCTCCAGCTCCGCCCGCCCGACCTGGCGCAGCCCGAGTTCCAACTGCCGCCGTGCCACCGCCTGCCGGGCGGCATCGGCGTGGCGGTCGATCTGGTTGCGGATGGCGGTGCGGATGAAGTCGGTGCGGTTGGCGTAGAAGCCGTCCTGCACCAGCAGGTCGATATGGCCGAGGTCGATGGGGAACAGGTTCACCGTGATCTTCTCGCTGTCCTGCCCCGTGCGCCGTATCTGCAGCTCCACACCATCCCTCCACCATCCCATTGGATGGTAGATGGCGGGTGCTCTCCCCCGCCGCAAGCGGCGTTGCATCACGCCCTTGGCATTGGAGTCGCCACATCCGCATCGGTTACGCGCAAGCGGGGAAAAGGAGAGGCGCGATGAAGCACCGCTTGATGCAACCCATGCTGGTGGCACTGCTGCTGGCCGGTGGGCCGGGCCTGGCCCAGGCGCAGGCCGACCACCCGCTGGTCGGCCGCTACCAGGGCGCGACGCTGCGCGACCGGACCGATGAAGCCTTCACCGCCTATCCGCGCATCATCGGCTTCGCCGAGGGCGCGCCGCAGACCGAGACGCGGGAGGGAAGGCTCACCCGCCTGGCCTATGACAATCCCGACGGGCGCTCGACGCTCGAGATCCTGCGCAACCATCTGGCGGCGCTGCAGGCTCGGCCGGGCTTCCGGCTGGACTGGCAATGCGCCGGCCGCGCCGCCTGCGGCAGCACCGCGCGCACGCCCCAGGGGCGCGGCTGGAACGGGGTGAACGGGATGAATGTCGGCGCCGGCAACGATGTCCGCTACGCCACCGGTCAGCTGGCGACCGGGACGGCGGAGGCCTTCATCGCCATCGGCGTCACCCCGCGCCGCACCCTGGTGCATGTGCTGGAGGTGGCGCGGATGGAGGAGCGGATGGTGGCGCCGGATGCCGCCACCCTGGCGGCGGAGCTGGCGCGCAGCGGCCGCGCCACGCTGCCCGGCGTGTTCTTCGACACGGGGGAGGACACGCTGCGCCCGGAATCCGATGCGGCGCTGGCGCAGGCCGCCGCCCTGCTGCGCAGCCAGCCCGACCTGCGCCTGCGGGTGGAGGGCCACACGGATGCGGAGGGCGACGACGCCTTCAACCGGACGCTGTCCCAGCGCCGGGCGGACCGCGTCCGCCAGGCGCTGGTGGAGCGCCACGGCATCGCCCCCGCGCGGCTGACGGCGGCGGGGTTGGGGGAGGACAGGCCGGTGGCCGACAACGCCACGCCCGAAGGCCGCGCCCGCAACCGGCGGGTGGAGCTGGTGCGGCCCTGAGCTAGGCCTGCCGCGCCCGGCGCAGCGCCGCCTGCGCCATCGCGTCCAGCGCATTGAGGAAGCGCGACTTGTCGGCCCCCGCCATGGCCGGCGGGCCGCCGCCCATGCCGAGTTCCCGAAGATGCTGCGACATGGCCCTGCCGGCCATGGCGCTGCCGATGTTGTTCTCGGTCCAGGGGTGGCCCCGGAAATTCAGGGCGAAGGCGCCCTTGGCCAGGCAGCGCGCGGCCAGCGGGATATCGGCGGTGAGGCAGACATCGATGGGCGAGGCCTCGTCGGCGATCCAGTCATCCGCCTTGTCCGCGCCATCGGTGACGATGACGATGCGCGTGCGCCCGCCCGGCGGCCGGATGGGGCGGGAGCCGTTGGAGACGAAGATCGTCTCGAAGCCCAGCCGCCCGGCGACGCGCAGGATTTCCTCCCGCACCGGGCAGGCATCGGCATCCACCAGGAAGCGCGGCTCGGCTTGCCCCATCGATTCAGACCTCCGGTGCTCGGCTTCGCCTGCGCCCTCTGGTCATCGACGGGGGCTCAGCGCGCAGCCGTAGCGGGCGGCAGCTCCACCGCATAGGTCTCCAGCGCCGGGACGCTGCGGATCATGCGGCGGTCGGCCAGGAAGCGGGCGAAGCGCTCGTAGCGGTTGCGGTCCAGCGCGCCGGGGCTCAGCGAGAAGCGGTTGGCGGTGCTGGCGAAGGCGCGGCGGTTCAGCTCGTTGTCCAGCTCCTTGCGCGGGCCGGCGATGAACAGGCGCCAGGATTCCTCGGGGTTGTTCACCAGGAAGTGCGTCGCGGCCTCCGTCGCATCGATGAAGCGGCGCAGCAGCGGGTCCCGGGCGCGGTCGCGATGGGCGATGTAGACCAGCTCGTCATAGGCCGGCATGCCGTACTGCTCGGGGAAGAAGGCCCGGCCGGGGCGGTTCTCCAGCTCCAGCTGGTGCAGCTCGAAATTCCGGAAGCCGCCCAGGATGGCATCCACCTGGCCGGACATCAGGGCCGAGGAGAGGCCGAAATTCACGTTCACCAGCCGGATGTCGGACAGGCCGAGGCCCACCGTCTCCAGCATCGCGCCCATCGTCACTTCCTCGAAGCCGGCGACGGAATAGCCCACGCGCTTGCCGCGCAGGTCCGCCAGGCTCCGCACCGGCCCGTCCCGCAGCACGGTCAGGGTGGAGAGCGGGGTGGCGACCAGCGTGCCGATCCGCATCAGGGGCAGGCCCTGGTCCACCGCCAGGTGCAGGTTCTTCTGGTAGTAGACGCCGATATCCCCGCGCCGCGCGCCGATCAGCCGCGGCGGGTCGTTCGGGTCGGCCGGCGCGACGATGCGGACATCGAGCCCGGCGCGGGCGAAGTCGCCGCGTTCCTGGGCGATGATGATGGGCGCGTGGTCCGGGTTGATGAACCAGTCCAGCAGCACCGTCAGCGGCTCCCGCGCCGGCTGGGCTTGCAGGGGCCCGGCGGCCGCCAGGGAGAGGGACAGCAGGCAGGCGAGCGCGAGCAGCAGGCGCTTCATGGCGTGACCTTTTCATCGAGAAGGGAATCGGGCTGCCAGGGGATGGCCCGGCGCAGCAGCCGGTCGGTGGCGAACCAGAGTGCCAGGGCCATCAGCATCAGCACGAACAGCGCGGCGAACATCACATCCGTCTGGCTGCGGCCATTGGCGTGCAGCATCAGGTAGCCGAGGCCCGCCGAGGCGCCGACCCATTCGCCGACCACGGCGCCGATCGGCGCCACGGCGGCCGCCACCCGCAGGCCGGAGGCGAGGCCCGGCAGCGCCGCCGGCACCCGCACCCGCCACAGCAGCGCGGCGCGGGAGGCGCCCATGGTGGCGCCGAGGTCGAGCAGCCCCGGCTCCGTCCGCCGCAGCCCGTCATAGAAGGCGGTGGCGACGGGGAAGAAGATGATGAGGGTGGCCATCGCCACCTTGCTGCCGATGCCGAAGCCCAGCCACAGCGTCAGCAGCGGCGCGATGGCGAAGACCGGGATGGCCTGGCTCATCAGCAGCAGCGGCAGCAACCAGCGCCGCCCGGCCGGCCAGGCGGCCAGCGCCAGCGCCATCAGGCAGCCCAGTGCCGTGCCCAGCGCCAGGCCCAGCAGGATCTCGCTGGCGGTGATCAGCGCGTGGTGCAGCAGGCTGTCCCAGCGATCCACCAGCGCCAGCGCGACCCGGGCCGGGGAGGGCAGCAGGAAGGGCGGCACCTCCGACCACCAGACGAAGCCCTGCCACAGCAGCAGCAGGCCGGCGGCGGCAACCAGGGCGCGCAGCAGGTTGGCCATCAGGCGACAGCCTCCGCCAGGCGTTCCAGCAGCGCGGCCTGGGCGGCGAGCAGGGCAGGGTCCGCGGCGGGCCGCGGCGGGTCGCCGCCGGGCGGCGCGAAGGCCGCGGGCGCCGCCGGGCTGCCGGACAGGACATAGATGCGGCCGGCCAGGCGCAGCGCCTCCATCGGGTCATGCGTCACCAGCAGCACGGTGCGCCCGGCCAGCAGGCGGGCCGAGAGGCTCTGCAGCCGGTGGCGCGTCGGCGCATCCACGGCGCTGAACGGCTCGTCCATCAGGACGAAGGGGCGGTCTTCCATCAGGGTGCGGGCCAGCGCCACGCGCTGGCGCATGCCGCCGGAGAGTTCTGCCGGGCGCTTGGCGGCATCCGTCGGCGCCAGCCCGACCTGCGCCAGCAGCGCCCGGGCGCGGCCGAGATCCGGGGGCGTGCCGCGCAGATGCGCGCCGAAGGTCACGTTGCGCAGCGCATCGGCCCAGGGCGCCAGCAAATCCTGCTGCGCCATGTAGGCGATGCGCCCGGCCAGCTTCGCGCCATCCTCCGTCGCCAGGCGGCCGCCCGGCGGCAGGGCCAGCAGCCCGGCGGCCAGCCGCAGCAGGGTGGATTTGCCGGAACCGGAAGGGCCGAGCAGGACCGTCGTCGTGCCCCCCGGCACATCAAGCGTCATCGGCCCCAGCACGGGGCGCCCGCCGAGGGACAGGCCTTCGGGCAGATGCAGGCGGAATCCGGGCGTGACAAGGCTGGGCAAGACACCGTTCCCTTCGCCGGCATGACCCGGATCAGGTTCGTGGGGTCGCGGGGATTGCCCCGCCTCTCAGCCCCCAATGGGCTCCCCCCGATGACGCTTCGATGTATGCGGCGCCGCCGCCGGGCTGGCAAGGGGGGCGGGCCGCGGCCCGGAATCCTGCCAGCCTCCCGCATCTGTAGCCAGGGCAGCAAGGTTCAGATTGCGCTACAAGTATCTGTTTTTGCAAGAGAAAATTTGACCTGCCGCACCGGCGGGGCTATGCCGCCGGCCGCACCACCCACGGACTCGCCCCCCCTGATGTCTCCCGCCGCCATCCTGGTGCTGGCCTTCGGCATGTCCGTCGACGCCTTCGCCGCCGCCCTCAGCCGTGGCGCCACCGCGCCGCGCGTGCGGGCGCGGGACGCGGTGCGCGCCGGGGCGGTGTTCGGCCTGGTGGAAACCGCCACCCCGGTGATCGGCTGGGGGCTGGGCGCGCTGGCGGCGTCCTCCATCGCCGCGGTGGACCATTGGGTGGCCTTCATCCTGCTGGGCCTGGTGGGCGCGCACAGCCTCGCCGCCGCGCTGCGCCGGCCGGATGCCGCGGCGCCGCCCGCCCGGCCGCGGCGCTGGCTGCTGCTGGCCACCGCGCTCGGCACCAGCATCGATGCCATGGCGGTCGGCGTTTCGCTCGCCGTGCTGGGGGCGGAGATCTGGCTGATCGCGCCGGCCATCGGCCTGGCCACCTTCCTCATGGCGACGGGCGGCATGTTCGCCGGGCGGCTGCTGGGCAGCCGGGCCGGGCGCTATGCGGAGGGCTTTGCCGGGCTGGCGCTGATCGGCCTCGGCACCTCCATCCTGCTGGAGCATCTGGTGGGCTGAGCCGGGCCGAGCCATCCTCCGCGGCGATGCGCCCCCTGCTGATCGGCTCCGAGATCTATCGCGGCTCCACCTACGGACCGAAGCACCCGCTGGCCATCCCGCGGGTCTCCACCACCCTGGACCTGATCCGCGCCATGGGCTGGCTGGCGCCCGGCCAGTACCGGGACAGCCCGCGCGCCACGCCGGCCGAACTCTCCCGCTTCCATACGCCGGACTACATCGATGCCCTGATGCAGGCAGAGGCGACCCAGGCGGTGGACCCCGCGCATCGCGCGCGCCACCGCATCGGCGCCGATGGCAACCCGGTGTACCGCGAGGTCTTCTCCCGCCCCGCCACGGGGGCCGGCGGGGTGATGCTGGCGGCGGAACTGACCCTGGGCGGCGGGGTGGTGCATGTGCCGGGCGGCGGCACGCATCACGGCCAGCCGGACCGCGCCAGCGGCTTCTGCTACCTGAACGACGCGGTGCTGGGGCTGCTGCGCTGGCTGGATCTCGGGCTGGACAACATCCTGTACCTGGACATCGACGCGCATCACGGCGACGGCGTGGAGCAGGCCTTTGCGGGCGATGAGCGGGTGTTCACCGTCTCCGTCCATGAGGCGGGACGCTGGCCCCATACCGGGCCGGCGGAGAATCGGGCAGGGGGCCACGCCCGCAACCTGCCGGTGCCGGAAGGCTTCAACGACAGCGAGATGGATTTCCTGCAGCGCCACGCCGTCCTGCCGATCCTGCGGCAGCGCCGTCCGCAGGCGGTGATGCTGCAATGCGGGGCGGACGCCATTGCGGAGGACCCGCTCTCGCGCCTCGCGCTCACCAATGCGGCGCATCGCGGCATGGTGCAGGCGCTGATGGGCCTGGTGCCAAGGCTGATCGTGCTGGGCGGCGGCGGCTACAACCCCTGGTCCGTGGCGCGCTGCTGGGCCGGGGTCTGGGCCACGCTGAACCGCCTGCCGATCCCGCCCCGCCTCCCGCCGGCGGCGGAGGCCGTGCTGCGCGGCCTGGCCTGGACCCGCAGCGCCGGGCGCAACCCGCCGGAACACTGGTTCACCAGCATCGCCGATGCGCCGAAGCCGGGGCCGGTGCGGCCGGAGATCCGTGCCCTGGCGGCGCAGACACTGGAGGACCTTCCCGAACCGTCACTCGGCAGCGCCGCGCCGGGTGCTATACTGCCGGCATGATCACACGCCGCCCCCTTTTCGCCGCCCTCGGCCTGCTGTTCGCCTCCGCCGCCCGCGCCCAGCCGGGGGTCGACCGCCCGCAGCCGCGGCTGCCGACCGAGCGGCTGGTGATCGTCGGGCGCGACGGCACCCGCCATGAGTTCCAGGTGGAAATGGCGGTCAGCCCGGACCACCAGATGATCGGCCTGATGTTCCGCCCGACCGTCGCGGCGCAGGAGGGCATGCTGTTCGACTGGGGCAGCCCGCGGGAGAGCAGCATGTGGATGCGCAACACCATCGCGCCGCTGGACATGGTCTTCATCGCCGCCGATGGCCGCATCCACCGCATCGCGGAGCGCACGGTGCCCTACAGCCTGACCCCGGTCGACAGCCGCGGCCCGGTGCGCGCCACGCTGGAGTTGCAGGCCGGCATCACGGAGAGGCTGGACATCCGCGTCGGCGACCGCGTGCTGCACCCGATCTTCGGCACCGCACCCTGAACCCGGTGGGGCGCTCGCTTGCCGAGGCGCCGCCCGGCGCCTAGTTTCCCGCCGACGGGGTGTGGCGCAGCCTGGTAGCGCGCCTGTTTTGGGTACAGGAGGCCGTGGGTTCGAATCCCGCCGCCCCGATCCTTTTCCCCCTCTAAAGCACTGAATTTATTAGTAGTGACTTGCCGGGTCCGGTCGGGTTGAATCGCCGTTTCCGGGCACGAGTTGCCCCCTGCTGGTAGCCCGGTGGTAGCCCGGTGGTAGCCGAATCGCCCACGCGCTAGCTTCGGAAACCGGCTCGAGGCGGAGGCAACGGTGCGAATCGGCAAGCGATCCCTGGATGAACTCGCCAGGCGATGGGAAAAGGCTGCCGGAAACGGGGCCCCCATCGTCCGGGAGGTCCACTGGGACGACGAGCTGCGCGGCTTCGGGGTGCGCCGCCAGAACGACCGGTCCGTCTCCTTCGTCCTGAAATACCGGGTGAAGGGCGACCCCCGGCAGCGATTCCTCACCCTCGGCGAATGGCCCTCGGTCCATCCCGATTCGGCCCGCGAGGCGGCCCGCCAGGTCAAGGAGGCCGCGGCCCTCGGCCGGGACCTCGTCGCCGAACGCGAGGTGGTCGCGGCGCGCCTCGCCGCCGAGGCGGCCGAGCTGCGCCGCCGCGCGATTCCGATCACCGAGATCCTCAACGCCTGGCGCGCAACCCTCGAAGCCGAGCGGGACCGCAAGGCGGCAGCCGGCATCTCGGTGGTCAATGAGCGCGAGCTGCTGCGGCTCGAGGCGCGCCATCTCCGACCCTTCGTCGCCGGCGCCACGGTCGGCAGCTTCGACCCGGATAGCCTGCAGGCCCTCCTGGACCGCCAGACCGGGCATTCGGCCGCCCTGAACCTCCGCACCCTCATCGGTCGCATGGCCCGCTTCGCGCGCTCCTGGCTGCTGGAGCGTGGCATCACCGTCGACTGGCAGCGCCGCTACACGGTGGCCCAGGCCAAGCCGCCCGGCCGCGACCATCGCTACAGCCTGGAGGAGGCGGCGCGTCTCTGGATTGCCGCCGGCACGCTCGGCCGGCGCGGCGCGCTGGTCCGCTTCCTGCTGCTGACCGCCGGCCGGCGGACGGAGTGTGCGGGGCTGCGGTGGTCGCAGATCATCTTCGAGCACCCGACGCTCGGCAGCCACTACGAGCTGCAGGCGGCGCTCGTGAAGCACAAGCGGACCACCCGCGTGCCGCTCTCCGCCCCCGCCGTGGCCCTGCTGCGCTGGCTGCCGCCGCGGGAGACCAGGCGGGCAGGGGAGACGGATCTGGTGTTCGCCGGCCGCGGCAACCGCCCGGTCGGCGGATGGACCGATGTCCGCCGCGCCTTGCTGCGGGCCGCCCGGGTGCCGGACGGCACCTTGCACGACATCCGCCGGACGGTGGTCTCCACCCTCGGCGACCATGGGTGGGAGCCGGCCGTGGTGGACCGCCTGCTCAACCACGCCGGCTCGGCAACCATGTCCGGCGTGATGGCGGTCTATCAGCGGTCGGAGCTCTGGGATCAGCAGCGCCGGGCGCTGGATGCGTGGACCGACCTGCTGATGAACGAGGTTGCGAAGGCCAGCAGGAAGGAACCGGGCCCCGGCAGCTGGGGCTTCACGGAGCCGTTCCAGGATGCGCAGATCAGCCGCCCGCGTCGGCCTCGACGCGCCCTTTCGGCTGCAGCCTGATGACGGCCTGCCCGCGGCAGCGCGTCACCGGCACCACGGCATCGGCGAGCCAGGCGGCCAAGTCCGTCTCTCGATAGTAAACATACTTTCCCATCCGGCTATAGGGCGGCCCCTTGCCCCCATTCGCCAGGTCGCGCAGGTGGACCGCGGTGATGTGCCGGAAGCCCCGCCCTTCGCACCAGGCTGCGGCGGCCTTGCGGTCGAGCCACCGGACGTTATTGGCCATGCTTCAGGGCCTCCCCATGGTGCCGGCGGAGCCGGCCGGTGTGGTGTCCATCTCGGTCATGCCGCGCTCCGCAGCGCCTGGGTGATGTCCGCCAGCTGGTCGCGCAGCCATTTCGGCTGGCGCGCCAGGCCGTTCAGCCGGTTCAGCGCCTCCCGGGCGGTGTCGCGGGCGCGGGCGGCCTCGGGCACCGTCTCGCCGATCGGCCACGGCGCCAGGCGCCCGTCACCGCAGGCCCGGTCGATCACCCGCCGGCACCGCTGCACCGCCGGCCAGCGTTGCGGCATCTCGGCGAGCATCGGTTCCGCGGCCGCCGCGATGCACATCAGCCTGGCCAGGTCGCAGGCGGACCCGTCCGCGGGGGCTTTGCGCTGCGCCAGCCGCGCCTCCGCCTCCGCCCGCGTCACAACGGCGCTGCGGTTCTCGCGGTGCCGATTGGCGGTGGCATAGACGAAGATCCAGTCGGCTTCGTCCTGGTCGCGCGGCGGCGCGCTGACCAGGATCTGCGGGCCGCTCTCGTGCTCGATCCGCCGATAGTCGTCGCCCCGGTGGACCACATGTGCCAGCAGCATGCTGCAATTGACGGTGCGGACGATGGCGCCCGTCATGCCCCGGCTGAGCACGCGGAGCGTCAGCCGGCCGCCCGCGGCCGGCTCGATGGTGGCTTCCATCCAGTCGAGCGTCAGGCCGAGCAGCGCGGCTTCCACGGCAACCGCGGCGACGGCCTGCGGATCCTCCTCGAAAAGCCAGGGTGCGCGGTACTGCGCGCGGTGTTCGACCTCCCGCACGAACTCTCGCGGGCGGGGCTGGTCGGGCAGCAGATGGGCGACCCGACCGACCTGATCGGTCAGCGCCGCCAGCAGCGCCTGGCGCTTGCGCGGCTGGATGATCGGGGTGGGTGGGAACAGCGGATCCTGGAGGCTCATGCCGCACCCCCCGTCGGTGCAGCCGGCGGCTGCGGCGCCAAGGCCGCGCAGATCTCCGCCAGCCGCTGCTCCCCGCCCGGTGTGGCGGAGATGGTGACCTGGCGCAGGTCGGAGCGGCTGGTGCGGCGCTGCACCAGGCCGAGCGCCGCCAGCCGGTCGGTGGCGCGGGTGATGGAGGGTTTGTTCACCCGCATCGCCTCCGCCATGTCCTTCACGGTGCGCAGGCGCTCCGGGCCGGTGGCGGCCAGGACCAGCACGGCAAGTTCGCGAAAGGACAAGCTGCGATCCGGGGTCAGCAGCCCGGTGTCGCGCAGCCGCCGGACCAGCCCGGCGCGGGCGGCGGCGTCCTCGGGCAGGGCCATCGGCGTCATGCGGCGTTCCGGTCCGCACGGCGCTGCGGTGGCAGGGCCGGCGCAGGGCCAGCCAGTTCGGCCAGCAACGCCTCGCCCAGCCGCCAGACGGCATCGCTGGTGGCGCTGTCCGGGCCCAGCAGGCGGTCGGACAGGTCGAAGGCCTGGCGCGCAAGGGCAGCCACGCGCCGGCGCAGGCATGGCTCCGTCTCCGGCACCGCCGGCAGCGCCTGCAGCAGCCGCGCCGCCTCCGACTGCCGCACCAGCACATCGCTGCGCGCTTCCAGCTGCGCCTGCCGCAGATGCTGCGGCATCCAGCTGCCGAGCCCACGACCACGCCCGAGATAGACGGCGAAAGTGACGACGTCACGCGGCACCGTGCCGCCGCCGGGCAGCCGCGCCGCCCAGGTGAGATAGGCGCGAGCGATGTCGAGGAAGGCGCCATCCGCGGCGCGGCTGGCGTCAGGCATCGACGGTCTCCTCCAGGATCCTGAAGCTGTGTGTCGGGTGCCGGTACTGCTGGTCGCGCGCGAAGGTCAGGACCGCCGGCCGGCCGATGCCGGCGAAGACGTCGCGCGCCACCTCCGCACCGCGGCCGTCGCGCCAGATGACGATGTAGCGGGTCATGCCGCGCGTTCCTGCGCCGGTGCCACGCCATCGGCGGCGGTCAGCAGATCCTCGATCTGCCGGGCGACGGTGGCATTGGCCTCGGCCTTGGCATGGTCGGGCTTGGCGCGGTGGTGGCGTTCATAGGCGCGGAAGGTGGCCGCGGCGCGGCGCAACGCCGCCAGCATGGCTGGCGCCAGGGCCATGGCGCGGGCGAAGGCCGCGGCCTGCTGCCGCGCCTCGCCGGCGCTACTGGTTGTCGGCAGGCCCCACACCTCCGCCACGCGCAGCGAGGTGCCGGCGAGGTAGACGGAGCGGCCATCGGCCTCCCACC
Organism: Falsiroseomonas selenitidurans; assembly: GCF_012103215.1. Taxonomy (GTDB): domain Bacteria; phylum Pseudomonadota; class Alphaproteobacteria; order Acetobacterales; family Acetobacteraceae; genus Falsiroseomonas; species Falsiroseomonas selenitidurans. The sequence goes on from NZ_JAAVNE010000005.1 coordinate 62,107, forward strand.
GCATGTCGTCCGGGATCAGGTGGCCGGGCGTGGCATCGGGCGGGGTGCGCTCCTCCATGAGGGCGCGCGGCGTCTCGGGTGATGCCAGGCGCCGGGCAAGGCCGGGCGGGAAGGGGCGCATCACGCGGCCTCCGCCGGCGCGGCGCTGGTGCGGGCGACCAGGGCGGCGATGTCCTGCACGGTGGTGCAGGCATCGGCCTCCTCGTCGGTGATCTCGACGCCGAAGGTCTCCTCGACGGCTATCACCAGCTCGATGCGGTCGAGGCTGTCAGCGCCGAGATCCTTGGCGAGCCGGGCCTGCGGCGTGACCGCCCTGGCGTCGGCGCCGAGGTGCTCGACGATGAGCATGGTGACGCGGCTGAGGATGGAGTCCGGGCGCGGCGCAGGGGCCGCGTTGGGCGTCGTCATGGGCGGGTTCTCCCTGGCGGGGCTTGGGCGCGATGGGCAGGGGATGGCGCGCGCTAGGCGGCGAACTCGCCGCGCTTGAAGTAGGCGTCGGTGACGCTGGCGAGGCGGCTGTTCCAGTGCGCCAGGGTTTCGGCCCTGGCCCAGAGGAAGGCCTCCGGATCGGCGCCGAAGTGGTCGTCGCTCATCTGCTGGAGTTCGGCGACCATGGCATCGAAGCGCGCCTTCTGGGCGAGGAAGGCGGCGAGGCTGGCCTGCTGGCTTCGGGCGGCGCGTGTCGGGGCGGCGCGCGGTGTCAGCCGGGCGAGGTTGTCGCCCGGGTGCCGACGGGTGAGACCAGGTGCGCTACACACGGGGAGATGTCTCCTGTTGATGGGGGAAACATCACCCATTACGCTGTTGCGCGCAAGGGGAACCATCTCCCAGTGCTCAGCAACTTGCGCCGACCGGCACTTCGGCCATGCGACAACCAGGGCGGCCACAAGGCCGATGCCATCAACTTCATCCGCGAGACTGTGGCGTCCGGCTCAGTGGTGCACGCGGACAAAGCGGCCGGCTTGGACAAGCTGCACGCCTTCTACGAAGCGAAGCGGATCAACCAGCCTGTGGCTTACAGCCTCAACGGCGCGTGCACCAACCAAGCCGAAAGCTTCCTCTCCCGCCTGCGCAGCGCGGAGTGGGGCCAGCACCGTCACATCAGCGGGCAAGTACCTTGCCGCCTACGCTGTCGAGATGGCGTGGCGCGAAGGTAACCGCCGCCGCTCGAATGGCGCGCTGCATGGCTTGGCAGCAGCCGCGGCTCTCGCGCATCCGGTGTCGCGGGTATGGGCCGGCTACTGGCAGCGGTAGGGCCGATTTGGTAACACTACCTCCACAGAATCTGCCACAACGGCACACGAGAGTGCGCTGATATGGGGAATGCGCGATGCCGAGCTACGCCTTGTGGAACAATAAGGGCGGCGTTGGGAAAAGCTACTTAACTTTTCAAATCGCCTGCCAGTACGCGATAACTCATCCTGAACAGAAGATTCTTGTTCTGGATCTCTGTCCGCAGGCGAATTCATCGATAATGCTTTTAGGCGGCATGGAGCGCGGTGAGAGGGTTCTTGACGGCTTAGCGACGACAGCACCCAAAAAGACTATTTCCGGGTACATCGAAGATCGCCTGCGGAATCCGTATGCCAGCCCAAAAACTGGATCGACATACGTCATTCAGCCACAAAGCCAAAACAAGTATATTCCAGACAACGTGTATCTGGTGGCCGGTGACGAAGAGCTCGAAATTCAGAGCTCAAGAGTTTCCAACGCAACGCGCCCCGGCCCGCCGGACGCATGGAGAGTCGTGCATAGCTGGATAGCCGACCTGATTTCTGATATTAAGGATTCGTGGGGTGGTCAAGAAACAACAGTATTTATTGACTGCAACCCAAGCTTCACTATTTACACTGAGCTCGCCTTGTCTGCCACAGACAGAATTATTATTCCTTTTTCTGCAGACGGTTCATCCAAGCGTGCCGTAAGGGCTGTTTTGGCTCTACTTTATGGAATAAATAGAAATCCAGGAACCCAACAATCCGAATTTTCTCTAAACTCTAAGACCCACCGCTTAACGGTTCCGGAAATATACTGCTATGTGGGAAATCGACTGACGCGAGCCAATAGTTCTTCTGCAAAAGCGTTTCGCTCTGTAGTATCTTCGATTGGAGAAGAAATATGGAAGGTGTGGATTAGCAAACCTAGCCTCTTTTGTATCCATCCAACCGGTGTTGGGGCGCCATCAGGGAAGAGGGATTTCAAGGCTATGTTTCAAGCGGAGATAAGCGATGCCAATACTGCATCGGTTGTTTCCGGTGCGCTTGGCATCCCGATCACTAAGCTGACCGCAGGCGATAAGACGATGCCTGACGGAAGCACTGCTCATGTGAATGACTCCCAGCTGCAACAGCAGCAGCCAAGCATTCGAAGTTTTGTCGCGACGATAGAGTGAATGATGGCGGGATGGCGCAAAATCATCCCGCCAAGGTCTAATTTATGCCCCCTGTGGCGGCCGTCATCTCTCTCGCCATCCCATTCGTCCGCTGGTAGCGAAGCGCCATCCGGACGCGCTTCGCCATGAGGCTGCGGAGCCCCTTGTCGCTGGCGTCTAGCCCGCGCTCCGCGATGACGCGCTTTGCAAGCTCGGCCGCCAAGAGCTGCTCACCCGCGACGCGCAAAGCGTCCAAAACAGCCCAGCTGTGTGAACCGGTTTCCGCAGGCGTCTGCGCGCGCCGGTAGCGCGGCCGGATATTCCCTACCGGGTATTCGGGATCGAACTGGCGGATTACCGCGTCGAGGCTGGCTAGGTCGCCGTGCAGATGCTGCACAAGGCCTTGGGCCTTCTCCAGATCGCCGAGCAGCTCGGCGCTGCGCTTCACCAGCGCAGGGAGAGCTTGGTCGGCCATCGATCGTCACCTCGTTGCATGAGGCGCGATGATTGCATGCTTGCTCGTCAGCAATCATGTTTTGCTAGGTGTGCTTGCTACATAATCGGAAAATCCGGCGTTCAGCGAAGCGGTATGAGGAGCCCCGGGGCTTTCACTTCCACTGCCATTTCCCGATCACCCGCCCGTTGATGTGCACCTCTGATAGGAGACGCTCATAGGGCGGATACGCGGGGTTGATACTGGAAATACGGATGAGTGGTGGGTCCTCGCCCATCAGGAGCTCGACCCGCTTCAACACCAGACCGAAGCCATCCCAAAGTACGTAGACTCCAGGCGGGGAAGGGATTCTGTGCGATGTGTCGACCGCGACACGCTCGCCTGCAGGGTACTCCGGTTCCATGCTGTCACCAGCCACGCGGACGATCCGCACCTGCTCCGGGGAGGCTGTGAAGGCGCGAAGATAGTCGCCCGGCATTGCCCAGTGTGCAACGACGGCATGACCGCCGGAGGCATCGAGTTCGGTTATCTCGCCGCCGCCGCCTGCATGCGGCCGCACATCGAACTCGGCGATCCTGACCATCCCTGGCGCAGGAGGCTCCACTTCCGCTCCCCCCTTGACCGGCCTCGACCGCAGGCCTTGGGCGCCGCGCGAGACACCTGACGGCAAAGCCATCAGAGTTGCGACTGACCTCCCCATCGCCCGGGCCAGCGCCTGGACTGTGTCGCTACGCGGATTGCGCGACTTTCCTGTAAGGATCTGATTCACGGCCTTTTCGTTCACGCCTGCTCTGAGGGAGAGCTCGCGCTCGGCCATCCCGGTTTCGGTCAGATAGTCACGGATCGCGTCCCGGAGGGGGTCATTCGTCGTCATGTGGGGGAATATTCCCCGAATAATCGGGGGATGCACGGGAGAAGTATCCCCTTGCTGGCGGGTGAGTTTTCTCCCATCATCCCCCGCATGACCACGCGCCAACGCCTCCTTGAGAGCATCGACGGGTTCAGAGAACAGCACGGTTTGACCGAGCGCCAGTTCAGCCTGATGGCGACGCGCGACCATAAGTGGCTGAGCCGCCTCCGTCGCGGCCAAGTCTCGCTGTCTTCGATCGAGCGGGCCGAGGGCTTCATGTTTCGATACGCCACTGCAGCCGGCGCTCTCTCCTGTTGCACCGCTGCACGACCGTCGCCAGACGCCGACGCGGTCCAGCACGCCAACGACCAGGCGCCTCTGCGTGGCGAGGCGCCGCCGCCGGTGCGGCATCCAGCGTTGGAGGCGGCGTGATGCTTGCTGCGGCCCCCTCCGCGGACCCGGACGCGCTGCTGCGCCTCGAAGCCCGCATCGCCGTCCTGGAGGCCGACCTGCTGCGGCGCCAAGCGGCCGAGATGGCGCGGGACCAGTGGTACGCCGAAGCGACCGCGGCCCTTCATCGCCTCATCCCGCCAGGCCATCCGGATAAAGCCTGCGAACGTCGGAAGCAGGCAGATCGTGAGCCTGGCGAATGATGGACATGATTGCTTTCCCGCCATCCGTGGCCAGGGCGCCTTCGTACTGTGCGATCAGGCTGTCCAGGAATGTGCGCCTGGCCACATCCTCGCCGGCCATCACCGTCAGCGCATGGGTCAGAAAGGCTGCGGCGCTGCGGGTCTCCTGCCGCAGCTTCCGGATCTCGGCGCGCGTCTCGTCGTCCATTCTTTCCTCCCGTGGGCTCGGTTCTGCGCACGGCATCATCACGCATCCGGTACATCATCTCAATCGTTCCGTGCCCGGCCGGTCGGGGGTTGCCGCCCCCGCCGGTCGCCGCGGTTCGTCCCTGTCCTGTGCCCTCCATCCACCTGTTCCCAACACTCACGCCCAGGAACAGAACACGGAGGTCACCCACTGTGGCGGGTATTTCACCCACTGTGGCGGGCGCGATGTCTGACGCGCTGCCGCTTGACCTGGTCACCAGCCGCATCCGCACGGAGCTCGTGCGCGAGCGCGCGGCCGGGAACCCCTTGAAGGCGGCTTATCACGCCGTGGCGCGCCGCCTCGGCATCACCGCGCGGCGCGTACGCGCCTACCACCATGGCGAGGTCGAGGCCGAGGAGGTCCGCGCCCTGGAGCTCATCGCGGCGGATGCCGCGTGGCGCCGCGAAATCGAAACCATCAGGGCGCGCATCACCGCGCTGGAAGGCTGTTCGCGTGAGGAAGCTCGCCATGGCGATCGCGAGATGGCGGCGCGACGTCTGGACGCGCCAGGCGGCGATCTGCGCGGTGCAGGCCGAGCGCTGGCAGCGCCGGCTCATCCGCTGGCGGGGCTGGTAGCGCCATGACCGCCGCCGCATCGGATTCTCCGCTGGCCCCCCGGTGCCCCGAAAGGGGCCGGGCCGCGGCGGATGGCGCCTGGGCGCCTTGTACCCAGCGTTCCCTGTCCTCGGATGCCTCAACTGCGGGCCGCGCCGGGCGGCCTCGCTCCTTTTGCAGGGGGCGCCGATGAGCCGAGGCACGAACAAGGCCGGCCTGGATCCGCCGCAGCAGCCGGAGGCCGAGGTCGGCGGCATCGCCGTGGACCGCCTGCGCTCCATCATCGAGCGGGTGGAGCGGCTGGAGGAGGAGCGCAGGGCGCTCTCCGGCGACATCAAGGACATCTTCGCGGAGGCGAAGTCGGCCGGGTTCGACGTGAAGGTCATCCGGCAGCTGATCAGCCTTCGCAAGAAGGAACCCGCCGAGGTGGAGGAGCAGGAGACGCTGCTCGACCTCTATCGCCGCGCGCTGGGCATGTAGCCCGGGCGCGACGAGCCGCCGTAACCGAGATCGGGACCGAGACATGGAAGGCCTTCTTTCCCCGAAGCGGCCGATGAGCCCGCACGCCCAGCCGCCGGCACCAGCAAGCCGGGACCCGTGGCGCCAGGCGCCCGTGATCGCCCGCGCGCTGCTGGCCTGCGGCTTCGGCCTGGCGGCGGTGTCGCTGGGCCTGCTGGGTGTCCTGCTGCTGCTGACGCCCTTTGGCGCGCTGGCGCCGCCCGGCGTCGCGCTCGCCGGCGCGGTGCTGTGCGGCTGGCTTGCCTGGATCGTGCTGGGGGAGCGGCCATGACGCCGCGCCGCCTGCATGACGCGCTGCGCGATGCGCCGGTGCCCTCGGCCACGCTGCTGCGGCAGGCCTTCGCGCTGCTGCATCCGGAGGCCGAGCCCGCGCGCGCGGCGCGCTTCGAGCAGCTGCTGGAGGCGGCGGCCTGGTGGGATGCCGCGCGGCTGGTGGTGCCGGACGGGTTCCGGGTGTGCCTGTCGGAGCAGGCCTCGCCAGGCGGTTGGTGCGCCCTGGGCGTCGGGGTCTCCGCCGGCATCCGGCAATGGGTGCATCACGGCCGGGCACGAACGGTGCCGACGGCCATGTGCATCGCCGCCCTGGCGGCGCTGGATGCGGAGGCCGCCGGCTGATGGCCCGGCTGACGGCGCTGGAGCGGCAGGAGCAGCGGGCGATCCTGCGGTGGTTGGCGCTGGTGCTGCCCGCCGGCGCGGTGGTGCTCCATGTCCCGAACGAGGAGGCCAGCGGCTCCGCCGCCCGCGGCAAGGCGCTGCTGGGCGATGGCGTGCTGCCGGGCTGCCCGGATCTCTGCGTGGTCTGGCAGGGCCGCGCGCACTGGATCGAGGTGAAGCGCCGCGGCCGCCGGGCCGCGCTGCGCGCGACGCAGGAGGAAGCGCATCGGCGCCTGGCGCTTGCCGGCTGCCCGGTGGGCGTGGCGACGGGCCCGGAGGAGGCCGACGCGCTGCTGCGGGAATGGGGCGTGCCGCTGAAGCTGCCGCCGCCGGCATGGGGGAGGGCTGCATGAACTCCGCCATTCTGTCCCGGCGGCTGAAGGCTGCGAAGCACCGAGGAAGGAGACTGTCGATGTCGAACAACGAGCGCCCCGTCTACGTCAATGCCAAGGCCTGGCGTGCGCGTACCCGGCGCGTGAAGGATCTGCGTATTCAGGCCGTCGCGATGGAGATGCTCGGCGCATACACCGCCGGAGCCACGCTTGCCTTCACATTTGACCCGGAGGCCATTGCCCGCCTGGTCAGCTCTCCACGCGAGATGGTGAGCGCGGAGGATGTCCTGAACATGAAGGACGACCTCCTCCTCTTCTTCGTCGCCTTGCCTGACGGCCGCTGGGCGGCGAACCCCGAACTGTTCAGCGCGGTCGACGGCAACCCAGGCATGGAGAGCTGAAACATGGCACGCATCCGCAGCGTCCACCCGGGCCAATGGACCGATGAGGAATTCGTCTCGTGCTCGATGCCGGCACGCCTGCTGGCGCTGGCCCTGCGCAATGTGGCCGACGACCAGGGGGTGTTCGAGTGGAAGATGCTGACCCTCAAGATGCAGCTCTTCCCAGCGGACACCGTCGACATTGCCGCGCTGCTCGATGAGCTGGCGGCCTCGGGGCAGGTGCGGCGCTTCGCGGTCGGCGAGCGGCAGTTCGGCGCGATCCGGAACTTCCGCCGCTGGCAGCGCCCGGAGAAGCCGAAGCCGGTCCACCCGCTCCCCGACGAGATGCTGGCCTATGTCGGGCTCTCGGCGAGCGATCGCGTGCCCATCGATGACCGCCCTCCGCCGCGCCCGCGACGTGGCGGAGACGCCTCGGCGAACCATCATCCACCGATCGCCGGGGAAGCCCCGACCGGTCTCCGTGGCGGCGTGGAGGCGGCGTCGAGCCATCGGCGTGCGAGCGCCGCGGCATCCCCGACCGATCGCCACGATATCGACGGCCCGTCGCCGATCGGTCGCCGACCGGTCGCCGACTGGTCGGCGAAAGTCTTCGCAGAGGAAGGAGGAAGGAGGGAGACATCCTCCCTTCGGTCGGATGGCGTGGCGGCCTCGCCGCCGGCGCCGGTGGTGCCGCTGCCGGTGGATGCCCGGGGGGAGCTCTGGGGCAGCGGCCCGGCCAGGCTGGCCCGGATGACCGGCAAGCCCGACGCCGCCTGCCGCGCCATCCTCGGCCGCCTGCTGCGGGAGGCCCTCGACGATTGCGAGCTGGTGTCCCGCAAGCTGGCAGAGGCCGAGGCGCTGCGGGTGATCGACCCTGTCGCCTGGATCGAGGCCGCCATCCTCACCCACACCGGCCGGCGCGCCGCCGCGCTGCGGCCGGGGCAGGGGAGCGGCTTCGGCCAGGTGGTCCGGCAGATGCGCCAGGCGAGCCAGGCGACGGCGGGCCCGGGCTCGGTCTTTGACGGCACCGCCGAGGAGATGCCCGCGGCATGACGGCCCTTGCCACTCGACCCACCCGCCGCCCGGAGCCGGCGCTGCTGCCGGCCACCCCGCCGGCGCCGCGCCCGCCCAGCCCCGCTCTGGCGCAGGCCATGGCGCTCGCCCTGCGGGCCACGGAAAGCCGCCCGGACAACCCGGACCGGCTGAGCCAGGATCTGGCGCAGGCCGTCGCGGCCGAGGCGCGCCATCGGCTGGAGGCGACCGAGGCTGCGCTCGGCCAGCGGGCGGAGCCGGCGGCCATCCAGGCCTGGGTGATGCGCGTGATCGCCCTGATCGGTCATCCGCGCGACCCGGACGAGATCGCCGGGAAGCTGGCCGCGCTGACCGACCGGCTGGGCGAGCTGCCGCGGCGCTGCCTGACGAAGCGCAGCGCCGGGCTGGTTGCCGATGCCGCGGGCAACTTCTTCCCCTCGGCGCGGGACCTGGTCCGCCTGCTGCTGCCGGAGGCGTCCGACCTCGAGCATGAGCGCCGCCGCCTGCGCGCGATTCTGGCCAGGGCCGAACCGCCGCCGCGGCCGCCGGTGCTCACCGCCGAGGAGCGCGCGGCGATGAGTGCCAAGGCCCGGGCCTATGCCGCGGAGGTCGCGACGCTTGAGGCGGCGCGCAAGGCGGCGGAGTGCCGGGGCGAGCCGGCCGATGCGGCGGCGCGCCGGCGGGCGATGCAGCCGGAGACCTCGGAGGAGGAGATCCGGGCGATGGCCGCAACGGCGGGCGCCGGGGCGGCGCTGGCGCGCATGCGCCTGGTGGTGGCGGAGCGGCTGCGCTCCAAGGTCGGGAGCGCTGCATGATCAAGGACAGGACCAGGCTGCAGCAGGTGGTCAAGCCGGACCCGGACCTGCCCGACCCGAAGCGGCTGGACCGCCTGCGCGCCAAGGCCGGCGCGCTGGTGCTGCGGGAGATCGCCGCAGCCGAAACCGCCCGGCGGCGCGAGGCGGATCGGAAGGCTGCGCTGGCGAGCACCGGCACCGCCGGCGGTGCTGCGCCGCTGGTGGACCGGATCGCGGAGCCGGATCCCGAGATGCCGCGCCGCACGATCCTCCGCAACCGCGTGCACGACCCGCTGCGCGGCCTGCTGAAGCGGCGCGAGATCGAGCCCGCGCACTGGGCCGCGGCGGAGCGCTTCCGGGAGGCGTATGCGCTGGCGGAGGGCGCGCGCGAGGGTAGTGGCGGCGGACGCCTGGCGCCCTGGCAGCGCTGCCACTACGCGGCGCGGGTGGCCGATGCGCGGGCGGAGGTCCGGCGCAGCCTGGAGGCGGTGGGGCTGCGGCTGTCGCGGGTGTTCGTGGCGGTGGTGGTACAGCAGATGCCGCTGCGTGAGGTGGAGCGGGACCTGGCGGTGCGGAACGGGGCGGTGGTGGCGCTGGTGGTGGAGGCGCTGGAGAGGCTGGCGTCATTGCAGGCTGCGCGCAGCCAAAAGACCCTTTGAACAGATCAGCGGGTCGGTTCCCCTCCGCACTCCCGTCCTTGAAGCGCTGTCGGTCTTTCCGATGCGACCACCATCGGCTGCGCCTGGCGCCCTGCAGATTCGGAAAAACGCGAGCCGACGCTCGACCGCTACCATTCAAAATCAGTTTCTGTCAGCGCTGGCGCAAAGCCGCGTCGCCAGCGGGCTAGCGAAGATTCGACGCCTGGCTACCGTCGAGGATGAGCGCCGCCTAAAATCCGAAAGTAGAGCAAGACTACCGACTCGACGTCGGACAGTCGGGGATCAATTGTCGATCTCTGCTCTCGGAAACGATGCACCTGTTCGAAACGACATGCCTCATTACGTCAGACCTCATAGCGGGTGCTATTTGACGGATTCCCCTGTATGCGCCTTCCATTTCATCGCACAGGCTGCGATTTCCGATGACTATGAAAACGTCAAGCGGATATCCGCTGACTCTCCCGACCCGTATTCTTGAGACGTTTGTGTCTTGAAATATGGTGCGCTCAGGCCTTTGGGCCCAGAATTCGCCAAGTCTATTAACCATCACAAATCGAACGCAGCCATCCGAAGCAATTGCTTGGCTTTCGAGGCCGCTAAATGTGACCACAAAAGTATCTGTTTCGGAATCGACTGTCTCGATGGTGATTCCTGAAATGGCCACCCGCCCGCCTTGGCTTCCCGGGCGGCTCTGAGCCTGGGCAGAGAAGGGGACAAGAAGTGCCAGAAGAAGCAGGGCTGTTAGTCTGTCACGGAACATCTGTAATCCTCCTTATGTTCAAACGCCTTGTGTGCGTGATTTCATTTCCGATGATCTCGCATCCGCGCACTTCGATCTTTTCTCCTTGATGGAAGGCTATTTGGCGACTGTGGCGATTGCCGCGATCATCGGAAATAGAAACCTTAAGACGCCAAAAAGATCTCCCGGGGATCGTCTCAAAAATAGTATCTTGATTGCATCCACGGTTTCGATTGTGGGGTGATGTCAGTACCATATCAACGAATGTATCGTTTTCTCGGGATGAAATCGGAGCAAAAGGAAATCGTACCGCACCGTCGGTACGGTTAAATTCACCTTCAATCAAAAATGTGCAGCTTTGATCCAAAATGCAACTGGCTTCTTCTGGGCTTGGGGTCGCGCGAAATACGTCGCTTAGTCTACTGCATCGCTGAGGCAGCGTCGTTGGTGAAACTCGCGTCCAATTGCTATTCTGAACTGCATCAATCGGGATTGCCCAAGTAGCGGTTGCTCCAGTCCGAGGTACTCCCCCGTTGGCGACACCGATAACAAGACCCGCGTCATTGAAGACCGGTCCGCCGGAGTCACCATGGTGGATACCGCCTTGCAGGCTAAGGACCGGCTGGCGGATATCGGGGAAGCTCATTGAGCGAAGGTCCGTCATTTCGCCTGGAGGAAGATGCGACTCCATGAATGGCCCGAGTTCCCGCAAAAGGGCTCGGCTGTCCAAAACCGATGAAGCTCGGCCGGTGTGGCCCAGAACGGTGACCCACACTCCCCTTGCCAGTTGAGCATTATAGCTGGGTTGAAGTGGTTCGAGATATCTTTCGTGATGGCTCGCCAAACGCAGAAGTGCTAAATCGTGCCCGACGTGTGCCCAGATAATTTCTGTCCGATTTTCACCGTTTCCCACCCTGGGAGAAGGATTACTGAACCTATAGTAGATCTTCCCTTGGCCACAAACTGCATGAAGTGCTGTTAGAATACCGGTTGGTCCGCCTGGAAGTCGAAAAACAAAGCCCGTGCCTTGCATCACGCGGTTGGGTTGCTCACTCGGGCCGCAGGCATTCATAATGCAGCCTTCGAAGGTGATCTGCGCGACAGATCGACTATGGTTCGTAATCCAGCTGGTGCCTTGCCCGCTAGCGTCGATTGGCAGGGATAGGATGCAAAGCGCGGCAAAGAGGGTTACTGATTTCATCGTCCACAGGCCCCCAGACGCGCGGCCGATAGCAAGAATAAGCGAAACTGGCCTTCGTCCCAACCTGTAGGCACAGGGAGTTCACTCACCCACTTGTCGATGGCCTTAAACCGATCGCTGCGGCTTTCTCTTTGGTACTGAATGATAATGTTCGTATCGCTGAACAGCGAAGAATTCGGCGGGGGTTGCAGCAGCCGGTTCTGGCAGTCAAGCGGCAGGGTCCCTTGCGTGCTACTGAGATGGACGGGGATGGGATCCGAGCGAAGGGTCCAATCTGTCGTGAATGACGAGCCTGCCACGGTCCCCCCCTGCACGCCCTTGACAAGGGCATCGGCAATGTAGGAATTGTCCTTCCCAAGCTCCCTCAGCCGCATTATCAATTGATCGCCTGGGCTTGGTTGTTTGCTGCGCAAATAGACACCGCTAGCCATACCGATAAAAATTCCCGCCATAAGCGGAGTCGCAAATGCAAAAAAGATATGCCAGCGGGTAAATAGGTCTCGACGTGAGGACGCAGAACTACCGGCCAGGGCGGCGACAAGGGTGAGCGTTGCTGTGATACCCACGCCCGCGACGGGGCTCTCCGACAAGCCAACAAGAACGCCAGTCGTAACTCCAGTCAAAAGCCCCGCATTACGAGCACGCCGCCCGAAGATCGCTCCATAACCTGTTCTTACAGATGTGAAGTTGGCCAAGGTGTCCAGCTCCTACCCATCTCGTGATCAGCCTACCGCAGGCAAACAGCAGACTTCCAGTGAGAACATTGCGACATCCGATTCTTCCCGTGAACGGGATCGGCCCGTGATGAAAGAGTTGCCAGCTCTGGTACTGCGACACTGCCTCTCTCGCCCCCCCTCCGAAATTCGAGACAGCCTCTTGCAACGGGGACGGCGAGGAGCGATACATAATCATCATCAGGATCTGCGCCCGGCAGCCGAGAGGCCCCGGGCGCAGTGCATTCCGGTCCCCGCCGTCGCCTCGAGGACCCGCCCCATGCCGACCAGGCTCCGCCCTGCGCCGGCGCTGTTCCGCGGGCTCGACCAGCGCGTCGCCCGGCCCCAGCCCAAGCGCGCCGATCCCATCTACGCCACCCCTGACCACGCCCGCTGGCGCGCCGAGGTGGTGCGCCGCAGCGGCGGGCAATGCCAGGCACCCGGCTGTGGCCGCACCGGCATCCGCCTCTTCGCCGACCACATCGTGGAGCTGCGCGACGGTGGCGCGCCCTTCGACCCGGCCAACGGGCAGGCGCTGTGCGGCGCCTGCCACTCCCGCAAGACCGCCGCGGCGCGCGCGGCACGGCAGAGGGGGTAGGGGGGTCGGATCTTGCCGGCCGAAGGGGCCCCTACCGCACCCGGTCTCATTCAGAGGTTTTTTTCGCCCGGCGCGCTGTGGCCGGGGGAGGCTAAGCTTGCTGACCGAAAAGCAAAGCCGGTTCGTCGAAGCCTATCTCCTTGATCCCAATGGAAAGAAGGCTGCAATTGCGGCCGGATATGCCGCCTCTTCGGCCGAGGTCACCGCCTCGAAGTTGCTAAGGCACCCTAAGGTCGCGGCAGAGCTCTCCCGGCGCCGCGCGATCGTCGAGGCGAGCACTGGCGTGACCATCGAGAGCATCGTTCTCGAGCTCGCGAAGATCGGCTTCGCCGACATCCGCAAGGTGGTCGCCTGGCGCAGCCACGTCCCACAGATGGTTGAGGACCCGGAAACCAACGAGCCGAAGCTGCAGGTGGTGAACGAGGTGCGGTTCATCGACAGCGCGGACATCGACGACGCGACGGCCGGCGCGATTGCCGAGATCACCCAGACGGCAGAGGGCACGCTGAAGGTGAAGCTGCACGACAAGCCGGGCGCGCTGGTGAAACTCGGCCAGCACCTGGGCATGTTCCGTCCGCCCTCGGCGCCGTCCACCGAGAAGCCAGGCAAGAAGGCGGCTGCCAACATGGCCGCCCAGGACGCCGAGAAGGACACCGACTGGGACGGGCTGATCAACTGAACCATGTCCTGGGACCTCTCCTGCCCTGACTGGGTGGACCGCCTGCGGAACGGAAAATCTCTCGTTCCCGATCTGCCACAACTGGACCGGGCGGCCGCTGACCGCGCTGTCACGGTCTTCGATCGCCTTCGCCTCGCGGATGTGCCGGGCACGCCGCTTCTGCGCGATGCCGCCGGCGACTGGTTCCGCGACATCGTGCGCGCGCTGTTCGGCTCGATCGACCCCGCAACCAAGCAGCGCATGATCCGCGAGGTCTTCTGCCTCGTCCCCAAGAAGAACAGCAAGACGTCCTACGGCGCGCTGCTGATGCTGGTGGCCATCCTGCGGAACGAGCGCCCGAAGGCGCGCTTCATCATGACGGCGCCGACGCAGGACATCACCGAACTCGCCTTTGGCCAGGTCTCCGGCGCCATCCGGCTTGACGTGGTGCTGAACCAGAAATTCCACATCCGCGACCACCTCAAGACCATCGTGCATCGCAAGAGCCAGGCGACGCTTGAGATCATGAGCTTCGACCCGGCGGTGCTGACCGGCCAGAAGCCGGCCGGGATCTTCATCGACGAGGTGCATGTCGTCTCGAAGATGGCGAAGGCAGCGAATGCGATCCGACAGCTGCGCGGCGGCATGATCGCGGCGCCCGAATCCTTCATGGTGATGATCACCACGCAGTCGGAGGAGCCGCCCGCTGGCGTGTTCCGGGCCGAGTTGGCGAAGGCGCGGGACATCCGGGACGGCAAGCAAGACGGCGCCATGCTGCCGGTGCTCTATGAATTCCCGCCGGAGATGCAGGCGGATTCGGAGAGCAAGCCGGGTGCGTGGCGCGACCCCGCGAACTGGGCGATGGTCACGCCGAACGCTGGCCGGTCCATCACCATCGCGCGGCTGATCGAGGAATACCGCACCGCCCTGGCCACGAGCCCGGAGGAACTGCGGGCCTGGGCCTCGCAGCACCTCAATGTGGAGATCGGGCTGGCGCTGCGCAGCGATGCCTGGGCCGGTGCCAAGCACTGGGAGGGCCGCGCGGATCGCAGCCTGACGCTGCCGGCGCTGATCGCGCGCAGTGAGGTCATCACCATCGGCATCGATGGCGGCGGGCTGGATGACCTGCTGGGCCTGGCGGTGCTGGGCCGGGAGCGCGGCGCGCGGCGGTGGTTCCTGTGGTGCCGCGCCTGGGCGCATCGCGGCGTGCTGGATCTGCGCAAGAGCGAGGCCCCGAAAATGCTGGACCTGGAGGCCGACGGCGACCTGGTCTTCGTCGATGACCTGACCGAGGCGAACAGCGAACTGGCGGAGATCGTGGTCGAGGTCGAGCAAAGCGGGCTGCTCGCGGAAATCGGGCTCGACATGTACGGCACGACAGATGCCCGCGACGCGCTCGCGCAGGTCGGCATCGAGGGCGACGACCGGATCGTCGGCATTCAGCAGGGATGGCGCCTCAACGGGACCATCAAGACCATGGAGACACGCCTGGCCTCGGCGACGCTGATCCATGGCGGGCAGGCGCTGATGGCCTGGTGCGTCGGCAACGCAAAGGTGGTGGCGGTGGGCAATGCCATCAGCATCACGAAGCAGGCTTCCGGCACGGCGAAGATCGATCCGCTGATTGCCGCCTTCTGCGCCGGCGCGCTGATGGTCAGGAACCCGCAGGCGAAGACGAAAGAGGTCTGGGCCGTGGCATGCTGACAGGTCTCGCGAAATGGTGGCTGGAGCGGAAGGCGGTCAGCTTCACCAGCTCCTGGGTGGAGGCCATTTTCGCCGGCGCCAAGGCGAATTCCGGCGTGCAGGTCAGCACCAATTCGGCGCTCCAGCAGACCGCGATGTTGCGCGCCATCATGGTGAAGGCCGACATCTCGCAGATCCCGCTCGTGCTGCGCCGGCGTCAGGGCAAGGGCGCGGTCGATGCCGCAGACCACTACCTTTACGACATGATGCTGCACCAGCCGAATGGCTGGATGGACGGTGTGGAGTGGGTGCGCACCACCATCATGCACTTCGCCGCGACCGGCCAGGCGATCAGCTACCGCAATATCGATCGCCGCGGGCGCATCAGGGAGCTGATCCCGATCCGGCCGGAATGCGCGGCCATCGACGTCAATACCATGATGGAGATGGAGTACACGCTACAACTGGAGAACGCGCACCAGGTCAAATGCGGCCGCGACCAGGTGTTCCACTTCCGCGGCCCCTCCTGGGATGGGTTCCGCGGCCTGGACCCGGTGGCGCTGGGCCGGGAGGCCCTGGGCCTGGCCCAGGCGACCGAGAAGAGCCAGGCGCAGCTGCACCAGAACGGGGTCCGTGCGAACGGCCTGTTCAAGCTGGCCGGCAAGCCGCCGCAGGAGGAGAAGGACCGCGTCCGCGAGATGATCGCTGCGACCTACACCGGGGCCAATGCCGGCCGGCCGATCCTCGCCAGCGATGCGCTGAGCTTCGAGCCGCTGACGATGAAGGGCAGCGAGGCCGAGACCATCCAGACGCGCGGCTTCCAGATCGAGGAGATCGCGCGGCTGCAGGGCGTGTTCACCATCATGCTGGGTCACGCCGGTGACCAGAGCCCCACCTTCGCCAGTGCCGAAGCCTTCTTCGGCGCGCATGTCCGCTACACCTACCAGCCGTTGATCCGTGCCTTCCTGGCGGCGCTGAACACGCAGCTTCTGACGCGGGAGGAACGCGCCGAGGGGCTGCATTTCGAGATGGACACGTCCGAGCTGCTGCGGGGCAGTCTTCGGGACCGCGCCGAGTACTACAAGGCCGCGATCGGCAACGCCTCGCAGCCCGGCTGGCTGACGCCGAACGAGATCCGCATCGACGATGAATGGAACGAGGATCCGTCGCCGCGGATGAACCAGGTGCAGTTCCCGATGACGATGCGCGACGCGGGTGAACCGCCACCGCCCACCACCCCACCTTCACCGCACGCGGGAGCCTGACAATGGAGCTCGGCAGCATCGGCGTGGCCTGGGAGGTCAAGTTCTCGCCTGACCAGGCGCCCGGTACCTTCGAGGGCTACGCCTCGATCTTCGGCAACATGGATGCCGCAGGCGATGTGGTGGAGCCGGGTGCCTTCGCGGCCTCGTTGCTGGAGCGCGAACGGAAGGGCCAGGGCCTGCCGCCCATGTACAAGATGCACGGCACGCCCGGCGGTGCGGATCCCGATCCGATCGGCATCTGGGAGCACATGGCGGAGGACAGCACCGGCCTGGCGGTGAAGGGCCGCCTGGTAGGGCTGGATACCGACCGCGGTCGATGGAACCTCTCCATGGTGAAGGAGGGGGCGATGCGCGGCCTGTCCATCGGCTTCCGCGCGCGGAGCTTCAAGATGGGCTCCGGCCGCATCGGCGAGCCGCGGCGCCACCTGCGGGCGGTGGCGCTGAAGGAGGTCTCCCTCGTGGATGACCCCGCCAACCATATGGCGCGTATCTACGCCATGAAGAGCCGGTGGCTCGACGCCGCCGGCATGATCGACCCGCGGGCGCTCGAGGAAGAGCTGCGGCGCGAATTGAAATTCTCGAGGTCGGACGCCGTGAAGGCGATCGGCATCGTGAAGCGGCACCTGCGTGATGCGGGTGAGGACCAGCCGGACACGGACCTTCGTGATGAAGGGGCAGCGGCAGCATGGCTCGGTGCGCTGAAGCGCAGGGCCGCCACCCTGAAAGCATGAGGATCGGACGATGGAGCCGCAGGACGTGAAGACCGCCGTGGACACGGTGATGACCGCCTTCGAGGAGTTCAAGGCGGCGAATGACAAGCGCCTGGCCGAGATCGAGAAGAAGGGCTCGGCCGACATCCTGCTGAGCGAAAAGGTCGGCAAGATCGAGACCACGCTGGCCAATTTCGAGGGGCTGAACCAGCGCCTGACGGCCGCGGAGCTGAAGGCGAAGCAGGCGGCGGACGAGGTCGACCAGATCGAGGTGAAGCTCGGCCGCCTGGCCGGCACGCGCCAGGACAACCCGCTGGAGTACAAGCGCCGGGTGAATGCCTGGGGCCGGGCCGTGGTGCATGCCCACACCATCGGCGTGGTGAACCTGGGCGAGGATGAGCGCAAATCGCTGCAGGCGGTGCAGGACGAGTACAGGGCGCTCGCGGTCTCGCCCGACACCGCCGGCGGCTATCTCGCGCCCACCGAATATGTGCGGGAGATCATCAAGGGCGTCACGGAGGCCACCCCCTTCCGCGCCGCCGTGCGCGTCCGGCAGACCACGCAGAAGGCAATCCACCTGCCGCGGCGCACCGGCCAGTTCGCCGCCCGCCGCACCTCGGAGCAGGGACCCCGGCCCGAGACCGGCGGCCTCGCCTACGGCATGGAGGAGGTGGCGGTCCCTGAGATGTATGCGCTGATCGATATCAGCCAGCAGATGCTCGAGGACGGCGCCTTCGACATGGAGGCCGAGATCCGGATGGAGGCGAATGAGCAGTTCTCGGTGAAGGAGGGCGCCGAGTTCGTCGCCGGCACGGGCGTGGGCGAGTTGGAGGGCATCCTGACCCCCAGCGGCGTCGCGGGGGTCGTCAGCGGCGCCGCAACGGAGCTGACCGGCGACGGCGTGCTGAGCCTCTTCTACGGCATCAAGACCGCCTATGCCCGCAACGCGGTGTGGATGATGTCGCGCCCGACCATCGGCGCGGTGCGCAAGCTGAAGGACAGCCACGGCCAGTATCTGTGGATGCCCGGCCTGGCCGCCGGCGTGCCGAACACCATCAACGGCGCCGCCTATGTCGAGGCGCCGGACATGCCGGCGGTGGCGGCGGGCAGCAACGCCCGCGATGCGGCGCTGGAGACGAAGATCGACGAGGCATCCGGGGCCATCGCCGACTGGTGCGGCCGCACGCTTGCGCAGGAGGCGGTGTCGGAGGTCTTCCGGTTGTCGGGCCCGCTGGATGTCTTGGCGCTGGCCCGCCGGCCGGTCGTGGCCATTGCGTCGGTGACCTGCGACGGCACCGTGCTGCCGGCGGATCGCTATGAGCATCACCCGGAGAGCGGCAGGCTCTGGCGGCTGTGCAGCGGCGCGCGGGCAATGTGGACCGGCGCGAAGGTGGTGGTGGCCTACACCGGCGGCTATGCGCTGCCCGAGGGCGCGCCGCCGGCGCTGAGCCGCGCCTGCATCGTGCTGGCCACCAGCTGGTGGCAGGCGCGCGGCCGGGACGCGACAGTGCGCAGCGAGAGCACGGGCTCCTCGCCCCACTTCACCTTGCCGACCGCCTCCGTAACGCTGCCGCTGTCGGTGGCGGATGCTTCCATTCGGCTGGGCTCGGAGAACCTGCTGGACGTCACCGCCTTCACCCTGAACTACGACCTCGGCGCCGGCCCGGCGGAGGTCATTGCCAACCGCTACACGCCGGATGTCTTCACCAACCTGGCCAATGTCACCGGCTCCATCACCACGCTGCGCCGCAACCTGGACCAGGTGAGCAACTTCCTGAACGAGACGCAGCTCGCCCTGCATGTGCTGATGGCGGAGAACGAGACCTCTCCTGCCGACTTCCTGGCGCTCTGCCTCACCAACCTGACGCTGGGCGGGGCGAACAAATCCGCCCTCGGCGCCGACGGACCCCGCACGCAGGAACTGCCGATCATGGTCGGCATCGACGAGGCCGGCGGCGCCTTCGACGCCACCATGCTGAAGCTCGTGCGCTCCAACACCTGAAGGAGAACCCCATGGATCATGTGAAGACCGTCACCGGCGCCGCCGCGGCGCTGGCCGAGGCCATCGGCGCCGCTCGCGCGGCCGGCTACCGGGTGCCGTTCCCGGATCACGCGCTGGCCGGCATCGCCATCAGCGAGACCGGCCGGGTGGCGCAGGCCGGGCCGGCCAGCGCGCCCGCCCCGCAGGCGGACGTGCCGCTGGTCGGCAAGGCCAGCAAGCCCGCCCCGGCGGCCTGATCTCAGGCGGCCAGGGCGCGAACCACCGCATCCGGCTCTGCCGCAATCACCTTCAGCAGGGTGCGCGCGGCAGGATCAGGCCGGCGCAGGCCCTGCTCCCAGTCCCGCAGCGCCGCAACGCGCAGGCCGAAACGCTCCGCAAAGGCTTCCCGGGTGAGGCCCATCTTCTCCCGGATGGCCCGGACATCGGGCACATCCGGCGCAAGATGGACGCGCGCCGCATCTGCCTCTCCCCGCACGATCGCTGCGGCCTCGGCCACCGCGGCAACCAGTTCGTCGGCGACGTTGATCTTCGGCTTCCTGGCCATCAGCGCATCTCCTTCATCGTGGCAACCAGTTGCTGCACCGCCTTCCGCTGCACAGGGGTCAGGTCGGCCTGCTCGTTCTTACCGTAGAGGAAGAAGGCGAGGATCGGCCGCCCCTCGTTCAGCAGGTAGTAGATCACCCGGAAGGCACCGCTCTTGCCTCGCCCGGCCGGCGCCCAGCGAAGCTTCCGCACGCCGCCCAGGCCAACCATGACGTCGCCGGCCTCCGGATTGTTCGCCAGCGTCGCGATCAGCTCCGCCCGCTCCGCCTGCGACAGCAGCGCATCGGCGCGGCGGGTGAAGCTGGAGGTCTCCACGACGCTGTGCATGACCTGGTTATACAGCAATGCGGTAGTTTAACAACCGCAATGCGGTAGTCCCGACACGATTTCAGCAATCCCGGCCGCAGGGCCGGGTGGCGCCACGGCGCCGGGGGCGACGCCTTGCGGGTGGCGTCGACCCCATCTCCCGCACCCCGCACCCGCAAGAGGACCCCATGGACATCCTGGACATCGACAGCGTCGAGACGGCGGACGTCGCCATCCTGACCATCCACCATCCCGCCACCGGCGCGGCCACGACCTGGAAGATGCAGATCGCCGGCCCCGGGCACGCCGCCACACTGGCGCTGCAGAACGAGGTGGCGCGGGAGCGCCTGCGCGAGGAGAAGGCGCAGGAACAGGCCCGCGCCAATGGCCGCAAGTGGAAGGCCACGGACCTGGACCCGGAGGAGGAGCGCCTGAAATCCATGCGCCGCGTCTCCCGCCGCATCATCGGCTGGTCCGACGTCACGCTGAACGGCCAGGCCTTCCCCTACTCGGCGGAGAACGCCTTCCTGGTCATGTCCGATCCGAAGCGCGGCTGGATCGCCCAGCAGGTGATGGACTTCTTCGGATCCGACGCGGCTTTTATCAAGAGCTCCGCGAGGACCTGATCGCCTTCGCGGAGCATGAGTTCGGCCTCTGGGTGCCGGACAAGAACGGCGTCTCGGCGCGGGAAACCCTGGAAGGCCTGCTGGCCCGGCGCCTGAGCGACAAGGCCCGGGCGGAGGTCGAGGCAGACCTGCAGGGCCCGCCGCTGCCCGCCGCCGGCGCCTATCTCTGGGACTGGTTCCTGGAACTGCACGACGCCAGGCCGGCCGGCGGAATGGGCGGACCGGCGAGCCTCACCTACGCCGATATCCAGGCCTGGTGCGGCCTGCGCGGCGTGCGTCTGGCCCCCTGGGAAACCGCGGCGCTGACGGCGCTGGACCGGGCATTTCGAAGGGCAATGGCGAAGGGATAGCAGGTCCTGGCGCCTCCTCCCTACGCCGCCGCGCGCATCTTGCGCGGCGGCGCCTTCGGCTTGGCCCGCTTCTTCGTCTTGGCGGTCAGACCGATGTCGAGCGCGGCCAGGACCTTGAGCACGGTGGCGAGGCTGGGATTGCCGCCTTCGTGGAGGGATTTGTAGAGCGTGTCGCGCGGAATGCCTGCGGCCTTGGCAAGCGCCGTCATGCCGCGCGCGCGGGCGACGACGCCAAGCGCCTGCGCAATTTCGCCCGCGTCGCCGTCCTCGATCACGATCCGCAGGTATTCGGCCTGTGTCTCGGGGTCGCCGAGGAACTCGGCGGTATCCCAAGGATAGGTCTTCGTCGCGTCCATCGTCATTCCTCCAATCCGGCGGCTACGGCCTTGGCGGCGGCGATATCCCGGCTCTGCCGAGCTTTGGTCCCGCCGCCCAGCAGCACGACCAGAACCGCGCCGCGCTGAGTGAAATAGACCCGGTAGCCCGGGCCATAGGTGATCCGAAGTTCCGAAACGCCATCGCCGACCGACTTCCAGTCGCCGAAGTTGCCGTTCTGCATGCGGTCGATCCGCACCAGCACCCGGGCCTTGGCGGATGAATCCTTGAGGCCGTCCAGCCAGGCTTCAAACGCAGCGGTGCGGCGCATCGTGTGCATGTCCGTATAGTATCTTCTACGTGCTGGGCTGCAAGGCCCTGTATAGCATCTTCTACAACAATCGCGGTCCATGCTTCTGGGGCGGACTTGTTCATAGGAGGTGTCCATGAGCGGATCGCAGGCCGTCACGGCGCTGGTGTTCGACGCTTCGGATGCCGCGGCCGGTGCCGCGCAGTTCGACGCCGCCGGCCGGCGGATCATCGCCGCGAACCAGGCCGTGGCCACCGCGACCACCCGGACCGTGGACGCCATCGGCAATTCCGAACGCGCGCTGGCCCGCCTCACCGAACGGTTCGACCCGGCCTACAGGGCGCAGCAGATCTTCGCGCGCGAGGCCGAGAAGGCGACGCGCATCCTGGATGCCAGCGGGGCTGCGGAGACCCGACGGGCGCAGATCCTCGCGGCCGTCGCCGATCGCTACGACCCGCTGATCCGCGCGGAACGCGAGCGCGCGCGGGCGGCGGAGGATGCATCGCGGGAAGCCACCCGTGCCGATGAGGCCGCGGCGGAGGCCAAGCGCCGCGCCGTGGCGTCCCAGCTTGCGGACCTCGCCCGCCTGCGCGCGGCCATCGACCCGCTGTATGCCGCGAACCAGCGCGCCGCGGAGGCGGTGGAGACGCTGGACCAGGCCTTCCGCCGCGGCCAGATCGGTGCCGCGGACTATTCCCGCTCCGTCGCGCTGGTCGGCCAGCAGCGCGACCGCGCCGTCGCGCAGGCCGATGGCAGCGCCGCCGCCGCGCGCGCGGCAGCCGCGGCGGTGGAGCAGGAGGCGGCGGCCTTCACCCGGCTGCGCGTCGCGCTCGACCCCGCCTTCGCCAGCCAGCAGCGCGCCGCCGCGGCGGCGGGCGCGCTGGCGCAGCAGCAGGATGTGCTGAACGCGGCCCTGGCGCGCGGCGCCGTCTCGCAGGCCGAGCATGCCCGGCTGGTGGCCGCGGCGACGGCCGCCCATCAGCGTTCCACCCTCGGCGTCGCGGATTTCGCGGTGGCGAACGACAATGCCGGCGCCTCGGCCCGCCGGCTCGGCCAGTTCGCCGGCCAGGCGGGTTTCCAGGTGCAGGACTTCACCGTCCAGGTCGCCGGCGGCCAGAACGCCCTGGTCGCCTTCGCGCAGCAGGGCTCGCAGCTGCTGGGCTTCCTTGGCCCGGCCGGCGCGATCGCCGGCGCGGCGCTGGCCATCGCCGCGGTCACTGCGAACTTCCTGCTGGGCCGCGACGCCGCGGATCTGATGCGCGAAAGCCTGGAGCGCCAGGCGGCCTCCTTCCAGGCGGTGGAGCAGGAAGCCCAGCGCCTGCGCGACGGCCTGGCGACAGAAGCGCGCCAGGTGCGCGAGCTTGCCACCTACTACGACACGCTGACCGATGCGCGGCGCAGCCAGGAGCTGCGGCAGTTCACGCGCGATCAGCAGGATCTGATCGCGACGCAGGACCGGCTGCGCGACAGCGCGCTCGGCGTCACCGCCGCGCTGTCGCAGCAGTTCCAGCAGCAGATCTTCGATGCGGAGCAGGGGGCGGCCCGCGACTATGGGCGAGGCTCGCCGGAATACGCGGCCATCGTCTCCAACCCCGATCTGGAGCGCATGCGGCAATTCGTCGCGCTCGTCGAAGGCTTCCGGGAGACCGGCGACGTCAGCCGGGAGGCACTGGCCCGGCTGTATCAGGGCATGCTCGGCCTTGCGGATGGCTCGGATATCGTCAGCGAGCGACTGCGCCGCCAGGCCACGGAGCTCGACAAGCTCACCGGCACGGCGGGCGAGGTGGAGGCGGCGCAGACGCAGCTCGAACTGCGCGCGCGGGCGCTCGGCCTGGGCATCGACACGGCAACCGCGGCGTCGGAGCGGCTGCGGCGCGCGCTGGACGCGCTCAAATCCTATGATGCGCGCATCGCCGACGGCATCGGCCAGGAAATCGGCGACCTGCAGCGCCAGGTGAATGCCGCGACCCGCGGTGCCGATGCGCTGCGGCTGGAGCAGGCGGACATCGCGCGGGAGGCGCGGCTGCGGGATCTGCTGGCGGATCGCGCCAAGGAGCTGGAGCGGCTTGGCATCACGGGCCAGGACGCGGCGGACAGCATGGCCGCCTTTCGCGCGGAAAACGATGCCAACCTGCGACAGGCGCAGCGGCTGACGGAACAGCTGCGCCAACAGGAGGAAGGCTTCCGGTCGGTCACCCGCGCGGCGCGCCAGACCGTCGAGGCCTATGGCGATGTCCGCAGCACCAGCCCCTCCGGCCTGGAGATCCTCGGCGCCGCCGATCAGCGCGCCATCACGGAGATCCAGCGGGCGCTGCGCAACAGCGAGATCGACCCGGCCGTGCGGGAGCGCTCGATGCAGCGGGCGCTGCAGGATGCGTCGCGGGAGGCCGAACGGCTTGACCGGCAATTCGACAGCCTGACCAATGATTTCGGCAGGTCCCTGACGCAGACCACCTTTGCCGCGCTGGAGGAGGGGGCGGGCCGCGGCCAGTCGGTGTTCGCCTCCCTGGCCTCGGGATTCGGCTCCATCCTGCGGCAATCCGTCGCGCAAGCCCTGAATGTCAGCCTGGTGACCCCGGGCATCCGCTCCCTGGCGTCCGGCATCGGCTTCACCGGCGCGGATGGCGGCCAAGGCAGCCTGCTGGGCAGCCTCGGCAACTACACGGGCCTGTCCGGGCTGCTGCCGAATGGCGGCATCCTCGGCGGCGTCAATAGCCTGGGCGTGTCGTCCGGGCTGTTCGGCAATGGCATCACCGCATTGTCGCAAGGCCCGACCCTATCCGGGGCGACGCTGGACAGCACCGCCGTCTCGGGTCTGTTCGGCTCCGCCTCGCTGTCCAGCGTCCTTGGCGGCGCCGGCCTTGGCTTCGGCGCCGGCACCCTGCTGAACAGCGTCCTCGGCGGCAACAGCGCCGGCGGCATGGTGGGCAGCGGCGCGGGCGCGCTGGCGGGCTCGCTGGCGGCGGCCGGCGGCTTCCTGGGGCCGCTTGGCGTCCTGGGCGGCGGGCTGCTGGGCGGCGCGCTCGGCGGCGGCCTTGGCGGCCTGTTGGGCGGCGGCGCGGCCAACAACGCCTACGGCTTCACCCTTTCGGCGCAGGACGGCCAGCTGGCCGCCAGCGGCCTGTCCACCACGGGCAATGGCAATGGCGGGGCGGAGGTGCTGGCGCAGGCGCAGCAGGCCATCGCCGCGGCCAATGCTGTGATCGCCGCCGCCGGCGTGACGGTGCAGGACAACCGCCGCGCCATCACCGGCACCAATTCCGCGGACCAGTCGGCATCCCTGGCCGATGCCCTCCGCTACTTCAGCTTCGGCGCGACGAACGACAACCGCCTGGACACCGTGCTGCAGGGCCGGCAGTTCGACAGCGTCGAGGCCCTGGCCGGCCTGATCCAGGAGGTGCAGGCCCTGGGCGCCGCGGTCGATGCCATCGCCGATCCGGTCTCCGCCTTCCAGCAGCAGGTCAACGCGCTGCAGACCAGCTTCGACGCCTCCATCCAATCCGCCCAGCGGCTGGGCTTCGGCGAGGCCGAGCTGACCGCGGAGCGTGCCAAGCAGGTGGCGGCGCTGATCGCGCAGCGCGACACGCAGGTCGCCGTCTCCCGCGCGGAGATCGCGGAGAACCTGCTGCGCGCCCAGGGCCGCACGGCGCAGGCCGATGCCGCCCAGTCGCAGCGGGAGGTCAATGCTGCCATCGAGGCCTATCGCACCAACCTCAAGGACATGGGCCTGACCCTGGCAGAGACCGCGCCGCATGTGGCCGCCCTGACGGAACAGCTGGTCGCCCAGCAGCAGGCCACCGCCGCCGCCCTGCGTCAGCAGCAGCGGGAGGCGATCGACGCGCTGGATCTGCTCAGCCGCCAGGCCACCGCGGCCCTCAGCGGGAATGCCGGAGATCAGCTGGCCGCGGACCTGTTCGCCGCGGACAGCCGCGCGGCCTCCGCCGTCTCGGAACTGGAAGCGCAGTTGAAGGCGCTGGGCTTTGCCGCGGCGGACATCACGCCGCGGGTGCGGCAGCTGATCCGCGCGCAGCAGGACCAGCGCCAGGCCATCATCGCAGAATACCAGGCCCGCCGCGACGCGGCCGCGCAGGCGCTGGACGATCGCCTGTTCGCCGCGACCACCGACACCAGCACACAGGATGGCGCGCTGGCGGCGCTGGAGCGCAGCCAGGCGCGGGAGCGGGTGGAGGCCGCGCGCATCGGCCTGGCGGACCTGACGGCGCTGGAAGCCACCCAGGCGGCGGAGCGCGCGGCCGTGGTGAAGCGCTTCGCTGATCAGGAACGCCAGGCGATCCTCTCCGCCGGCGGGTCCATCCGCAGCTACATCGACGGGCTGCGCTCCGGCGCCGGCGGCGGCGCCTCGCCGGAGGACCGGTTCAGCGCGGCGCAGGACGTCTTCGGGCGGGACCTGACGCTGGCGCGCGGTGGCGACCGGGATGCGCTGGCGCGCATCACCCAGTCGGCCGACACGCTGCTGCAATCCGGCCAGGCCATGTTTGCCTCCGGCGGGCAGTTCCAGGCGCTGCGCGACATGGTGCTGTCCAGCCTGGAAAGCCTGCCCGCGGTGAAGTCCTACGACCAGCTGATCTATGAGGAGCTGGCCAGCCTCGGCGGGTCCATCCAGGTGGAGGTGGCGCTGGCGGCGGAGCTGAAGCTGCGGGCGGACATCGACGCCGCGCTGGCGCTGATCGATACCAGCGCCGCCACGCCGCGCGCCAAGGCGGAGGCGGAAGCGGCCCTCAGCCAGCTGCGCGGCGTCGTGGACGCCATCCTGGTGCCCGGCGCCGTTACCTCGGCCGCGTTCGCTGCGGCGGCCGGCGCGATGTCCGCCATCACCGGCGCCCTGGCCGCCATCGCGGTCGCGCCAGGGGTCACGGATGCGGTGCGCAGCGAGGCGACAGCGCGGCTGCAGACCATCACGGCGGCCGTGTCGGCCCTCACCCTGGCGCCGGAGATCCCGGACACGGTGCGGGTCTCGGCCAGTCGGGCGCTGGAGGCGATCACGGGGGCCGTGGCGTCCATCGCCCTGGCGCCCGGCGTCACGGATGCGACCCGCGCGGCGGCGAATGCGGCGCTGGACGATATCCTGGGCCGGGTCTCGGCCATCAGCCTCGATGCTGCCATCCCGGCGGGTGTGCGGGAGCGCGCCAATGCGGTGCTGGCGACCATTGCCGGCAACGTCGCGTCGATCGCCCTGGCGCCCGGGGTCACCGATGCGGTGCGGGCCGCGGCCATCGCCCGTCTGGCTACCATCACCGGTGCCGTCAGCAGCATCAGCATGGCGGCGGCAGTGCCGGAGGCGGTGCGCGTCTCCGCCAGCACGGCGCTGGAGGCGATCTCGGGTGCGGTGACGGCCATTGCCCTGGCGCCCGGCGTCACGGATGCGACCCGCGCGGCGGCAAATGCGGCGCTGGACGATATCCTGGGCCGGGTCTCGGCCATCAGCCTCGATGCCGCCATCCCGGCGGGCGTGCGGGAGCGTGCCAATGCGGCGCTGGCGACGATCGCCGGGAACGTCGCGTCGATCGCCCTGGCGCCCGGGGTCACCGATGCAGTACGGGCCGCGGCCATCGCCCGTCTGGCCAACATCACCGGCGCCGTGAGCAGCATCAGCATGGCGGCGGCGGTGCCGGAGGCGGTGCGCGTTTCCGCTAGCACGGCGCTGGCCAGCATCAGCGGGGCGGTGAGCAGCATCGCCGTGGCACCTGGTGTCACCGACGTTACCAGGGCCAAGGCCAATGACGCCCTGGACACCATTGTCGGTCGGGTTTCGGCCATCACCATGGCGGCCGCAGTGCCCGAGGCGGTGCGGCTTACGGCCAACGCCGCCCTGGCCAGCCTGGCCGGCAATGTCGCCAGCATCGCCTTGGCGACGGGTGTAACCGACGCGGTGCGGGCCGCCGCCATTGCCCGGCTGGCCAGCATCACCGGCGCGGTCAGCAGCATCACGCTGGACCCTGCGGTGCCGGCCGCGGCCAAGGACAGCGCGACCAAGGCCCTGTCGACGATCGGCGGTGTCGTCTCGCAGATCGCGGTCTGGAACAGCGTCACCAATGCGGCGCGCGCTGCCGCGAACGAGGCCCTGAACGACATCGTCGGCGTCGTCTCCAAGATCAACGTCTGGAACAGCGTGACCAGCGCGGCCCGCGTCGCGGCCAATGATGCCCTGGGCAACATCGCCGGCAATGTCGGCTCGATTTCCCTGGCGCCCGGGGTGACCGATGCGGTGCGGACCGCGGCCATCGCGCGGCTGGCCAGCATCACCGGCGCGGTCAGCAGCATCACCATGGCGCCGTCGGTGCCGGAGGCGGTCCAGATCGCCGCCAACAGCGCCCTTGCCAGTATCTCCGGCGCCGTCACCAGCATCGCCATTGCCCCCGGCGTGACCAACGCCACCCGCCTGGCCGCCAATGACGCGCTGGATACCATCGTCGGCGTGGTTTCCCGCCTGAGCATGGACGCCGCCATCCCGGCCGGGGTGCGGGAGCGGGCGAGCGCGGCGCTGGCGACCATCGCCGGCAATGTGTCGTCGATCGCCCTGGCGACGGGCGTGACCGATGCGGTGCGGGCCGCGGCCATCGCCCATCTGGCCACCATCACCGGCGCGGTCAGCAGCATCAGCATGGCGGCGGCGGTGCCGGAGGCGGTACGTGTCTCCGCCAGCACCGCGCTGGCCAGCATCAGCGGCGTGGTCAGCAGCATCGCGATCGCCCCCGGGGTGACCAACGCCACCCGCCTGGCCGCCAATGACGCGCTGGACACCATCGTCGGCGTGGTTTCCCGCCTGAGCATGGATGCCGCCATCCCGGCCGGGGTGCGGGAACGGGCGAATGCGGCGCTGTCGGCTATCGCCGGCAACGTCGCCAGCATCGCCCTGGCGACGGGTGTGACCGAAGAGGTGCGGGCAGCGGCCATTGCCCGGCTGGCCAGCATCACCGGCGCGGTCAGCAGCATCACCATGGCGCCGTCGGTGCCGGCCGCGGCCAAGGACAGCGCGACCAAGGCCCTGTCGACGATCGGCGGTGTCGTCTCGCAGATCGCGGTCTGGAACAGCGTCACCAATGCGGCGCGCGCTGCCGCGAACGAAGCCCTGGACGACATCGTCGGCGTCGTCTCCAAGATCAACGTCTGGAACAGCGTGACCAGCGCGGCCCGCGTCGCGGCCAATGATGCCCTGGGCAATATCGCCGGCAGCATCAGCGAGATCGTGCTGGCGCCGGGCGCGACCGACCAGGTGAAGCAGGCTCTGCTGCGCGACGTCGGCAGCATCACCAGCGTCTTGAAGGTGGCGTCCGACATCTCGGGCATCCCGGCCGATCAGCTCGACGTGCTGTTCAGCGCCTCGGAGGTCATCACGCGGGCCATCGCGCTGCAGGCCACCGGCGGCACGCTGACCGCCGGCCAGCGGGACATCCTGCGGGCGGAGGCCGGAAAGTTCGACCGGGTGCTCAACAGCATCCTCGGCGGCGCGACCAGCCTCACCGCGGACCAGCGCGCGATACTGACCGCTGCCTCTGGCACCGTGGACCGGATCCTGCGCAACCAGGTGGAGACGACGGAAACCGTCTCCATCAGCCGGTCGATCGACGACAAGATCGGCGCGGCGCTGGCGACGCTGAACTACTCGGTGGCGCAGCAGCTCTCCTACCTGCACAACCTCGGCGACGTGCGGACCTATCTGTTCCACCTGCGGGAGGCCGCGCGCGGGGCGGGCGGTGGCCTGCGCGTCACCACGCTGCAGGCCAGCGGCGCCCTGAATGATGGCTTTGCCGTAGGTGGGAGCGAACTGGCCAACGCGCCGAGCTGGGGCGGGAACTATGGCGGGCTGCTCGCCAACGCGCTGGGCAACGCCATGGCGCATGCGCGCCTCATCCCCTTCGCCCTCGGCGGCCTGCCGGAGGTGGTCAGCGCGCCAACCATCGCGCCAATGGCCCTGTTCGGGGAGGCGGGGCCGGAGGCGATCATGCCGCTGCGCCGCGGCCGCGACGGCCGCCTGGGCGTCGAGGTGGTGGGGGCCAGCTCCTACCAGGCCAACGACAACCGCGCCGTGGTGGCGGAATTGCAGGCGGCGCGGCGCGAACTGGCGCAGATGCGGCAGGAACTGGCTGCCATCCGCCAGGGCCAGGACGGCCAGACGCAGGTGATCGCCGCCTCCGGTGACCAGAACATGGCCGGCCAGCGGGACATGGCGCGCATGCTGGCCGAAATGCGCGCTTCCGAGCGCCTCGCCCGGGCGCGGCCGGCATGAGCCTGATCTACCTGGCGGAGATCACCGCCTATGACCCGGCTGGCCCCGGCGTCGTCACCCTGCGCTACGCCACCGGCGCCGGCTACAGTGGCCCCGGTGCGCCGGGCTACTACGAGCCGCGGATCATCCGCCCGGCGCAGCTGCGCCGCACCGCCTTCGGCAGCGGCACGACCAGCGGCGCGGTGGAGACCGGCTATGGCGAGCTGGTGCTGGCCAATATCGACGGTGGGCTGGATGGGCTGATCGATCTCGGCCTGGACGGCCGCAGCATCCGCATCCTGCAGGGCGACGATGCCGCGGCCTATGGCAGCTTCCAGGTGCTCTTCGCCGGCACCATGGAGCAGCCGCGCTTCACCCTGGCCGAGGTGGCGATCCTGATCCGGGATCGCCTCTTCGAGCTCGACCGGCCGCTGCAGCCGACGAAGTTCGCCGGCACCAACGTCCTGCCGGATGGCCTGGAGGGCACCGACGACATCAAGGGCCAGCCCAAGCCCGTCGCGCTCGGCCTGGTCGAGAACGTGGCCCCGCCCATGGTGAACACGGCGCGGCTGATCCTGCAGCTGGCCGCCGGCTCCATCGCCGGCGCGACCCTCTATGATAACGGCGTCGCCCTGACGGCCGGTGCCGCCTATGCGGACATCGCCGACATGCAGGCCAACGCCCCGGCCGCCGGCGCCGCCCGCCTGCTCGCCACCGCCGGCGGCAGCTATGCCCGGCTCGGGTCGAGCCCGGCCGGCCAGGTCACCGCGGACATCACCCAGGTGGCGAGCGCGGCCGATCGCACCGTGGCGCAGCTGTTGCTGGGCCTGGCCACCGGCCCGGGCGGCATCGATCCGGCCGATGTTGTCTCCGCCGATGTCACCGCGCTCGACAGCGCCGCCCCGGCCGTTTGCGGCTACTGGGCCGGCGGCGAGGCCAGCGTCCGCCAAGCCATGGAGGCGGTGGCCGCTTCCGCCGGCGTCTGGTTCGGCTTCGATCGCCTCGGTCGGCTCCGCATGACGCAGCTCGCCGCACCCGCCGGCACGCCCGCCGCCACCTTCACGCGGCTCGACAGCAGCCGCGTCGCCACCGCAACCATCATCGACATCCTGGAGATCGAGCGCGAGACCTCGGGCGATGCCGGCCGCGGCATGCCCGCCTACCGCGTGACGGTGGAGTACCGCCGGAACCACACGGTGCAGACCGATGGCCTGGGCGGCGTGGTGGATGCCGCCCGGCGGGAGTTCCTCCGCGCGGAGTACCGCAGCGCCACCGCCACGGATGCCACGGTGCAGATTGTTCACCTGCTGGCGCCGGAGCTCGCCTTCCGGGGGCTGCTGGCCAATCCGGCTGACGCGCAGGCGGAGGCCGATCGGCTGCTCGCCCTCTACAAGGTCCGACGCGACCTGCTGCGGCTGCGCGCCCGCCTCGGCGATGCCCTGGCAGCGACGCTGGACCTCGGTGCGGTGGTGGAGGTTCGCCTGCCGCGCCTCGGCTATGGCGGCGGCAAGCTGTTCCGGATCCTCGGCATCGAGACGGACGCCGAGCGCGGCCTGGTCGATTTCAACCTCTGGGGCTGAGCATGGAACGCATGGTCATCGGCTGGCCACGCTGGACGCCGGACGTGACGTGGTCGGGTGGCTCCTGGAGCGCGACCTACCCCGTCGCCAACCTCGGGCTGCTGCCGCTGTCGCGCGTCGCGCGCAGCAGCTCAGCCGCCACGGCCGACACGCAGTTCATCGGCACGCTGTCCGCCAGCCGGCCGATCCGCGCCCTGGCGCTGGCGCGGCACAACATCACGGTGGGTGGGCGGATGCGGGTGCGCCTCTACGGCGATGCCTCCCGCACCATCATGGTCTTCGACAGCGGCTGGTTCGACGTGTGGCCGGAGGTCTTCCCCTACGAGACACTGGAATGGGAGGACGACGCCTGGTGGACCGGCAAGTACACCGCGGCCGAAATAGCCGGCTATGCGCCGACGCGGCCCGTCTGGCTCGGTGCCGTCTACCTGGCGCGCGCCTTCCGCGTGGAGATCGACGACACCGCCAACCCCGCCGGCTTCGTGCAGATCGGCCTCTGTGAGGTCGCGCAGGGCTGGCAGGTCAGCGTCAACCCGTCGCCGGGTTATGCCGAGGGCCATCGCTTCCGGACCGAGGTGGCCGAGGCGCTGGGCGGCGTGCGCTACTTCGAGCGCCGCGACAAGCCGCGCGTGGCGCGCGGCACGATCGAGAACCTGTCGCGCGACGAGGCCATGGCGCGCGGATTCGAACTGCATCGCCAGGCCGACCTCGACCAGCCCTTCCTGTTCTTCCCCTTCCCGGACGAGACGCTGCACTGGCTGCGCACGGCCTTCGTCGCGCGGCTGGTCGATCCCGGGCTGATCGCCTTCTCGTCGTTCAACCGCAACAGCTTCCCCTTTGCCGTGGAGGAGGTGCTTTGACCTCGATCACATTCCCCGACACCGGCGACACCTATAGCGATGACGGCTCCTCCAGCCGCGACATGCAGAATGGTGGCCATCGGCGGTGGCTGCTGGAGATGCTGCGCAACCTCATCGCCTATCAGAGCGGCAGCCTGGCCGTGGCCAGCCAGCAGGCCGTCGCCGCAGACAAGGCGTCCGTCGCCTCGATGCGGGCCGCCATCGAGGCCGCCCAGGCCGGCATCACCGTTGGCAGCACGCAGAGCCTCGCCTATCCGGCGGTGGTGCAGAACCTGGTGACGGCCAGTGATGTGGTCGCCGCCTGCGTCTACGACACGCGGCAGGACAGCGATGGCGGCGCCTGGACCGAGCAATGCCGGAACACGAGCTGGTACCAGGAGGCGCTGAACATCGCCGGCCTGCGTGGCGCCCGGCGCGCCTTCCCGCGCGTCGCCATCCTGCTACTGCGCGCCACCGCGCCCTGCACGCTGCTGGTCCATGATGCGCTCGACCTCGACCCGGTGACCGGCGTGCCGCGGCTCTGGCGCGCCTGGGGCGGCGTCGCCGGCGCCCTCCTTGACGGCACCGGCACCGCGGTCTTCGCGCTCCATGGCCGCCTGTGGGTCTGCACCTCGACCGGCCTCCACACACTTGACCTGCCGGGCGATCGCGCCACCCGGCGCGACGGCACCGACCTGCGGGGCTGGAGCGCCGGCCTCGCTTCCGCCGGCACCTACGCCTTCGCGAATGCCAGCGGCGCCATTGGCGCGGCCGCGGCCGCCAGCGTGCATGCGCGCGTGCTCCCGGGCGCGCCGCTCGACCCCGCCAGCGGCCTGCCGATCCCGACGACCCTCGTCGGCACGGGCGCCGGCGCGGCGGTGATCCATGCGAGCGGCTTCGTCGCGCAGATCACGCGCGGCGGCGGCTTCGCGCGGGGGGTGATCGTCCATGACAATCGGATCTGGCTTTCCGCCGGATCCGGACCGCTGCTGGCGACCGGCCCGATGCCCTATGCCGCCAGCCTCGCCGATACCGGCTGGCGCCAGGGGGTCTACACCAATACCTCCTCCATCGTGCAGCCGGCCGGGGCGACGACCTTCGCCGGCATGGCCCCGGGCGTCGTCGGCAGCACGACCACGACCTTCCTGGCCGAGGACGAGATCAATCCGGATGCCGGCATGGTCGCCTATGTCCGCACCTTCTTCGCCACCGGATGGCTGCCGGGCGATGCGCGGCTGGCCATCCTGAATGACAGCGCCATCGGCGGCATCGCCGGCGCCACGCCCTTTGCCGATGACGGCGCCTCCGCCACCGCCTGGACCCTCGGCACCGGCTGGACGCATGACGCGGGCAGCACCGAATTCGACCACGCCGCCGGCAGCACCGCGCCACTGGATCTCGCCATTTCCGGCCTGACCAGCGGTTCGGACTACCTGCTGCGCCTCACCGTCGCGAATGTCACCGCCGGCTCGCTGTCGGTGAACCTGCTCGGCACGAACGGCGAGACCGGCGATCTGACCATCACCGCGAGCGGCGAGGCCCTTGTCCAGTTCACCGCCTCGGCTGCCTCCGAGACGCTCCGTCTGACGCCGAGCAGCGCCTTCGACGGGTCGGTCGGGGGCGTACAGATCGACCTGGCCGTGCCGGATCGCAGCAAGACGGGCAAGGGCCTGAGCATCGTCGGCACCCTGACCCGCACCCCGGTGGAGGCCGGCGCTGAGCTCGCCTGCTGGTCGGGATGGTCGGCCAGCAACTACCTGGAGCGCCGCCTCAACCCGGCTGAAGTAAAGTTTCTTGTTTTTTGGTTCAAGGGCAGCGACTTCACCGGCGCCTTCCAATGCGCGAGCGATGTCAGCAACCCGCGCATCTCCATGACCTCCGTTTCCAACCGGCCTCGCCTGGCCCTGATCGGCACCGGTGGCAGCGTGACGGTGGACAGCCTCAGCATGCTCAACACCGGCGGCTGGGCTTGCGTCGTGGGTGTGCTGCGCGGGGATGCGCTGGAAGTGTGGGTAAATGGCCGGCTGGAGGCGACCGGCTCCGCCGCCGGCATCGGCTCGATGGCCAACACTGCCGCCGTGCTGCGTATCGGCCGCAACGTCACCAATGCCGCGGCCAGCAACGGCGCCTTCGCGCTGCTGCGCATCGGCGCCACCGCCCCCAGCCCCGCCCAGATCGCCCGCCTCTACCGCGACGAGCGGGCGCTGTTCGAGCCGGGCGCGGCCTGCACGATCGGCGGCACCTTCAACACGGTGAACGCCGCCGCCTGGTCGGAGACGAGCCGGCAGCACGCCATCGCGACGCTCGGTGGCGTCAGCGTCTTTGCCGGCCTCCGCCGGGTGGAGTTCCTCGACAGCGTCAGCGGTGGTGCCGCCATCGCCTCGAGCAATGTCCGCGGCCTGGCGATGGAGGGCGGCGTGATGGCGCTGGCCACGACTGCCAATGGCGGCGTGCGGCGTGAGGCCATTCTCGGCCTGGACCGCATGCCGGCCGCCCCGGTGCTGTCCGGCCGCCGCCGCGTGCTCCGCGCCAGCGGCGTCACCACCGATGCCACGCCGCTGATCCTCTCCCCGCGCATCCTGATCGGGGAGCGCGAGACGATGGTGGTGCGGGCCCGGATCCTCGGGCGCGTCGCCGGCGCCAGCGACACCGAGCGCCTGACCTATGAACGCCGCGCCACCTATCACCGCCCGGCCGGCGGCGATGTCGCCGCGCCGGCGGTGCAGAGCCTTGGCACCGACACCGAGACCACCGCCGGAGCCGATGCCACGCTGGTGCGGGACACGGCCTCGCAGACCGGCGCGGTGCAGGTCACCGGCGTCGCCGGCACGCGGATCGCCTGGTCGGCCGAGTTGGAGGTCCTGCGCCTCTCCGAAATCACGCAGTACGAGGATGTCGCCTGATGCTCGCCGCCGACATGCTGCCGGCCACCTATGGCAATGGGCGGTACCTGCGCCGCTGGTCCCTGATCGGCGGCCGGCCGCGCTGCATCCTGCCGCCGCTGATGCTGGCCGAGGCGACGCCGGCCGAGCTCGGCGCCGTGGCGGCGGAGAATGCCCGCCTGCACGCCCTGCTGGAGGCTGCCGAGGCGGTGGAGGCGGCGCAGTCCCGCATCGCTGCCGGCGCCGCCGTGCCGGAGGATCAGGTCCTGCTGGACGGCGCCGACGCTGCCACGCTGGCCCTGGTCACTCTGCGCGCCGGGGACGCATCGGCCGAGCCCGTGGCGCTGGCGCTGCTGGATCCGCAGGACCAGGTGGTGCAGGTGGTCGCCGTTGATGCGGGCTGGGCGCCGGTGCCGCCGCTGCGCGCCGTGCCGGCCGCGCCCGGGGCGCGGATCGGCGGACACTACGCCGATGGCGTGTTCACGCCGCCCGCGACGCCCGGCCCGGTGCCGCCAGAGGTGACGCTGCGCCAGCTTCTCCTGGCACTGGTGGCGCAGGGCTGGATCACCGAGGCGGAGGCCCTGGCCGCAGCGCGGACCGGCGAACTGCCCGGCAGCCTTGCCGCCATGCTGCCGGGCCTCTCTGCGGCCGAGCAGTTTGCCCTGCGCCTGACCTGGGCGGCCATGTACTCGGCCGAGCGCGCAAGCCCGGTCTGGGACCTGTTCATCGGCGCCGGCGTGGCCACCGCCGACCAGGTGGATGCGCTGTTCCGCGCCGCGGCCGAGGTGGCGTGATGACCACGGCGGAGGCGACCCGGGGCCTGCCCGACTGGGCGAAGCTCTTTCTCCCGATGCTGCTCACCCTGCTCCTCGGCGGCACCGCCTGGCTGGTGCAATGGGGAGAGATGCGCCAGGCCCGGAAGCAGGACCAGGCGGCGATCGCCAGCCTGCAGCAGCAGATCGGGGCGCTGGTGCAGCGCGTGGATGCCTATGCGGCCTCGACCCTGACCATCACCGAGCAGCAGCGCAGCGACGATCGGCGCCTCTCCGGCCTGGAGAGCGAGACGGCGGTCGCGCGCGGCGCCTCCGCGCTCATTGCCGCCCAGATCGGCGAGATGCGCGCCATCCTGCAGGGGCTGCGCGACGAGACGCAGATGCTGCGCCGTGCCTTGGAGACGCGGCAGCGCAGCGCGCTGCCCATGGATCCGGCCTGAGCCGGTTGCTGCCGGCCCCGCCGGCAGCCTGAACCCGCGCCGCCCGGGCAAGGCGGCACCACCAAAGGAGATCATCATGGACTGGACGAACGTCGTTCTGACGTTGCTGACGGCTGTCCTGCTGCCGCTCGCGGGCGTGTGGGTGCAGCGCTACGTGGCCGATGCGCGTCTGGCGCAGTGGTCGCAGGGCGCGCTGGCGGCCGCGGGCCGCGTTGCCATCGCGGTCGAGGCGGCCCGCCGCCGCAGCCCCGACACGCCGATCGACGCCCTGCTGCGCATCGAGGTGGCGGCCGAGGCCGAGCGCTTCTTGCGCGCCTATGCCCAGACGGCCCGCCAGCTCCGCGCCACGGCGGAGGATGCGGCAAGCCGCATCCAGGGGGAGGCGGGGCGGATGCTGCTGGCCGCCGGCCCGCCGCCGGTGATCGGCGAACTGAGTGCCATCCGGCCGGATGAGGGCCTGGCCATCGCCGTCGCGGAGCAGGTTGCGACGCGCCTGCGTCCGGCGCCGGAGCCGGCACAGTGAAGGCGCTGGCCCGCCTTCTCGGCTGGCTGGGGTGGCGGCAGGAGCCGGCCCAGCCAGCCGCCCATACCGCTGCCGCACAGGCCATCGCGCCCGCTCCGGCGCCGCTGGCGGCGCCTGCCACAGCCGTGGCGCCGGAACTGCTGACGCCGCGCGACCTGGAGCGTCTGCGCGGCGTCCACCCGGACCTGGTGCGCGTCATCCGACGGGCCCGGCGCGACGCCGCGTTCTTCGTGATCGAGGGCGTCCGCTCGGCGGAGCGCCAGCGTGTCCTTGTCGCCGGCGGCGCCAGCCGGACCCAGAACAGCCGGCACCTGACCGGCCATGCCGTGGATCTCGGCCCGATCCCTCTCGACTGGCAGAACATCGACAGCTTTCGGGCGATTGCCCGGGTCGTGCAAGCCGCGGCAGAGGCTGAGGGCGTCTCGATCCGCTGGGGCGGCTCCTTCACCGGGTTCTTCGACGGGCCCCACTTCGAGCTGACATGGGCCGCCTATCCGGTGTGACGCGCTCCTTCGGACAGGAGAGGGACCGACCACGAACCTGCTGGGGCGCTGCGCTCGCCTATTCGGCGAGGGCCGAGAGTTCGGCGGCCCAGGCGACGTAGACCGCGCTTGAACGATCACCGACGGGCAGACGCTTTGCGCCACGGCTTCGGGCGTTGGGCCTGCTGATCCGCGGGCCATTGTACTTGCGAAAGAGCAGGGAACGCTTGTCACCATCCTTGATCGCGGTCTGCAGAGCTGATTCAAGGTCGAGCGCGTCATCCTGCAGCATCTCCGCCGCGAGGACGACGAGATGCGGCATTTTCACACCCCGGTAAGCCGCTTGGCGATTGGTGACGTTGCTGGTGTAGCCAACGATGTATTCGCGCACATCTGGCGAGCGTGCGATCGCCCGGATGGTGGCCAGGTAACGCTCCAACTGCCGCGCGGTTTGGGTCACTGCAATTCTCCAGGATCAGCGCAGCAGAGCCCGGAAACGTTACGGGGACAAGGCGGCCAGCTGCGCAACACCGCAGCGGCTCGGGGGCGAGGCTCGGGACTGGTTGAGGGAGCCCAACGCCGCCCCTGACCGGTCGGCGGGCGCGGTCAGTCCTCCTCCCCAGATGGCGACCCGGCCGCCTCCTTCCGCACCACGAAGCCGACCTGATAGCCGAAAGGCTTGCCGATCTTGGCCAGCGTCTCCGCGGTGGGATTGGCCGTTCCGGCTTCCAGCTCCACGATCAGGCGCCGCGTCACTTTGAAGGTCTGCGCGAAGCGGGCCTGGGTCATGCCCAGCGCCTGCCGCATGCGCTGGACGGCCTGGCTCCACTCCAGGCCGCCGGCGGCAATGTCCTCGTTCAGCGCAACGCGCAGGGCAACCCGTTCGTCGGCGGAGGGCCGCTTAACGCGGGGCACGGGTTCGCCTCCGGCCCAGGGTCGCCAGTGCGTCCGCCTGCTGGTCGCAGAAGCCCATGGCGCGCTCGATGACCGGCTCCGGCACCCCCATCCCGCGGGCGAGTTCCGGCATTCGGCGCAGCGTGTCCGCCTTGCTCGCCAGGATCTCCATCAGGACCTCGGCGTCCAGCGCCGGCACGAGACCGGCCGCCACGCGGCAAACCTCCTGCCAGTCGGGCTTCAGGTCCCGGCTCACGCCGCCCTGAGGCCTCATGCACCGCCAGGTGGTGGAGCGGGCGATCCCGGCGGAGTCCAGACGCATGGGGCAGAAATCGTAGAGCGGCGTCAGCCGCACACCGCCATCGGCAGCTTTCTGAAGCGCCGTGTTCCGCCCGTGATTGTCCGGGTTGCCGAGCGCGAGGTTCAGCACATCCCGGAGCAGATACTCCGTCGCCTCGGCCGCCGGATCGTCGCAGCAGGCCTGGATGACGCCCAGATAGGCCTCGTGGGAGGCCTGATGGCCGAAGGCGGCAACACCCGCGGCAGCGACGATGCTCTCCTGCCCAAGACGCACCACGCGGCCATCCGCAATCTCCCGGTCGAACCGCGGGATGAACAACGTGCCGTGGCGATGCCGGAGCGGCCGGGCGCACCGAAGGCCGAAGGCGCGGGCCAGTTCCAGATAGGGGGCCTCGGCGGCCAGGATGAGCCTGGTGTCCTCGCCCTTGTCGCCGACCCATTTGATGATGGCGTGGCCGGTGGCCTGGTCGTCCGGCACCATCGGGTCCGGCAGCCATCGGCCCGCCGCGTTGCGGGTCATCAGCAGCTTGGGCCAGGCGCCCTGGACGCCGCTGGAGCCGGAGGCCACGGCAGCGAAGTCGCGCGCGTATTCCTGGAGCGCGTCAGCCCGCTCGAACATCTCGTCCAGCGTCAGGCCCGGGTGGGCGTGGGCCTGCTTCACGCGCTTCCGCTCGGCGTCCCAGGCCTGCCGGAGGCGGATATTGCCGATCGGGTCCCCGGCCGCGCGCAGCAGCAGAGGTGCGTCACAGGAAGGAGCATGCTGGTGGAGCCCCAGCACCCCGGCCAGAACCTTGCGGGCGTGGCCCTGGGGTAGCAGGTCCAGCAGGAAGGGCGGCCAGGTCTTGAAGCTGTGGAGTTCGAGGGAGGGCGGGAGCCGGACGCTCAAGGCCTGCCAGCCACGGACGCGGCCCGTGAAATCCGGGTCGGTCGCGAACACCCAGGCGTCGTCATAGACAAGCTTGCTTGGCCCCTGCCAACCC
Organism: Falsiroseomonas selenitidurans; assembly: GCF_012103215.1. GTDB lineage: Bacteria > Pseudomonadota > Alphaproteobacteria > Acetobacterales > Acetobacteraceae > Falsiroseomonas > Falsiroseomonas selenitidurans. Next base: position 101,525 of record NZ_JAAVNE010000005.1, read on the forward strand.
TGGTCGGGATCGCTGAGGGTCAGCTGGGCCGCGTCGTTCCATCGACCGCCGGCGTGGACCTGAAGGTGCAGTTCCCTGGACTTCGCCATGTGTTCCTTTTAGCGCGCAAATACGGGCACAATCCACTCGTATTGGCCCCTTTAGGGTCCACAGGGCATTCAGCACGCTGGCTATCGGCCCCATCCGCGCCAGGCAGCAGGGGGGCGGGTCGAGCCCGCGTCGCTTTTGCCGCGGCGAGGGCAGCTAATCGGACCGGACGCCGAGTTGCGCATCCGGAACCTGCGCCAACGCGGCGACGGCCTCGGTGAGGCAGGCCGCCGGCAGGGCAGGGGACAGGGTGGCCGCTGCCGCCTCCCGCAGCGCCTGCTCCGGCGGCAGACCCGTCGCCAGTGCCGCGCGCCGGCTGACCAGCAGCCGCGGCCAGGCCTGGATCAGCCAGGTCGGCGCAGGTGAGGGCGGCTCGGGCTCTCCCATCATCATCTCCGTCTTCCGACCCGTCTCGGGGTGCGGGGGTCAGGCAGTTGCCGCTGCCCGAACCGCGTGGGGTGAACCACGCACGGATGAACCGCCCCGCCACCTCCGCGCGGAGGCAGGGGCAATAGAACAAAGAGCGAACATGGAGTCGAGTCCGATCTCCGCCGTGCCCGTCGAGCCGGCGGCCCCCTATCTCGGCGGCAAGCGCATCCTGGCGCGCCGCATCATCGCCCGCCTGGCCGAGATTCCGCACGCCACCTATGCCGAGCCCTTCGTCGGCATGGGCGGCGTCTTCCTCCGCCGACCCTTCCGCGCCCGCGCGGAGGTGATCAACGACATCTCCACCGACGTCGCCAACCTCTTCCGCATCCTCCAGCGCCACTATGTGCAGCTGATGGACACGCTCCGCTGGCAGGTCACCAGCCGCGCCGAGTTCGAGCGGCTGAAGGCCGCCGCGCCGGACACGCTGACCGACCTGGAGCGCGCGGCCCGCTTCCTCTACCTCCAGCGCACCACTTTCGGCGGCAAGGTCGAGGGGCGGAGTTTCGGCGTGAACCCGGTTGCCTCGGCCCGCTTCGATGTGACGAAGCTGGGCCCGGCGCTGGAGGCGATCCACGACCGCCTGGCTGGCGTGGTGATCGAACGGCTGCCCTATGCCGATTTCCTCCGGCGCTACGACCGGCCGGGGACCCTGTTCTACCTCGACCCGCCCTACTTCGACTGCGAGGGCGACTATGGGCCGGGCGTCTTTGGCCGCGAGGATTTCGAACGCCTGGCGGAGCTCCTGGCCGGCCTGCAGGGGCGCTTCCTGCTCTCGATCAACGACCGCCCGGAAATCCGCAGGATCTTCCGGCGCTTCGCCATCGAGGAGGTGCCAGTGCGCTACCAGATCAGCGGCGGGGGAGGGACGCTGGCGCGGGAGCTGTTGGTGGCGACGGCGCGCTGAGACAAAGGGGCGCGGCCCGGAAATGTAACACAGTTGAATTGATGCCGGTTGTCGGTGTCTCGCTGCCGGGCAACACTCCTACTCGACCATAGGAGCGGGAGGGATCCGCGTGCTGCACGGCACGACCGGAAGCACCAGTGCCTTCTGGGGCAAGGCGCGGCCCGGCGGCTCCGGGCCGTCGATGCATCCGCTCCTCGCCCATTCCCTCGACGTCGCGGCTGTGGCAAGCCTGCTACCTCGTGCTGCCGAGACCGGCTTGCCTAGGCGAAGCCTCGCCTTCCTCGTTGCCTTGCACGACATCGGTAAGTTCTCGCGAAACTTCCAGGCCATGGTGCCAGACCATTGGCCGGCAGGTGTCCTCGGCCCGATGCCTTTGGCCGGTGTTCCGGAAGGGCCGCGCCACGACGCAATGGGCTTCCATCTCCTCGACCGTACCCTGTCGCCGCTGCTGGAACCCCTTCTGCCTACGGAAGGACCGCGGCAGACAGCCTGGGATGTGGGTCTGCGAGCTCCTTTGCTGCGGGCCATCGCCGGCCACCATGGACGCCCGCCTCAGAAACTGCTCGTGCCTCCTGGCCCTCCCTTGCTCTGCCAAGGCTGCACTGGCGCGGCCACCGACTTTGTCGCAGCGATGTTGGCCGTCTTCCAGCCCGAGCCTCTGCGCTGCCCGTCGGAGAACGAAATTGCACGCTGGGCGTGGCAGCTTGCCGGCCTGGTGACGCTGGCCGACTGGGTTGGCTCCCGGCAGGCCTGGTTCCCTTACGTACCACCCTCCGACGTGGCCTCTCCCGCTGCCTACTTCTGGGATCACGCCTTGCCGCGGGCCGCCGCGGCCCTTGCCGGAGCCGGGATCTCTGGCTGTCGCCCTGCGCCGTTCGAGGGGGTACGGAAATTGTTCCCCGGCATCACGACGCCTTCGCCCATCCAGGAATGGGCAGCGACGGTTCCACTGACGCCGGAGCCAACCCTGGTCGTCGTCGAGGATCTGACTGGCAGCGGCAAAACGGAAGCCGCGCTGATACTTGCGCAGCGGTTGATGGCAGCAGGCCGTGCGGACGGCGTGTTCGTGGCCCTTCCGACCATGGCGACGGCCAATGCGATGTTCGGCCGGCTCGCGTCGTCCTACCGGGGCCTTTTCGTTGCGGAGGGTCAGCCCTCCCTCGCGCTCGCCCATGGGCGGGCCCACCTGGATCCGCGATTTCGGGCGACCATACCCACCGACGTCATGGAGCCAAGCAGACCCGTCGCTGACCCGGCGGATGAGCCAGCCGAATCCCACTGCGCCGCCTGGCTGGCCGATGACCGTCGAAAGGCCCTTCTTGCACAGGTCGGTGTCGGCACGCTTGACCAGGCGCTGATGGCGGTCCTGCCCGTGCGGCACGCGGCGCTTCGATTGCACGGCCTGTCCCGCAAGGTGCTGGTGGTGGACGAGGTGCACGCATATGACGCCTACATGCGGCGCGAGTTGCGGACGCTGCTGGAGTTCCATGCCGCGCTGGGCGGCTCGGCCGTGCTGCTTTCAGCAACGCTGCCGCAGGCGATCCGCGCGGACCTTGTGGCGGCCTTTCGGCGAGGCCTGGGTGCGCCGAAGGCCGTTCCATGCAGCGCCGCCTATCCACTCGCCACCTGTGTCACGGCCGCGGAGTTGCAGGAAACGCCCTGCAGTGCGCGGGAAGGCTTGCCACGCCGCATCGGGGTCACGCGGCTGTCGGATGCACCAGCGGCGCTCGAACGAATCAAGGCTGCCGCCGACGCTGGCGCGGCCGTGGCCTGGATCCGCAACACGGTGGACGACGCGATCGCTGCACACGAGGCGCTGCGGGCTCTGGGGGTCGAGACGATCCTGTTCCACGCGCGCTTCGCGATGGTGGACCGCCTGGCCATCGAGGCCGAGGTGATGCGGCGCTTCGGCCGCGACAGCAATGGCGAGATAAGGCGCCGGGTGGTTGTGGCGACACAGGTCATCGAGCAGAGCCTCGACCTGGATTTTGATCTGATGGTCACCGATTTGGCACCGGTGGATCTGCTGATCCAGCGTGCGGGTCGCCTGTGGCGCCACCGTCGAGAGGGCAGGGTGCTGGTAGCGCCCGAATTGCTGGTGGTGGCGCCGGAGCCCGTGGCGGAGCCATCCGCAGACTGGATCGCAGCCTCGCAGCCGGGTACGGCAGCCGTCTACCGCGACCCGGCGCTACTGTGGCGCAGTGCGCGCACACTCTTCGCCCAGGGTGCCATCGCCACGCCGGAGGATATGCGGCCGCTGGTGGAGGCGGCGTATGACGACCAGGCCGAAGGCGCTGTGCCATATGCCCTGGCGGCGGCAGCGGCCAGCGCGGCCGGGAAGGATCAGGCGGCGACTGGGGTGGCGCGCCAGAACCTGATGCGCCTCGAACGCCCGTATGTTCGCGAGGCCGGATTGTGGGAGCCCGACACACGCACGCCGACGCGGCTGGAGGAGCAGCCGCAGGTGACGCTGCGGCTCGCACAGCTGCGGGATGGGGCTGTGGTGCCCTACGCGGAGGACGAGGACGAGGGGCGCGCCTGGGCCTTGTCGGAAGTCCGCATAGCTGCCCACCGCATCGCGTCCTGCCCAGTGCCGGCGGGACTGGAATGCGCGGTGGAGGCGGCAAAGTCGGGCTGGGGGCGGTGGGAACGGGAATCTGCACAGCTGTTCGTCGCACTGCTGGAACGCCGGCCCGAAGGGTACCTTGTGCCGGCTCTGGATCGGGCTGGGCTGCCTGCCGGTCTGCATTATTCGGCCGAGACAGGCTTGAGGAGGCAGCAGTAAATCAGTGGTGGGTTGCCACGAAGTGGCCATCTGCGTTTTTAGATCGACACTGAAATTTTTCGCGTTAAAGTTCCCGAAACTTGTCTGGGTGGACCCGGGAATGGCGGTATGTTCAATCTTCTAACCTCCGCATGGGTTCCGGTTCTGCGCCGCAGTGGCCACCGCGCTTGTATCCGTCCTGCCGAATTGACGGAATATCTGGACTCGGATCCGGTCATTGCTCTCGATTGGCCTCGCGCCGACTTTCGCATCGCCGGTCTGGAATTCCTTGTCGGCCTGTTCGCCACCGCGGCCGCGCCCGCTGGACACAGGGCGTGGCGCGACGGTTGGTACGACCCGCCGCCGCCGGCAGCGCTCGACGCCGCATTCGCGCCCTTCGCCCACGCATTCAGCCTGGACGGTGACGGACCGCGCTTCCTTCAGGACCGGGAGGATCTGGTCTCTGACGCCGAACCGATCGAGCGGCTTCTGATCGAGGCGCCCGGCGCCAGCACCATCCGCCAGAACACGGACCTGCTGGTCCGGCGGGGGCGGGTGGCGGGCCTTGGGCGCGCAAGCGCCGCCATGGCGCTTTATACCTTCCAGTCGTGGGCGCCCGCCGGCGGCGCCGGCAACCGCACCGGGCTACGCGGTGGCGGTCCGATGGTCACGCTTGTGCAGCCGCCCGGGCGCCCCAGCCTGTGGCACCAGATCTGGGCCAATGTCCCAGACAGCCCGGAGCCGGTTGAGCCCGAGGATCATTCCCGCATCTTTCCCTGGCTGGCGCCGACTCTGACCTCGGAATCCGGGCGCGCCGTGAGTCCGGAGGCGAATGCCCACCCACTGCAATGCTGGTGGGGCATGCCGCGCCGCATCCGCCTGAACTTCGCTGACCTGGATGCGCCCGCACCCTGCGACTTGACTGGAACGCCTGATTCCGTGCGCGTCACAGGCTGGCGGCAGCGCCCGCGTGGCGCAAACTATGCGGGCTGGGGCGATATCCATCCCTTGACGCCGAGTTACCAGGTCAAGGCTGGCGCGGAGGTTCTGCCGCTGCACCCCCAGCCCGGCGGCGTTGGCTATCGCCACTGGCTCGGCCTGGTTCTTTGCAGTCCCGACAGCCTGCGCCGCCCAGCGCCTGCCGTGACACGCTGGCGCGACGTGCGTGAGGGCGTTGCGGAAGGCGGTGCCGCACGCATCCTCGCGGCCGGCTACGACATGGACAATATGAAGGCCCGTGCCTTCGTCGAAAGCGAGATGCCGCTACCCGCCGCGCCGGATGCGGACACGCGCGCCGCGCTGGACGTGCTGGCGACGCGGCTTGTTCTCTCGGCCAACCAGGTCGCCGGACTGCTGCGCAGTGCGGTCCGCTTTGCGCTGTTCAGCGCCGGGGCAAGCGTCAAGCTCGACTGGGAACTCCTCTCTGTCACGCGGGAGAAGCTGTGGGAGGGGACTGAGGCGCGCTTCTACGCGCTGATCCTGGCGCGGCCGCCGGATGCATCGGGGCAGTGGCTGCATCACCTCCGCGATGTGGCGCTGCATATCTTCGACGAAGCGGCGCCGCTTCTGCCCGAGAACGGCAGTGCGGCACCGCGCATCAGCCGCGCTCGGCGCGGGCTGCTGTTCGCGTTGGCCGGCTTCGGCAAGGAGGGCACGGAATTGTTCGTCACGCTGGAGCTTGTGGCGCCCACGCCGAAGGCGCGGAAAAAGGGGAAGGCGGCATGATCCGGAACACAGACGCCGCCTTTGCCTGGTGGGATGAACTGCAGCCGAAGGACGGTGGCCGAGGCGACCGCGCAGCGCGTGCACGGCTTCGCCGCTGCGGCAGCATCGCCGAAGCGATGCAGGAGCCGGCGACGCTGCAGCTGTTCCGCCGCTGCGGTGCGGACAGTCCCTTGGACCTGCCGGCCCTCGCGCTCTGCGCTGCCACGCTGGCGCATGTGCGCGAGGATCGGAGCGATCGGTCGGTGGCCCGCGCCGTCGGACCCGATGACCCGGATAAGCCAGAAACCGCACTGCTGAAGCCGCTTCGCTTTCGGCGACTGCTGGAGGCAGTGGAGCCGGAGGACGCACTGCCGGCCTTCCGTCGCCTCGTCGCCTTGGCCGATGGCACCGTGAACGTCCGCGATCTGTCGCGCGCCCTGCTTGTCTGGTCACACCCAGCCCGTGGCGACCGCACGCGCCGCGATTGGGTCTTTGCCTATTGGAACGCCAACCCAGCCGCCAGCACCCGGGACACTGCCGCATGAGCCGCTTTCTGCAACTTCACCTGCTGACCTTCTTCCCGCCGGCCAACCTGAACCGGGACGATACGGGGCGACCGAAGACCGCCGTGGTTGGCGGCGCGACCCGGTTGCGCCTGTCGTCACAGGCACTCAAGCGTGCCTGGCGCACCTCGCCCATCTTCGAGGCGGCGCTGATGGGTCACATGGGCAGTCGGACCCAGCGGCTGGGCGAGGTGCTTCGCGACCATCTGCGCGCGGGTGGCATGGCCGAGGAGGCCGCTGTGGAGACGGCACGCGTGATCGCGGGCATCTTCGGCAAGATCAAGGATGCGAAGGACAAGGACGCAACGCGAATCGAGCAGCTCGCCTTCATCTCGCCAGAGGAGCGCGCAGCCGCCCTTGCGCTGGCGGATCGGGCACTCGCCGGGGAGAAGGTCGACGAAAAGGCCGCGAAGGATGCCAGCCTGCTGCGCACGGCGGATACGGCCGCCGACATCGCCCTGTTCGGCCGCATGCTCGCTGCGGATCCCGATTACAACCGCGAAGCGGCATGCCAGGTGGCGCACGCGATCACCACCCATCGCGTGGCGGTGGAAGATGACTACTACACGGCTGTGGACGACCTGAAGACCTCCGCCGAGGACGCTGGCGCCGGGTTCCTCGGCGAGGCCGCCTTTGGATCGGGCGTCTTCTACCTGTACCTCTGCATCGACCGGGCGCTGCTGTCGCGCAATCTTGGTGGCGATGAGGACCTGGTCGCGACCGCTCTTGGTGCGTTGACGGAAGCCGCGGCGACAGTTGCGCCCCGCGGCAAGCAGAACAGCTTTGCAGCCCATGGCCGTGCCGGCTACGTGCTTGCGGAGAAGGGCGACCGGCAGCCGCGCACCCTGGCTGGCGCCTTCGCGCGGCCCGTCTCGGGCACGGATCTGATGGCGGATTCCATCGCCGCCCTGCAGCGCTTCCGCGGTGCCATCGACGAGGCCTACGGTCAGGCGGCCGAGGCGAGTGTCGAGATGGAGGTTGGCGCCAGCGGCCGTCTGGCTGACGTCATCGCCTTCTGCCGCGCCTGACCATGGGTCCCTTCCTCACCTTTGCGCTTGTCGCGCCCATGGCTTCCTTTGGCGCCATCGCGGTGGGCGAGCGGCGCGCCGGCTTCGACCGACCGGCACGGTCTGCGGTGCTTGGCCTCGTTGGCGCCTGCCTGGGGCTGGAACGGGAGGACGATTCCGCGCAGCGCGCCCTGGTCGAAGGCTTCGGCCTCGCCCTGCTCTGTCAGGCGCCGGGTCGACTTCTGGCTGATTATCACACCGCGCAGGTTCCTTCGGCTGAGCGCGGACGCCGCTACCGGACCCGTGCGGCGGAGCTGGATGGGTCTTCCAGCCACATCAACACCATCCTCTCGCGTCGGGACTACCGCACAGGGGCATGGCACCTCGCGGCACTCTGGGCCCACCCGGAGGCGCGCTGGACGCTGCAGGAACTGGCGACGGCGATGGCGAGGCCTGCTTTCACGCCTTATCTCGGCCGGAAGTCCTGCCCCCTGGGTCTGCCTCTGGCTCCGACAATCCGAGAGGCTCCCGACGTGGTGGCGGCGCTGGTGGAGCGGCATGCGGAGGGTCCGGAGCGCCAATGGCTCGACCTTTTCGTGCCCAAGTCAGAACGTGCCGAGCTCACGGTCGCCATGGATGCCGGCACCTTGGACGAGGATCCGCGGCTGCTGCGGATCGAGCATCGCCGCGACGTGCCGCGCTCGCGCCGCCGATGGCAGTTCGACCTGCGCGAGGAGGCGATCCTGCAGGTGGCGCAGCCATGACCGGGCTTCTGCTGACCCGCGCCACGCTACGCCGCGACGCACCCGTCGCCGCGCTAGCGCCTCTGCTGGTGCCGGAGGTCCAGAGCGCCCGGGCATCAGCCGCGCATCGGCTGATCTGGGCGCTGTTCTCCGACGGCCCGGATCGCCTGCGGGACTTCCTGTGGCGCGAGGAGGCGCCGGGCCGGTTCCTGGCCCTGTCGGGGCGGCCGCCGAATGCGTTGCCGGACATCTTCGATACGGAGACGAAGGACTTCGCCCCCGAGCTTTCTGCGGGGGACCGGTTGGGCTTTGCGCTGCGCGCCAATCCCGTGATCGCCATCAAGGAGCCGGGTGCGACGCGAGGCAAGCGGCATGACGTGGTGATGCATGCGCTGCATACGGTTCCGAAAGGGGAGGAGCGACGCGAGGCGCGACCCGATGCCGTGATCGATGCTGGCCGCCGCTGGCTGGCGCGTCAGGGCGAGGCGCACGGCTTCCGGCCTGAGGCCGGAGTGGCCGTCGACGGCTATGAGACCGTGCGGATCCCGCGGCCCGGTGGCCTGCTGCGGTTCGGCCAGCTCGACTTCCAGGGCGTGCTGACGGTGACTGATCCGCCGCGCTTCCTTTCGGCACTTGCCGGCGGTTTCGGCCGGTCCCGAGCCTTTGGCTGCGGACTGATGTTGATCCGCCGGGCGCGTTGAGCGGCGCGCGGCCGCTTCCCGGCCTGCCGCCGCCGCGCCCCATCCCGATCCGGGAGCGCGCGTCGATCCTGTTCGTCGAGAGGGGCCGGCTTGACGTTCTCGACGGCGCCTTCGTCATGGTGGATGAGGGCGGGGTCCGCACGCACATCCCGGTTGGTGGATTGGTATGCCTGATGCTGGAGCCAGGCACCCGGGTCAGCCACGCGGCGGTCGCGCTTGCTGCGCGGGCTGGCACCCTGCTGATCTGGGTCGGTGAGGCTGGCGTTCGGCTCTACGCGGCCGGGCAACCGGGTGGTGCGCGGGCGGATCGCCTTCTGCTGCAGGCGCGACTGGCGTTGGATGAGGATGCGCGGCTGCGTGTCGTGCGGAAAATGTACGCGCTGCGCTTCGGCGAGGAGGCGCCAAGTCGTCGCTCGATCGACCAACTGCGCGGCATTGAGGGTGCGCGGGTGCGGGAGACCTACAAGCTCCTCGCGCAACGGCATGGCGCCAAATGGAACGGGCGTGTCTACGATCCGGGTTCATGGGATATGGCGGATGTCGTGAACCGCTGCCTCTCTGCTGCGACGGCGGCGCTGTATGGCATCACGGAAGCCGCCGTGCTGGCGGCCGGGTATGCGCCCGCGATCGGCTTCCTGCACACCGGCAAACCGCAGAGCTTCGTCTACGACATTGCGGACATCCTGAAGTTCGAGACGGTGGTGCCGGAGGCCTTTCGCGTGGCGGCCGCCATCCAGTCAGGCCGGCCGCTGGAGGGACGTCGCGTCGAGGATCCGGTGGCCGAGGTGCGCCGGCGTTGCCGCGATGCCTTCCGCCGTGCGGACATCCTGGCGCGCCTGGTTCCCCTGATCGAGGAGGTTCTCTCCGCCGGCGGTCTTCCCCTGCCGACAGCCACGTCCGAAGCGATGCCAATCGCCTTCGATGGCCCTGGAGGAACGGGCGATGCTGGTCATCGTGGTTGAGAATGCCCCACCGCGGCTGCGGGGGCGCCTGGCCGTCTGGCTGCTGGAGGTGCGCGCGGGCGTCTACATCGGCGACTATGGGCGTCGGGTGCGGGAGATGATCTGGGGCGATGTGACCGCCTATATCGAGGACGGCAACGCCGTCATGGCTTGGTCGGCACCCAACGAAATCGGTTTTCATTTCGACACCTGTGGCCGCAATCGACGGGTTCCGGCAGACTTCGACGGGATGCGCTTGGTCAGCTTCACCGCAGAGGCCGCCTTGCCAGCCGAACCCGGCCCAGCGTCCGCACCCCAGCGTCGCCGGGGGGGCGGGGGCACCTGAGAACAGGCGTTCTAACCGGTGCGTTCATTGACTGTTGAATCTGGCAGGATATTCAATTGCCTCTGTGAAGAGTGTTCCCCGCCCGCGCGGGGATGAGCCGGCACGCGCCCTTCCGTCAGCCCCTGGATGCCCGTGTTCCCCGCCCGCGCGGGGATGAGCCGGGTCGGCAAGCTATGCCGACGATCCCGGTTCCGTGTTCCCCGCCCGCGCGGGGATGAGCCGCAGGACCTGACGAAGTTGTCGGACGTTGCGCAGTGTTCCCCGCCCGCGCGGGGATGAGCCGCGGGATCATCACCCCGGAGTTGATTGCCGAGCGTGTTCCCCGCCCGCGCGGGGATGAGCCGGCCATCGTCACGAAATACCACGGTCCTACGGGGTGTTCCCCGCCCGCGCGGGGATGAGCCGCGGCCCTGCCAGCGTCGATGAGCCGTCTTCGGGTGTTCCCCGCCCGCGCGGGGATGAGCCGTGCGGAGCACGATGGAGGCGGAGGGGCTGAAGGTGTTCCCCGCCCGCGCGGGGATGAGCCGCCGGGTGGATCAGAACGGGATGCCCGTGTTATGTGTTCCCCGCCCGCGCGGGGATGAGCCGGGGGGTGACCGGGGATTGCCGGGACCGGGCTGGTGTTCCCCGCCCGCGCGGGGATGAGCCGGGGGTAACGTGTCTCGGGCCGGTCCATACAATGTGTTCCCCGCCCGCGCGGGGATGAGCCGGCGCCGGCCGCGCCACGCATGTGCGCCTCGCAGTGTTCCCCGCCCGCGCGGGGATGAGCCGCACAACCTGCCGGACGCGGTCACGCGCGACATGTGTTCCCCGCCCGCGCGGGGATGAGCCGGCGCCACGGCAGCCACCAGAATGGCGGAGGCCGTGTTCCCCGCCCGCGCGGGGATGAGCCGGCGGGCGAGTCCGATCCCGCCGCCGCCACGGGGTGTTCCCCGCCCGCGCGGGGATGAGCCGTCGGATGGATCAGAACGGGAGGCCCGTGTTATGTGTTCCCCGCCCGCGCGGGGATGAGCCGCCAGCCCAAGACCCGCCACCCAAACCCAAGACGTGTTCCCCGCCCGCGCGGGGATGAGCCGATGCGGCCGGGCTTCAGGATGCGCAGCAGGTTGTGTTCCCCGCCCGCGCGGGGATGAGCCGGAGCACGGCGGGCCACTGCGCTACATGGCGGCGTGTTCCCCGCCCGCGCGGGGATGAGCCGCTCGACCAGCGAGCCCGGGTCCTCCCGGTCGCGTGTTCCCCGCCCGCGCGGGGATGAGCCGGCGGGGAACCTCGCCTTCCAGCAATGCACGTTGTGTTCCCCGCCCGCGCGGGGATGAGCCGCTGCGCATTGTCCGCAATCAACTTGACGGTCCGTGTTCCCCGCCCGCGCGGGGATGAGCCGCGGCCTTTTCGACACGGCTCATGCGCGCTTCAGTGTTCCCCGCCCGCGCGGGGATGAGCCGCCGGCGAATGCCAGCAGCAGACGATCGACAAAGTGTTCCCCGCCCGCGCGGGGATGAGCCGGCGGCTGTGATTATCCCCAAAAGCGACCAGATGTGTTCCCCGCCCGCGCGGGGATGAGCCGGCGTTGTGGGTGGCGAGGCCGACGCATGGGTTGTGTTCCCCGCCCGCGCGGGGATGAGCCGTCTCAGAATGATTTTGACATTGCCAATGGCAGGTGTTCCCCGCCCGCGCGGGGATGAGCCGCCGCCGCAACTCGTGTTCATGGCGCAGGCCGTGTGTTCCCCGCCCGCGCGGGGATGAGCCGCTTTCTCGACGGAGAAAGACGGGATGTTTGCCGTGTTCCCCGCCCGCGCGGGGATGAGCCGCGGAAAAGGCTGGCCAAGCGCACGCAAGCGCGGTGTTCCCCGCCCGCGCGGGGATGAGCCGGCACGCGCCCTTCCGTCAGCCCCTGGATGCCCGTGTTCCCCGCCCGCGCGGGGATGAGCCGTTGTTGCCGTCGTAGGCGAACCCGTAGGCGTTGTGTTCCCCGCCCGCGCGGGGATGAGCCGTCGCGTGTGTAGGGCGACTGTCTGGCTACGCGGTGTTCCCCGCCCGCGCGGGGATGAGCCGGCAATCGCTGGACTGCGCTTCCCGGGTGGAGGGTGTTCCCCGCCCGCGCGGGGATGAGCCGTTGCCGCCGGTGAAGCTGTTGCCGGACACGGCGTGTTCCCCGCCCGCGCGGGGATGAGCCGGCGTTCCCCGGCGTGAAATTCAGCGTCCGGTCGTGTTCCCCGCCCGCGCGGGGATGAGCCGCGTTGCGTTTGGCGACGCGCGATGTGTCCGCCGTGTTCCCCGCCCGCGCGGGGATGAGCCGGATTAACCCGTTACGCTAACTCGTTAGGGCCTGTGTTCCCCGCCCGCGCGGGGATGAGCCGTGCCACTCTGATTTTGACAAGAGGGATAGTCAGTGTTCCCCGCCCGCGCGGGGATGAGGGCAGACGGAACGGTAAGCGGCGAGGCTTGGCCCAGTGTTACCCGCCCGCGCGGGGATGAGCCGACCCATTTGTTGGTCGGGTCGCCATTGGGCACGTGTTCCCCGCCCGCGCGGGGATGAGCCGCGGTCGGTGTAGGTGGTGCTGGTCATGGTTTTGTGTTCCCCGCCCGCGCGGGGATGAGCCGCTCGGCGGGGTGGAAAGCGCGAAGCTGGTCTTGTGTTCCCCGCCCGCGCGGGGATGAGCCGAGCGCCCTGGCATGCCATGGGATGTGGCGCTTGTGTTCCCCGCCCGCGCGGGGATGAGCCGGCCGCGTTCACGCTCTGGGGCAAGGCGTTTCTGTGTTCCCCGCCCGCGCGGGGATGAGCCGATGTCGGACCAGAACGTGGCGCTTGCGTTCCGGTGTTCCCCGCCCGCGCGGGGATGAGCCGAAGTTGATGGACTGCGCAATGCCGCCGGGGCCGTGTTCCCCGCCCGCGCGGGGATGAGCCGTACTGAACCCCGCCGTTTACCCTTGCGATGGAGTGTTCCCCGCCCGCGCGGGGATGAGCCGGCCGCTACGGTGCCTTCAAAGCCCGCCGCCGTGTGTTCCCCGCCCGCGCGGGGATGAGCCGTCCACGCGGTTGGCGCTGATCGTGTTGTTGGCGTGTTCCCCGCCCGCGCGGGGATGAGCCGGCGGACTGCGTCATGGGGGTGCCATCCACCTCGTGTTCCCCGCCCGCGCGGGGATGAGCCGACGAAGCGGGGGCGGTTCACGGGGCGTGGTCCGTGTTCCCCGCCCGCGCGGGGATGAGCCGCGATATGTTGGCTTACCCAACAAGCACGAAACGTGTTCCCCGCCCGCGCGGGGATGAGCCGCGGCCTTCGGCAGGCGGGCTTCCACCCAGCCGGTGTTCCCCGCCCGCGCGGGGATGAGCCGCGCGAGGCGCTGATCCTTCTGTGGTGCCGCGTGTGTTCCCCGCCCGCGCGGGGATGAGCCGCTGGCGTCGTGCAGCGTCACAATCCGCTGGTTGTGTTCCCCGCCCGCGCGGGGATGAGCCGACCGGGCAGTTGCTGGTGCGGGTGAACGACCTGTGTTCCCCGCCCGCGCGGGGATGAGCCGCAGGTCGCCAACCATCTCGGCGGCCCGTGTCAGTGTTCCCCGCCCGCGCGGGGATGAGCCGGCGGCAAAGCAGGTCCACCTGCACCTGGGCAGGTGTTCCCCGCCCGCGCGGGGATGAGCCGGTGGCGGTGAAGGTGCCCTCCGCCGCGTTGAAGTGTTCCCCGCCCGCGCGGGGATGAGCCGCTGGCGGACTGGTCCGCGGAGTTGACGCCGGTGTGTTCCCCGCCCGCGCGGGGATGAGCCGGTCGCGCGGCCCAGCGTGCCGGCATCCACCTGGTGTTCCCCGCCCGCGCGGGGATGAGCCGATCGGCCTGCGCGGTTCGGTGCGGGTGCGCGCGTGTTCCCCGCCCGCGCGGGGATGAGCCGGTCGGGGTTCCGACGACCGTCGCCGCGACATTGTGTTCCCCGCCCGCGCGGGGATGAGCCGCTGGTGGGCCTGAGATGAGCGTCGATAGCTCCGTGTTCCCCGCCCGCGCGGGGATGAGCCGCGGCCGGAAGGCCTGCTGCTCATCACGACGACGTGTTCCCCGCCCGCGCGGGGATGAGCCGTAGGCCCCAGAAATGGCGGCGCCGCTTACTTCAACCTGCGATTCACGGCGCTACCTGGATAGAGGAAATTTCAGGTTGAACAACTGACTGGCGCAACGCTGGTGCGTTCGCGCACGCAGCTGATCGCTAGGCCCGGCCATCAAGGTCCTCGTCGCCGCGCTTACCGCCGATCCGCATCTGCCGTCAGGATGACGGCCTCACGCCAGATCTGGACAATCCGTAACAAACTGCCACACCATTAGAGCGCCCGAGGCTGCTTGGCCAAACCTGAAGCTGGCTCCTTCAAGCGTTCACGAGCAGGAATATTATATCATGTCGCTCATCTATGGTACGCCTGGATCAGACACACTGGTCGGCACCGGCGGGGATGACACGATCATCGGCGGAAGCGAAGACGCCCAAACCTACGCCACCGGCAATGACATGATTTCAGGCGGGGAGGGCAATGACCTCCTGTTCGGCGGCGACGGCGACGATGCCTTGTTCGGCAATTCAGGCGATGACACCCTATACGGTCACGATGGCGCCGACACGCTGACCGGCGAATGGCTGATCGGCGGCGAGGGCAACGACACGCTCATCGGTGAAGGCAGTGGTGGCTGGCTCAATCTGAACGGCCAGGGCGGCAACGACAGTATTGCCGTAGCGGATGCGGCCGAGGCCCTTCTTAATAATCCGTTCGCCAGTGGTGGCGAGGGCGATGACACCATTCGGGCGACCGGGATCTGGTCCGCCAGCTTCACCGCCACGGGCAATAGCGGCGACGATCTTCTGGATGCCGGCAGCGTTTCCTACGCCAATCCCGGGCACAGTATATTTTTCAGCGGTGAATCCGGCAATGACACGCTGATCGGCACCATTTCGTCCGATGAACTGCTCGGCGGCGTCGGCGCCGACAGCCTCGTTGGTGGTGCGGGCCATGACAAGCTGCACGACAATTCGGACGCGCTGTATTATTCCGAGATCGATCGCGAGAATGACACGCTTACAGGCGGCATCGGCAATGACACCCTGATTTCCACCGGTGGGCAGGATGTCGTGGATGGTGGCGATGGCGAGGATCGCCTGATCCTGGAGCGGATATCGGCCACCGAATCGCTGGAGTTTCTCTTCAATTCGCTGGGCGTCTCAACCCTGACTGGTGACGGTACGACGGTGCAGAATGTCGAGCGTTTCGACATCACGCTCGGTTCGGGCAATGACACCGTCGCATTGGGGGCCGCTGACGACACGATCAGCGGCGGCGCGGGGAACGACCTGCTCGATGGCGGGGCTGGCCGCGATGATCTGCGGGGCGGCGCGGGCGATGACATCTATGTCGTCGACAATACCGGCGACACGGCAAGTGAGGCCATCGATTCCGGCACGGACACGGTGCTGGCTTCGGTAACCTTCACCCTGCGAGAGAATGTCGAGCGACTGATCTTGACCGGCCTGGCGGCAATCGACGGAACCGGCAACGAACTCGCCAACACCTTGACCGGCAACGGCGCAGCCAATCAGTTGAATGGCCGCGACGGCGAGGACGTGCTGATCGGCGGCACCGGCCGGGACAGGCTGACTGGCGGCGCGGATGCCGACCGCTTCGTCTACCTCGCCGCCGGCGACAGCACTTCCGCCGCGCGCGACATCATCACCGACTTCAGCGCGGGCGACCTGATCGACCTCTCGGCCCTCGACGGCAATACCGGCCTCGCCGGCCTGCAAAGCTTCACCTTCCTCGGCCAGGTCCAGCCAGGCGCTGGGGCGAGCATCGGCGCTGGCGAGGTGAGTTTCCACCATTACGGCGGCAACACCCATGTGAACATCGGCCTGGACGGCGATGGCGTGCGCGACATGGCCATCGAGTTGACCGGACTCCTGGCGCTCAAGGTGACCGATTTCCTCGGCGCGGGCCTTCGCGGCGGCGCCGGGAATGACAGCCTGGTCGGGCTGGCGGGCGCCGATACGCTGGACGGCGCCGGCGGCAACGACACGCTTTCAGGCGGTGCCGGCGAGGACGTGCTGATCGGCGGCACCGGCCGGGACAGGCTGACCGGCGGCGCAGATGCCGATCGCTTCGTCTACCTCAGCGCCGGCGACAGCACTTCCGCCGCGCGCGATACCATCACCGACTTCAGCGCGGGCGACCTGATCGACCTCTCGGCGCTCGACGGCAATACCAGCCTCGCCGGCCTGCAGGGCTTCACCTTCCTCGGCCAGGTCCAGCCAGGCGCCGGGGCGAGCATCGGCGCTGGCGAGGTGAGCTTTCACCATTTCGGCGGCAACACCCATCTGAATATCGGCCTTGATGGCGATGGCGTGCGCGACATGGCCATCGAACTGACCGGTCTCCTGGCGCTGCAGAGCACCGACTTCCTAGGCCTGGTCAGCGACCTCAATCTCGTCGGCGGCACCGGCCCTGACAGCCTGGTCGGGCTGGCAGGCGCCGATACGCTGGACGGCGCCGGCGGTAACGATACCCTCTCGGGTGACGCGGGCGAGGACGTGCTGATCGGCGGCACCGGGCGCGACAGGCTGACCGGCGGCGCGGATGCCGACCGCTTCGTCTACCTCAGCGCCAGCGACAGCACTTCCGCCGCGCGCGACATCATCACCGACTTCAGCGCGGGCGACCTGATCGACCTCTCGGCTCTTGCCGGCCTGCTGGGCTTCACCTTCCTCGGCCAGGTCCAGCCAGGCGCCGGGGCGAGCATCGGCGCCGGCGGGGTGAGCTTCCACCATTTCGGCGGCAACACCCATGTGAACATCGGCCTGGACGGCGATGGCGTGCGCGACATGGCCATCGAGCTGACCGGTCTCCTGGCGCTGCAGAGCGCCGACTTCCTTCTGGCATAGCGCGAGGGGCCGCCCGGTACGAAATCCCATTGATCGGAACCTGCGCTCGCAGAAGGCGGGTGACCGGTCGCCGCGCCCAGAGGCACGCAGCCAAGCCGGCGGATGCCTGCGCCGGCGATGAGGGTGCCATTGACGATCCGGCGCTTCGGCAACACGACAGAACGATGGACCGTCGCTGTCCATCCGGCGGAGACCCTGCCGCAGTCTGCATCCGTCACGTGTTCCCCGCCCGCGCGGAGATGAGCCGCTCCGAACCGCAGTTGGGAATGCCCCGACCTGGTGTTGCATGGCCGCCCGGGAACCGGTTGGCGCCTCGGTGCGACCCGCCTCGGTTCGGGGCCGATGGGAGGTCGATCCATCGGCCCATTGGCGTTGGCGGATTGGCTTGGCCGCTGGGCGTGCCGGTTGGGTCTCGCCCCTGCTTGGAGAACGCCCTCACGCTGGTAGCCCGGTGGTAGCCAAAGGCAGATCCAGGCTACCAACTGCGCCAGAAAAGTCAGCTTCTACCTACAGAATTTGTGCCCAAGCCTCATGCTTTGGGTACAGGAGGCCGTGGGTTCGAATCCCGCCGCCCCGATTCCTGTTTCGTCCCCTTCCGCCCGGCGTGATGTGTGGCTTGGCCAGGGGCGGTGCCTTACGCCTAGGCCTAGGCCTCGGCCTTGCTCAGTCGGCAAGCGCGGACCGTTCGGCGGCCCAGGCGATGTAGACGGCGCTGGAGCGGTCATTCACCGGCAAATGCTTGCCGCCACGGCTTCGCGCGTTTGACTTGACGATCCGCGGGCCATTGTACTTTCGGAAAAGGAGCGATCGTCTGTCTCCGTCCTTGATCGCCGTCTGCAGTGCCGATTCAAGATCCAGCGCGTCATCCTGCAGCATCTCCGCCGCCAGAACGACGAGATGCGGCATTTTCACGCCCCGATAGGCCGCCTGGCGGCTGGTAATGTTGCTCGTGTAGCCCACGATGTACTCCCGCACATCCGGGGATCGTGCGATCGCCCGGATGGTTGCGAGATACCGTTCCAACTGACGAGCGACCTGTGCCACGTTGCTTCTCCGTCCCGAAGCCAACAGAGCGCCTGGACGTTGCGTTGGCAAGACGGGCGGCGGCAAGGTGGGCGCCCTTTGCGATGTTTGGTGCGGCGGTCCGGATGACCTGCTGCCGGTCCGCGTTCAGCCCCGCCCTCTCATAACGTTTCCGGCATGACGCCGGATTGCTGGCCCGCGCCCCTTTCGCCCTCGCGCGCCGCTGGCCAGTCTCCGCCGCAAGGGAAACACTCCGGGGTCCTTGGTGATTCGACGCAAGCTGAGAACCTTCGCCAGGCTGGTCCGCAACCTGGACCTGCTGCCGACCCTGCGGGCGGAAGTGGCCGAGCTTCGGCAGGGCCAGCAGCAGGCCGAAGCCCAAGCCGCGTCAAGGGCCGCCTCCCTGGCCGAGTCCTTGGCGCGGCAGCAGCCCGTCGCGCCGCCCCCCGCCGGCGACCTGCCACGGGGCCGGGAGACCCTGCTGACGCTGGGCTCCGGCCAGCTGGGCGCCTTCGTGCCGCTGGACCATCCGCAAGTTCTGCAGCCGCGCCCGCCGGCCTATCGGTTCGAGGCGGTGCTGCGCCGACTGCGCCAGGACCAGTTTGCCACCGACGACTTCCTGGCGGCGCTGGCGCCGATGCTGGCGGAGCCTGCCTTCGCGGCGATCCCGGCGATGCAGGCTTCGGAGAACAGTCCCCATTGGGACAATGGCTACTTCACCGGCGATGATGCGCGGTTGCTGATGGCCTATGTCGCGCGCTTTCGCCCGGCGCGGATCCTGGAGATCGGCAGCGGCAATTCCACCCGCTTCGCCCGCCACGCCATCCAGCACTTCGCCACCGGCACCCGCATCACCTCCATCGACCCGCAGCCGCGCGCCAGCATCCGCGCCATCTGCGACCAGGTGGTGGAGGCCAGCGTGCTGGAGGTGGATTTGGCGCTGTTCGACCAGCTGGAGCCCGGCGACCTGCTGTTCCACGATGGCAGCCACCTGGTGCTGAACGGCGCCGACACGGTCTGCCTGTTCCTGGAGATCCTGCCCCGGCTGCGGCCCGGCGTGGTGGTGCAGATCCACGACATCACCCTGCCGCGCGACTACCCCGCCGCCTTCGACGGCCGCGGCTATGCCGAGCAGTACATGCTGGCCGCCTGCCTGCTGGCCGGCGACCAGTGGCAGGTCCTGGCGCCGGTCGCGCAGCTGGCGGAGGAAGGAAGGCTGCCGCAGGGCGGCGTCTCCTTCTGGATGCGCAGGGCGTAGCTAAAGCATGTTCAAGCCTTGCGGCTTCGCAAGGCGCCTCGGACATTGCGTTGGAACAACAGGCTGGAGCCGCTTCACCGGCTTCGCCTTCGGTGAGACGGCGCCTAGCCGGCTACGAAGCCCAGGATCTCCGCCGCCAGCAGCTCCGGCGTCTGGATCGCCATGAAGTGGCCGCTCTCCACCACCTTGAACACCGCGCCCGGGATTGCCGCGGCCACCGGCGCCACGCGGTCCGGCGGGCGGGTCAGGTCGTGGCGCGCGGCCAGGATGAGGCTGGGGCAGGCGATGCGCGGCAATTCCGCCGTCATGTCGAGCCCGGCCAGCATCCGCATCGTCGCCGCCAGTCCGGCGGCATCGGCGCCCAGCCGCTGGGCGCGGCATTCGGCGAAGCGGGCGGCATCGCCGCGCAGCGCTTCCGGCCAGCTCAGCGCCAGCCCGGCATCGACGATGGCGCGCGTGCCCTCCCGTTCCAGCAGCGCGGCGCGGGCTTCCACCGCCGCGCGCGCGGCCTCCGGCACGCCCGTGGCGGGGGAGGTGGCGACCACCGCGCGCAGGCGGGCCGGGTGGGCGGCGGCCAGGTGCAGCGCCAGCGCGCCCCCCACCGCCATGCCCACCGCCACCACCGGCGTGTCGATGCCCAGCGCATCCAGCAGCGCCACCGCATCCCGCCCCGCCGCCGCCATGCTCAACGGGCCGGCCGGCTTTTCCGAAAGCCCGGCGCCGCGCTGGTCATGGCGCAGCACGCGGAAGCGCGGCGTCAGCAGCGGTACCAGCAGGTCCCAGCTTTCCAGCGACCCGCCCATCTCGTGCAGCAGCAGGATCGTCGTCTCGCCGCGGCCGGAGACCTCATAGCGCAGCGCCACCTCGGGCGTGGACAGCCACCTCATGGCGCATCGCCCTCCAGGGCCAGGGTGAAGGCGTCCGGCACCAGCGCATAGCCCTGCGGGGTGCGGGCCAGGTGGGCGAGCGCCGGGAAGTGCAGATGCGCCCCGGCGAAGGCCTGGCGGTCCGTCGCCACCTGGTCGAAGACCCGGCGGCGGGTGGTGATCGCCTGGTCGGGGTCCACATCCACCGCCATTGTCACCTCCGGCCGCGGCACCTGCAGTTCCTGCACATGGATGATGTCGCCCCACAGCAACAGGGAGGCCCCGCCGGAGGCCACCAGGAAGCCGGTATGCCCGGGCGTGTGGCCCGGCAGGGGCAGGGCGGTGACGCCCGGAAAGACCTCGCCGGAGGAGAACAGCCGGGTGCGGGCGGCGTAGGGCGCCAGATGGGTGCGGGCACCCTGGAAGAACATCTTCTGCCGCGCCGGGTCCGCGGCGGCCATCGCCGCGTCGTCGTGCCAATAGGCGTGCTCGGCCTCGTGCAGCGCCAGCTCGGCATGGGGGAAGGCGGCGGTGCCGGCGCCGTCGGACAGGCCGCCGAAATGGTCGGGGTGCAGATGCGTCATCAGCACGGCCTCCACCGCGCCGGGCGCCACGCCGGCGGCGGCAAGGTTGGCCGGCAGCCGACCGACCGTGGGCTTGGAAGGGCCGCAGCCCGCATCCACCAGCGCCACGCGCCCACCGCTGCGGATCAGGAAGCAGGAGACGTTGGTGCGCCGTGGCACCGGGCGGAAGGCGGCGCGCAGCATCGCCGCCGCCTCGGCCTCCGCCATGCCGTGCACGGTGGACAGCGGTGCGTCCTGGTAGCCGTCATGCAGGGCGGTGACCAGGATGTCCCCGACCTGGCGGTGATACACCCCCGCCACCTGCTGCCGCGCTGCGTCCACCATGCCCATCCTCCGTCGCTTGCGGGCCGCAGACTGGCCGCACCGTCGTCGCGACGCCAGGGGGGCGGGCGGCCGCGTTCAACTGGCGATGGCGTAGGCCGGGCGACGCGGGTCGGCGCCGGCGGCCAGCAGGCCGGTGGCGGGATCGGTGCGGATCGCCTCCACGCTGCCGGCGGCATAGGCCCAGCCGGGCCAGTCCTGGATCTCGTGGCCCAGCGCCGCCAGCGCGTCCCGTGTCGCGCGCGGGATGCGGCCTTCCACCGCGAGGCGGCGCGGGAAGTACTCGAAGGGCGCGAAGGAGGAGGGGAAGGCGTAGGTGGCGATGCGCGGCGCCTCGATCGCCTCCTGCACCTCCATGCCGAAATGCAGGATGTTCAGCAGCACCTGCAGCATGGCCTGCACCTGCACATCGCCGCCCGGCGTGCCGAAGGGCATGACGCCACCATCCGCCAGCACCGCCAGCGCCGGGTTGGGCGTCAGCCGCGGCCGCTTGCCGGGCGCCACGCCGCAGGGATGCGCCGGGTCCGGCCGGCTTTGCGAGCCGCGGGCGGAGGGCACGATGCCCAGCCCCGGCACGACGGGCGCGTTCCAGGAGCCGTCGGAAGGCGTGGCGGAAAAGGCGTTGCCCCAGCGGTCGACGACGCAGACATAGGAGGTGTCGGCCTCCACCTCCGGCAGCTTAACCCGCGTCTCGGGCGGGATCGGCGGGCCGTTGGACAGCAGCGGCGGCGGCATGGCGGGGCAGGCGGCATCGGCGCGGAAGGAAGCGGCGCGGGCGGCGATGTGGGTCTCGGACAGCAGCGCCGCCAGCGGCACCTCGACCATCGCCGGGTCGCCGAAATGGTATTCCCGGTCCGCCAGCGCCGCCTTCAGCGCCTCCGCGATCAGGTGAAGCCAGGCGGGGGAGTTGTGCGCCAGCCCGTCCATGCCGATGCGCTCCGCCACCAGCAGCGCCTCCAGCAATGCCGGTCCCTGGCACCAGGGGCCGCAGGTGGAGATCGCATGGCCGCGCCAGGCGCGCGTCACCGGCGGCTCGATGCGGGAACGAAAGCCGGCCAGGTCCTCGCGCGCGAGGTAGCCGCCCTGCTCGGCCTGGAAGGCGACGATGCGGGCGGCGATGTCGCCGCGGTAGAAGGCGGCGTGCGCCGCGGCCAGCCCGGCCGCCCGGCCCCCGGCGCGCGCCGCGCGATCCTCGTCGGCCATGTGCTGCAGCATCGCGCCGAGATCGGCCTGGATGAACTTGTCGCCCACTGCCGGCGGCCTGCCGCCGGGCAGGTAGATCGCCGCCGTGCTCGGCCAGCGCTGATAGGCGGCCTGCTTGGCGACCAGGTTGCTCGCCATGGTCGGGTGCATGGCGAAGCCGTCCCGCGCATGGCGGATGGCGGCCTCCGCCACCTCGGCGAAGCCCATGGTGCCGTGGCGCTGCAGCGCGGTGATCCAGGCGTCGGGCGCGGCCGGCACCACGGTGCGCAGCACGCCCGGCGGCATCTTCCCGCCATGGGCGCGCTGGAACAGGTCCGCCGGGAAGGCCATCGGCCAGTGGCCGAGACCGGCGATGGTCTCCATACGCCCATCCGCCATCCGCAGGATGATCGGCGCGACGCCGGCGACATTGACGATGTCGGACTGCACCACGCCGAGCGTGATCCCGGCCGCCACCCCGGCATCCACCGCATTGCCGCCGGCCTCCAGCACCGCGAAGCCGGCGGCGGTGGCCAGGTAGTGGCCGGCGGAGACGGCGTGGCGGGTGCCGTAGAGGGTCGGGCGGCCGGTCATCGCCGCTTCACGGCGCCGGGCGGGCGTGGACGGCGACCACCTGCTCATCCATCCGCGGCGTGTAGGCGATGCCGCGGCGGGTGCCGATCGCGCTCATCTGCACATAGAGCGGGATCTGCGGGTACAGCGCCTCCACCTCCGCCATCAGGGCGCGCAGCGCCGCCTCGCGGCCGTCATCCATGCGCACCATCACCGCCCGGATCTTCTCGTCAATCGCCGGCACGCTGAAGCCGTTGCGGTTGGCGCCGCCCAGGTTCTGCGGCAGGTCGCGCGTGTGGAAGGAGGTGGTGAGCACATAGGACGCATCGCCGGAGGAGAAGGAGCGACCGACGAAATGCATCGGCAGCGTCACCCGCGCCGGGCGGATGCGCGGGAAGAAGACGGTGCTGGGCGTGACATCCACCGTCATCTTCAGCCCGGCGCGCGACAGCATCTGGCCGAGCGCCTGGCAGACCCGCGCATCGTTCACGTAGCGGTCGTTGGAGCAGGAGATGGTCATGCCGAAGCCGTCCGGATAGCCGGCTTCCGCCAGCAGGCGGCGCGCCCCGGCCGGGTCGCCCGGCGGCACCGGGATGGCGGGGTCGTGGCCGCCGAAGCCTTCCGGCGTCAACTGGCCGGAGGGCACGGCGAGACCTTCCATGATCCGCTCCGTCAGCGCCGTGCGGTCGATGGCCATGGACAGCGCGCGGCGCACCCGCACATCGGAGAGCGGGTTCACCGGCAGCCTCTGGCCGTCGGCGCCGGTCACCAGCGGCAGGGAATCCCGCGCCACGTTGACGGACAGGTACATGATCCGGTCGGTCGGCCGGCTGGCGACGTTCACCCGGCCTTCGCGCCGCAGCCGCCCGACATCGCCCAGCGGCACGTCCTCGATCAGGTCGTAGTCGCCGGCGAGGAGCCCCGCGAGCCGCGCCGCATCGTTGGAGACGACGCGCACATCCACCTTCTGCCAATGCGGCTGGGTGCCGTGGTAGCTGGCGTTGCGCTCGAACTGGATGCCGGAAGGCGAGACGCCGCCGACAACGCGATAGGGCCCGGTGCCGATCGCCGCACGGCCAGAATTGAAGTCCTGCGGCACCGCATTGGCCGCCGCGCGGTGGGAGACGATGAACACATTCGTCATCTGCCCGGGGATGGTCGGGTTGGGCACGGAGGTGTGCAGCCGCACCGTCAGCGGGTCGACGATCTCCACACGCTCGATGGTGCGCAGGTTGATCGTGTAGGGGCCGATATTGCCCGGCACGTTCGGGATGCGGGCGATGGAGAAGGCGATGTCTTCCGCCGTGAAGGGCGTGCCGTCGTGGAAGGTGACGCCGGGGCGCAGCTTCAGCTCCCACACCGTGGGCTCCACCGCGCGCCAGGACTGCACGGCGCCGGGCACCTGGCGGCTGTTCTCGTCGCGGCTGATGACCGTGTCGTAGATGTGGCGGGCGGCGGCCATGTTCGGGCCGTTGAAGAAGAAATGCGGGTCGATGCCGAAGGTGGACTGCACGGCCATGGTGAGCGTCTGCGCCTGCGGCGCCGCGGCGGGCGCGGCCAGCAGCAGCGCGGCGAGCCCGGCCGCCGGCGCAATGCGGAACGGGGCGATGCGGGACAATGCGGTTCGGATCATGTCTTGCCTCCTTGCTTGACGTGCCAGCCATCCAGCCGGTCGCGCAGTTGGTAGGCCATGCCGATGGCCGGCATGAACCAGGGATTGCCCGTGTAGAAGGGCCTGGTGGGAAAGGGGATGCGGGCGAAGGCGGAGACGCGGTTGGACCCGCCCAGGATCTGCTGCGCCGCCACGGTGCCGAAATGCGTCATGCCGACCACGCCGCTGCCGTTGCAGGCCAGGGCGTAGTGCACGCCGTCCTGGATGCCGACATGCGGCATCATGTCGAAGGCGAAGGCGACATTGCCCTTCCAGCAATGCGTCACCCGCACCGCTGCGAGGTCCGGGATCAGATCCACCATGAAGCGGTGCAGCGTGCGGCCGGCGCGCGTCACGTCGCCATCGACGAAGCTGGCGCGGCCGCCGAACAGGATGCGGCGATGGTCCGGGGAGGGGCGGAAATAATACAGGATCTTCTTGGTGTCGCCGTAGACGCGCAGCCGCGGCAGGGCGGCGCGCACGCGTTCCTCGCCGATTTCCTCCGTCGCGATCATGAAGCTGGCGACGGGCACCAGGCGGCGCCGCTGCCAGGGCGTGGCGGGGCCGGTATAGCCGTTGGTCGCCAGCATCAGATGGCGGGCGCGCAGCGTGCCGGCGCTGGTCTGCAGCACGAAGCCGCCATCCAGCTCCCGCCGGTAGCCCAGCAGTTCCACGCCGCCGGCCAGCCGGGCGCCCTGGCGCTCCGCCGCACGGGCGAGGGAGCGGACGTATTTCGCCGGATGCAGCGCGCCGGCGCGCAGCAGCACCATGCCGCCCTGGTAGCGGTCGGTGGCGATCTCCTCCCGCACCCGCCCGCGCGGCAGCAGGAAGGCCTGCTCCGTGCCGCCGGCCTCGTTGATCATCTCCGCCCGGCGCTTCAGCCCTTCCATGGCCTTCGGCGCATGGGCGCCGACGAAGCGGCCGCAGCGGATATAGTCGCAATCCAGCTCCTCCCGCGCCACCAGCGCCTCGAAGCGCTCGAAGGCGGCTTCGCCTTCCTCGGCGAGTTCGGCGAGGAACGCCTTGCCAAAGACCTCCGCCAGGTCGCTGCGCACCTTGCCCAGGCTGCCGGCGCCGCTCAGCGCCCCGCCATTGCGCGAGGAGGCGCCCCAGCCGATCGCCTCGCGGTCCAGCACCAGCGCCTTCACGCCCTGGCGGCCGAGCTCCAGCGCGGTGGCCAGCCCGGCGATGCCGCCGCCGATGATGGCGACCTCCGTCGCATCGGGCAGGGCGGCGGTCGCCGGGTAGGGGGGCGCGGCTTCCCACCAGAAGGGGCGCTGCTGCATGTCGGCCGTGAAGGGCGGGTTTTCGCTGGTCATCCTGCCCAGGCTGGCACGAAGCGCCGGCGCTGCCCCCATACCATCTGGGCATGGGGTGGACGCCGGGGCTATGCGCCGCCGGCAGGCAGGGCCGCCGCTGCCGCCACCCGTTCGTGCACCGCGCGCGCCGCCTGGCGGATCTCCTGCGCCAGGGCGGCGCGGCCGAAGCCGTCGCGCACGCCTTCCGGCCAGATCAGCCGGTATTCGAAGACCACCGCCGGCTCGAAGGGCC
Organism: Falsiroseomonas selenitidurans; assembly: GCF_012103215.1. Classification (GTDB taxonomy): domain Bacteria; phylum Pseudomonadota; class Alphaproteobacteria; order Acetobacterales; family Acetobacteraceae; genus Falsiroseomonas; species Falsiroseomonas selenitidurans. The sequence continues at coordinate 127,626 of NZ_JAAVNE010000005.1, forward strand.
GCAGCACCAGCCCACGCCCGATGAAGATGGAGACGGAGAAGGCATCCGCCAGGGTGATGCCGGCGCCGGCCACCGCCATGGCGACGGCGCCGGTGCTCATCCGGCATTCCACCGCCTCCACCGGGCGGGCGCCGCTGCCCAGCAGCGCGGCTTCCACCAGCGCCTGGCGCCCTTCCTCCCGCGACAGGGCGATGTAGGGCTCGCCGTCCAGATCCGCCGCCCGCACCACGCGCTGCGCCGCCAGCCGGTGCCCCGGCGGCAGCACGCACCAGCCCGGCACGCGCATCAGCGGGGCGGAGCGCACGCCCGGCACCTGCACGGCGCCGGTGACGATGCCGAGATCCGCCTGCCGCGCCGCCACCAGCCCGAGCACATCCCCCGCCGCGCGCGAATGCACGGAAAGCGGCGCGCGTCGCCCCGCCTTGCGCCAGGCGGCGACGGCCTGCGGCAGCACGGCCAGCGTGATGGTGGGCAGGGAGGCGACGACGATGCGCCGCGGCGTGCCGGCGCGCAGCCGCTCCGCCAGGGCCGAGACCTCCGCGATGCCGGTGAAGATGCGCTCCGTCTCCGCATGCAGCGCCTCCGCCGTCGCGGTCGGCACCAGGCGGCCGCGCACGCGCTCGAACAGCGCCAGGCCGGACAGCGCCTCGGTCTGCGCCAGCAGCCGGCTCACCGCGGGCTGGGAGATGCCGAGCAGCGCGCCCGCACCGGTGACGCTGCCCGCCCGCATGATGGCGCGGAAGGCTTCGAGATGGCGGAATTCGAGGCCCTGGCGCGGCATCTTCCGACTCTGGGCCAGACGGGCGGCGGGTCAAGCGGCTTGACGCGCGGCGCATGCCTGCGAGGCTCCGCCCATGCGCATCCATATCCAGAATCCGCCGGGCGAGAGCCTGTTCCCCGTCACCCGTGCCCAGTGGGACGCCGCCCTGGCGCGCTGCCCCGCCCTCGGCGCGCCGGATGTCTCCTTCGCCGATGACGATGCCGGCTTCGCCGCCGCGATCGGCGAGGCGGAGGTGCTGCTGACCTGGACCAAGGTGGTGCGCGCCCGCTTCGTCGATGGCGGTGCCGCCGCGATGGCGCCACGGCTGAAGGTGATCGCCTGCACCTCCGCCGGGCTGGATCGCCTCGCGCCCTTCGACTGGCTGCCGGAGGGCGTGCTGCTGCTGAACAACCGCGGCACGCATTCGGCCAAGGCCGGCGAGTTCGCGCTGATGGCGCTGCTGATGCTGGCCACCCACATGCCGCGCTTCGCCACGGCGCAGCGGGCCGAACGCTGGGCGCCGCGCTTCGCCTCCCTGCTGGCGGGCCGCACCGTGTGCGTCGTCGGGCTCGGCAGCCTGGGCGGCGCGGCGGCGCGGCAGGCCCGGGCCTTCGGCATGCAGGTGATCGGCATCCGCAGCAGCGCCACGCCGCACCCGGATTGCGACGAGGTGCATGCGACGGAGGCGCTCGACCAGGTGCTGCCGCGCGCGGAATTCCTGCTGCTGGCCTGCCCGCTGACTCCGGCGACGCGCGGCCTGCTGGACCGCCGCCGCATCGGCCTGCTGCCGCCGGGGGCGAAGCTGGTGAACATGGCGCGCGGCGCGGTGTGGGACCAGGACGCGGTCTGCGACGCGCTGCAAGCCGGCGCGCTGGATGGCGCGGTGACGGATGTCGCGGTGCCGGAGCCGCTGCCGCCGGGCCATCGCCTGTGGTCCACGCCGGGGCTGGTGGTGGTGCCGCATGTCTCCTCGGACGACCCAGCCACCTACAATGACCGCACGCTGGACATCCTGTTCCACAACCTGCTGGAGCTGCGCGCGGGGCGGCCGGCGCCGAACCGGGTGGAGCCGTCGCGGGGCTATTGAAGGATCGCGGTTGGCAGGGCTGCCGCTATTCCCTAGCGTCCACCTTTCTGCTGCCGGAGCCCTGTCCATGACCCTGTCACGCCGCACGCTTCTCGCCACCGCGGCACTGGCCGCCGCCGCGCCGGCCCAGGCCCAGGCCCCCGCCTGGCCGAACCGCCCCGTCCGCATCATCGTCCCCGCGCCGGGTGGCGGCGGCACGGCGGATACGCTGGCGCGGATCTTCGCGCAGGAGCTTGAAAAGCGCATCTCCCAGCCCGTGATCATCGAGAATCGCGGCGGTGCTGCCGGCAATATCGGTGCGACGGCGGCGGCGCGGGCGGAGCCGGATGGGCACACCATCCTCTGGACCTGGGCCGGCACCCTGGCGACCAACCCGGCCATGTACCGCTCCATGCCCTTCGATCCGGTGCGGGACTTCACGCCGGTGGTGCTGCTGGGCAGCGTGCCGAACATCCTGATCGTGAACAACGACCTGCCGATGCGCGACCTGGCCGGCTTCACCGCCTATGCCAAGGCCAATCCCGGCGCCATCAACCACGGCACCACCGGCAACGGGTCCTCCATGCATCTGGCGGCGGAGCTGTTCGCATCCCGCACCGGGACGCAGCTGACGCATGTGCCCTATGCGGCGCCGGCAGCGGCCACCACGGACCTGATCGCCGGGCGCATCCAGGCCATGTTCAACCTGGTGACCGGCGCCAAGCCCCTGGTGGAGGGCGGCCGCGTGCGGGCCATCGCCGTGCTGTCGGAGACGCGGGTGCCGCAATTGCCGGATGTGCCGACGGCGGCGGAACTCGGCATGCCCGGGCTGGCCTTCGGCACCTGGTTCTGCCTGATGCTGCCGAAGGGCGCCGACCCGGCGCTGGTGGCGCGGCTGAACACCCTGGCGAATGCGGTGCTGTCCGACCCCGCGGCGAAGCAGCGCCTGGAATCGGCCGGCCTGGCGCTGGATGGCGGCGGCAGCCCGGAACGGCTGGCGCAATACCTGCAGGACGAACTGCGCCGCCATGCCGAGCTGGTGCGGATTTCCGGCGCGCAGGTGAACTGAGGCGGCAGGCCCCCGCCTTCGGGCGGGGGCCGCCGGCTACATCACCCGGGGCAGCAGCGGATCGCCCAGCGTCAGCATCAGCCGGTTGGCGTTGGCGAACATGGCGATGCCGTGCAGCAGGTCGAGCATCTCAAGATCGTCCAGCCCTGCCGCGCGCAGCGGTGCCAGATGCGCCGGCGTCACGGCGCCCGGGGACCGGGTCAGCGCCTCGGTGAAGTCGGCGATCGCCTTGCGGCGCGGGTCGGGCTCCGCCGCCCAGCCTTCCTCCAGCATCCGCTGCATGGCGGGCTCGTCGCCCGACAGCTCGACGAACCGCTTGGCATGGACCGCGGTGCAGTAGACGCAGCCATTCACCATGGAGACGACGGCGGTGGCCAGTTCCCGGTCCGCCCGGTCCAGCCCGCCTTCGGCATACATGACGATGTTGAACAGGGCGCCACGCTCCCCCAGCGAGCCGGGGTCATGCGCCAGGGTCAGGAAATAGGTGGAGCGCCGCACGGCCGGCGGGCAGGCATCCAGCGCCGCCAGCTGTTCCGGCGTGGCGGATTCGGCCTTCACCGGCGGCAGCCGCGGGCGCCAGCCGACCGGCTTCAGCGTGAAGCGCGCGCTCATGCCGCCTTCTCCCGCGCCAGGGCGCGGAGCCCGGCCAGCATCCGCACCTGGTAGGGCACGAAGGCGATCAGCTGGGTGGCCGCCACGATGTCGCGCGGCGTGAGGCCCAGCGCCGCGAGCGCATCAATGTCCGCCTGAACCGTGGTCTCCGGCGCCAGCGCCACCTTGGCGGCGTAGTCCAGCAGCGCCGCCATGCGCGGCGTGTCGGCCGCCGCCGGGCCCATGGCGCGGTATTGCGCGGCGAGGTCGGCATCGCCCTCCCGCTCCGCCACCAGAAGCGCCAGCGCGGCGCGTTCCGCATGGCTCAGCCCGCCGGGATCGGCGGGCAGCAGCAATTCGCGGAAGGCGCCTTCGGCATGGCGGCGCGCTTCCGGCCGGCGGTGGCGCAGCGCCACCACCGGGTGGTCGGGCGGCAGGCCCAGCAGGTGGTCGATCAGATCCTCGGTCACGTCGCGGTGGTGTCCCGGCTATTGCACCGTGATGTTGCCCTGCCGCACCACGGTCCGCCAGCGGGCGAGTTCCGCCACAACCAGCGCGTCATAGGCCGCCGGCGTGTTGCCCTGCGGCTGGGTGCCGCGTTCCGCCAGCTGGGCGCGCAGCGCCGGGTCGGCCAGCGCGGCGCGCGCCGCCTCGCCCATCCGCGCCACCACGGCATCCGAGGCGCTGCGATGCGTGTGCAGGCCGAACCAGGCCTCCGCGGCGAAGCCCGCCATGCCGAATTCCGCCCCAAGCTCGGCCAGCGCCGGCACATCCGGCAGGCCGGGCAGGCGGGCAGGGGCGGTGACGGCGAGCGGCTTCACCGTGCCGGCGCGGATCTGCGGCAGGGCGGTCGGCAGGTTGTCGATGAAGGTGTCGACCTCCCCGCCCATCACCGCGATCATGCCGGGGCCGGCGCCGCGATAGGGCACGTGCTGCATCGGCGCGCGCGCCAGCTGCGCAATCAGCTCCCCGGTCAGATGGGTGGAGGTGCCGATGCCGGCCGAGGCATAGGTGCGCAGGCCGGGCCGCGCGCGGGCGTCGCGCAGCAGCGCGCGCACATCGCCATCCGGCACGTTGCGCGGGTTCGCCACCCAGACATTCGGCACCGTGACCATCAGCGTCACCGCGCGGAAATCGGCGACCGGGTTGTAGGTCAGGTTGGTATACAGCGCCGGCGCAATGCCGTGGGAGGCGATCTGCGAGACGAACAGCGCATGGTCATCGCCTTCGCGCGCGAAGCGGCCGGCGGCCGTGGTGCTGCCGGCGCCGGGCTGGTTTTCCACCACCACGGCCCGGCCGAGCTTGTCGCGCATCGCCGCGGCCACCAGGCGCGCGACCACATCCGTGGTGCCGCCGGGCGGGAAGGGCACAACCAGGCGCAGGTCGCGCTGTGGCCAGGCCTGCGCCAGCGCCGGTGTGCTCAGGGCAGGCGCGGCCAGCGCGGCGGTGCCGGCGGCCAGCAGGCTGCGGCGGCCGAAGGTCGAGGTGGTCATTCCCGTCGTGCTCCCGTTCTTCTTGTATCCAGGATGCCGGCTGCCCCCGGGCCTGTCGAGGCTTCCGGTGGCGGCAGGGGGCGATTAGTCTGGACAATTGCGCGATCGAGGAAACCACCATGCACGACCTGCCGCACGACCATCCCCCGCACGATGCCGGTGGCCGCTTCGACGGCGTGGTGGCGCGCGCGGAGCATGAGGCCGCGCATTGGGAGAAGGAGGCGGACGCGATCCGCATGCTGCTGGCCGATGGCAAGCGGCGCTTCTTCACCACCGACGAAAGCCGCCGCGTGCAGGAACAGCTGGACAGCGAGACCTACTGGGCGATGCCCTATTACGAACGCTGGATCCTCGCCTTCTCGACCCTGCTGATGGACAAGGGCCTGGTGCCGGAAGCGGCGCTGCTGGCCGAGGAGGCGCGGCTGCGCGCGGCCGGGCTGGACCGCGTGGAGGGCGCCCCGGCCGGGCACCATCACCACGACGACGACCACGACCACGACCACGATCATCACGACCACGATCATCATGACGAGGCGGCGCATCCCTACCAGGAGGATCACGACGCGGCGGAGCAGCTGCTCTCGCCGCTGCGCCTGCGCGGCCTGGCGGTGCGCAACCTGCTGCTGGCCCAGGGCGTGCTGACGGCGGAGGAGATCCGCGAGGAGATCGCGCGGATGGATGCGCGCGGCCCGCATCATGGCGCGGCCCTCGTCGCCCGCGCCTGGACCGACGCGGCCTTCGCCACGCGGCTGGCGCAGGATGCGGTGGCGGCGGCGGCGGAGCTTGGGCTGGATGCGGCGGGCACCAAGCTGGCCGCGCTGTTCAACACGGCAGCGCGCCACCACCTCGTGGTCTGCACGCTGTGTTCCTGCTACCCGCGCAGCATCCTCGGCCGCCCGCCCGCCTGGTACAAGAGCCGCGCCTACCGCGCCCGCGCCGTGCGCGACCCGCGCGGCATCCTCGCCGAATTCGGCACCACCCTGCCGCCGGGCATGGAGCTGCGCGTGCACGACAGCAACGCGGAGCTGCGCTACCTGGTGGTGCCGGCGCGCCCCGCCGGCACCGAGGGCTGGGACGCCGCGCGGCTCGCCACGCTGGTGACGCGCGATTCCATGATCGGCGTCAGCCTCGCGCGCAGCCCGTAGCCCAACCCGCCGCGCGCGGTGCCTTTGCTATTCCGCCGCCCGCGGAACGGCGAAGCGGGATTGCAGTTCCCGCTCCACATGGTCCAGGCTTTCGACATCGGCGAACTTCATGTCCAGGTCGAACAGGTTGGCCTTGTGCGCCGTCGGGCTGCGGTCGCCGCAGCATTCCTCCACCAGCACCACGCGGAAATTGTGCGAGAAGGCGTCCATCGCGCCGGCCCGCACGCAGCCGGAGGTGGAGATGCCGCAGATGATGACGGTGTCCACCTCGTCGTAGCGCAGGAAGGCCTCCAGCGGCGTGGCGAAGAAGCAGGAGGGCTTGTTCTTCATCACCACCCGGTCCTGCTCCCGCGGCGCATAGGAAGCGGGCCATTCATCGGCGCGCCGGTCGCGGCTGTACTGGTAGTCCCCCGCCGTGCCGAGCTTGAGGTTCCAGATGCCGCGATAGCTCGGATGGGTGCGGTCGTCGCGCCGGCTGTAGTAGATGGGCAGGTCAAGCTGCCGGAACAGCGCGGTCAGCCGCGTCAGCGAGGCCAGCAGCGCCGGATCCTCCCGCCCGCATTGTGAATAGGCAGGGTCGACGAACATGTAGGTGGTGTCGATGTTCAGCAGCGCCGGGCGGCGGCCGATGCCGATGCGGCGCGCGAAGCCGCCCTTCCGATAGGTCTCCAGCTCCTCATCCGGCACGAAGCCGCGCCACTTGGCCAGCTTTTCCAGCTCAGACATCTCCGGCTTCCCCCTTGTTGGCGCCACAGCTTGCGGTGCGCAGCCGCCACGTCAAGCCGCGCCCGGCGCGCGCCGCCGCGCCGCGCGGATCGCCACCTCGCGCCGCCGCTGCGCCTCCAGCGCGTTGAGCTGCAAGGCCACCTCCGCCGCATGGGCGGCCGCCAGCCGGCCGCGCGCGGGTGCCAGCAGCATGTTCAGCTCCATCCCGAAGCCGGACTGCCCGGCGAGCAGCGCCAGCGCATCCGGCACGCCTTCCGCCAGCGCCTCCGCGCTCAGCATCTGCGCGGCGGAGGCATCCGTCTCGAACAGCAGGCCGGTGTTCCAGGCCAGCGGCACCAGATCCGCCTGCCGGCACAGCGCCGGGATCATGCCGGCGGAGAGCATGTGCAGGTGCTGCGGGTAGTTGACCCAGGGGTTGCGCCGGAAGCCGCGCAGCAGCCCGCCGAGATACATCGCATTCGGCACGCCGATGAACAGCAGCCCTTCCGGCGAGAGGGCGCGCCGCGCCAGGCGCAGCACCTCGAACAGGTTGGGGTCGTGTTCCAGCACGTGCAGCGAATAGATCAGCTCCACCGGCGCGGCGGGCGCGGCCAGCGCCGTCAGGTTGTCGGCCTGGCGGATGCGCCTGTTGCCTTTCACCCGCTGCCCTTCCGCCACCGCGCCGCCATTGATGTCGGTGCCCTGCGCGTCGATGCCGCGGTCGGCCATCGTCTGGACCAGCCCGCCATAGGCGCAACCGAGTTCCAGGCTGCTGGCGGGCAGTCTGCCGGCCCAGGCACGACAGGCCTCCAGGATGCGGTCGGCGTGGTAGCGGTTCTTGTCCGGCGCGTAATCCGTTTCGACCGTATAATATTCGGTCGAGCTCTTCTGGTAGGTGTTCTGGTAGTAGTCGTCGAGTTCCGCCGGGCTGGGCGGGTCGAAGAACACGTAGCCGCTTTCGCGGTCCGCGCGGGCGGCCACCTCGCGGCCCCGGAAATCGACCGTCACGCGGCGCCCGGCCTCGATCAGGTCCTCGGCCTGGAAATCCACCCGCCCTCCACTTCGCGCAATGCCTGCGGGCTTATGGCAGGATCGGCGCGGCGCCGGGGCAGTCCCGATCATCACTTCTGCCACGATGGCAGATTTTCTGCCGCTTCAGCGCGTGGTTGATCGCGCTGACGTGAAGATGCGGCCCGCCTTTGCGCCAGGCGTGACTTGGGGCGGGCAGGGCGATGCTTGCGGGCACAGCGGCGGGATGCCTATCTCCCGCCGCATGAACCGCCCCAGCCCCGGCCCCGCCCCCTTTGATTCCGCCGAGGAAGCCGGGCGCCTCGCCCCGCCGATCTTCGCGCTCTACCGCCTGGCGCTGGGCCGTACCCCGGATGCCGCCGGGCTCGCCGCGCATTGCGGCGCGCTGCGCCGGGGCGAGCCGCTGCCGGCGCTCGCCGCCGCCATGCTGGCCTCACCCGAGGCCCTCGCGCGGCTGGCCGGGGCGGAGGGGGCGGCGCTGGTGCACCGCCTGGGGGAGGGCTGGCCGGCGCCGCGCCTGGCGCCACATCTGGCGGCAGCCGAGGCCGGGGCGACGCCCGCCGCGCTGCTGCTTGCCATGGCCGAGGCGCCCGCCGATGCCCCGGACCTGTTTGCGCGGCTCTATCCGGCCGGCGCCCGGCTGGACGACGCCCTGGCCTACCGCATCTGGGCCGGCACCCACGCCACGCTGCGGCCGGGCGATGCGGCGGCGATCGCGGCGCGGCTTGGGACCGGGCGGATGGGCGCAGGAACGGGGCCGCTGGTCTCCATCCTGCTGGCGGGCGGGGAGGGTCCGGTGCTGCCGCTGCTGCACAGCCTGCGCAGCCTGCAGGCGCAGATCCACACCGGTTGGCAGCTCTGCCTCTCCCTGCCGCCCGGCCGCGCCGGCCCGCTGGCGGAGGCGCTGCGCCGCGCCGGCCTGCCGCCCGCCGCCCCCGCCGGGGCCACGCCGGAGGAAGCCCTGGCGAAGGCCGAGGGAGATTTCCTGTGCGCGCTCGATGCCGGCGACGAATTGATGCCGGAGGCCCTGGCCGAACTGGCGCTGGCGCTGCAATCCCTGCCCGACCTGGCGCTGCTGTTTGCCGACGAGGACGGCTTCGGCCCGATGGGGGAGCCCGCCGCGCCGCGCTTCAAGCCGGGCTGGAGCCCGGAGCCGCTGCGCGCCTGGGACAGCCTGGGCGGGCCTGCCTTCCTGCGCCGCGACCTCGCCAGGCCGGCCCCCTGGCCGGAGATGCTGCGCCAGGTGGCGCTGGCGCATCCCGCCCGCGTGCAGCACCTGCCCGCCATCCTCGCCCGGCGTGCCCTGCCGGCGCCGCCGCCGCCGATGGTGCCGCGCGCCACCTGGCCGGCGCCGCCCGCCACCAGCCTCATCATCCCCACGCGCAACCGCGCCGATCTGCTCGGCCCCTGCATCGAGGGGCTGCTGCATGCCACCACGCCGCCGCCGGACGAGATCCTGCTGGTGGACAATGGCAGCGACGAGCCGGACGCGCAGGCCCTGCTGGCGCGCCTGGCCACCGAGCCCCGCATCCGCATCCTGCCGCGCCCCGGCGCCTTCAACTGGTCCGCCGCCAACAACGCGGCCGCGGCGGTGGCGAAGGGGGCGGTGCTGGTCTTCCTGAACAACGACACGCAGGTGCTGCAGCCGCATTGGCTGGCGGAGCTGGCGGGCCAGGCGATGCGGCCGGATGTCGGCGTGGTGGGGGCGAAGCTGCTCTACCCGGATGGGCGGCTGCAGCATGGCGGCGTGGCGCTGGGGCCGGCGGCGCGCGCCACGCATCTGGAACGCTTCGCCCCCGGCGATGCGCCCGGTTATCTGGGCCAACTGGCCACGCCGCGCGACGTCGCCGCCGTCACCGGCGCCTGCCTGGCGATGCGGCGCGAGGTCTTTCAGCGGCTCGGCGGTTTCGAGGCGGCGGCGCTGACGCTGGAATGGTCGGACATCGAGATCTGCCTCCGCGCGCGGGATGCCGGGCTGCGCGTGCTGTGGACGCCGCATGCGGTGCTGCGCCACCTGGAATCCGCCACCCGCGCCGATGCCGGCGACCCGGCCCGCATCGCCCGCTTCCGCCAGGAACAGGCGGCGGTGCGCGCCCGCTGGCCGGCGGCGATGGAGCGCGACCCCTACCTCAACCCGAACCTGATCGCCGCCGACGATGCCATGCTGATCGCCCCATCACCGCGCCAGGCCCGCAGCTGGCGGGTCTAGCCGCCCCAGCCGCATCAGCAGCTCCTCCCACCGCGGCATCAGCGTCGCCGCGCCGTACAGCGCCGCCTGGCGCAGGCCGCGCGCGCGCAGCGCCGCCAGAAACCCCTCCTGCCGCGGCAGTTCGACAAATTGCCCGATCAGCTCCGCCATCGCCTCGGCGCTGTAGGGGTCGAAATATTCGGCGGCCTCGCCATAGACCCAGCGATGCACCGGAATGTCGGAGGCGATGACGGGCGTGCCGCAGGCCATGGATTCCACGCCCGAATAGTCGAACCCCTCCGCCCGGCTCGGGCTGACGACGCAATGCGCGGCGGAATACAGGCGGCGCAGCTCGGGCAGCGGCACCGCGGCCAGGTGATGCGCGGCGCCGCGCTTCACCAGGCCCCGCAGCGCCGCCAGTTCCGCCTCCGACCGCCAGCCGGGATTGGCCACGATCACCAGGCGCATCGGCACCCGGCTGGCCTGCTGTGCGATCTCGAAGGCCTCGAACAGCTTCATGTAGTTCTTGCGCGGCTCCAGCGTGGAGACCGCCATGACCAGCCGCGTGCCCTCGGCCGGCGCGGCGCCGGCGCCGGGGGATTTCGGGCTGGCGCGGCGGGAGAGGATCTCCTGCACCCCGGACCAGGGCGTGGCCTCCGGCCGGTAGTCGGCGGCGAGCAGGGCGGGGATGGTCAGCACCCGCGCCTCGGCCTCCGGGAACAGCTTCAGCACATCCGCCCGCACCGGTTCGGAATCGCAGACGAAGGTGGCGCCCGCTTCCATGTTCCGCGCCAGCATCCGGCCGTGGGAGGTGGCGTGCGGCCAGGCGTCGCCGATGGTGTGCGGGCTGGTCAGCGGCAGCGCGTCGTAATAGCGCACCACCATCCGCGTGCTGGCCGGGATCCGGTAGGGGGAGACGCTGGCGGCGAAGAACAGGTCCCAGCCGGTGCTGTCCAGCCGCTTGGCGAAGGGCCTGGGCAGCATCGCCAGGTGGCGCGCATTCTCATGCCCCAGCTCGGTGGCGAAGAAGCGCGCCTTGCCGATGATGCCGCGGCGGTCCGGCGGCAGCGTCTTGTCGAACAGCCGCGTCCACAGATAGTCCTCGAAGATCTCCCGGTCGATCTCGCGGTCCAGCCTCTCCGGCCGATGCGCGGTGACCAGGGCGGAGAAGGGATACAGCACCCGCTCGCGCAGCCGCCCCGGCAGCAGCCGCAGGGGCAGCGGCAGCGGGTGGCGCTTGCTGTCCTGCGCGATGATCATCCGGGTCTGCTGCATCACGTTCTCGTAGGCCGAACGCGGGGCCCGTTCGCGCGGCGCGCGGTGATGGATGCCGGAGGCCAGGCCGCCGAGCCTGCCGAAGGGCATGTCGGTGAAATGCGCGAATAACAGCCGCAATTCCTGAGGGATGCCGGCGAAACCCTCATAGCAGTTGCGGAGGTCCACCAGCAGGGAGGGGGCGGCCGGCGGGTCGCGGGTTTCCATGTCGGCATCCAGACGAAGACCCGCCCCGGCCAGCCCGAAGCGGTGTCGCGGGGATAATGCAATCGCGAGGTGAGGCAAAGACCTCTGGCGGCGCGCTCCAGGTGAACTTATCACCCATCTGAGACGCGGATTCCCCGCCGAAATAGGATGACGCAATCGTGGCCGCTTCCTCACGCGAAGTTTTGGAAAATTCGCGGAGCGATGGGAACTTTCGCTTTCCTCATCCGAACACGCCCCTGGATTTTACTGGGGAGCGTATGACGAGCGCGGTCAGCGGCCAGATCGAATTCGAACATCTGCACCGCTACTGCATCGCCCGTGACCTGGCGGATGGGCGCGACGTGCTGGATGTGGCGTCCGGGGAAGGCTACGGCGCGGCGCTGCTGGCGGGGCTGGCGCGCAGCGTCACCGGCGTGGAACTGGATGCGGCCTCCGTCGCCCATGCGCAACGCAACTATGCGCGTGCCGGGCTGCGCTTCCTGTGCGCCGATGCCCAGGCGCTGCCGCTGGCCGATGCCAGCTTCGACCTGGTGGTCTGCTTCGAGACGCTGGAACACCTGCCGGACCAGGCGCGCTTCCTGGCGGAGGTGCGGCGGGTGCTGCGGCCGGGCGGGCTGTTCCTGGTCAGCACGCCGGAACGCATGGTGTATTCCGCCGCGGGCGCGGCGCCGAACCCCTTCCATGTGCTGGAACTGACGGAGCCGGAATTCGGCACCCTGCTGGCGCGGCATTTTGCGGCCAGCCGGGTGCTGCGCCAGCGCCCGATGCTGGGGTCCGTGGTGGCGGCAGGCCATGGCTGGCGCAGCTACGAACGGCGCTCCCCGGACATCATCGAGGCGACCGGTGGCCTGGCGCGGCCGCACTACCTGCTCGGCCTGGCAGGCGACGGGGCGCTGCCGGTGCTGCCATCCTCCGCCTATCTCGACCGCCGACGGGTGCATGACGTGGTGGAGGACGCGGCACGGCTGCCGCAGGCCGAGGCCGCTTCGCACCGCCAGCAGGCGGAAGGCGACGCGGCACGGGCGGAAGCCGCGGCGTTGCGGGAACGCCTGCCGCAGGCCGAAGCCGCGCTGCGTGCCGCGGAACAGGCGGCGGCCGCGGCCCTGGCGGAAGCCGCCCGCCTGGCGCGCGACCTGGCCGCGCTGGAGACGACCCTTGTGGCGGAACGCCAGGCGCGGGAGGCCGCCGAGGCCAGCCAGCGCCGCACCCTGATGGAACGCGACGAGGCCCGCCGCGGCGCGGCCGCCGGCACCGATTCCGCCCTTCGCCAGGCGCGGGAGGCGGCGCGGATCGACCAGGCGCGGCAGGCCGCCGAGGCCCATGCGCGCCTGCACGCCGTGCAGCAGGCGCGGGAGGCGGCGGAGGCGCATGTCGTCCACCTGATCGGCATGCTGGAGCAGATCCACCGCAGCACCGGCTGGCGCGCGCTGGGCCCGCTGCGCTGGCTCGGCCGAAGGCATCCGCGCACGGCGCGCTGGCTCGGCCGCGGCGCCAAGCTGCTGTGGTGGACGGCAACCCTGCAGATCGGCCATCGGGCCATGCAGTGGCGGCGCCACCGCGCGGCGCAGCGCGCCCAGCGTGAGGCGCCGCCGCCAGCGCCCGCCCTGCCACCCGCCCCCCCGGCACCTGCCGAGGCCAGGCCGGTCATCGCAGCGCCGCCGACCCTGCCCAGCCTCAGCCCGCCCATCCATGGCCTGGGCGCGCCGCCGCCACCGCCGCGCCGCGACCTGCAGGCCGAATTCTTCGCCGCGCATGGCGACCTGCGCATCGCCTTCCCGGCGGTGGAGGCGCCGGATGTCTCCGTCATCATCCCCGCCTGGCGCGGCCTGGCGGACCTCGAGACCTGCCTGCGCGCCCTGGTCGCCGCCGCGGCTGACGGGCCGACCTTCGAGGTGGTGCTGGTGGATGACGACCCCAGCCAGCCGGTGCTGCCGCAGCTGCCGGACAGCCCCGGCCTGCTGCGCCTGGCGAATGCGGCAAATCTGGGCTTCCTGCGCAGCTGCAACCGCGGCGCCGCGGCTGCGCGCGGCCGGCATCTCTGCTTCCTCAACAGCGACACCATCGTCCAGCCCGACTGGCTGGCGGCGCTGGTGGCCACGGCGGAAGGCGTGCCGCAGGCCGGCCTCGTCGGCGGCATGCTGCTGAACCGCGACGGCACGGTGCAGGATGCCGGCTGGCGCATCCTCGGCAATGGCTGGGGCTACCCGATCGGCCGCGGCGCCAGTGCGCAGGATGGCGCCTATACCTACCGTCGCCCGGTCGATTGCGTCACCGGCGCCTGCCTGCTGCTGCCCCGCGCGGTCTTCGCCGCGCTGGACGGCTTCGACGAGGCCTATGCGCCCGCCTTCTACGAGGAATTCGACCTCGCCTTCCGCGCCCGGGCGCGCGGCCTGTCCGTGATCTACGCGCCGGCCTGCCGGGTGGTGCATCTCGGCAGCGCCTCCTACGGCGCGGCGGAGCGCGACCGGCTTTCGCTGCGCAACCACGCCACCTTCGTCGCCCGCTTCGCCGACCAGCTGCGCAAGCACCCCTGGGACCGCGGCGACGCCTTCGAGTTGCGCCACGCGGCCGGCGAGGGACCGCTGCTGCTGGTGGCGGACCATGCAGTGCCGCGGCCGGACCGCCATGCCGGCGACGTCACCATCGCGCGCTACCTGGGGCTGATGGCCGCCGCCGGCTGGCGCGTCGCCTTCGCGCCGATGGACGGCGTGGCGGAGGGCCCGGCGGCCGAGGCGCTGGAGGCGCAGGGCATCGAGCTGGTGCGCGCCCCGCGCACCGCGGAGGACTGGCTTGAAGCGCATGGCCGGCACCTGCGCGCCGCCTGGCTGGCGCGGCCGGATGTGGCGGAGCGGCTGCTGGGCCCGGTCCGGCGGCATTCCTCCGCCATGCTCGCCTATTACACCCACGACCTGCACCACCAGCGCCTGCGGCGCGAGGCCACACTGCGCGACGACCCGGCGCTGCACGCGGAGGCGGACCGCGTGGCGGCGCAGGAGATCGCCATCTTCCGGGAGGTGGACCGCGTGACGACGCCGAGCGAGGCGGAGGCCGCGCTGATCCGCACCCTGGCCCCGGGGCGGGAGGTGGTGGCGATCCCGCCCTATTTCTTCGAGGAAGCCGAGATCCGCGCCCATGACGCGGCGCATTTCGAACCGCTGCGCGACATCGTCTTCGTCGGCGGCTTCCCGCACACGCCCAATGTCGATGCCGCGCTGATGCTGGCCAACGAGGTCATGCCGGAAATCTGGCAGGAGGAGCCCGCCGCGCGGCTGGTGCTGGTGGGCTACGCCCCGCCGCCGGCGGTGCAGGCGCTGGCCGGGCCGCGCGTGGTGGTCACCGGGCATGTCCCGGCGGTGGAGCCCTTCCTGGCCGCGGCGCGGCTGTTCCTGGCGCCGCTGCGCTTCGGCGCCGGGGTGAAGGGCAAGGTGGTGCAGGCGCTGCAGAACGGCGTGCCGGTGGTGACCAGTGCGGTCGGCGCCGAGGGCATCGGCATCGAACCGGGGCAGGAGGCGCTGGTGGAGGAATCCGCCTCGGCGCTGGCGGCGGCGGCGCTCGCCCTGCTGCGCGACCCGGCGCGCTGCGCCGCGCTGTCGGAGGCCGGCGCCACGCTGGTGCGCCGCCGCTTCACCTGCGCCGCCGGGCGCCATGCCGCCGCGCGGGTGTTCGACACGCCGCGCTGTCCGGTCTGCGGCTCCGCCCGCCTGGCGCCGACCGAGGGGCCCGAGGTGCGCGAGGCGATTCGCTGCCAGGCCTGCTACGCGCTGGGCCGCAGCCAGGCGGTGGCGCAGGTGCTGCTGTCCCGGCTGGCGGTGCCGGGCGTGGACTCGCTGGCCGAATGGAGCCGCCAGGCGCCCGGGATAAGGCTGCACGAATTCGGCTTCGTCGGCGGCATCGCCGACACGCTGCGCGGCTGGCCCGGCTATGCGTGCTCCGAGTTCATCGATGGCGTGGCGCCGGGCGAGTGCGGCCCGCAGGGCATCCGCTGCGAGGACCTGACCCGCCTGACCTACCCCGACGCGCAGTTCGACATGCTGCTGAGCCAGGACGTGCTGGAGCATGTGCCGGACCCGGCGCGCGCCTTCGCCGAGAGCTTCCGCGTGCTGCGGCCGGGCGGGTCGCACCTCTTCACCGTGCCGCAGGACCGCGACCTGCGGCACAGCGTCACCCGTGCCCGGCTGGGCCCGGCCGGGGTGGAGCACCTGCTGCCGCCCGCCTTCCATGGCGACCCGCTGCGGGCGGAGGGGGCGCTGGTGTTCACCGATTTCGGGCTGGACCTGCCGGAGATCGTGCAGGCGGCCGGCTTCGAGATGCTGGAGCACGCCGTGACGATCCACGGCAGCGACCTTCCCCTGCGCGTCTTCGAGGCACGGCGCCCGGCGGCGGTGGCGGGATGAGCCTGATCCACCGCACCTGGAGCCTGCTGCCCCGCCGCATGCGGCGGGAGGCGCTGTTCAGCCTGATGGCGCTGCGCGCCCCGCGCATCGCCCGGCCGGCGCCTTCCGGCGTTGGGCTGCTGGCCCATGCCGGGTATTTCCGCGCGATGAGCGGCCTGGGCACCGCCGCGCGGCGCCTGCAGGCCGGGTTGGCGGCGGCGGGGCTGGAGCCGCTGGCCGCCGACCTCACCGGGAAGCTGCGCCAGGGCCCGCCCGGCCCGCCACCCGCGGTGCCGGACGGGCCGGGGACGCTGCTGGTGCATGTGAACGGGCCCATGCTGCCCTGGGCGCTGGCCGCCCTCGGCCGCGGCGCGGTCGCCGGCAAGCGCGTGGTCGCGGTGTGGAACTGGGAATTGCCGGTGCTGCCGGCGGATTGGCAGCGCGGCTTCGGGTCCTGCCACGAGATCTGGGCCGGATCCGCCTTCACCGCCGCGGCCTTCCGCGATGCGGGGACGGTACCGGTGCGGGTGGTGCCCTATCCGGTGGACCCGGCCGCGCCATCCGCCCTGGCGCGCGCCGATTTCGGGCTGCCGGAGGAGGCCTTCCTGGCGCTGCAGGTGTTCGACGCGGCCTCCTCCATCGCGCGGAAGAACCCCTCCGCCGGCATCGCGGCGCACCACGCCGCCTTCGGCGACGACCCGCGCCACCTGCTGGTGCTGAAGGTCCACAACACCGCCCGCGCCGGGGAGGCCTGGCGCGCGGTGGCGGCGCAGGCGGCGGCGCGGCCGAATGTGCGGGTGCTGGATGCGGCGCTGTCGGATGCGGACCTCTCCGCCCTGGTGCTGGCCTGCGACGTGCTGCTGTCGCTGCATCGGGCGGAAGGCTTCGGCTTCACCCTGGCGGAGGCGCTGGCCCTGGGCCGGCCGGTGGTCGCCACGGCCTGGTCCGGCAATGTGGATTTCATGGACGGCCCCGGCGCGCATGGCGTGCCTGCCCGCCTGGTGCAGGCCGCCGATGCGCAGGCGACCTACGACCTGCCCAACGCCGCCTGGGCCGACCCCGACATCCGCGCCGCCGCCACGCTGCTGCGCCGCATCGCGGCCGAGCCCGCCTTGCGCCATCCGCTGCCGCGCCGCTTCCCGGCGCCCGACTACCGCGCCCTGCTGCGCGCCCCCGCCCTGCATCCCTGAGCCCGCCGGCGCGTTGTCGCCGCGCGGATTGCATTGCTGCGCCTGCCAGTTCGGCCCCGGCCGAAAACACAGAGAGACACGACATGACGAAGACGGCCTTGGTCACGGGCATCACCGGGCAGGATGGCGCCTACCTCGCCCGCCTGCTGTTGGCGAAGGGGTATCGGGTGGTCGGCACCTTCCGCCGCTCCTCCTCCTCCAACGATGGCAGGCTGCGCGAGCTCGGGATCGCTGAGGCGGTCGAGCGCGTCGACCTCGACCTGCATGAGCAGACCAACATCCAGCGGGCGCTGGAGAAGGTGAAGCCGGACGAGATCTTCAACCTGGCGGCGCAGAGCTTCGTCGGCCTGTCCTTCGAACAGCCGATCTACACCGCGGACATCGACGCGCTGGGCCCGGCCAGGCTGCTGGAAGCGGTGCGCCAGGCCGGCGGCCGCGCGCGCTTCTACCAGGCCTCCACCAGCGAGATGTTCGGCAAGGTGCAGGCGGTGCCGCAGGACGAGGCGACCTCCTTCTACCCGCGCAGCCCCTATGGCGTGGCGAAGCTCTATGCCCACTGGCTGACGGTGAACTACCGCGAGAGCTACGGCATGCATTGCAGCAGCGGCATCCTGTTCAACCATGAATCGCCGCTGCGGGGCATCGACTTCGTCACCCGCAAGATCACCTACTCCATGGCGTTGCTGAAGCACGGCAAGCTGGATGTGCTGCGGCTGGGCAACCTGGAGGCGCGGCGCGACTGGGGCTTCGCGGAGGATTACGTGCAGGGCATGTGGCTGATGCTGCAGCAGGACACGCCGGACGACTATGTGCTGGCCACGGGGGAGGCGCGCACGGTGCGCGACTTCGTGGAGCGCGCGGCGGAACCGCTGGGCTTCGACCTGGTGTGGGAAGGCGCGGGCGATACCGAGAGGGGGCTCGACCGCCGCAGCGGCCGCCTGCTGGTGCAGGTGGACCCGGCCTTCTACCGCCCGGCGGAGGTTGAATTGCTGGTGGGCTGCGCCGGCAAGGCGGCGTGCAAGCTCGGCTGGAAGCCGCAGACCAGCTTCGCCCGGATGGTGGCGATGATGGTGGAGGCCGATGACCGGCGCGTGGCGGAAGGCCGCGCGCCGATCTGATGGCCCAGCGGCCCCCGGCCGTCGGGCGGCCTTGGTCTGGCCCTGGTGGGGCGGGTCGGAGACCGCCGACGCTTCATCCGGCCAGCTTCAGCGTGACGATCCCGCCGAGGATCAGGCCGATGCCCGCCAGCCTGGCCGGGTTGGCGGGCTCGCCCAGCAGCCAGATGCCGAGCAGCGCGGTGCCGACCGCGCCGATGCCGGTCCAGATGGCATAGGCGGTGCCGATCGGCAGCGTCTTCAGGGCCAGGGCCAGCAGCCAGAAGCTTGCGGCCATGGCAGCCAGGGTGATCAGGCTGGGCCAGAGCCGGGTGAAGCCATGCGTGTGCTTCAGGCCCATCGCCCAGCCCACTTCCAGCAGCCCGGCCGCCGCCAGGTAGATCCACGCCATGCCATTCCCCCGATGGATTCGGCGTGGCTGTAGGACAGGAGCGGGCAGGCGGCCAACGCACTACCGCGTGGCCGGCGCCGGCGCTTCCTCCGCCACCCGCGGGGCCTCGGGCTGCGGCGGCGGTTCGGCGACCAGGATGCCGCGCCGGATCGCCGCCGCCACTTCCGCCCGGTGGGTCAGGCTGTGGATCAGCGACTCATAGGGCGCCGCGCTGACCGACAGGTGGCCCCGGAAGGGCTGGTCCATCAGGAACACGAAGGCAACGAGCGAGCCCACGCCCGCCGCCTGCACGCCGAGCATCCCGATGGTGTGCCGGCGCGGCGGGTACAGCACGCCGGTGGCGACCAGCAGCCCCAACAGCATGGCAATCAGCAGCCAGAAGGCGCGAGGCAGCCCCGTGGTGGCCGCGTGCAGCCGTTCCTCCCGCGCCTGGTCCAGATCGTCCGCCTGCTCCATCAGATCCGCCGCGACGCTGTCCGAGGCGCCGGCGGCGGCGGCATAGACCGCGTGTTCCAAGGTCTCCGCCAGGCGCTGGGTCGTGGGATCGCGGCCATGGTCGGCCATGCGGTGGAATTCCGTGTCCACCACGCTGTGCAGGTAGGCCATCACGGCAAGGTGGATGTGCCCGCCCTCGGCCTCCATCCGTGCCGCCTGCCGCGCCACGCCGCTGATGGCCGAGACCTCCAGGCTGACCAGGCGCTGCGCCTCGCTCTGCTGGGTGCGGGCCTGGATGGCGCAGAAGGCCAGGGTGAGGGTGAGGGCGGAGACCACGGCGGCGGTGGTCCGCATGGCGATGTCGAGGTGATCCTTGGCGGACGGCAGGTCCACCAGCGGGGCGCCCAGCCGGCAGGCCAGCGCCGCCATCAGGCCCGACACCAGCATGAACAAGGCATAGACCATGATGTCCGGCAGGTCGTACAGGGCGAGCAGCATGGCGGACTCCGCGAGCAGGCGGTCAGAGTGCGCGGCATTGCTTGACCTCTTGTTAGCAGGATGCCGCTATTGGCGATGCCGGCCGCCGGCCCGCCCCTGGCGACAGCGCGCGCGGTCCGGTGTATGTCGACCGCAGGATTGTTCCCGCGAGGAAGACCACCGCCCCATGTCGCGCGAAAGCCAGACCGTCCGCATCCACCGCCAGCCGAAATCGGCCATGCAGTCCGGCCGCGCCGGGGCCGGCGAATGGCTGCTCGAATTCGCGCCAGGGGAGCCGAAGCGGCTGGACCCGCTGACCGGCTGGCCCGGCTCCGGCGATACCCAGGGCCAGGTGACGCTGCGCTTCCCCAGCGCCGAAGCCGCCGCCGCCTATGCCGCCGCCCGTGGCTGGACCTATGAGGTGGCGGTGCCGCCGGTGGTGAAGGCGGACATCAAGCCGAAGGCCTATGCGGACAACTTCAGGTTCGGCCGCACCGACAACTGGTCCCACTGAACCCGGCCTTGCACCCGTAGCTCAGCTGGATAGAGCATCGGATTTCTACTCCGTTGGTCGGGGGTTCGAATCCCTCCGGGTGCGCCAAATCACCACCATCCCCGCCCGCGGCGCCGTGCCGGTGGCCGAAGGCGCCTGCGGCCCTGCCCGCCGGATGGTGTGACGATGTCAGCGCCGGGACCCGTCACGGGGGGAAGTGCTCGACATGGGTCTCGGCGGTTCGGCCGAAATAGACCACGCGGCGGCCCAGGAACGAGACATGGTAACCCGCGCAGCCGGCGGCTTTCGCCCTGGCGCTGAAGGCGGCGTAGCCGTAGTCGGCGGGGCTCGCCTGGGCCCATCGCACCAGGCGCGCGATCTCGGTGGCATCGAAGCGGGCGGCGACAGGGCCGGCGGCGGGCTGCATGGCCATCGCGACGCTGTCGCCCTCCGGCAGATAGAAGATCTGGCTGTCGCGGCGATAATCGACCGTATAGCCCTCGAAGCCGGCGGCGCTCAGCCTGCCGACAATATCCGGGAAGCTCAGCCTTCCTTCCTGAGCGGCATGCAGACAGGTTCGGGCAATGGCGTTCTGCTCCGCGTTCATGGCGGCTTCCTTTCAGGTGGTGTTGTGTCGGGCAGGCTTGGATTCGCCGGAGTCATCTTCGCCGGGACCCTGTTCGGCCGTCTGATTCAGTCCAGGGGGATGGCTTTCAGGTCGCGCCGTTCGGCCAGAACCCTCAGGATCCGATCGAGCGTTTCATGCTCTTCCCGCGTCAGCGCGGCGAAGAATTCGGCGTCATTCCTGTCGGCAAGCGTTGCCAGCAACGGAACTGCCGCCCGGCCCCGCCGGGTCAAGGACAGGCGGTGAGCACGCCGGTCGTCGCGGTTTTCCGCCCGTTCGACCAATCCCTTGGCGACCAGCCTTTCCGCAAGCTTGCTGATGGCACCCTTCGTCAGGCCCATCTTGTCGGCCAGGATCGACGGCGCGCTCGGTTCGAGATCATAAAGCGCCCGCATGAAGGACCATTCCGCGACGGTGACGCCTTCGGCCGATACCGCGCGTGCAAAAGCCTGCGAGACGGCGTTCGACACCATGCGCATCCAATACCCGGTGTGATCGGTCAGTCCCGAGGGCGCTGTCCTGGGCTGGCTCATCGGCCGCCTCCTGGTCTTGTTTGTTGACTAGGAAACTATCATCGGCGTTTCGCCCGGTCAACCGGGCCGCCGCGGCAACGCGCGCACCATGGCCTGCGGCGCGCGCCGCGAATAACCATTTCGCATTCGATTGAAGCGGCAATCCAATCTTGCGAAATCACAGGCGCCGGGCTAGCGAAAGGGCATTATTGGTGATTGGAAGATGCCCATGGCTGAAAAATCCGCAATCCATCTCGACGATTTGAGCGTTGCCGATCTCACGGCCCTGATCGCCGCGGCGGAGGAGAAGCGCCAGGAGAAAATGGAAGGCGCCAAGGCGGCGCTGATCGAGGAATTCGCGCAAAAGGCCGCCGCGCTCGGCCTCAGCGTTGAGGAACTCTATGGCCGGATCGGCCATGATGCCCCGATGCCGGTGGCGAAGCGCAAGCCGCGCAAGGATGCCGGGCGATCCGTGGCGGCGAAATACCGCAGCCCCACCGGGGCCACCTGGTCAGGTCGCGGGCGGCGCCCCGGCTGGGTGACCGAGGCCCTGGCGCGCGGCACGGACCTCGAAGCCTTTCGAGTCTGAGGCGCCAGGTCGCCTGAGAAACGGCGAAATGGGAGAATACGCCACGGCTTGACGCGGAATCAATTCGCCTCCGGGACAAGGATCTGGCCGCGGCACGGCTTTCGCGGCCGGCGGAATGGAGCGGGTCATTCTCCGCGCCCGCGATGGCGCAATGCGCCGCGGCTTTTCCTTGCGAAATGCGAATGGATTGCTGCGGCGCCGGCTTTGCCGCGGCGAATGGCGGCCCTCGCCGGCGGGTATTTGGAAGGCAGGCGCCGCCTCGCCGGCCGTCCCGCGGGCCTGGCCGCATCGCCGCAGACCAGCCGCCCGCTGCCTGAATATTCTTCCACGGCCGGGCTGCTCCGCAGCCGACGCTGTCTCCGCGCCGACCGCCCGGGGAAAGGCAAGCCGCGCGGCCATGCAGGGGGAGCATGCATGGTCCCACGGCAGCCCGCACCATCCCGCCACCCCCGCTGGAATCGGGCTTCGGAATACCCTTATCGTCCCCCGGGGCGGCCCCGCGCGGCCGCCGGATGAGGAGGACTTGCCATGATCCAGCTCGGCCAGGTGGCCCCGGATTTCGAAGCGGCCACGACGCAGGGGACCATCCGCTTCCATGAATGGCTCGGCACGTCCTGGGGCGTGCTGTTCAGCCACCCGAAGGACTTCACCCCGGTCTGCACCACCGAGCTCGGTGAGACCGCCCGCCTGAAGCCGGAATTCGACCGCCGCGGCGTGAAGGTCATCGGCCTGTCGGTGGACGACCTCGACCGCCATGCGGGGTGGGAGGCGGATATCGCCGACACCCAGGGCCACGCGGTGAACTTCCCCATGATCGCCGACCCGGAGAAGAAGGTCGCCGCGCTGTATGGCATGGTGCATCCGGAGGCCGACCCCTCCATCACCGTGCGCACCGTCTTCGTCATCGACCCGGCGAAGAAGGTGCGGCTGTTCATGGTCTATCCGCCCAGCACCGGCCGCAACTTCGACGAGATTTTGCGCGTCATCGACAGCCTCCAGCTCACCGACGGGAAGAAGGTGGCGACGCCGGTGAACTGGCGCCCGGGCGACCGCGCCATCATCCCGCCCTCGATCCCGGACGAGCAGGCCAAGGCGCTGTTCCCGCAGGGCTGGGAGGCGGAGCGCCCCTATCTCCGCTGGGTCGAGGTGAAGGCCTGACCGCGGTGGACGGGGTGGTCGACGGCTTCTGGGGCGCGGTCGGCAACACGCCGCTGATCCGCCTGCGGCGCGCCTCGGAAGCGACGGGCTGCGAGATCCTCGGCAAGGCGGAATTCATGAACCCCGGCGGCAGCGTGAAGGACCGCGCGGCACTCGGCATCCTGAAGGCCGCCATGGCGGAAGGGCGCCTGGTGCCGGGCCAAGCCGGCACCATCGTGGAGGGCACTGCCGGCAATACCGGCATCGGCATCGCGCTGGCCGCCAATGCCCTGGGCTGGCGCAGCGTGATCGTGGTGCCGGAAACCCAGTCGCGGGAGAAGCTGGATTATCTCCGCATGATCGGCGCCGATCTCCGCCTGGTGCCGCCCAAGCCAGCCAGCGATCCCGGCCACTATGTCAATGTCTCTCGCCGCCTGGCGGAGGAGCTCGGCGCCGTCTGGGCGAACCAGTTCGACAATCCTGCCAATGCCCTGGCCCATGAGGCAACGACCGGCCCGGAGATCTGGGACCAGACCGATGGCCGGGTGGATGCCTTCACCTGCGCCTGTGGTACCGGCGGCACCTTGGCCGGCGTCGCCCGTGCGCTGAAGGCGCGCAAGCCCGGCGTGCGGATCGTCCTCGCCGATCCCGGCGGCTCCGGCCTGCTGGACTGGGTGAAGACCGGCACGCCGAAGGCGGAGGGCAGCTCCATCACGGAGGGTATCGGCCAGGCCGCGCGCGCCCCGGGCAACCTGGCCCAGGCGCGGGACCTGATCGACGACGCGGTCCGCATCGAGGACCCGGCGATGCTGGAACAGGTCTTCGACCTGCAGATGCAGGAGGGGATCTCGGTGGGCGGCAGCGCCGGGCTGAACGTGGCGGCGGCGATCCGCGTGGCACGCGACCTCGGCCCCGGCCATACCGTGGTGACCATCCTCTGCGACGGCGCCGCGCGCTACCAGTCCAAGCTGTTCAACCCCGCCTTCCTGCGCGGGCGTGGGCTGCCGACCCCGCCCTGGATGGATGCGGCCGGCTGATCCCTCGCTTGAGGAGTTTACCCGATGGCGTTGGAAATCATAGAATTGGTCCGGGCGATCCGGGCACGGGACCCGGCCCGGCCGAGCTGGGTGGAAGCCCTGCTGTGCTATGCCGGGCTGCATGCGGTGCTGTGGCATCGCCTGTCGCACGCGCTGTGGCGGCTCGGCCTGCCGGCCGCCGCCCGCTTCTCCTCCCACCTCGCGCGCTGGCTGACGGGGATCGAGATCCATCCGGGGGCGAAGATCGGCCGGCGGCTGTTCATCGACCACGGCATGGGGGTGGTGATCGGCGAGACGGCGGAGGTCGGCGACGACGTGCTGATCTATCACGGCGTGACCCTCGGCGGCCTGTCCGGCCAGCCGGGCAAGCGGCATCCGACGCTGGAGGACCAGGTGACGGTGGGTGCGGGCGCGCAGGTGCTGGGGCCGATCCGCATCGGCCGCGGCGCCCGCGTCGGCGCCAATGCCGTGGTGGTGGCCCCGGTCGCGCCCGGCTGCACCGTGGTGGGTATTCCGGCCCGGCCGCCGCGCGGCCAGCCCTGCCAGGAACCCGCCATCGGCTACGGCCTGGGCGCGGTGGACGAGGACCCGGTGGGCGATCAGATCGCCGCCCTGCGCGGCGAATTGGCAACGCTGCGGGCCGAACTCGCCGCGCTGCGGGCGCGGCAGCCGGAAGGCGAATGCGCGGGCGTGTAGCGCCCCCGGCTTGACGCTGCCCGGAAGCGGGCGGAGTTTTCCGCGCTGCAAGGGATAAGGAAGCGCCGCGCATGACCGAGGAAAACCCCGTCCTGGTGACCCGCGAGGGTCCGGTGGTGCGCGCCGTGCTGAACCGCCCGCACCGCCGCAACGCCATGAGCCAGGGGCTGGTCGATGCGCTGGACGTCCTGCTGGCCGAATTGAAGACGGACGCCTCCGCCCGGGTTCTGGTACTGTCCGGCGCCGGCGGGCATTTCTGCGCGGGCCTCGACCTGACCGAGGTGGGCGCGGTGGAAAGCCCGGAGGAGAAGCTGGCTCGCCAGCACGCCCGCAACCAGAAGACCGGCGCCCGCTTTGCCGCCATCGCGGAACTGCCGCAGGTGGTGATCGCGGCGGTGCAGGGCGCCGCCTATGCGGGGGGGCTGGGCTTCGTCACCGCGGCCGATATCTGCCTCGCCTCCGCCGATGCGCGCTTCTCCGCGCCGGAAGTGCGGCGCGGCCTGGTGCCGGCGCAGATCCTGCCCTGGCTGGTGCGCCGCATGGGACGCAGCGAGGCCGCGCGGCTCTGCCTGCAGGGCCATGTGATGGACGCCGAGGAAGCCGCCCGCACGGGTCTGATCCACCAGGTGCTGCCCGACGCGACGGCGCTGGAAGCCGCCCTGCAGGCGAGCATCGCCGACATCCTGCAGGGCGCCCCGGGCGCGCTGGCGGAGACCAAGGCGCTGCTGGCCGCGCTCGGCCCCGTCTCGCCCCCCGCCTATGCCGAGGCCGGCGCCCAGAGCTTCGCCCGCCGCGCCGCGAGCCCGGAGGCCGAGGAAGGCATCGCCAGCTTCAAGCAGCGCCGCAAGCCTTCCTGGATGCTGACGTGACCTTGCCCTCAACCGCCGGGCGTCGGCATCCGCCGGAGAGGCTGGAGCGTCGGCATCCGCCGGAGAGGCTGGAGCGTCGGCATCCGCCGACTGGGCTTCGCGGCACCGGCCGCGGCGGCCATTCGGCCGCTCGGCGCATGCAAGCTGCCTCAGCCGCCTGTCACCGGCCAAGCTGACAACCGGAGGATCCCGCCATGACCGCCTGCATCGTCGGCTGGGCGCATACGCCCTTCGGCAAGCTCGATGACCCGGATATCGAGAGCCTGTTCGGCCGCGTCGCCCGCGCCGCCATCGAGGATGCGGGGATCGGCGCGGCGGAGGTGGATGGCGCCTTCGTCGGCGTCTTCAACGGCGGCTTCTCGAAGCAGGATTTCTTCGCCTCCCTGCTGCTGCAGAGCGTGCCGGAACTGCGCTTCAAGCCGACCACGCGGTATGAGAATGCCTGCGCCACCGGCTCCGCCGCCCTCCACGGCGCGCTGGATTTCCTGGCCGCCGGCCGTGGCCGCTTCGCCCTGGTGGTGGGGGCGGAGAAGATGACGGCGACGCCGGGGCCGCAGATCGGCGACATCCTGCTGGGCGCCTCCTACCGGAAGGATGAGGGCGACATTCCCGCGGGCTTCGCCGGCGTCTTCGGCCGCATCGCCGAGAGCTACTTCCAACGCCATGGCGACCAATCCGATGCGCTGGCGGCGATTGCCGCGAAGAACCACCGGAACGGCGTCGCCAACCCCTATGCGCAGATGCGCAAGGATCTCGGCTTCGCCTTCTGCCGCGCCGAATCCGAGAAGAATCCCTTCGTCGCGCCGCCCCTGAAGCGCACCGATTGCTCGCTGGTCAGCGACGGCGCCGCGGCGCTGATCCTGACGGATGAGGAAACCGCCAAATCGATGGGCAAGGCGGTGCGCTTCCGCGCCGCGGTGCAGACCACGGACCTGATGCCGATCGCGCAGCGCGACGTCATCCGCTTCGAGGGTGCGCGCGCCGCCTGGGGCCAGGCGCTGGACCGCGCGGGCCTCGCCTTGTCCGACCTCAGCTTCGTCGAGACGCATGACTGCTTCACCGTGGCGGAGCTCATCGAATACGAGGCGATGGGCCTGGTGCCGGAAGGGCAGGGCGCGCGGGCGGCGCTGGAAGGCTGGACCGCCAAGGATGGCCGGCTGCCGGTGAACCCCTCCGGCGGGCTGAAATCCAAGGGCCACCCCATTGGAGCCACCGGCGTGTCGATGCATGTGCTGGCGGCCATGCAGCTCACCGGCACGGCCGGCGACATGCAATTGCCGAAGGCGGACCGCGCCGGCGTGTTCAACATGGGCGGCGCGGCGGTGGCGAATTACTGCTCGATCCTGGAACGGGTCGGGTAGCCATTCAGCCCGGCACCAGCACGCAGGCGGCCGCCTGGGCCGCGATGCCCTCGCCGCGGCCTGGAAAGCCGAGGCGCTCGGTCGTGGTCGCCTTCACGGAAATCCGGTCGACCGGCACGGCCAGCAGGTCCGCCAGGCGTTCGCGCATGGCGGTCGCATGCGGCGTGATCTTCGGGCGTTCGCAGATCAACGTCACATCCGCATTGGCCAGCACCCCGCCCCGGGCGGCGATGCGGCTGGCGGCGTGGCGCAGGAAGCGGGCGCTGTCGGCGTCCTTCCACTGCTCCTCGGAAGGCGGGAACCAGCGGCCGATATCGCCCTCCGCCAGCGCGCCATAGATCGCATCGCACAGGGCATGGATGCCGACATCGGCATCCGAATGGCCGGACAGGCCCAGCGGGAAGGGCAGGGTGACGCCGCACAGCACCATGGGCCGGCCGGGCACCAGGCGGTGCACGTCGAAGCCGGTGCCGATGCGCGGAATGCGGGGCAGGGTGGCTTCCATCCGCTCGATATCCCCGGGCCAGGTGATCTTGATGTTGCGCTCATCCCCCGGCAGCAGCGCCACCGCCAGGCCGGCGGCTTCCAGGAGCTGGGCGTCGTCGGTGGCTTCTGCCGTCGCGCCACGGTGCGCGGCCAGCAGGGGGCCGAATCGGAAGGCTTGCGGCGTCTGGGCGCGGAACAGCCCGGCGCGCGGCACGGTCGCCTGGATCAGCCCCGCCTCGCCCCGCTTCAGCGTGTCGCTGACCGGCTGGGCGGGGATCGCGCCGGCGTGCGTGGCCAGCGCCTCGCGCAGGGCCGCGACGCTGCCCGGCGCGATGAAGGGGCGGGCGCCGTCATGCACCAGCACCTGCGCGGGCGGGTTCGCGGCCAGCGCCTCCAGCCCGGCGCGGACGCTGGCCTGGCGGGTGGCGCCGCCGGCGACGGGGGGCAGGCAGGGCAGACCGGCCAGCATTGCCGCCACCGCCGCCAGCGAATCGGCGGCGACGACGGGCAGGATCGCATCCACCACGCCGTCGCGCAGCAGCGCCTCCGCCGCATGGCGCAGCACCGGGCGGCCGTGCAGGGGCAGGAACTGCTTGGGCCGCGCGGCGCCGAAGCGGCTGCCACTGCCGGCCGCCATCAGAAGCGCGACGCATTGCATGCACCGAAACTAGCGCAGACCCGGCCCCTGGCCCAGGGCATGGCCCGCCGGTTCGACACCCTGCCGGAATAAGTGGCAGCCTCGGTCGTATCGCGATGCTTCGCATTGCCGAAAGGCGGGGTGCCGCTTATCTTGCCCAAATCATGAGCATGACCAGCCCCAACGCCGCCGGCTCCGCCACGCCGCGCCTGTCGCCGATCGACCTCGGCGGTGCGCGGATCGCCATGCCGGTGATCCTCGCGCCCATGTCCGGCGTGACGGACCTGCCCTTCCGCCGCCTGGCCCGTGCCGAGGGCACCGGCCTGGTGGTGAGCGAGATGATCGCCTCCAATGCCATGGTGCGGGAGAACCGCACCACGCTGAAGATGGTGGAGGTGGATGGCGAAGGCGCCTCCGTCCAGCTTGCCGGCTGCGACCCGGCGGTGATGGCGGAGGCGGCGAAGCTGGTGGTGCAGCATGGCGCCGGCATCGTCGACATCAATTTCGGCTGCCCGGTGAAGAAGGTGGCGCTCGGCCAGTCCGCCGGCTCCGCGCTGATGCGCGACGAGATCGGTGCGGCACGGATCCTGGAGGCGGTGGTGCGCGCCGTGGACGTGCCGGTGACGCTGAAGATGCGCATGGGCTGGGACCACCAGTCGCTGAACGCCCCCCGCCTGGCGAAGATCGCGCAGGAGAGCGGGATCCGCATGGTGACGGTGCACGGCCGCACCCGGCAGATGTTCTACAACGGCACCGCCGACTGGGCCTTCGTCGCCCAGGTGAAGGCGGCGGTCGACCTGCCGGTGATCGTCAATGGCGACATTCTGACGCCGCTGGATGCGGCGGAGGCGCTGCGCCAGTCCGGTGCCGATGGCGTGATGATCGGCCGCGGCTGCTATGGCCGCCCCTGGCTGCCCCGTCTTGTCGCCACCTATCTGCAGACCGGCGTGCTGGAGCCGGAGCCGGATGTGGCGGCGCAGTACCGCACCCTGCTGACGCATTACCACGCCATGCTGGCGCATCACGGCACGGAGCCGGGGCTGCGCTTGGCCCGCAAGCATATATCCTGGTATTCCAAGGGACTGCACGGATCGGCTGAGTTCCGCGCCGAAGTGAACCGGACGGATAATGTCGCCGCCGTGCTGGCCCTGATCGACCGCTTCTACCTGCCGCTGATCGAGCGCGGCGCGGTGCCGGAGGCCAGGCTGGCGGCATGAAGACCTCCGCCCTGACCCGCGCCGCGCGCGCGCTGCGCCTGCCGGTGGCGGCGCCGCCGATGCCGGTGCCGGATTGTGCCGCCGTGCTCGGCGCGCTGCCCATCGCCGCCGTGGTGCTGGATGCGGAGGACCGCTTCCGATTCGCCAACCCGGCCGCCGAATTGTTCTTCCAGCAATCCGCCGCCGCCCTGCGCGGCCATTCGCTGCGCGACCTGCTGCCGGAGGACAACCGCCTGTTCGGCGTGCTGGCGCAGATCCGCGCCCATGACGCGCCGGTTTCCGACCATGACCTGGCGCTGGAAAGCCCGCGGATGCGCCGCATCGGTGTCGCCGCCCATGGGGCGCCGCTGCCGGAAATGCCCGGCGGCGTGGTGCTGACGCTGCAGGATGGCTCCACCGCGCAGATGCTGGACCGGCAGTTGAACTTCCGTGGCGCGGCGCGCGGCGCCTCCGCCATGGCGGCGATGCTCGCCCATGAGGTGAAGAACCCGCTCTCCGGCATCCGCGGCGCCGCGCAATTGCTGGAACAGGGCGCCAGCGAGGGCGACCGCGAATTGTGCCAGCTCATCCAGGACGAGGCGGACCGCATCCGCAACCTGGTGGAGCGGATGGACATGTTCTCCGAACGCCCGGTGGAGCAGGCGCCGGTGAACATCCATGAGGTGCTGGACCATGTCCGGCGCATCGCCCTCTCCGGCTTCGCGGCGCATCTGAAGATCAACCAGGACTACGACCCCTCGCTGCCGCCGGTCTGGGGCAACCGGGACCTGCTGATCCAGATCCTGCTGAATTTGGTGAAGAACGCCGCCGAAGCCGTTGATCCGAGGGAGGGCGAAATCCTGCTGACCACCGCCTACCACCATGGCGTCCGCATCGCCGTCCCGGGCAGCCAGGAAAGGGTCGACCTGCCCCTGCAGGTGATGGTGCGGGACAATGGGCCGGGCATCCCGGACCAGATCCGCGCCTCGCTGTTCGAGCCCTTCGTCACCACCAAGCGGGGTGGGCAGGGGCTGGGCCTGGCGCTCGTCGCCAAGCTGGTGGCTGACCAGGGCGCGCTGATCGAATGCGACAGCCGGCCCGGCCGCACCTCGTTCCGCCTTTCCCTGCCGGTGCCGCCCCCGGCGCCGCGCCGTGCCCTTGCCGGAGTTGCCGCATGAGCGACGCTGCCGCGGTCTCCGCCACCACCCGTACCATCCTGATCGCCGATGACGACCGGGCGATTAGAACCGTGTTGTCCCAGGCGCTTGGTCGGTCCGGCTACCATGTCCGCGCAACCTCCTCCGCCGCCACTTTGTGGCGATGGGTGGAGGATGGGGAGGGCGACCTGGTCATCACCGACGTCATCATGCCGGATGAGAACGGGCTGGACCTGGTGCCGCGCATCCGTCGCGTGCGGCCTGATTTGCGCGTGGTGGTGATGTCGGCGCAGTCCACCTTCTCCACGGCGCTGAAGGCCACCCAACGTGGTGCCTTCGACTACCTGCCCAAGCCCTTCGATCTGAAGGAATTGCTGGCCGTCGTCGGCCGGGCGCTGGCGGCTCCGAGCCAGCCCTCCATCGCCGAGGCGGAGGAGCCGGAGGAGCGGCTGCCGCTGGTAGGCCGCTCCGCCGCCATGCAGGAGATCTACCGGACGGTCGCCCGCCTCACCACCACCGACCTCACCGTGATGATCACCGGCGAATCCGGCACGGGGAAGGAATTGGTGGCCCGCGCGCTGCACGATTACGGGCGGCGGCGCGGCGGGCCCTTCGTTGCCATCAACATGGCGGCGATCCCGCGCGAACTGATCGAATCGGAGCTGTTCGGCCATGAGCGCGGCGCCTTCACCGGTGCGCTGAACCGCGGTGTCGGCCGCTTCGAACAGGCCGCCGGCGGCACGCTGTTCCTGGACGAGATCGGCGACATGCCGCCCGAGGCGCAGACCCGGCTTCTGCGCGTGCTGCAGGAGGGCGAGTTCACCACCGTCGGCGGCCGGCAGCCGATCAAGGCCAATGTCCGCATCGTCGCCGCGACCCATCGGGACCTGCGGCAATCCATCCGTGGCGGCATGTTCCGCGAGGATCTGTTCTACCGGCTCAACGTGGTGCCGATCCGCCTGCCGCCGCTGCGCGAGCGGCTGGAGGATATTCCCCTGCTGGCGCGGCACTTCCTGGAACGTGCCCGCGCCGCCGGCCTGCCGCAGAAGCAGCTGGACCAGGGCGCCATGGACCGGCTGAAGCAGCACGCCTGGCCGGGCAATGCCCGCGAATTGGAGAACCTGATGCGCCGCATGGCGGCGCTCTATCCGCAGGAGATCATCGGCGCCGATGCCGTGGGGGCCGAGCTGGCGGAAGCCGCGGCCCCGCCCGAGGAAGGCCCGCGCGCGCCGGAAACCCTGGAACAGGCGGTGGAGCGGCATCTGGCCGGCTTCATGTCCGCACACAAGGACGGCATGCCGATCCGCGACCTCTATGACCGGGTGCTGGCAGAGGTGGAGCGGCCGCTGCTGAAGCTGGCGCTTTCCGCCACGCGGGGCAACCAGATCAAGGCCGCGGCCATGCTGGGGCTGAACCGCAACACGCTGCGCAAGAAGCTGCGGGAGCTGGACCTGCCGGTGGTGCGGGGCCTGCCCTGACGGCCCGCGCCGCCCTTTGGCCCCTGGCCCGGCTGGGCTAGAACGCCTGCATGGCTCTGGGCTGGCGCAGGATCGGCGACATCTTCTTCGGCCGGGCCACGACGCTCGGCCTGGCGGTGACGGCCGTGCTGCTGGGCATCGCCACCTTCGTGCTGCTGGCCGGCGGCAGCCCCTTCGGGCCGACCAGCCCGGGGCAGATCGTCGCCGTGGTGCTGTGCAATGCCGGCGTGCTGCTGCTGCTGGCGGCCTCGCTCGCCTCCCGCCTTGTGCGCGTCTGGACCGAACGGCGGCGCGGCAGCGCAGGCGCCAGGCTGCATGTGCGGCTGGTGATGCTGTTCGGCGGCGTCGCCGTGGTGCCGGCGCTGATTGTCGCCGCCTTCGCCGCGGTGTTCTTCAACCTGGGCATCCAGGCCTGGTTCAGCGATCGGGTGCGCTCGACGCTGGAGGCCTCGCTGGTGGCCTCCCGTGCCTGGATGGACCAGCACCGGGACGAGATCCGGGTGGATGCGCTGGCGATGGCGGCGGATCTGAACCGCGCCGCGCAGGTCTTCCTGCCGGACAATGTGCCGGCCTTCGAGCGCCTGCTGGCCACCCAGACCTCGATCCGCGGGCTGACGGAGGCGGTGGTCTTCGAACCGACGCTCGGCCGCGTCATGGCCGCCGCCGGCTTCACCCCCGGCGCGATGATCGAGCCGCCGCCCGGCTGGGCGCTGGAACAGGTGCGGCAGGGGGAGGTGGCGGTGGTGCCGGGCGAATCGGATGCCCGGGTGCGCGCCGTCACCAACCTCGACATCCCGCCGGGCCTGCTGCTGCTGATCGGCCGGCCGCTGGATGGCAGCGTGCTGGATCACATGCGCACGACCGAGCTGGCCTTCCAGGAATACGACCAGCTGGACCGCAACCGCGGCAGCCTGCAGATCACCTTTGCCCTCATCTTCGCCTGCGCGGCCCTGCTCGTGCTGCTGGCGGCGGTGCTGGTGGGGCTGGTCTTCGCCAACCAGATGGCGCGCCCGATCTCCCGCCTCATCACCGCCGCCGAGCGGGTGCGCGCCGGCGACCTGGCGACGCGGGTGGAGGAGGGGACGCAGGATGACGAACTCGCCAGCCTGTCGCGCGCCTTCAACCGCATGACCAGCCAGCTCTCCGCCCAGCGGGGCGAATTGATGGAGGCCTACCGGCAGATCGATGAGCGCCGGCGCTTCACCGAGACGGTGCTCTCCGGCGTTTCCGCCGGCGTGATGGGGCTGGATGCGGAAGCGCGCATCAACCTGCCGAATCGCAGCGCCAGCATCCTGCTGGGCGTGGACCTGGATGCCGCCATCGGCCTGCCGCTGGCGCGCGTGGCGCCGGAATTCTCCGCCCTGGTGCAGGCGGCCCGAACCCAGCCGGAACGGCCGCATACGGCGGAAATCCCCATCGGCCCGCCGTCGCATCGCCGCATGTTGATCGCCCGCATCGGTGCGGAGATACAGCCGGGACGTGTCAATGGCT
This sequence comes from Falsiroseomonas selenitidurans, assembly GCF_012103215.1. GTDB lineage: Bacteria > Pseudomonadota > Alphaproteobacteria > Acetobacterales > Acetobacteraceae > Falsiroseomonas > Falsiroseomonas selenitidurans. Next base: position 160,899 of record NZ_JAAVNE010000005.1, read on the forward strand.
TCGTGCTGACCTTCGACGACATCACCGAACTGCAATCCGCCCAGCGCAAGGCCGCCTGGGCCGATGTGGCGCGCCGCATCGCGCATGAGATCAAGAACCCGCTGACGCCGATCATGCTGTCCGCCGAGCGGCTGAAGCGGAAATACCTGAAGGAGATCGCCAGCGACCCGGAGACCTTCCGGACGCTGACCGACACCATCGTGCGCCAGGTGGGGGATATCGGGCGCATGGTGGATGAATTCTCCGCCTTCGCCCGCATGCCGCAGCCGGTGATCCGGCCGGACCGGCTGGACCAGGTGGTGCGGGAGGCGTTGGTGCTGCAGCAGGGGGCGCACCCGGAGATCCACTACGAGACGGCGATCCCGGAGGATCTGCCGGCCCTGCCGATGGACCGGCGCCTGATCGGCCAGGCGCTGACCAACCTGCTGCAGAACGCCGCCGATGCCGTCGGCGCCGCGCCGCGGGAGGAAGGCGAGAAGGGCCATATCCTGCTGCGCATCGAACCGGCGGAGGCGCATGTGGCGGTGGCGGTGGAGGATGACGGGATCGGCCTGCCGGATGGAGAGGAGCGTGTTCGCCTGACCGAACCCTATGTGACGCACAAGGCGAAGGGCACCGGCCTCGGCCTTGCCATCGTGAAGAAGATCATGGAGGACCACGGCGGCAGGCTGGAACTGGCGGACCGGCCGGAAGGCCGCGGCGCGCGGGCGCTGCTGATTCTTCCGCGCGTGGCGCCCCGGCCGGCGAAGGACTCGGCGCCGGTTCCGCTACAAGGGCGCGCGGACCTGCCCCTGATGGGCGCAGCGATGGGACGCAGCGATGGGGCAGGCTGACCATGGCGCATGAAATCCTGATCGTCGACGACGAGCCCGACATCCGCGCCCTGATCGAGGGCATCCTCTCGGATGAGGGCTACGAGACACGGCAGGCGGCCAATTCGGACCAGGCGATCGCCGCCTTCCGGGCGCGGCGGCCTTCCCTGGTCATCCTCGACATCTGGCTGCAGAATTCGCGGCTGGATGGCCTTGGCATCCTGGCGGCCCTGCATGGGGAGGAGCCGCGGGTTCCCTGCGTGATGATTTCCGGCCACGGCACCATCGAGACCGCGGTGCAGGCGATCCAGAATGGCGCCTACGACTTCATCGAGAAGCCGTTCAAGTCGGACCGCCTGCTGCTGGTGATCGCCCGTGCGCTGGAAGCCTCCCGCCTGCAGCGGGAGAACAGCGAGCTGCGGCTGCGGGCGGGGGCGGAGGCGGAGCTGGTGGGCGTCTCGGCCCCGGTGACGCAGCTGCGCCAGGCGATCGACCGCGTCGCGCCCACCGGGTCCCGCGTGCTGATCAGCGGGCCGGCCGGGTCGGGCAAGGAGGTGACGGCGCGGATGCTGCACGCGCGCTCGCGCCGCTCGGACGGACCCTTCGTCGCGCTGAACTGCGCCACGCTGGCGCCGGCGCGCTTCGAGGAGGAGCTGTTCGGCGTGGAGGCCGGCGCCGATCCCTCCGCCCAGCCGCGCCGGGCAGGGGTGCTGGAACGCGCCCATGGCGGCACGCTGCTGCTGGACGAGGTGGCGGACATGCCGCTGGAAACCCAGGGCAAGATCGTCCGCGCCCTGCAGGAACAGGGTTTTGTCCGCATCGGCGGGGCGCAGCGCGTCACGGTGGATGTGCGCGTCATCGCCACCACCAACCGGGACCTGCAGGCGGAGATCGCCGGCGGGCGGTTCCGGGAGGATCTGTACTACCGCCTGGCCGTGGTGCCGCTGAAGATCCCGCCGCTGCGGGAGCGGCGGGAGGATATCCCGGCGCTGGCGCGGCACTTCATGGCGCGGTCCGGCGAGACCTCCGGCATGCCGCCGCGCGACCTGTCGGAGGACGCGCTGGCGGCGATGCAGGCTTATGAATGGCCGGGCAATGTGCGGGAATTGCGCAACCTGATCGACTGGCTTCTGATCATGGCGCCGGGCGACGCGCGGGAGCCGATCCGGCCGGACATGCTGCCGCCGCAGGTCGGCGCCTCCGCCCCCGCGCTGCTGAAGCTGGACCGCAGTTCCGAGATCATGACCCTGCCGCTGCGCGAGGCGCGCGAACTGTTCGAGCGCCAGTACCTGGAGGCGCAGCTTCTGCGCTTCGGCGGCAATATCAGCCGCACCGCGGCCTTCGTGGGGATGGAACGCAGCGCGTTGCATCGTAAGCTGAAGTTCCTCGGCGTCCACGCCGAGGACCGCGCGCCGGCTGCGGCCGCGGGGGGTTAGCCCCATACTGCAAACTTCGCGCAACCTGCAGCCTGGGCACTTTGCCCAGGCTGAGCGCCCGAACGGGCGCCGCGGCTTGTGCCGCGAAAGCCAAGCGGCCGGAGGCCGCGCCGGCGTTTGAGGAAGGCAAAGATGTCCAAGATCGCCTATGTGAATGGTCGCTACCTGCCGCAATCCGAAGCCTCGGTGAACATCGAGGATCGCGGCTACCAGTTCGGCGACGGCATCTACGAGGTCGTGCACCTGCATGACGGCCGCTATGTGGACGAGGACCTGCACCTGGCGCGGCTCGAACGCTCGCTGCGGGAAATCGCCCTGCCCATGCCGATGTCCCGCGCCGCGCTGTCCATGGTGCTGCGGGAGGTGGCGCGGCGGAACCGCGTGACGGAGGGCCTGCTGTACATGCAGGTGACGCGCGGCGTGTCACGCCGCGACCATGCCTTCCCGAGCAAGCCTGTGCCCCCGGCGCTGGTCGTCACCATCCGCCGGGTGCCGCCCTATCCCACCAATGTGGACAAGTGGCAGGCCGCCTGCATCACCCTGCCGGACCTGCGCTGGGCGCGGCGGGACATCAAGTCGGTGAACCTGCTGCCGAACTGCCTGGCGCGGCAGAAGGCGCGGGAGGCCGGCGCGATCGAGGCGATCCTGTTCGACGAGGCGACGGGCATGGTGACGGAAGGGGCGGCGACCACCTTCTGGATCGTCGATGAGAATGGGGCGATTCGCACCCGCTTCCTCGACCACGTCATCCTGCCCGGCTGCACCCGCGCCGCGCTGATGGCGGAGTTGCGGACGCTGGGCATGGACTATGACGAGCGGGCATTCTCGCTGGAGGAGATGCGGCGGGCGCGGGAAGCCTTCATCACCTCCGCCACCTCCTTCGTGAAGCCGATCACGAAGATCGACGGGCAACCCGTTGGCGATGGCCAGGTGGGGCCGGTGGTGCGGCGGCTGTTCGACATCTTCGCCCGCCATGTGAAGGGCGATGTGAAGAACGCGGCCTAGATCCATGCAAAGGCCCGACTGCATTCTCTGGGACTGGGACAACACCCTGGTGGATGGCTGGGCTGCCATCCAGCACGGCTTGAACGCCACCTTCGCCGAATTCGGCATGCCCTTGTGGAATCGGGAAACCGTGCTGGCGAATGTCCGCGGATCGCTGCGCGACACCTTCCCCGGCATGTTCGGCGCGGAATGGGAAAGGGCGCGGGACCTCTTCTACGGCGCCGTCCGGTCCTGTCACCTCGACGTGTTGAGCCCCATGCCGGGTGCCTTGTCGGCCATCCGCGCGGCCGCTCCGCTCGGGCCGCAGGGGGTGGTCTCCAACAAGCAGGGCCCGCTGCTGCGGGCGGAGGCGGCGCATCTGGGCTGGGCCGGGCACTTCGCCACGCTGGTCGGCGCCGGGGATGCCAGCGCCGACAAGCCCAGCGCCGCGCCGCTGCTGATGGCGCTGGCGGCCTGCGGCATCCAGGCCGGGCCGGCGGTCTGGTATGTCGGCGACACGGTGCTGGACATGGATGCGGCGCGGGCGGCCGGCTGCACGGCCGTGCTGCTGGGGCGCGCGGCGCATGATGGCGGCGTGGAAGCGGCGCGGCCCGATCTGGTATTCGATGACGGCCATGCGCTCGCGGCGGGGTTGCAGGACCTTGCCAGGGCGGGGGTAGGCGGGGGATGTTGAGGGGGTCCGGGCCTCTGGTCCGGATGACGTCGCCCTGCGGCTGATGGTGGTCCAATGCCACCTGTCGCGCGGCGCGCCGACTGCATCAGGGCCGATAACCGGCCAAGAAGAAGAAGGATCCCCGCCCGATGGCCGCCGAAAAATCCCAGAACGTGCAGGACGTGTTCCTCAACCACGTCCGCAAATCCAAGACCCCCGTGACGATCTTCCTGGTCAACGGCGTGAAGCTGCAGGGCATCATCACCTGGTTCGACAACTTCTCCGTGTTGCTGCGCCGCGATGGCCACACGCAGCTGGTCTACAAGCATGCCATCAGCACCGTGATGCCCGGCGCGCCGATCATGCTGTTCGACGCCACCGCGCAGGGCGCCGGCGCGATGCCGCCGGCGCAGGTCGGTGAGGCTGCGGCCCCCGCGCGCGAGGGCCGGCTGACCCTGGGGCGAGAGGTGACACCTGTCGGATCACGAGACTAGGCCCGAGCCGGCCCGCGCCGGCCGGACTTCCCGGGATACCCCCAGGGATACGCCGAGGGACACGCAGGGCGGCCCCACCAGGGCCGCCGTGATCCTGCCGCATGACCGGATGAACCGCCCCTCGCCCATGCAGGGCGAGGCCGGGGCCAACCGCGCGGCGGAGGCCAGGCTGGCCGAGGCGGTGGGCCTTACCGCCTCCATCGGCCTGACCATCGTCCATTCCGCCATCTTCCCGCTGCGCGCGACGCGGCCTTCCACCCTGCTCGGCGAAGGCCAGGTCGACCTGGTGCGGGAGGAGTGCGCCCGCCATGGCGTGACCGTGGTGGTGGTGGATGCGGCGCTGAGCCCGGTGCAGCAGCGCAACCTGGAACGCGCCTGGGGCGCCAAGGTCATCGACCGCACGGGCCTGATCCTGGAGATCTTCGGCGAACGCGCGCGCACCCGCGAAGGCGCGCTGCAGGTGGAATTGGCGCACCTGTCCTACCAGCGCACCCGGCTGGTGCGGTCCTGGACGCACCTTGAGCGCCAGCGCGGCGGCTTCGGCTTCCTCGGCGGCCCCGGCGAATCGCAGATCGAGATCGACCGTCGGCTGATCGACGACCGCATCATCCGCCTGAAGAAGGAGCTGGAGCAGGTGCGCCGCACCCGCGGCCTGCACCGTTCGGCGCGCCAGCGCGTGCCCTATCCGGTGGTGGCGCTGGTGGGCTACACCAATGCCGGCAAATCCACGCTGTTCAATGCCCTGACCGGCGCCGGCGTCTTCGCCCAGGACCAGCTTTTCGCCACGCTCGATCCCACCATGCGGGCGATCCGGCTGCCCTCCGGGCGCACCGTCATCCTCTCCGACACGGTGGGCTTCATCTCCGACCTGCCGACGCAGCTGGTGGAAGCCTTCCGCGCGACGCTGGAGGAGGTGGCGGCGGCCGACATCATCCTGCATGTCCGCGACGCCGCGCACCCGGACAGCGCCGCGCAGCGCGCCGATGTGCTGGCCGTGATGGCGGAAATGGCCGCAGGCGACGATGCCACGATGGACGAGGCCTGGCCGGGCCGCGTGATCGAGGTGCTGAACAAGGCGGATCTCATGGGAGGCGTCGGTGCCTTGGCACGGCGGGGCGGCAACGTGCTGCCGGACATCCCGGGCGCCATCGCCGTCTCCGCCCTGACCGGCGACGGGCTGGATTCGCTGCGCGCGGCGCTGGATGCGCGGCTGACGGCGGGGATGCAGACGGCGGATTACCGCATCGGCCTGGCGGATGGCGCCCGCCTCGCCTGGCTCTATGAACATGGCGAGGTGCTGGCGCGGGAGGATGCGGAGGACGCGATCCGCGTCTCGGTCCGGCTGTCCCCCGCCGATCGCGCCCGATTCGAGCAGCGGGAGGATTGATGCGGTTCGATACCAGGGCGGCCCGCGACGTGGCGGCGCTGCTGCGCGACGCGACACAGGCGGAAATCCTGCCGCGCTTCCGGCGCCTGACCGCCGGCGATGTCCGCACCAAATCCAGCCCGCTGGATCTGGTGACGGAGGCGGATGAGGCGGCGGAACGGATGATCGAGGCGGCGCTGCGCGCCCGCTTCCCCGGCTGCGTGGTGGTGGGGGAGGAGGCGACGGCGGCCAACGCCTCGCTGCTGTCGAAGCTGGCCGATGCCGACCTCGCCTTCGTCGTGGACCCGGTGGACGGCACCGCGAATTTCGCCGCCGGCATGCCGCTGTTCGGCTGCATGGCCGCCGCCTTCGTGAAGGGGGAGGTGGTGGCGGGCTGGATCCACGACCCGCTGGGCGACGACACCGCGGTGGCGCTGCGCGGGGAGGGGGCCTGGTTCGAGGATGCGGAAGGCCGGCGGCTGGCCGATCTGCGCGTGGCCGCGCCGGTGCCGGTTTCCCGCATGGTCGGCGCCGTATCCTGGGGCTGGATGCCGGAGCCGCTGAAATCCACCGTGGCCAGCCGCCTGCCGCGCCTGGCCGCGACGCTGAACTACCGCTGCGCCGCGCATGAATACCGGCTGGTGGCCAGCGGGCATGCGCACCTGCTGGTCTACAACAAGCTGATGCCCTGGGACCACGCGCCGGGTGTGCTGCTGCACCAGGAAGCCGGCGGTCACGCCGCGCGTTTCGACGGCAGCGACTACCTGGCTGGCCGGCATGTCAGCGGCGGGCTGATCTGCGCGCCGGACAAGGCTTCCTGGCAGGAAGCGCGGGACGCGCTGATTGGCTGAGGCGGAGGATGAGGAGGGGGAGGAGGGTCCGCCCGGCCTGCCCCCCGGCACCCCCTTCTACATGACACCGGCGGGCCACGAGGCCCTGCGAGCCGAGCTGCGCCGGCTTTGGGACGAGGAACGCCCGAAGGTGGTGGAAGTGGTGAGCTGGGCCGCCGGCCTCGGCGACCGCTCCGAGAATGCGGACTACCAGTATGGCAAGCGCCGCCTGCGGCAGATCGACAGCCGCGTGCGCTTCCTCCGCAAGCGTCTGGAGCGGGTGCAGGTGGTGGACCCGGCGGCGCAGGCACGGCGCGACCAGGTGTTCTTCGGCGCCACCGTCACCTATGCCCGGGCCTCCGACGACGCCGAGGTGACCATCACCATCGTCGGCGTGGACGAGGCGGACAGCGCCGCCGGCCGCATCTCCTGGGTCGCGCCCGTGGCCCGGGCGCTGCTCGGCGCGCGCATCGGCGACACCCGCCGGCTGCGCACCCCGGCCGGGGCGGAGGAGATCGAGGTGGTGGCGATCACCTATCCGGCCGGCTGAACCGCCGCTTCGAGCTCCCGGGTTCGCGTACGTCCCATGGGGCGCCTGGATTTTCCTGCGCAACGCCAATAGCGTCGCGGCAGTGACCGCCGGCGCGGCAGCCGTCACGTCGTGGCGCCGACTACCGCGCCAGCGGGGATGCGCGAGTCAGAGCGAAAAACAGCGTATCGATGCGAACCGGAGCGAAACTGGCGGAGCGGGATGAACCGGAAATCAACGGTCGCTGGCCGGGTGACCAGTGCCAGCCGCAGAGGCAAAGCAGCACATTCGTGGTTTGTTCTTGACGCAGGTGAGGGTCTAGGATTATGGTCACATCACAGGATGTGGCCATGCCCGACCCGATCCCCGTGAGCGCCTCCGATCTGCGCCAAGCGATGCGCGATCCGCGATACTGGCAATCAGGCCATCCGGAGCGTGGAGAGTACACGACATGGGTCGAAGGTGCCTTTCGGCAGCTTCACGAGGGCTCGGCTAACTCGGGCGGTCTCGTGTGGGTCAACCCCTACACGCGCACACGGGACGGCGAGACCGAGGAAGTCAGCGGTCATTTCCGCCACTCGGGCAGACAAGGTGGCCCGGGCGATCCAGGTGGCGATGCAGCCCGCGGCGCCGTCTCGGTCGAGAACGAGCAGGGTCGCGGCGTCGAGCGCCGAACCACCGTTCGCAACCTCTCGGGCCGCCTGATCGGTCGCTGCGAGACCCTTTCCGATGGCGGCCAGCTTTGCACCATGGCGATGCCGGATGGCGGCATCGTCGTGCAGGGCTTGCAGCCCGGCGAGGGAGAGTTCGTGCCCGTTGCCGCTCCAGCGGCTGCCTTTGCCTTCCCGGCGCTGCTGGGCGCCGCGACGGGCCTCTACAATTACCTGCCGAACCGGCCGCTGACAGCGCCACCTGGCAGTGCCACAGCAGAGACGCCCTTCCTGTATTTCTATCGCGGCTTCGAAGGGACTGATACGCCCGGCGTCCTGCAGTGACTCATGAGTGTTCCCACGGTCACGGCGAGTGTGATTCGCTGTCCTTCGTGCTTGGCGAGGGGGCGGCAATGGTGGCGG
>NZ_JAAVNE010000059.1 GCF_012103215.1 Falsiroseomonas selenitidurans
CGCGCCGCGGCGGTGCCGGCCGCGGCGGTGCCGGCGGCTGCCGCGCCGGCGGTGGCGGGCGCCGCCTGGGTGCGCTGCATCTGCGTGGCGCCGCCCGGCGCCGTGGTGGTGGGAGGCGGCGCCTGGTAGGTGCGGGTGCCACGGCTGCCGGAGGAGAATCCTCCGCCGCGACGCGCTTCGGCCAGCGCCGGGGCGAGGGCGAGGGCGACAACCGCGATGGCGGCCATGAAGGATGCTGTGCGGCGCATGGTGGGGTCCGTGGCTCCGATCTGGGTTTCCTGGATTTAATATAAGGCCGGCAGGGCGGAATTGCGATGCCCCCCCCGCGCCGCATCGTCGCGGCGTCCGGCCGGGTCAGTCCGGGCCTGGCGAGGGCAGGTCCAGCGCCAGCAGCAGCCCGCCGGGCGCGGCCGCCTCGATCCGCAGCGCGCCCTGGTGCAGTTCCGCGATCCGCTGCGCCACGGCGATGCCGAGGCCCGAGCCCTGCAGCCCGCGCGACAGCCAGGCGGAGGGCGCAAGCGGCGCCCGCAGATCGGCCAGCGCGCCCTCCGCCAGGTCCAGGCTGGGGCAGGTCAGGCGGATGCTGCCGGGCTGGCCGGCACCGTCGATCCGGATGCGGGAATCGGGCACCGCCAGCCTTGCCATCTCGCGCAGCGCGCAGGCCAGCGCCTCCGCCGCCATGGCGGGGTCGGCAAGCAGCGGCAGGGCACCCTCCAGCGCCGAGGTGACGACGACGATCCGCTGCCGCTCCAGCACCGGCGCGGCAAGGATCAGGGCGGCATCGATCAGCCGGCGCGGCGCCACCACCCGCAGGCTCATGCGGCGGGCCATGTCGTCCAGCCGGGCGAACAGCGTCGCATCTTCCAGCAGCACCAGCAGATGCTCGGACGCCGCCTCCATGTCGCGCAGCCAGTCGAGCCGATGGGCCATGGGCGCACCGGCCTCCGCCTCCGTCCGCAGCAGGCCGGCGAAGCCGGAGACGATGCCGATCGGCGTGCGGAACTCGTGGTTCATCGCGGCGAGGAACCCGGCCTTGGCGCGCGCCGCGGCCTCCGCCTGGGCCTGGGCGCGGCGTGCTTCGGCCTCCGCCGCCTCGGCCCGGCGGCGCGCCGCCAGCAGCCCTTCCTCGTAGCGGCGATAGGCGGTGGCATCGAACAGCGAGGTGCGCACCAGCATGCCCTCCCCCGCGCCAGGCCCCCTGGGGTCCGGTACCAGGTGCGAATGGGCCAGCACCGGCAGGCGCTGCCCCTCGGCGCAGGCAAGCTCCAGCGCCACCGCCTCCACCGGCCCGCCGGCGCGCAGCCGGGGGGCGTGGCGGGTCTCGTGCATGATGCGGCCCGGCGGGGTCAGCAGGTCGCGGAAGCGGCCCGCGCCGGCGGCCGCGCCGGGCCCGATCCAGCGCAACAGCGTCCGGTTGGCGCGCAGCACCGCGCCGTCCTCGATCCGCCAGGAGACATAGCCGCAGGGCGCATCCTCGTAGAACGCCTCGAGGCTGTCCGCGGGGTCTGCCGGCGCCACCTTCAGCGCCCGTCCGACCCGATCAGGTCGCGCAGGAAATGCCGGATGGCGGCCGCCGTCTCGGCCGGCGCGGACAGGTGCGGGCAGTGCCCGGTGGCGGCCAGCGTCACCAGCGCCGCATCCGGCAGCCGGTCGCGCATGTAGGCGCCGACGGCGGGCGGGGCGATCGGATCATCCTGGCATTGCAGCAGCAGGGTGCGGGTCCGCACCCAGGGCAGGTCGGCACGGTTGTCGGCGGTGAAGGTGGCGCGGGCGAAGCCGACGGCCACGGTGGGATCCAGCCGGCAGAAGCGCTGCTCCAGCTCCGCCGCCAGTTCGGGCTGGTCCGGGTTGCCCATGATGGTCGGGGCCATGGCGGCGGCCCAGCCCTGCTGGTCGGCCTGCAGCAGGGCGAGCAGCGCCTCGATATCCTCCGCCGAGAACCCGCCGACATAATCGCCCTCGTCGATGTAGCGGGGCGAGGGGGTGATGAGCACCAGCCGGCTGAACAGCGCCGGGGCGCGCGCCGCGGCCAGCAGGCCGATGCTGGCGCTGACGGAATGGCCGATGAAGACCAGCGGGCCCTGGTCCAGCGCGCGGCAGATCGCCAGCAGATCCTCCGCATAGCCGTGCAGCGTGGCGTGGCGCTGCGGGTCGAAGGGCGCGGCAGCGCCGCCGGCGCCGACATGGTCGAACAGGAAGACGCTGAAATCCTCGGCCAGCCGCGGCGCCAGCAGGCGCCAGATCGACTGGTCGCAACCATAGCCATGCGCCAGCAGGACGGGCACGCGCCCGCGGCCCATCCGGCGGACATTGTGCTGGTTCAGGGAGAGATCTGACAGCAACCGCTACTCCGGATCAGGAGCCGGGCCAGGGAGCCACGGCACGCCTTGCTTTTACCGCAACGCTGTTAACCGCACCTGTCGGAAACCTTCACGAACCGGTGCGGGCACAGGCTGGCCCGGCCCGCCGGGCCAGCCTGCCGCTCAGGCGCCCGCCAGGGTCAGCCCCTCCACCCGGATCGTCGGCGCATCCGTGCCGCGGCGGAATTGCAGGTCATCCGCCGCCACCATGTTCAGGAAGATGTCGCGCAGATTGCCGGCAATGGTGATCTCGCTGACCGGTTCGGCCAGCGCCCCGCCGCGGATCATGAAGCCGGCGGCGCCGCGGCTGTAATCGCCGGTGACGCCGTTCACCCCCATGCCGATCAGGTCCGTCACATACAGCCCCTCCGCCACATCGGCCATCAGCGCCGCCGGGCTGGCGGCGCCGGGCTCCAGCCACAGATTGCTCGGCGCCGGGCCGGGCGGGCCGCCGGTGCCGCGGCTGGCATGGCCGGTGGAAACCAGCCCCAGCTGCCGGGCGCTGCGCCAATCCAGGATCCAGGTGGTCAGCACGCCATCCTCGACGATGGCGCGCGGCGCGCCGGCCATGCCTTCCCCGTCGAAGGGGCGGGAGCGCAGGCCGCGCGGGCGCCAGGGGTCGTCGCGCACCGTCAGCCCGCGCGCCAGCACCTGGGTGCCGACCCGCCCCGCCAGGAAGGAGGTGCCGCGCGCCACCGCCGCGCCGTTGATCGCCCCCAGCAGGTGCCCGAGGAGGGAGGCGGAGACGCGCGGGTCGAACAGCACCGGGATGCGCGCCGTCTTCGCCCGCACCGGGCCCAGCCGGGCGATCGCCTTTTCCGCCGCGCGCCGGCCGATCGTCGCCGGGTCGCCGAGATCGGCCAGGTGGACGACGGAGGACCATTCATAATCCCGCTCCATCCCCGTGCCCTGCCCGGCCAGTGCCGTGCAGGACAGGGAGTGGGAGGTGCGGCTGTACTGGCCGGCAAAGCCCGCGCTGGTCGCCAGCGCCACCTGGATGCGGCCCCAGCCGGCATCGGCGCCCTCGCTGTTGGTCACGCCCGGCACCGCCAGCGCACTGTCCTCCGCCGCCGCGGCGCGGGCGATCAGCGCCGCCGCCGTCGGCTCCGTGGCATCCGCCAGGTCCAGCGGCGCCGCATCGCGCGGCGGGTCGAACTGGTCGGCCAGGCCGCCGAAGGGATCCTCCGGCACCACCTTCGCCATCGCCACGGCGCGTTCCGCCAGTGCGGCGAAGCCCGCCGGGTCGTCGCGGGTGGTGGAGACGATGGCCTGGCGGCGGCCCAGGAAGACGCGCAGCCCGATATCGAAGCCCTCCGACCGCTCCAGCTGCTCGATGCGCCCGAGGCGGCGGGAGACGGAGAGGGATTCGTTGCGCACCTGCAGCGCATCCGCCGCATCCGCGCCGGCCCGGCGGGCGGCGGCGACGAGGTCGGAAAGGTGGTTCAGGTCACTCATGCTCGCTCCGCATCCCGGCCTTCGGCCGTATCCTGGCCCTTCGGCCGTGCCCATCGCCGCGCAGGCCCCAACAACCACACCCGGCCCGGCCAGGCCAGCCCGGCGCGGCGGCGGGTCAGGCCGCCACACCTTCCCGCGCCGCCATCCAGTCCAGCGCCAGGTCGAACAGCATGGCGCTGCCGATGGGCTGGCGGGCCAGCGCCGCCCAGGGCTGCGGCGGGCGCCAGGCGGGCGGGATCCGCCCGCGGACCGCCGAATCCTCCCCGCGTTCGCGGCACCAGGCCTCCGCCACCGCGGCGGCTTCCGCCACCTGCCCCTTCACGCCGAGCAGCCCGACCAGCGCATAGGTGGTGCCGCGCCGATAGGACCGGCCGCCGGCCAGCTGCCGTGCAAGGTCCAGCGCCGGGGCGTGCTCGCCCACCGCGATCGCCAGGAACAGCAGCGCCAGCTGGCAATGCGGGTCCCAGGGCAGGCCGAACTCGGCCATCAGCTGCCGCACCGCCTCCGCCGGCGGGGGCACCCCCGCGGCCAGCAGCCGGTGCAGCTGCCCGCCCGGGGTCGCGAACTCCTGCGCACCGGGCAGCGCCCAGGCCGGGGCGGCGCCGGTCTCCACGAAGGCGGCCAGGGCCGGCGCGGCCAGGCGGATCGCCTCCGGCCGGTTCAGATCGGCATGGTCCAGCGTCGGCAGCCCCAGCGCCTGGAAGGGCACGCCCAGGGCGTGCCAGCGTGAGGCCGAATCGTTCAGCACGGTGAAGGGCATGGGCGGGCGCCGGCCGACCAGCAGCATGCGCCCGGGCCGGTCGGCGCTGCCGGCGACCAGTGCCTGCATCGCCGCTTCCGCCGCCCCCTTCCCCGGATGCACCGGGTAGGCATCGATGGCGATCACCCGCCCGGGCCGCCAGGCCCCCGTGGCCAGGATGCGGTCCACCAGCCAGGCCAGGTAGCCGGCCACCGAATAGCCGACCAGCGCGTCGGGCCGAAGCCAGTCCATCGCGGCCATCTGCCGGGCGATCTCCTCCGCGCAGGCCAGCCAGGCCGCGTCGTCCAGCAGGGTGCGATCGTCCAGCTCCGCGCTGAAGCCCCAGATCTCATGGTCCGGCAGCGCGTTGGCGGCGAGCATGGCGACGGGCGCCAGATGGCCGCGGAAGCTCGGCATGCCCAGCACCACGCCCTTCGACAGGCCGCGCGCATGGCGCAGCCGCTGCAGCGTCACCCGCCCGGCGGCCTGGAAATGGCCAGGCAGGGGGGGCGCGATGGGGGGGGCGGGCGAGGTGGGCGCGGCCTGGCGCGCCAGCAGCCGGGCCAGGCCGCGCGGCGTGGGATCGCCCAGGAAGGCAGCCGGGCTGAGGGGGCGGCCGGTGTGGCGTTCCACCGCCAGGGTCAGGTCCAGCAGCTTCAGCGAATCGCCGCCGAGGGCGAAGAAATCCGCCGAGGGCTCCACCGTGGCGACGCCCAGGATCCGCGCCCAGGCGGCCTGCAGCTCCGCCGCCAGGCCATCCTCGGCAGCCGGCGGCGCGGGGGCGAAGGGGGCGGGGTCCGCCGGCAGAAGCGCCAGCAGCGCCCGGCCATCCACCTTGCCGCCCGGCAGCAGCGGCAGGTCCTGCACCGCCAGGAAGCGGGCGGGCACCATGTAGCGCGGCAGCCGTGCCGCCAGCCAGGCGCCAGGATCGGCCGGTGCGCCCGGCGCCATCACCAGGAAGGCGACAAGCTGCGTCGCCCCCGCCTGGTCCCGCGGCTGCACGGACACCTGGGCACAGCCCGGCATGCCGCGCAGCGTCGCCTCGATCTCCAGCAGGGAGACGCGCTGGCCGTTCACCTTCAGCAGCCGGTCGCGCCGCCCCTGCACCACCATGCAGCCATCCGGCAGCAGCCGCACCACATCGCCGGTGTGGTACAGCCGGCGCCCGCCGCCGCGCGGGTCGGGCGGGAAGCGGGTGGCGTCCACCCGCCCCTCCACCCAGTCGCCCAGCGCATTCAGGCGCGAGCTGATGACCAGCTCCCCCGCCTCCCCCTCCGCCGCCGGGCGGCCTGCCTCGTCCAGCAGCAGGAATTCCGCCACCGGGTAGATCCGGCCGTTCGGCACGAGGGCGCCGGGGGGCAGCGCCTCGGTCCGGTCGGACCAGAAGAAGATCATGCTCTCCGTGCTGCCATACAGGTTCTGCACCGCGCAGGCCGGCGGCAGGTGCGCGCGGGCCAGCGCGATGTCGCCGCGCAGCAGCGGTTCGCCCGCGAAGCGGATGCAGGCGGCCTGGCGCAGCGCCGGCGCGGCCTCCGGCATCGCCGCCACGGTGCGGAACAGCGAAGGCGTGAACCGCAGATGGTTCACGCCGAAGCGGGCGATGGCGCCGAACATGCCGGACAGCCCGCCCTCCCGCATGTCGTGCAGGCACAGCGTGCCGCCGCGGAACAGGAAGACCAGCGCGTGGTGCAGCACGCCGAAATTGGCGTGGGACCCGGCGATCATCACCGTGTCGCCCGGCTCCACGCCCATGACCATGGCGGAGCATTGCACCTTCGCCTGCACTGTCTCCTGCGCATAGACCACCAGCTTCGGCTGGCCGGAGGAGCCGGAGGTGGCGAAGAGGAAGGCCGGCACCGCCGCATCCAGCCCGCCCGGGATGAGCGGCATCGGCGCCAGCGGGAATTCCGGGCTGAGGGCCGGGATCGCGCCCGCGGCCTGCACCGCCGCCGCATCGCCGTCATGCAGCACCAGCGCCGCGCCAGCTGCCGCCAGCAGCGCGGCGTTGCGCGCGGGCGGGTTGGCCAGTTCCACCATCAGCATCGGCCGTCCCGCCGCGGCGCAGGCAAACCAGGCGGCGATGTAGCCCATGCCGGCGGGCAGCAGCAGCGCCACCGGCCCCGGCGGCGCCGCGGCCGCGCGGATCGCCGCCGCCAGCGCGCCGACCTGCCCCAGCAGGTCGCCGAAGCTCACCCGCCCGGCCGCGGAGACGATGGCCAGTTGCTCCGGCTGCCGCGCGGCCACCTGCGCCAGGCTCTCGCACAGCGTCATCGCCAGCGCCCCGGCCGGCGGCGCCGGCAGGGTGGAGCGGCGCCAGGCGGCCTCCGCCGCCAGCGGATCGGCCGCCGCCACACTCATGCCGCGGCCCCCGGCAGGGCAAGACCCGCCGGCCAGCGCACCGGCACCGGCACCACCGGCGTGCGGGCGAAGGTGGCCGTGGTGATGAGCACCGGGACCGGCTTGCCGCCCTGCAGCCGGAATCCCACCTGTCCCGTCTGCGCCCGGGTCGCGGCGCCGGGGAAGGGGCGGAAGGACAGGAAATCCTGGCTCGCCACCTGCAGCAGCCGGATGCCGCCCGCCGCCTCGATCAGCCCGCGCAGTTCCTGCCACCAGGCCGCCTCCGCCGGGGCGTAGCGCGCCAGGCGCAGCCGCGCCTCCGCTTCGGTGCAGGGGCGGCCGAGGAAGCGTTCGATGTTGTGATGCGTCGCCGGGTCGATCGCCGCCGCCGGGGGGATCGGCACCTGGTCCATGCGGGCGGCGAAGTCGCCGCGCTGCGACTGCACCAGCAGCCGTACCTGCCCCGCCGCGCCCAGTTCCGCCGCCATCGCCGCCAGCGCCCGCGCATAGGCTTCCGTGCGTGCCGTCGGGATGTCGTTCACCCAGGCCGCGACGCCGTTGTTCAGCACGATGTGGTAGACCATGCCGGGCGGGTAGACCGCGGCAAGCCGCTGCTTCAGCCGCGCGATCATATGCAGGAACAGCAGCTCCGCGGTCCCGGCCTCGAACCCCAGGGGGCGGGAGAAGTCGGGCCGGGTGGTGGCGTGGTAGCCGCCATTGTAGCTCATGAAGAAGGCGATGGGCGCGCCGCGTTCCACGGAGGCGGCCAGGGTGCGGCGCAGCCCCGGCAGCAGGTGGGCGACGCGGCCGCGGGACTGGTGGTTGAACGCATGCCCCAGCAACACGCGGAGGATGGCCTCCACCGGGTCCGCATCCGGCACCCCGTCGCCGGGCGGCGCAGCGAAGGCGTCGCGGGCGAAGGCGGCGCAATCGGCCAGGTATTCCGAGATCCGGGCGCCGGCCACGCCCATCGGGTCGTCTGGCACCGGCAGGGCTTCGGCCTGCGGCACCGGTTCATGGATCAGCGCCAGGTCCGGCTCCGCCATCGTCCCCATCGTCAAAAAGGACGGCTCCGCCTCGGGACCCGGGTTCGGCGACGTGGCGCGGGCGGAGGGTGGCGCGGCCGTCATGTTCCGACCCTATCCAGACGCTTCCCCCTGCGTCAATCGCGCGGCGGCCGGCGCGGTCAGGCCGCGAGCCGCTCGGCGATCGCCGGCAGGCCGGGCACCTTGCCGGCCGGGCCGAGCGCCGCCAGGGTCGGCGCGCCGCGGAAGGCGAGCGCCGCGGCTTCCTGCACGTCGGCGACCGTCACCGCGGCGATGCGCGCCTTGGTTTCCTCGGTCGGAATGATGCGGCCATGCACCTGCAGCTGGCGGGCCAGCTGCTCGCAGCGGCTGCCGGTCGATTCCAGGCTCATCAGCAGGCTGGCGCGCAGCTGCGCCTTGGCGCGGTTCAGCTCCTCCACCGTCACGTCGTGCTGGACCCGGCGCAGCTCCTCCAGCGTCACCGGCACCAGCTCCTCCGCCTGGTCCTCCCCGGTGCCGGCATAGATCGCGAACATGCCGCCATCCTCGAAGGGGGAGGCGAAGGAATAGATGGAATAGACCAGCCCGCGCCGTTCCCGGATCTCCTGGAACAGGCGGGAGGACATGCCGCCGCCGAGCAGGGTGGACAGCAGCTGGGTGGCGGTGTGCAGCCGGTCCGTCGCGGCGACGGAGGGGAAGCCCAGGCACAGATGCACCTGGTCCAGGTCGCGCTCCTCGCGGAACTCGCCGCCGGTGTAGCGGGCGGCCTCCATCACCGCGGGCCCGGTCACCGGCAGGTCGGCAAAGTGGCGGCGGGCAAGCTCCAGCAGGTCCTCATGCTCCAGCGCCCCGGCGGCGGCCACCACCATGCGGCTCGGGCCGTAATGGCGGCGCATGTAGCCGGTCAGCGCCTCCCGGCTCATCGCCTGGATCGTCGCCTCCGTCCCCAGCACCGGGCGGCCCATCGCCTGGGCGCCGTAGGCGGTGGCCTGGAAATGGTCGAACACGATGTCGTCCGGCGTGTCGTTGGCCTGGCCGATCTCCTGCAGGATCACGCCGCGCTCGCGCTCCAGCTCCTCCGGCACGAAGGTGGAATGGCACAGGATGTCGCCCAGGATGTCGGCGGCCAGCGCCACATCCTCCTTCAGGATCTTGGCGTAGAAGGCGGTGTTCTCGCGGGAGGTGTAGGCGTTCAGGTGGCCGCCCACATCCTCGATCTCGCGCGCGATGGCCGCGGCATCCCGGCGTTCCGTGCCCTTGAAGGCCATGTGCTCCAGGAAGTGGGAGACGCCGTTCTCCGGCGCCGCCTCATGCCGCGTCCCGGCATTCACATAGGCGCCGATGGAGACGGTCTCGACCCGCGGCATCTTCTCGGAGACCACGGTCAGGCCGCTCGGCAGCCGGGTCAGGCGGATGGCGTCGTTCATCGTGTGTCGGTTTCCTTCGCCGCGGTCAGGCGGCGTTGCGCAGCGCGTGGCGCCGCACGAAGGCCTCGACGGCGTCGAGGTCCGCGGGCAGGCGGGAGAAACGCTCGGGACGCTCATATAGGTCGGCCAGGCGCGGTGGCAGGGGGGCCTCGATTCCGGTGGCCTGGCGCACCGCCTCCGGGAACTTGGCCGGATGCGCCGTCGCGGCCACCACGATGGGGATGGACGGGTCCGCGGGCGGGCTGGCCAGCGCGGCGGCGGTGCCCACCGCGGTGTGCGGATCGGCCAGGTAGCCCTGGCCGTGCAGCCGGGCGATTTCCGCCAGGATGCCCTCATCGCCCAGGGTGAAGCCGCGGAAGATCCGCGCCGCGCTGTGCCAGGCCTCGTCCGGGACCGGCATGCGGCCTTCGGCGCGGAAGCGGCGCATGGTCTGCGCAGTGGCCGGCGCGTCGCGGCCCAGCAGTTCGAACAGCAGGCGCTCGAAATTCGATGAGACCTGGATATCCATGGACGGGGAAAGCGAGGGCTCCACCGCGCGCATGGTCATGTCGTTGGCCGAGAGGAAGCGCGTCAGGATGTCGTTGCGGTTGGAGCCGATGAGCAGCTGCGCGATGGGCAGCCCCATGCGCCGCGCCGCCCAGGCCGCCAGCACATTGCCGAAATTGCCGGTCGGCACGCTGAACGCCACTTCCCGGTCCGGCGCGCCCAGCGCCAGGGCGGCGGCGACGTAGTAGGGGATCTGCAGCGCGATGCGGGCCCAGTTGATGGAATTCACCGCCGAGAGCTGCATCTCCGCCCGGAACGGCGCATCGGCGAACATCGCCTTCACCAGGTCCTGGCAATCGTCGAAGGAGCCATCGATGGCGAGGTTGGCGATGTTGGGCGCCAGCACCGTGGTCATCTGCCGGCGCTGCACCGGGCTGGTGCGGCCCTCGGGGTGAAGGATCACCACATCCACCGTGGCGCGGTCGCGCAGCGCCTCGATGGCGGCGGAGCCGGTGTCGCCGGAGGTGGCGCCGACGATGGTCACCCGCTGCCCGCGCCGCGCCAGCACATGGTCGAACAGCGGGCCGAGGGCCTGCATCGCCATGTCCTTGAAGGCCAGCGTCGGGCCGTGGAACAGCTCCAGCGCGAAGACCCGCGTGTCCAGCTGCACCAGCGGCGCCACGGCGGGGTGGCCGAAGCCGGCATAGGCCTGGCGCAGCATGGGCCGCAGCGTCGCCTCGTCCGGCTGGCCGCCGGTGAACAGCGCCAGGATGCGGGCCGCGAGGTCCGGATAGGGCAGGCCGCGCAGGCCGCGCCATTCGGCGCTGGTCAGCACCGGCCAGGTCTCCGGCACGAACAGGCCGCCATCCTCGGCGAGCCCCGCCAGCAGGACGCCTTCGAAGTCGCGCGGCGGGGCCTCGCCGCGGGTGGAGATGTAGCGCATCGGCCCTGAATAGCCCGCCGCGCGGCAGGCCGCGAGGGGGCTGTCGCCGGGGGCTGCCCCCCTGGCGGCGCAGCGCTGCCGGCTATTCGGCGGGCAGGTGCCCGACCTCCGCGAGGAAGGCCTCCACCAGCGCGTTGAAGGCGGCGGCGTGCTCGAAATAGGCGGAATGCCCGGCATCGGGGATGGGCGCGACGCGGGCGCCGGGGATGTCCGGGGCCATGGCGGTCAGTGCGAAGGGCGGGATCACCTGGTCCTGGCCGCCGGGGATGAACAGCACCGGGCATTGCGCGGCAGCGAGGTCGGCGGGCGGGCGGCGGCGCATCTCCCCCATCCGGGCGCGCACCGCTTCCTTGTCGAAGCCGGTCGTCAGCTTGTCCAGCTGCGCATAGAGGTGGTGCAGCGCCGGGTTGCGCCGCGCCAGGGCCGGGCCGCCGGCCGGCACGATGTTGTGCGCCAGCATCCCCGCCCGCGCCGCCATGGCCTGCGCCTGCCAATCCGCCAGCAGGCCCCGCTCCGGCTCCCGCATCTGGCGCGGGTCGAGCGAGCCGGTGGTCGCCGCCAGGACCAGGGCGCGCAGGCGGCCGGGCCGGGCCAGGGCATACTCCACCCCGGTCCAGCCGCCCATGGACTGGCAGACGAGGGCGATGTCGCCCAGCCCCAGATGGTCCACCAGCGCCGCCAGGTCGCCGGCGTATTCGCGCGGATCCGGCCCGCCTTCCGGCGCGGTGGAGGGGAAGAAGCCGCGGTGGGAGAAGCTGACGCAGGTGTAGCGCGGCGCGAAATGCGCCACCTGCTGGAACCAGGAGAGGAAGCAGCCGCCCAGCCCATGCGCGAAGACCAGCGGCGGGCCGCTGCCGGCGACTTCATAGGCGATCTCGCAATCGGGGCGGGTCAGCGTGCCGCGCTGGCGCGGCGGGGCGATGAAGGGCATGGCGGGGCCTCCCGGCTTGATGCCGGCAGGCTACAGCGCCCAGGGGCCAGCGCCAGGGGTGATGCGCCCTGGGGTCATGGAACGGGCATGATGCGCTCGAAGCGCTGTTCCCTCACGCGCACGCCCCAGCTGGTGTCCGGCGCCTCCGCCACCAGGTGGAAGCCGTGCTGCTCATACAGCCGGCGCGCGGCATCCAGCCCGGCGAAGGTGGTCAGCCAGAGCGGCCCGAGACCGCGCGCCTCGGCGAAATCCAGCGCCGCGCGCAGCAGCCGCCTGCCGGTGCCGCCGCGGGCCGCCTCGTCCAGGATGAACCAGCGGATCCGCGCCGCCGGCCGGGCGCGGCCATCCAGCGCGATGCCGCCTACCACCGCACCTGAGTCCGAGAGCGCGAGGAAAAGCCGGCAATCCGGGTGCGGCAGGACCTGCGCGAAATCGCCCAGCCCCGCGGCCACCTGCGCCTCGAAGGCCAGGCCGAAGCCCCAGTGGCGGCCATACCAATCGGCATGCAGGGCGATCAGCCGGGCCAGGCAGCCGGGCACCGGCTGGTCAGTGAGGCGCGGCACGGTCAGAAGCGCTTCAGCAGCCGGTCGATATAGTCCAGCTCCTCCTGCGGCCGGGTGCGTTCGGCGCCGCGCTTGCGCAACTCCTCCTGGATCCGGCGGGTGCGCAGCAGCTCGGCCTCGTCCGGCACGCGGGTGTCGCTGCCATTGTCCTGGGCGCCCGGCACTTCCCGCGTCGCGCGGCCCAGCGGGTCGCGGCCCTGGCCCTGCTGCTGCGCCTGGTCGTTGCCGTCGCCCTGGCCGGTGCCCTCCCCCATCATCTGGCCGGGGCCCTCGCCCTGCTCGTCGCCCTGGTCGCCGGGGCCGAACTGGCGCTGCATCTGCTGCGCCATCTGGCGGCCGCCTTCCTGCAATTCGCGGATCGCGGTCTGCTGCGGGGTGCGGGCGTCGCCGCCCTGGCTCAGCGCCTCCTGCGCCTCCCGCATCGCCTGGTCGGCGCGGCCGAGGGGGGCGGGGATCTCGCCGGTGAGGTCGCCGAATTGCTGCATCACCTCCCCAAGGGCGCGGCGGAGCGCGCGCTGGGTGCGGGCCTCGCGTTCCGATTCGCTGCGCGCCGCCGCCTCCGCCGCGTCGCGCTGCTGCTGGCGCTGGGCGTCCTGGGCGGGGTTGGGGCGGGACCAGGGGGCGCGGTTCTGCAATTGCTGGGCGCGGCGATCGGCCTCCTGCCGCTCCGCCTCCGCCTCCGCCCGCCGGTGGCCGCTGTCCAGCATCCGGGTCTGGCGCTGCACCATGTCCTGCACCACGCCCATCTGCTGCTGGCCGCGCTGGCGCTGCTGGCGCTGGCGGTCCGCCGCCTCGCTGCGGGCGGAGCGGCCTTCCTGCAGGGCCCGCAGCATCTCCTCCAGCTCCGCCAGTTCACGCTCCGCATCCTGCGGGCGGTCCTCGCGATTGGCCTCGCGCATCCGCTCCGTGCGGCGATCCAGGTCGCGGCGGTCCATCAGCCGGTTCTGCGGGTCGGTGGTCATCGACTCCGCGTTTTCCTGCTGCAGGCGCTCGGCCATCGCCTCCAGGTGCCGGCGGATCGCCTCCCGCAATTCATCGATTCGGCGTTCGGTCTCGGTGCGTTCGGATTCCTGCCGTTCCGGCGTTGCCTCCGGATTCTGCGCGCGCTCCTGCTGGTCGCGCATCGCCTGTTCCAGCGCCTCCCGCAGGTCGGCGCGCGCCTGTTCCAGGGCGCGGGCGGTGCGGTCGGCGCGGCCTTCCTCCAGCGCCAGCGCCGTCTCCCACAGCGTCTCCTGCACCTCGGGCACCGCTTCCGGCCTGCTGTCCAGCTCCAGCCGGTGGCGGGCGCTGCGCAGGGCGAGGAAGGTGATGGTGTCGTGCTCGAAGGCGTCCGGCGCCTCCGCCAGCGCGTCGAGTGCCGCCCAAACCGGCGCCCGGGCCTCCGGGTCCAGCGACAGCGCCTTGCGCTGCGCGATCAGCGCCTGCGCCACCGGGTGGGTGAAGCCGCGTTCCGGCAGCAGCAGCGTCGCGGCCTGCGACCGGCCTTCCTGCCCGGCGCCGTCGCGGGCGATCAGCTGCAGGCGCACCTCCAGCCCCGCCCAGGGATGCGCCGAGAGGTCCGGGCCGGCGGTGCCGCTGGCCTGCCGCGGCTGCATGGCGGGCAGCGTCATCTCGATCGGATGCGGCGGGGCCTCGGGGCGGGCCACCAGCTGCATGGCCGCGGCCAGGGCCAGCACGCCCCAGTCATCCTCCACCCGCCAGGGCAGGCGCAGCGCCAGGCCGCGCGCGGCCCGCGCCGGCGGTTCGGTGAATTCGGCGATCGGCGGCTGGTCGGCCTGCACCGTCAGGGTCCAGCCCGCCACCTCGAACCCGTCGCGGCGGATGGCCAGCCGCGCGCCCTGTTCCAGCACCGCCTCGGCGGCCCAGGACCGCGCATCGAGCGCCCGGAAGGGGGTCGCGCTGGCGCCGAGTTGCAGGTCCGGCGTGCCGCCGCTGCCGCCCGAAAGCGCCACCTGCAGCCGGCTGCCCTGCGGCACCGTCAGGCTGCCGCCGGCGGCATCGAGGAAGATCGGCGCGGCACCGGTGTAGGCGGGCGGCGTCACCCAGGCTTCCAGCCGCAGCGCCGGGGCGGCGGCGGCCAGGCCGAATTGCGGCACCAGCGCCAGGCGCAGCCGTTCCGGTGCCTCCCCGCCCGCCGCCACCAGGGCGGCGAACAGCGACAGGCCCAGCGCGGCGCGCAGCGCGATCGGGTCGCGCCGCGCCAGGCCGGGCCGCGGCAGGCCGACGCGCAGCGCGCGGATGGAGGCGGTGGCGCGGCGGCGATGCGCCTCCCACAGCGCCAGCGCCATCGGATCATGGCCGGCCGGGCGGTCCGCCAGCGCAGCCAGCGGCCGGTGCGAGAGGCCGGAGGCCGCTTCCAGGCGGCGATCCGCCTCATCCCGCCCCGGCACATGCAGGCCGCGGAAGCCGCGCCAGGTGGCGAAGCCGATGCCGGCGAGGAAGCCCAGCGCCAGCAGGCCGCGCGCCCAGGGCGGCAGCAGCAGCGGCAGCCCCAGCAGCGCCAGCAGCAGGAACAGCCCCAGCACGCCGAGTGGCGGCCAGAGCGCGGGCCAGAGCAACTCCCACCCCAGCGCCAGCCGCGCCAGGCGCCGACGCTGCGGCAGGTGGCGAAGCGGTGCCGGGGGGCGGCTCATCGGGCCATCCAGGGCGGCAGGGCCTGGCCGGCCAGCAGCGCCTCCTGCGTCTGGCGTTCCCGCACCAGGGCGAAGCGGTCGCCCTCGACCAGCACTTCGGCGGCCAGGGGACGGTTGTTGTAGGTGCTGCTCATCGCCGCGCCATAGGCTCCCGCATCCAGGAAGGCGACGAGGCTAGCCGGTTGCAGGCTGGGAAGGCCACGGTTTCGCGCAAAGGTGTCCCCGCTTTCGCAGATCGGCCCGACCACGTCGGCGGGCGCCAGCGGGGCGGTGAAATCGGCCGGCGCGACGGGCAGGATGCCATGCCAGGCCTCGTACATGGCGGGCCTGACCAGGTCGTTCATCGCCGCGTCCAGCACCAGGAAGCGCCGCCCCGCGCCCTGCTTCTGCAGGATGACGGAGGCCACCAGCACCCCGGCCGGCCCGGCGATCCAGCGCCCGGGCTCCACCATCAATGCAACGCCGAGATTGCCCAGCGTGGCGGCGATGGCGCCGGCCAGGGCCGCCGGGTTGGGCGCCGGCTCGTCCCGGTAGGGGATGCCGAGGCCGCCGCCGCAATCGACGCGCTCCACCACCAGCCCCTGCGCCCGCAGGCTGCGGACCAGGTCCGCCAGATGGCCATAGGCGGTGCGGTAGGCGCCGACCCCGGCGGTGATCTGGCTGCCGATATGCACCGCCAGCCCGACGGGGCGGATGCCGGGCAGGCCGGCCATGCGGGCATACAGCGCCGGCGCGTCGCCGATGGCGATGCCGAACTTGTTCTCGGACTTGCCGGTGGTGATCTTGGCGTGGGTCTTCGCATCCACATCCGGGTTCACCCGCAGCGCGACGCGCGCCGTGCGGCCCATGGCGGCGGCCGTGGCGGAGATCATCGCCACCTCCTCCGCGCTTTCCGCGTTGATCTGCTGGATGTCCTCCGACAGCGCGAGGCGGATCTCGGCCAGGGTCTTGCCGACGCCGGAGAACACGATGTGCGCGGCCGGGATGCCGGCGGCGCGGGCGGCCCGCAGTTCGCCCTCGCTGACCACATCGGCGCCGGCGCCCTGGTCGCCCAGGGTGCGCAGCACCGCCAGGTTGGGGTTCGCCTTGACCGCGAAATGCACCTGCGCGTCCAGCCGCGCCTCCGCCAGCGCGCCCTGCAGCGTGGCCAGGCGGCGCCGCAGCGTGCCGGCGGAATAGGCCCAGACCGGCGTGCCATGCGCCGCGGCGATGCGCGCCAGCGGCACCTCCTCCAGCATCAGCCCGGCCAGCGGGTCCATGCGCAGCTGCGGGCGGATGGCCAGCAATTCGGTGAAGGAAGGGTCGGGGTCGGGGTGAAGCAGGGGGGCGGGTGCGGCCATGCCCCTATTCTGGGGGCGCGGCCGCGACCCGCCAAGCGGTTCCGGCTCCCGTAGCCGCCGCTTCAGTAGCCGCCGCTTCAGTAGCCGACGGTGAATCGCGCGCGCGGGTGCGCGGGATGTTCGATCTCATCCACCATCGCGATGGCATAGTCGGCGAAGGAGATGGAACTGCCCTGCGCATCGGCCAGCAGCTTGTCCCGCCCCAGGCGGAAGCGGCCGGTGCGCGGCCCCTCGAAGAACAGGGCGGAGGGCGAGAGGAAGGTCCAGTCCAGCGCCTTCTCCTGCCGCAGGCGTTCCAGGAAGGCGGCCCCGGCCTCGGCCTCGGCGCGGTAGATGGCGGGAAAATCCGGCATGTCGATCAGCCGCAGGCCCGGCGCCACCTCCAGGCTGCCGGCGCCGCCCACCACCAGGTACCGCGGCACCTGCGCCTGCCGCACCGCGCCGATGAGCACCGCCGCGTCGCTGTGCAGGAAGTGCACGGCGCTGACCACGGCCTCATGCCCGGCCAGCAGGGCGGCGAGGCCGTCGCGGTCCCCGGCATCGCCCGCGCGGGCGGTGACGCCAGGCAGGGCCGGCACCTTCCCCGGATTGCGGACGATGGCGGTCACGGCGTGGCCGCGGGCGGACAGCTCCGCCAGGATCTCGCTGCCGGCGCGGCCGGTGGCGCCAATGAGGGCGATGCGCATGGTCTGTGTCTCCTCGGATCCCGGAGTGGTATCCAATGGAAACCAGATGCCCTTTTGACGTGTTGCTGCAAAGAAGGCACCTTTGGCTCACCTGGTTACCCGGTGGAGACCGCCATGCTCGTGCCCGACACCTATGCCGCCAACTGCCCCACCCGCCTGGTGCTGGACCGGATCGCCGACAAATGGGCCGTGCTGGTCCTGGCACTGCTGGCGCAGGGGCCCTTGCGCTTCAACGCCCTGCGCCGGCGGATCGAGGGGGTGTCGCAGAAGATGCTGTCGCAGACGCTGAAGGGGCTGGAGCGCGACGGGCTGGTGCGCCGCACCGCCTTCCCCACCGTGCCGGTGACGGTGGAATACGCCATCACCCCGCTGGGCGCGACGCTGGCGGAACGGGTGGAGTTGCTGCGCGACTGGGCCGAACAGCACATCGCCGCGGTGCAGGCGGCGCAGGCCCGCTACGACCAGGCGGCCTGATCCCTCTCGACTCCGGTCACGCCGCGGGTGCGGGGCGCAGGCCGAGGATGCGCGCCACCGCATCCTCCAGCACCGCCTCCGGCGGCGGGGTGCCCGGGCCGGGGGGCGGCATCCCGGCCCGCTCCAGCCCCGCCACGCCGTGGGAGATCGCCCAGACCTCCAGCGCCAGCAGCCGAGCCCGGCCCGGCGCCGCATCCCCAGCCCCGGCCGGCGGCAGCAGCCGGGCGATGGCCGAGACCAGGGCGCCGAAACTGTCCCCCGAATCCTCCCGCCGGAGGCTGCGCCAGTCGAACATGGCGCCGTAGTAGCCCGGCTCCTCCCGCGCGAAGGCGAGGTAGGCATGGCCCATGGCGGTCAGCCCGCCGGCCTCGGCGGCCTGGCCCAGCCGGGCGCCGAACAGGGCGAAGCCGCGCCGGCACAGCGCCGCCAGCAGCGCGTCGCGATCCTTGAAGTGGCGATAGGGGGCGGAGGCGGACACGCCGGCCAGGCGGGCGGCCTCCGCCATGGTGAAGCCGTGCGGCCCGCGCTCCGCCGTCAGCCGCCGCGCCGCTTCCAGCAGCGCCTCCCGCAGATTGCCATGGTGATAGCCGCGGCGGGCGGCGAGGTCGGCGGATGTGTCGTCGCGTGACATCCGCCTCTCCTAGCCTCGCCTCAGCGGCTGGGATAGCCGCGCGGGAAGGTGACCTGGTCCGGCGGGCCGGGCGGGCGGATGGAGCCGGCGCGGCCGCAGGCGGCCAGCATGCCGGCCGCCAGCAGCAGGGCGAGCAGCAGCCTCATCCGAGCTTCCCCTGCCATTCGGCCGCCATCCGCGCCACATTCTCCGGCGCCGTGCCGCCGAAGGAGGTGCGGGAGCGGACCGAGGCCTCGACCGTCAGCACGTCGAAGACGCCCGGGGTGATGCGCGGTTCCACCTGCTGCATCTGCCCGAGTGTCAGCCCCGCCAGGTCCACCCCCGCCGCCTCCGCCATCGCGACCAGCTTGCCCGTCACGTGGTGGGCGTCCCGGAAGGGGAATTTCAGCTCCCGCACCAGCCAGTCCGCCAGGTCGGTGGCCGTGGAGAAGCCGGCGCCGGCGGCGACCTTCAGCCGCTCCGGCTGCGGCACCATGTCGCGCACCATGCCGCCGGTGGCCGCCAGGCACAAAGCGAGGGTCTCGGCGGCATCGAAGATGCCCTCCTTGTCCTCCTGCATGTCCTTGCCATAGGTCAGCGCCAGGCCCTTCAGCACGGTCAGCATGCCGACCAGCGCGCCGAACACCCGCCCGGTCTTGCCGCGCACCAGTTCCGCCGCATCCGGGTTGCGCTTTTGGGGCATGATGGAACTGCCGGTGGTGAAGGCATCGGACAGCTTCACGAAGCCGAAATAGGGGTTGGTCCAGATCACCACCTCCTCCGCCAGGCGGGACAGGTGGGTGACGCACATGGCGCAGGCGAACAGGAATTCCGCGGCGAAATCGCGGGAGGCGACGGCATCCAGGCTGTTGCGCATCGGCCCGTCGAAGCCGAGTGCGGCCGCCGTCATGTGCCGGTCGATCGGGAAGCCGGTGCCGCACAGCGCCGCCGCGCCCAGCGGGCTCTCGTTCAGGCGCCTGCGGCAGTCGGCCAGCCGCCCGCGATCGCGGGACAGCATCTCGACATAGGCCAGCAGGTGGTGGCCGAAGGTGGTGGGCTGGGCGGGCTGCAGATGGGTGAAGCCGGGCATCACCGTGCCGGCATGTTCCGCCGCACGGGCGACCAGGGCGCGCATGACATCGGCGATCTGGCGGTCCAGCCCGTCGATCGCGTCCCGCGTCCACAGCCGCACATCCAGCGCCACCTGGTCGTTGCGGCTGCGCGCGGTGTGCAGGCGCTTGCCGGCCTCGCCGATCCGTTCCGTCAGCCGGGCCTCGATGTTCATGTGGATATCCTCCAGCACGTCGCTGAAGGGGAAGGCCCCGGACTCGATCTCGGCGGCGATATCGGCCAGGCCCTGGCGGATCGAAGCCTCGTCCTCGGCGCTGATGATACCCACATGCTTCAGCATGGCGGCGTGGGCCAGGCTCCCGGAAATGTCCTGGCGCCACATCTTGCGGTCGAAGCCGATGCTGGCGTTGATCTCCCGCATGATGGCGGAGGGGCCTTCGGCATAGCGCCCGCCCCAGAGGTCGTTGCTCGCACGCGGTTCGGTCACGGAGGAGGTCTTTCGGTGCAGAGGAATTTCGGGGGCCGCCGCGCCCTGCTGGGCGCCGCAGCCGGCGCGACCCTACTCGCCGCGCCCCCCCCGCGCCAAGCCGCCGCGGCGGCCGGGCTGCAGCGGCTGGTGGAACACCCGCAGCCGGTGCCGCTGCCGGAGGGGCTGGCCTTCACCGATGCGGAAGGCCGGCCGACCGGATTCGAGGCCTTCCGCGGCCAGGGGCTGGTGGTGAATTTCTGGGCCACCTGGTGCCCGCCCTGCGTGGCGGAGATGCCGGCGCTGGACCGGCTGCAGGCCCAGGTGGCGAAGGATGGCATCGCCGTGCTGGCGCTTTCCAACGACCGCGGCGGGCGCGCCCAGGTGGCGCCCTTCTATGAGCGCACCGGGCTCCGCCACCTCGGCATCTGGCTGGACCCGCGCGGCGCCACCGGGCGGGGCTTGCAGGTCCGCGTGCTGCCGACGACCCTGGTCATCGACCGGCACGGGCAGGAGGTGGCGCGGCTGATGGGGGAGGCGGCATGGGATGCGCCGGCCGCCGTCGCCGCCATCCGCCGCCTGACCCGCACCCCGGCCCCGACGACGACGACGACGCGCAGCTGAGACAGGACCACGCATCATGCCCGACGATTCCCTCGCCGCCACCTTCGAGGCGCGGCTCGACAAGCTGGCGGCGCTCGCCGTGCGGGTCGGGCTCAACCTGCGCCCGGGGCAGGAACTGGTGATGACCGCGCCGGTGGAGGCGCTGCCCCTGGTGCGCCGCATCGCGACCCACGCCTACCAGGCCGGCGCCACGCTGGTGACGCCGCTGATCGGCGATGACGAGGTGGCGCTGGCCCGCTACCGCCATGCGGCGCCGGAGGCCTTCGACACCGCCCCCGGCTGGCTGTTCCAGGGCATGGCGGAGGCCTTCCGCGGCGGCGCGGCGCGGCTGGCGGTGGTGGGCGAGAGCCCGACCCTGCTGGCGCAGCAGGACCCGGAGAAGGTGGCCCGCGCCAACCGCGCGCGCTCCATCGCCTATCGCCCGGCGCTGGAGCTCATCACCAGCTTCGCCATCAACTGGAACCTAGTCCCGGCCGCGACGCCCGGCTGGGCGAAGGAGGTGTTCCCCGGCCTGCCGGAGGCCGAGGCGGTGGCCCGGCTGTGGGATGCGATCTTCGCCGCCTGCCGGGTGGATGTCGCGGACCCGGTGGCGGAATGGGCGGCCCACAATGCCCGGCTGCACGCCCGCACGACGTACCTCAACGACAAGGATTTTCTTGAGCTTCGCTACCGCGGGCCGGGCACCGACCTGGTGATCGGGCTGGCGGATGGGCATCTCTGGGCCGGCGGTGCGGAGCCGGCGAAGAACGGCATCGTCTGCAACCCGAACATCCCGACGGAGGAGGTCTTCACCACGCCGCACCGGCTGCGGGTGGACGGCACCGTGCGCTCCACCAAGCCGCTGGCCTACCAGGGCACGCTGATCGAGGATATTCGCGTCACCTTCGCGGAGGGGCGGATCGTCGAGGCCAATGCCGCCAAGGGCGCCGAAGTGCTCCGGAAGGTGCTTGAGACGGATGAGGGCGCGGCCCGGCTGGGGGAGGTGGCGCTGGTGCCGCATTCCTCCCCGATCAGCGCCAGCGGCCTGCTGTTCCGCAACACGCTGTTCGACGAGAACGCCGCCAGCCACATCGCCCTGGGCCAGGCCTACACCACCTGCCTGCGGGATTCGGCGGGGGTGCCGATGGAGCGGCTGGCGGAACGCGGCGCCAATGCCTCGCTCATCCACATCGACTGGATGATCGGCAGCGGCGCGCTGGATATCGACGGCGTCACCAAGGATGGCGCGGTGGAGCCGCTGATGCGGGGCGGGGAATTCGTCGGGGTGTAGGGTCAGTCCTTCTTGGTATACCCCTTTAATGCATCACCAGTGCGGACTCCGTGCGTTCAAGCCGGCAAAAGCTGGTGCTTTGGTAGATCCCACCAAAGCGCCGAGTCTAATGCCACAGTGGGCGCGCGGACGTCGCCAGCCGGCATCGTTGGGCACTGCAGCAGAGGCGGCACCTAGCGCTGGCCGTAGCCCCGGCGGAAGGTGGAGCTGGATTTGCAGCTGGCCGCTAGACAGGGCCCGATAAAACAAAAACGAGCAGGGTTGGAATAACTAAATTCGACGCATGAGAATATTTGATGAAACATAAGACTGCGAGAAAAACGTCAAGATCCGCCCCGCGTCTGCTTCGGTAATTTTTTGGTCAACATTTGCGATTTTATTGCGCGCGTAGGCAAGTAGCCTGCTCACACGCTCATCAATCAGAGCCGCCTGCCTAATGATCGCCACTACATAACCAAGCGAATCATCCCAAGTCTCCTTTTCCTTTTCCTTTGCCACGAAACCCTGCACATCTTTGACGCGCGATTCCAGAATCTGAAGTTCAATGCTAATCGTATACAACATTTCAACAACAGACATCTCACCTATATCTTCGATGGCAAGGTGGATCTTATCAATTAAATAATCACTCAGCGGTGGCGGCGAAAACTGCAAGAGTCTAGCACGCGTTATAGTTCCAGCTTCGTCATCGTATATTTCGGAGATGGCCTGGGACGTGTTCCTCACATGCCGGGACAGTGAACCGAGTATGGATGGCAAAGCGGACCGAGCCCGTAAAGCCTTTCGCTTAAGGCGCTCCTGTTCATGCTGCTTATCTTGCAACACCTGGCTTCGGACAACAAGGATAGTGGCAAACGCAACAAAGGCGGTAATCAACGAGCCGATGAGAGTTTGCCACCGGAAAAGATTGTAAACCCAGGCAGGTTCTGCCATCGGTCACGTCTCCGTCCCGCC
Source organism: Falsiroseomonas selenitidurans (assembly GCF_012103215.1). Taxonomy (GTDB): domain Bacteria; phylum Pseudomonadota; class Alphaproteobacteria; order Acetobacterales; family Acetobacteraceae; genus Falsiroseomonas; species Falsiroseomonas selenitidurans. The sequence continues at coordinate 22,395 of NZ_JAAVNE010000059.1, forward strand.
ATTCACCTGCAGCATCTGGCCGTTGACGAAGGCGCCATCGACGGAAACCAGCATCCGCACCACCGCCGCCACCTCCCGCGGCTGGCCCATGCGGCCGACCGGCACGCGGGCGACCATCTTCTGGCGGTATTCGGTCGGGTTCTCGTCCTCGTCATCCGCGGCGATGGGGCCGGGGGAGATGGCGTTGGTGGTGATGCCCTTCGGCCCGAACTCCTTGCCCAGCGACTTGGTCAGGCCCCACAGCCCGTGCTTGGCGACGGACACCGGCGCCCGGCCGGAATAGCCGTGAATGGCGTTCATGCCGGTGAAGTTGACGATGCGGCCCCAGCCGCGCGCCAGCATCCCCGGCAGGCAGGCCTGGCTCAGCCAGATGGCCGCTTCCATGTCGACCCCCAGCACCCGGCGCCAATCCTCCTCCGTCGTCTCCAGGAAGGTCTTGGACGGGCGGAGCGCGGCGTTGTTCACCAGCACGTCCACCGTGCCGAATTCCGCCAGCGCCGCCTCCGCCACCGCCAGGCACCCCGCCCGGCTGCCGACATCGCCCATGGCCACCAGCGCCCGCACCCCCAGCGCCCGCGCTTCCGCCGCCACCGAGTCGGCGGCAGCGCGGTCGGCGGAGCCGTTGATCACCACGTTCAGCCCGTCGCCGGCCAGGGCCAGCGCCACGGCGCGGCCGATATTGCGGCCGGCGCCGGTGATCAGGGCGGTTTTCGTCTCGCTCATGCAGGTCTGGTCCTTCGGGGCGTGGAATGGTGGGCGCGCAGGATGCCGCGCTTCGGCGCTTCTGGCACCGCCTCAGGCAGCGCGGCGGATGAAATCGGCGCAGCGCTCGCCCACCATCAGCGCCGCCGGCTGGATGTTGGGCGAGGGGATCAGCGGGAAGACGCTGGCATCGGCCACGCGCAGCCCCGCCACGCCGCGCACCCGCAATTCCGGGTCCAGCACCGCGCGGCTGTCCGTGCCCATGCGCGCGGTGCCGCAGGGGTGGAACACCGTGCCGGCGGTGGCGCGGATGTTGTCCTCCAGGGCCGCATCGCTGTCGCCGGCCGGGCCGGGGCGCAGTTCCTCCTCGATCAGGGCGGCAAAGGGCGGGCTGGCGGCGATGCGCCGGGACAGGCGGGCGGCGCCGAGCATGATCCGCAGGTCGTTCGGATGGTCGAGGTAGTTGGCCTGGATCACCGGCTTGTCCGCCGGGTCGGGGGAGGCCAGGGTCAGCCAGCCGCGGCTGTCCGGCCGGCAGGGCCCGTAATTCCACATCACGCCCGGGAAGGGATGCAGCCCCTTGCTGTAGTCAAAGGTCGAGAAATTCACGAACAGGAACTGCGCCTCCGCCTCCTCCGCGCCCGGGGTGATGCGGGCGAAGGCCGTCGCCTCACCGGCGCCGATCGCCAGCGGGCCGGCGCGGCGCAGCAGCCAGTCCAGGCCCATCGCGCCCTGGCGGATTCGGCTGGCCATGATCTCGTTCAGCGTGCCGCAGGGCCGGGTGCGGAAGATGAACTTGGCGATCAGGTGGTCCTGCAGGTTGCGGCCGACATCCGGGCTGTGCGCCACGGCCGCGATGCCGAAGGCCGCCAGCGCCGCCGCGTCGCCGATGCCGGACAGCATCAGCAGTTTTGGCGTCTCGATCGCCCCGGCGCTCAGCACGATCTCCCGCGCCGCGCGCAGCACCCCCTCCCCGGTCTCCACGCCCACGGCGCGGCCGGATTCGAAGACGATTCGCCGCACCGTGACGCCGGTCTCCACCCGCAAATTCGGCCGGCGCATCGCCGGATGCAGGTAGGTGCGGGCGGAGGAGGCGCGGAAGCCGCCGCCGACATTCAACTGCACCGGCCCCGCACCCTCGATCGGGCCGCCACCATTCACGTCGCCGAAGCGCGGCAGGCCGGTGGCCAGGCAGGAATCGACAAAGGCCTGGGCCGCGGGTGCCAGGCGCTTCGGCTCGCTGACCCGGATCGGGCCATCCCGGCCGCGGGTATCGGAGGGCGCGCCTTCCCACGTCTCCAGCTTGCGGAAGAAGGGCGCCACATCGTCATGCGCCCAGCCGCGCGCGCCGGATTGCGCCCAGCGGTCATAGTCGTTCGGGCTGCCACGCAGGAAGACCAGCCCGTTGACGGACCCCGAGCCGCCCAGCACGCGGCCGCGCGGCCAGTGGATGGACCGCCCCGCCAGCCCGGCCGCGGGTTCGGTCATGAAGCGCGGGTCGTAGCGGCCGCTGCCATAGAGCTTCGCGTAGCCGATCGGCAGGCGGATCCAGGGGTCGCGGTCGGGCGGCCCGGCCTCCAGCAGCAGGACCCGGCAGGCGGGGTCCTCCGACAGGCGGGCGGCCACGACGCAGCCGGCGGAACCGCCGCCGATCACGATGACATCGGCGGCGGACTGCATGCTCAGGGCTCCAGCTTCACCCCGGTGCGGGCCACCACGTCGCGGAATTTCGCGACCTCGGCCCGGAAGAAGGCGCTGGCATCGGCCGCGGCGTTGGGCCGCGACCAGGGCGCGACGCCGGCCACCAGCAGGCGCTCCCGCAGCTGGGCCTGGCCCAGCGCCTGCTGGATCGCGGCGTTGAGCTGCGCCACCACCGGCGCCGGCATGTCCTTCGGCCCGATCACCGCGAACCAGTTCTCCAGGTCGAAGCCCGGCATCGCCGTCTCGTTCAGCGTCGGGATGTCGGGGAAGGAGGGGAAGCGCTGCAGGCCGGTCACCGCCACGCCACGCACCCGCCCGTCCCGCACCTGGCCGGCCGCGGAAGCCAGCACGGCGACGCCCCACTGCGTCTCCGCCTTGGCGATGCTCTCCACCATCTGGCCGCCGGAACGGTAGGCGACATGCGGGAAGCGCCCGCCCAGGCCCATCACATTGGCGAACAGCTCGCCCGAGAGATGTGGCATGGAAGCGACGCCGGAGGAGGCGAAGGGCAGCGCATCGGGCGAGCCTTCCCGCATCCGCGCCAGCATCGCGGCCGGCGAGCCGGCCGGCAGGTTGGGCTGGGCCACGACGATCATCGGCCCGGTGCCGACCACGGCGATATGGGTGAAGTCCGCCACCGGATCGTAGCGCGTGCCGCCGACCATGGCGGCCGGCGCCAGGGCGTGGGAGGACGCCTCCACCAGCATCAGCGTATGGCCATCGGGCGCCTGGCGGCGCAGCCAGTCACTGGCGATGATGCCGGAAGCACCGGGCCGGTTTTCCACCACCACACGCCCGTTCGGACCGAGCGCCGGGCCCATCCGGTCCGCCAGGAGGCGGGAGGTGATGTCGGTGGAGCCGCCGGGCGCGAAGCCCACGGCCAGGGTGATCGTCCGGTCCGGGAAGGCCAGGGCCGGCAGGGCCACCCCCGCCGCCAGGGCCAGCCCCAGCACGCCGCGACGCATGAACATGGTCTACGATCCTCCCGATCTTCTTGCCGCGAGCCTCGCCCCCGGCCGGGCGGCGCGCAAGGCCCCGGGCCGGGGCTTTTGCAACGAGATGAAACATCGGGGGCGTAACCGGGTGCCTCCATTGCGGCGAAGCATGGGCAAGGGCAACCTAAGGTTTCCCCAAGGGAAGGATTTTGCGCATGCGTGGATGGATTGGAGCGGCCGGCGCCCTGGTTGCGATGGGCTTCGCTGGATCGGCACTGGCCCAGGGCGACGTGATCGCGGACCGCCGGGCGGGGCTGCGCGGCCTCGGCCAGGGGATGGAAGCGATCGCGCAGACCGTGCAGTCCCGCGGCGACACGCGCGCCCTGGCGGCGCGGATCGATGCGATGTCCGCCTTCGTGGCGACGCTGCCGAACCTGGTGCCGACCGAATCGCTGACCCCGCCGCAGGCGCAGGGCACCCAGCCGGGCCAGACCCGCGCGCTGGCCGCCATCGCCGCGGATCGCGCCGGCTTCCAGACCCGCGCCAACAACATGGTGGCCGCCCTGGCCACCCTGAAGACGGCAGCGCAGGCGGGCAGCATCGCACCCGACCTGCTGCGCAGCACCGGCGGCACCTGCGGCGCCTGCCACCAGCAGTTCCGGGCGCGGTAAGACGACCCACAGGCGCCGGGCGCGTCGCGGCAAGGCGCCCCGAGCCGGCGGCTTGGCTCGCCACATCGGCGGCAGCGGCCCTTCGGCCGCTCGGCCGGCCGCAGGGCCGGCCGCCGGTTTTGTGCCGGGGCCGCCCCCGACGCGGCTCAGCCGAAGGCGCTGGCGCTGCCCTGGGCGGCGCCCCATTGCACCAGCGCCCAGACGGCGGCGGCGGCGGCGGCCAGCAGGGCCAGGGCCAGCCAGTTGCTGCCCATGCGCGGCACCGGGCCGCGATAGACCACCGGCAGGCGCAGCGCCCCGGTGATCATCGGCGTGACCAGGTTCTGCCCGCGCAGGACCCGGTAGGCGATGATGGCCAGCACATGCAGCACCGCCGCGGCGACGATCACCCAGAACACCCGCAAATGCATGGCCGTGGCCAGGGCGCTGGTGCCGCTGTCCACGGCGCGGGCCAGCGGGCCGCGGGTGAAGATCTCATCATCCGCGAACAGCCCGCTGCCCGCCTGCGCCAGCAGCAGGCCCAGCAGCACCAGCACCATCCAGCCGCCGGCGGCATTGTGGCCGATCTCGACGGGCGCGCGGCGCCGGAAATGCAGCAGGTGCCGCAGGCCCTCCAGCGGCGAGGCCAGGAAGTTGCGGAAGCGCGCGGTGTGGCTGCCCACCAGCCCCCAGGCGATGCGGAACAGCAGCAGGGTCAGCATGGTGTAGCCGGCCAGCACATGCAGGTCGAAGCGATGCGTCTCCGCGCTCCACCAGGAGATCGGCAGCAGCAGCACGATGCCCCAATGCACCAGGCGGATCCAGGGATCCCAGACCTTGAGCCGGCGCAGGCCGGTGGAAGGGGTGCTGTCGCGGGCCATCGGGTTCCCTCGGGACTCGTATCGCCCCCGATGTGCCCCGAGCCGGGCGCGCGGGGCAAGTTTCGGACGGTGACGCTTGCGGCGCGAGGGCCGGAGGGGCCAGGAAGGGGGCGATGATCGAAACCCTCACCCCTGCCCTCCCCGCCCTGCTGCTGGCGCTGGCCCTGGCGATGGCCGGGCGCCGCTGGCCGATGGCCGGCGGGCTGGCGCTGGGGGCGGGGGTGCTGGCCGGGTGGCTCTGGGTGTTCGGCAGCCTGCCGGCCTCCCCCCGGCAATTGCCGGAACGCCTGCCGCTGCTGGCGCTCGGCGTGCTGGCGCTGGTCGGGCTGGGCTTGGCCTGGCGGGCCGTGCCGGGGCGGCTGCTGGCGCTGCTGGGCGCGCTGGCCGTCGGCTGGTGGATGGCCGGCGCGCCGCGCAACGCGCCGGACCTGGCGCAGGCGGTGCCGGTGGGCGTGGTGGTGACGGGCGCGGTGCTGCTCGGCCTGCAGGGGGGGCGCTGGGCCAGGCTGGCCGCCGCTGCGGCGCTGCTGGCCGGGCTGTGGTGGGCGGCCCTGCCGGGCCCGGCCCTGCTGCTGTTTTTCAAC
>NZ_JAAVNE010000060.1 GCF_012103215.1 Falsiroseomonas selenitidurans
GGCGCCACGCGGCCGGCCAGGCCGGGCGGCAGCAGCGCCGCCAGGCCGAAGGCCAGCCGCCGCGCCAGCCCGCCGCCGCCCGCGCTCTGATAGGCCGCGCCCAGCACCGCGCGTGCCGGGATCAGCCCGGCCGGGTCCAGCGTGCCGGAAAAGCCGCGCCCGGCGAGCACCAGCGGCTGGTGCCCCGCCGCCAGCGCCGCCTCCGCCACCGCCGCCGAATAGGAAAGATGATGTCCCGCCGGCCCGTTCAGCCCCGGATCGGCGATGACGAACCTCACCGCGCCAGCAGCCGCGCCACGAACTGGTCCAGGTCGCCGCCGCCGAACAGGTGGCCGGGCAGGCCGCAGGCAGCCGCCGCCTGCAGGTCGCTGTCCTTGTCGCCGATCAGGAAGGAGCCCTCGGCCGCCACCGGCCAGGCCGCCAGCAGATCCTCGACCATGCCGGGCTTCGGCTTGCGGCGACGGCAATCCAGCCGATAGGCGGCCAGCGGCGCCTCCGGATGGTTCGGGCAGTATTCGAACGCATCCACATGCGCCCCGGCGGCGGCCAACACGCCGGCCATCCAGCCATGCATCACGCCGATCTGCGATTCGGGGAAGAAGCCGCGGGCGACGCCGGCCTGGTTGGTGACCACGAAGACGTAGTAGCCGGCATCGTTCAGCCGCTTCACCGCCTGCGCCGCGCCGGGCATCCAGCGCACCTTCGCCGGCTCATGCGGCCAGCCGGTATCCTCGATCAGCACGCCGTCGCGGTCCAGGAAGGCCGCCCTACGGCGGGCCATGGCGGGGATCACGGTCTGCGCCGCGGCCAGGTCCTCCGGGATGCCGATATCGATGAAATCGCCGTCATACAGCGCGCCGCGCAACGCGCCGGCTTCGGCCAGCTTCGGGAAGACATCAGATTCGAGGGAGACCATGCCCGGGCCGATATGGTCCAGGATCCGCTTGCGCAGCCAGTAGATGCCGCCATTGATGGGGCCGCCCTGCCCCAGGCTGCCATCCGGGCTGCGGGCGGCGAAGCCGGTGATGCGTCCATCGCCCGCCACCGCCACGGTGCCATAGCGGGCGCCCGGCGCGGTGCGGCGCAGCGCCAGGGTGGCCAGCGCATCGGCGGATTGCAGCGGCAGGTCCAGCAGGTTCACGTCGAAGCGCGTGTCGCCGTTCAGCAGCAGGAAGGCATCCTCCAGCCGGTCGGTGAACAGGCGCAGGCCGCCGCCGGTGCCCAGCGGCTGCGGCTCCACCACCACCTCGATCCGGCTGCCAAGCAGGGTCCGGCCGTCGTAGCGGTCGACGATGGTCTGGCCGAGATAGCCGGCCAGCAGGGTGATGCGCGGGACGCCGAAGCGCGCCACCTCCTCCACCAGCCAGTCGAGGAAGGGACGGCCGGCGACATCCACCATCGGCTTCGGGATGGCGTCCGTCAGCGCGCCCAGGCGGGTGCCGCGGCCGCCGACCAGGATCGCGGCCTGCCGGAGGGTGTCAGCCATCCGCCAGCCGCGCCTCCACCGCCGCGCAGTAGCAATGGTAGAGCGCCAGGTGCACCTGCTGGATGGCGGGGGTGGAGCGTGACGGCACGGCCAGCAGGTGGTCGGACAGCGCCGCCATCTTCCCGCCGCCCTGGCCGGTCATCCCGATGGTCGCCATGCCCAGCCGTTTCGCGGCCTCGAAGGCCAGCACCACATTCTCGGAATTGCCGGAGGTGGACAGGCCGAGGATGACGCCGCCGGCCTCCCCATAGGCTTCCACCTGGCGGGAGAAGACGGTGGCAAAACTGTAGTCATTGGACCAGGCGGTGAGCACGGCGGGGTTGGAGGACAGGCAGATCGCCTTCAGCGCCCGCCTTTCACGTAGGAAGCGGCCGACCATCTCGCCCACGATATGCTGCGCATCGGCTGCCGAGCCGCCATTGCCGCAGACCAGCAGCGGCTTGTTCGCGGCCAGCGCCGCGACCGTGGCCTCCACCGCCGCGTCGAGGGCGGCATCCAGCTTCAGGGCGCGGGTCTGGGCCAGCAACGCCTCGGCCTCCGCCAGCCAGGCATCGAGCGTGATCATCGTCGCGGGGATCCCTATCGTCGCAAGGGCATTGCGGCCCGCGGCATACCCCGCCCTCGGCCCCGGGTCGAGCCTGTGAAGACGCGCTGCCGCGGTATTACCTCAAGCCTTCGTCAATCATTGGTTGATTTCAAGCCACCCTCTTCTCGCCTGCTGCGTCTCGTCGCAAGCTGGGCGGCAGAAGCCTGGGACCGACCAGATGCGCCGACTGATCCTCGACACGCTGCGCCGGGCCACCGGCACGCAGCAGCTGCGTCAGCACGTCCGCCTGCTGGAGGAGGAGGTGGCCCACGCCCTGCAAATGCCGCGCGCCGACCCGCAGCGCCTGGCGGCGATGGCCGCGCAGCAGGCCGAGGACCGGCCGCGGATCGAGCAGGCGGCGGCCCTGGCGGCCGCCCTGCCGCCGCCGCTGCGCGAGGCGCTCGGCCGCCTGGCGCGGCCGGCGGATTTCCCGCTGCAACCCTGGTGGGAACGATCCCTGTGGGAGCCGGTGGTGCAGCTGGCGGTGCGCGACCATGTCCGGCCGGGCGACATCGCCTTCGATGTCGGCGCCAATGCCGGCGCCTTCGCCCAGCAGATGTCCCGCCAGGCCGGCCCGCGCGGCATCGTCTGCGCCTTCGAGGCCAGCCCCCGCATCATCGGCCGGACCCACCACAATTTGACCGCCGCCGGGTGCCACAATGTCACCCTGTACCACCGGGCCATCTGGCACCGCAGCGGCGAGGCCGTGCACCTCGCCGAAGGCAGCCATTTGAACGACCGGGTGGAGGAAGGCGCCGGCGGCACCCCGGTGCCGACCCTGGCGCTGGACGATTTCATCGCCGCCACCGGCCTGGTGCCGAGCTTCGTCAAGATGGACATCGAGGGGGCGGAGCTGGCGGCGCTGCAGGGCTGCCCGCGGCTGATCGCCGAGGGCAGGCCGATCATGGCGCTGGAACAGGCGCCGGACGACATGCGCTGCCACGCGGTGCTGACCGCCGCGGGCTACCTGGCGGTCGATCTCGGCAGTTACCGCCGGATCACGGCGGCGTCGGATTTCGCCAACCCGACCGGGGTGAACAACGTGCTGTTCATGCCGGCGGAAAAGGCCGCGGCCTCGCCCTATTTCGACCCGCGGCAGGAGGTGGTGGCCAATCTGGCCGCCGCCGCCTTCACCCGCGACGCAGCCGGCGGCGCCCGCCTGGCGCAGCCGCTGGACCTGCCGGCCGGGCGCTACCTGCTGCGCGCCGATTTCAGCGCCGAGGGCCGCGACAACGAGGTGTTCGCCGGCATCGAGGCAGCGGGCGAGACGGTGTTCCGCTACCACAGCTTCACCGCCTTCCTGGCCGAATGCTATCGCGACTGGGTGGTGCAGCTGGACCGCCCGGCGCCCATCCTGCCCTTCCTGCGCTTCCTGCAAGGCAGCGACCCGACGCTAAACTGGCGCGGCGTGGCGGTGATCCGCCTGCCGGCCTTCGACGGGCTGGCCCCGCCCCTGGTGTTCTGAAGCGCGGCGAGGCGCTTGGGCGGCGGGAGATCGCCGCACCGCAGGGGCCGCGGGCCGCGTCCGGTCTGCGACCTATCCGGTCCAGCCCACATCCAGCGTCGCCACCTCGCCGAAGGGAACGCGCCGCCGGGCGGCCAGGCGGATGATGCGCCAGGTGGTCCAGGGCATGGACAGCAGCGGCCAGGGGTCGCGCGCCTGCCAGCAGACATCCGGCGTCGCCAGCAGCCGGCGCAGATTGGCGCGGAAGGGTCCGCCGCGGAACAGGGAGAGCTGCGTCTCCGTCAGGCAGGACCAGAATTGCTGCAGTTCCGCCACCGGGCGGTGGCGCGGCGGCGGCGCGCCCTCCGGATCCAGGATCGCGCGGGCAATGTCCGCCGGCTCGAAGAAGTGCAGGCCGCTGGTGGTGCGCGGGTTGCACTCCAGCCCCCAGGGCCGGCCCGCCGCATCGACGATCAGGTCGAAGGCGATGAAGCCGGACCAGCGGGCCGCGGCGACGAAGCGGCGCACCCACGCCTCGATGGCCGGGTGGTCCACCCGCTGGAAGGCGACGGCGACGGAGCCCGACATCAGCGTGCCGCGATAGACCACATTGCCCAGCACCCGGCCGCGATGCGCGAAGGCGCAGGTGGAGAATTCCTCCCCCGTCACCAGGCGCTGCACCAGGGCCGGCGCGCCGGGCGGCGGCAGCGCGGCGCCCTGCGCCAGGCGCCGCAGCCCGCGGCCGGAACAGCCATGCAGCGGCTTCACCACCACCGGCCCCGCCGCCACCAGCGCCGCCGCGCGAGGGTGGTCCTCCAGCGCCGCGCTTTCCGGCACGTCCAGGCCATGCGCCTGGGCGAAGGCGATGAAACCGCCCTTGTCATAGACCGGCAGCAGCGCGTCCGGCGCCATGGTCACCACGCGCACGCCGGGCGGCAGCAGCGGCGGCAGGAAGGCGACATGCATCGTCTCCTCCGACACCGGCAGCACCAGCGCCACCTCCTCCGCCCGCACCACCGCGGCCAGCGCTTCCAGATAGGCGCGCTGGCCAGCGGCCGGTGCCGGCACCACGATGGATTTCGCCACGTCGCGCGAAGCCCCACACAGATGCCGGGCGAAGGGCTCCGCCACCACCACGCGCCAGCCGATCGCGGCGAAGCCCCGCGCCAGGTCCAGCCCCTTGGGCAGCCGCCCGAGGGTGAGCAGGAGGGTGGGCATCAGGCGGCGGTGACGCGCAGCATGACCTGGCGGCGCGGCCGCGTGGTCAGCCGCGCCGCCGGGCGCACCGCCTCCGGCTGCTCCACATGGAAGTCGAAGCGGCGGAACAGCCGCGCGATCAGCAGCACCGCTTCCACCGTGGCGAAGGCGGCGCCGGCGCAGATGCGCGGGCCGATGCCGAAGGGGATGTAGGCGCCCGGAATCATCTCCGCCTCGCGCTCCGGCAGGAAGCGGTCCGGGTCGAACTGGTTGGGGCGCGTCCAGTAGCGGCGGTGCCGGTGCAGCAGCCAGGGCGCCACCATCACCAGCGCGCCGCGCCGCACCCGGTAGCCGCCCAGCCGCGTCGCCTCATTCGCCACGCGCGGCAGGAAGGTGATGGGCGGGTACAGCCGCAGCGTCTCGCGGAACACGTTGCGCGTGAACACCAGGCGCTTGGTGTGCTCGAAGCCGATCGGCCCGTCGCCGCAGACGGCCTGCACCTCCGCCCGCAACCGCCGCACCAGGTCCGGCCGGCAGGCCAGCAGGAAGAACACCCAGGTCAGCGCGCTGGCGCTGGTCTCGTGCCCGGCCAGGAACAGCACGCCGAGCTGGTCGATCAGCTCCTCCCGCGTGAAGGCGCGGCCCTCGCCGTCGCGCGCCGCCACCACGGCGCTGGCGATGTCGTCGAAGGACTGCCCGGCCTGCAAATGCCCGTCCAGCAATTCGCCCAGGCAGCGGCGGATCAGCGCGCAGCTGTCCAGCACGGCGGCGCTTTGTGGAATGCGCGTCCAGGCGCGGTCCAGGATCAGCCGGCGGATCTCCACCTGCGCCACGCTGCGCTCGAAGAAGGTGAAGGCGTCGAACACCTGGTGCGCGACATGGCCCTCGAGCCCCGAGGAGAAGACCGAGCGGCAGATGATGTCGGCCGTCAGGTGGCTCATCATCAGGTCCAGCGACAGCAGCCGCCCCGCCGCCGCATCCCGCGCCAGGGCGGCCTCCGCGGCCTCGATGCCGGCTTCCATGTGCGGGAAGGCGCGGTTCACGCGCATCAGCGTCAGCGCCGGGTCCATCATCGCGCGCTGGCGCTGCCAGGTGCCGCCCGAGCTGACGAAGATGCTGTCGCCGATCAGCGGGTCCAGCGCATTCACCATCAGGTCCGATTTCGGGAAGATGCCGTCGGGATCCACCAGCACATGGCGCACCAGCTTCGGCTCGTTCACCACCACGATGGAGCGGCGGGAATAGCCCAGCGGGCCGATCGGCATCTCATAGGCTTCCGCCGGCAACAGGCCGAGCAGGTCGCCCTCCCCCTGCGCCACGGCGCGCAGCAGCGCCACCACGGGGGAACGCGGATGCGGATGCGGCGGGATGAACGCCTCGGCCGGCAAGGCGGCTGTCCCCTCCATGATCGGTTGATTCCCTCGCTTTACACCTCGAAGTGTCAAGTGGCATTGTCACTCCCGTCAAGGGAGGAGAACGGGTTATGGAGCTGCTGCTGTTCCACAGCCTGGTCGTCGCCCATATCCTGACCGGCACCACCGGGGCCATCGCCTTCTGGGTGCCGGTGATCGGCCGCAAGGGCGGCGGGCGCCACCGGCGCTGGGGGCGCGTCTTCACCTTCGCGATGCTGGCCACCGGCAGCCTGGCCGTGATGATGAGCCTGCTGACGCTGCTCGACCCCCTCGGCACGCATCCGCATCTGGAAGGCCGGTTCGACGCCGCCTTCCTGCGCGGTATGTTCGGCTGGATGATGCTGCACACCGGCATCCTGACCATCAACCTGGCCTGGTACGGCTACCTCTGCATCACCAACAAGGGCCGGCATGCGGCGAACCGCACGAAGCTGAACCTTGGCCTGCAATACGCGGTGATGGCGGCGGCGCTGGTCTGCGCGGCGCAGGGCTGGATCATCGGCCAACCGCTGATGATCGGCATCGCCGTTGTCGGGCTGGCCACCGGGCTGACCAATCTGTGGTTCCTGCACAAGCCGCGCGTGGAACGACAGGACTGGCTGAAGGAGCACATCAAGGCCTTGGTCGGTGCCGGCATCTCCGTCTACACGGCCTTCATGGCCTTCGGCTCCGTGCGCGTCTTTCCGGAACTGGCCCTGCACCCGGCGATGTGGAGCCTGCCGCTGGTGGTTGGCCTGGCGATCATCATCTGGCACCGGCTGGGCGTGGAACGGCAGGCGCGGCGGCGGGTGGGCGCGGTGGCCTGACCGCGATGCGCGTGGTCGTCATCGGCGCCGGCATGGGCGGGCTGGCGGCCGCGGCCGACCTGGCACGGCAGGGCGCGGAGGTCACGGTGCTGGAACGCGCCGCGGCCGCCGGCGGCAAGATGCGCCATGTGCAGGCCGGCGGCGCTGCCATCGATGGCGGGCCCACGGTCTTCACCATGCGCTGGATCTTCGCCGGCCTCTTCGCCGATGCGGGGCAGCGGCTGGAGGATGTGCTGGAGCTGCACCAGGCGGACATCCTGGCACGGCATGCCTGGCGGGCGGGCGGGCGGCTCGACCTCTTCGCCAGCGTGGCACGTTCCGCCGACGCCATCGGCGATTTCGCCGGCGCGCAGGACGCGCAGGGCTTCCGGGACTTCGCCGCCCGCAGCGCGGACATCTTCGGCACGCTGCGGGACAGCTTCATCGCCGCGCAACGGCCCTCGCCGCTCGATCTCGTGCGGCGCGTCGGGCGGCTGGAGGCGCTGTGGCGCACGGCACCCTGGGCCACGCTGTGGCAGGCGCTGGGCACGCATTTCACCGACCCGAGGCTGCGGCAGCTGTTCGGCCGCTACGCCACCTATTGCGGCTGCTCCCCCCTCCTGGCGCCGGCCACGTTGATGCTGGTGGCGCATGTGGAACAGGACGGCGTCTGGCTGGTGCGGGGCGGGATGCGCCGGGTGGCGCAGGCGGTGCAGGCACTGGCCGAATCGCAGGGCGCGCGCTTCCGCTTCAACACGCCGGTGCTGGACATCCTGGTGCAGGGCGGCCGCGCCGCCGGCGTGCGGCTGGAGGATGGCGAGGTGCTGCAGGCCGATGCCGTGGTGTTCAACGGCGATGTCGCGGCACTCGGCCAGGGACTGCTGGGCGGCGCGGCGCGGCGCGCGGCGCGCGACACGCCGCGCGCCGCGCGCTCGCTCTCCGCCGTCACCTGGTGCATGAACGCGGCGACGCACGGCTTCCCGCTGAGCCACCACAATGTCTTCTTCGCCGAGGACTACGCCGCCGAATTCGCCGCCATCTTCCGCGCCCGCCGGATCACCGCGGCGCCCACCGTCTACATCTGCGCCCAGGACCGCGGCCAGGCCGATGTGCCGGCCGGTGCGCCGGAACGCCTGCTGCTGCTGGTCAATGCCCCCGCCGATGGCGACCTGTCCGAACTGACCCCCGATGCGCGGGACGAATTGCAGCAGCGCAGCCTGGACCTGCTGCGGCGCTGCGGCCTGGTGATCGAGGCGACCGCCGCCAACACCACCACGACCACCCCCGCCGGCTTCCACGACCTGTTTCCCGGCACCGGCGGCGCGCTCTATGGCCGCGCCAGCCATGGCGCCACCGGCACCTTCGCCCGCCCCGGCGCCGCCTCCCGCCTGCCCGGGCTGTTCCTCGCCGGCGGCTCCGTCCATCCGGGGCCGGGTGTTCCGATGGCGGCGATGTCCGGGCGGCTGGCGGCGGCGCGGGTGCTGGCGGGGGTCAGCCGGCGCAGCTCGCCGCGATGACCCGGCAATGCAGCCCCTGCCCCCGGGCGCGGCATTCCGCCATGGCGGCGCGCTCCGCCTCCGCCCGGCTGGCGCCGAAGCCGGCGCTGACCGAGGCGACGACATAGCTGCTGGGGTCGCTGGTGATGACCAGCGCCCAGGGGCTGCGCCGCACACCCTGCACCGCAGCCCCGCAAGCCGCCGCGGCCTCGCCCAGCAGCCGGCAGGCCTGCCCGCCGCAGCGCTGCTGCGCCTGGCTGTGCGCCAGGCTCCGGTCCGCCACCGCGGTCACCAGCCCATGCGCGCCGGAGGGCGCGGGCGCGGCGTAGACCACGCTCACCGCCACCGGGCGCGGCGCGGAAGCGGGCCGGGCCAGGGCGGCCATGCGCGGCTGGATCACCGCCCCGGCCCTGTTGCGCAACGCCACGCCCTGCCCCCTGGCCGCCGCCTCGCCGGCCCGCTGCCGGGCCGCGAAGTCGGCGCTGGCGGCGCAGCGGATGGTGCAGGCCTGCGCCGCCTGTGGCCGCGCCGCGGCCAGCCGCTCCCGCGCCAGGGACAGGCATTGGGCCCGGCAGAACTGCTCCGCCTCCGGATGCGGCCGGCGGTCGCCGGGTGGCTGGCCGGCCTGCGCCGGCAGGGTGGCGACAGCGAAGACGCAGGCGATCACGGCACCGCACAGGGCGCCGATCGAGGTCGGGACACGCATGGAAGGAAGCTCCGCGCCGATCGTCTCGGGGCGCGCCATGCGGCCCCTTCGGCTGCGGCGGGAGGTATCCCTGGCCGGACGGGAAGTCCTGAAGCCGGGCTGATTTAGCCCGGAAATTCTGCCAGGGTGGTTTCGGGACTCGTTCGGAACCCTTTCGTACCGCGCGCCGGGGGCGCGACCTCGCCCATGCAGACCGGCAGCTACCGCTTCGATCAGTTCTGCCTGGACCTGGGACGCGGCACGCTGCGCCGCCAGGAGGGGCCGGAGCTGACCCTGCGGCCCAAGGCCTTCGCGCTGCTGCAGCACCTGCTGGATCATCCGGGCCTGCTGCAGGGGCGGGACGCCTTGCTGGAGGCGCTGTGGCCCGGCGTGGTCGTGACCGATGACAGCCTGACCCAATGCGTCAGCGATATCCGCCGCGCACTGGGCGATCGCGCCGCCGCCGTGCTGCGCACCGTGCCGCGCCGCGGCTATGTTCTGACGGCCGAGGTCCGGCGCCAGGCGGCGACGCCAGGTCCCGCGCCGCTGCCCGCCCCCGCGCCACCGCCCGTGTCGCCCTTCACCGCGCGTCGGGCCACCCTGCAGGTGCCGCCCTTTCTGGCGGAGGCCGCGGGCGACGCCACCGAACGCCTCGCCCGTGCCCTGGCCTCGGAACTGACCGCCGAACTGATCCGCTTCGAGGACCTGCGGATCGTCACCGACCCCGCGCCGCAGGGCTTCCGCCTGCATGCGGAGATCTTCGCGACGCAGCCCGGGCACCGGCTCGCGATCCGGCTGGAGGATGCACCCAGCGGCGCGGGCCTCTGGGCGGATCGGTTGGACCTGCCGGAGTCCGGCCTGCCGCCCGCGACGCTGCTGGTCCGGCTGGCAAGCGTGCTCGACAGGGAGATCGCGCGCGCGAGCCTGCGCCGCGCGCGCCACCGCGACCCGGCCGCGCTGACCGCGCGCGACCATTGCCTGCTGGGCCGCGACCTGCATCAGCGCGGCACGGAGGCCGATACGCTGGCCGCCCGCGCCCATTTCATCGCCGCCATCGCCGCCGACCCGGAACATGCCGCGGCGCAGGGGTGGCACGCCTTCACCGTGATGCGCTTCGTCACCCATGGCTGGGGCGAGGGCGACCACCAGGCCGAACGGGCGGAGGCGCTGGCCCTCGCCCGCCAGGCGGTGGAACTGGCCCCGGATTCGCCGCTCTGCATCTCCGCCCTCGCCTTCGCCCTGGCCCTGTCCGAGCGCTGGGACGAGGCGGCGGAGATGGCGCGGCTGGCGCTGCAGGCCGGCCGGCCGGCCGATCTCGGCACCCGCACCTCCTGCGCCGAAGTGCTCTCCGCCGCCGGCTTTCCGGAGGAGGCGGCCGCGGCGGTGCGGCAGGCATTGGCGCTCGACCAGCATGGCGCGCCGCGCAGCCGCGCCGTGCTCGGCCGGGCGCTGCTGCTGGCCGGGCAGCCGGAGGCGGCGCTGGCGGAGCTGCGCTGGTGCGCCGCACGGCTGCCGGACTACGCGCCCTGCTTCCGCACCCTGGTCGTCGCCGCCACCGAGGCCGGGCGGCCGGAGGAAGCCCGCGCGGCGTTGCAGGAGGTGCAGCGGCTGCAGCCGAACTGGGTGCCGGGTGGGCGCCCGGTGCTGTGGTTCCTGCGCCGCCCGGCCGATATCGCGCGCTTCGCAGGCGCCTTCGCCGCCGCCGCAGCCTGACCTATCGCCCCGCCACCAGCGTGCTGCCATGCGGCACCACCTGGTCCAGGATACGGGCGGAGGAGACGACCCCCGGCACCCCCGCGCCGGGATGTGTGCCGGCCCCCACCAGGTACAGGCCCGGCAACTCCTCGCTGACATTGTGCGGCCGGAACCAGGCGGATTGGAACAGCCGCGGCTCGAAGGAAAAGGCGGCGCCCTGCATCGACAGCAGCCGGTCGCGGAAATCCAGCGGCGTCAGGATGCGGGAGGTGACGATGGCCTCGCCCAGCCCGGGCAGCACCGTCGCCTCCAGCCGCTGCTGGATGGCGGCGCGATAGGGTTCCGCCTGCGCCGCCCAATCCGTGGCACCGGCCAGGTTCGGCACCGGCGACAGCACGTAGAAGGAATCGCAGCCGGGCGGGGCCATCGACGGGTCCGTGGCGGTGGGCCGGTGCAGGTACAGCGACATGTCCTTCGCCAACACCTTGCGCACGAAGATGTCCCGCAGCAGTTCCTCGTAGCGCGGGCCGAGCACCATGGTGTGGTGGTCCACATCCTCGTAGCGCCGGCTGGTGCCGAAATACCAGACGAACAGGCTCATGGAGTAATGCGCGCGCGCCAGCTTCGCATCCGTCCAGCGCTTGCGCGGGTGACGGCCGAGCAGCTTCGTGTAGGTCCAGCCCACATCGGCGTTGGAGACAACGATGTCGGCCGCGATATGCGTGCCATCCGCCAGGTCGATGCCGCTGGCACGGCCGCCGGTTTCGGTGATGCGCGTCACCTCCGCCTTGCAGCGCAGCCGGCCCCCCTGCTGGCGCATCAGCCCGACCAGCCCATCCACCACCGCGCCCATGCCGCCCATGGCGTAGTGCACGCCGTGCAGCCGTTCCAGATGCGCGATCAGGCAGTAATAGGCGGTGGTGTCCAGCGGATTGCCGCCGATCAGCAGCGGATGGAAGCTGAAGGCGATGCGCAGCTTCGGATTGGTGAAGTAGTCGCCCACCTTGCCGAAGACGGTGCGGTAGCCCTGCAGGCGGATCATGTCCGGCACCGCGCGCAGCAGGGTCGCGATGCGGTGGAAGGGCTGGTCCGCCAGCTCGGCGAAGGCGACGCGGAAGATGCGTTCGCTGTCGGCGATGAAGCGGTCGAACCCGCCCAGATCCTCCGGCGCGATGCGCGCGATCTCGGCGCGCGTCGCTTCCAGGTCGGCGCTGCAGCTCAGCACCGTGCCGTCATCGAAGCGGATGCGGTAGAACGGGTTCATCGCCCGCAGATCGAGGTCGTCGGCCATGCGGCGCCCGCACAGCGTCCAGAGCTCTTCCAGCAGATAGGGGGCGGTGATGATGGTGGGGCCGGCGTCGAAGGTGAAGCCGTCCTGCCGGAAGACATAGGCGCGGCCGCCGGGCGCATCCAGCTTCTCCACCACCGTCACGCGCCAGCCGCGCGCGCCGAGGCGGATGGCCGCCGCCAGTCCGCCGAAGCCGGCGCCGATGACGACGGCATGCGGCCGGCCATCCGGCGCCATGGTCCCGTCCATCATGCATGCCTCAGAGAAGGTTCAGGGTGATCAGCGCCAGCACCGCGTAGCGTCCGGTCTTGGCCAGGGCGACCAGGGCGAGGAAGCGCCAGAAAGGCTCGCGCAGCACGCCGGCCGCGAGCGTCAGCGGATCGCCGATCACCGGCGCCCAGCTCAGCAGCAGGGACCAGTGGCCCCAGCGCCGGTACCATCCGCTGGCCCGGTCGAGCGCCCGGGGCGTTACCGGAAACCAGCGCCTTCCCTGCCAGCGCACCAGCTGCCGGCCGAGCCACCAGTTGAGCACGGAGCCGAGCGTATTGCCCAGGCTGGCCACCACCACCAGCAGCCAGGCGGGTTGCGAGCCCAGCACCAGCAGCCCCACCAGCAGCGGTTCCGATTGCAGCGGCAGCAGGCTGGCGGCGCCCAGCGCCACCAGGAACAACCCGCCGAGTTCGAGAAGATGGTCCACGGCGCCCGCTATGCCGCAAGGCGGGCGCCGTGGGAATGCGGCGCGGCCGGTGGGCCGCGCGCCTCATTGCGGGATCACCACCCGCGTCGGGCCGAGGCTGACGGCCCGCAGCTCCGGATAATCCTGCAGCATCGGCGCACCGTAGAAGGGGCGGTTGGCGCCCTGGTGGCAGGTGGCGCAGTTCACCTTCAGCGCATCGCCATCCGGACCCAGGCGCGCCACGCGGGGCGCATCCGGCGGCCCGTGCGGGTTGGCGACCCAGAGCGGCGTCAGCGGCGTGACGTAGTCGTTGTTCAGGTCACGCACCATGCGGATGCCGTGCCAGGCCGTCAGCCGTGCCGGCGGGCTGCCCGACCAGTTCGCGAAGGACCGGCTGTTGTGGCAGAAGGTGCAGTTCACGCCGAGCGCCTGCGACATGTGCATCATCAGCGAGTAGGTCCACTCCGCCTCCTTGATCCCCGCCGGATTGGTGGCGGGGTGGGCGGCGGTGCTGATGACGCGGATCTGGTTGTCCTGTTCCAGGAAGGGCGTGAACGGGTTCAGCGGCAGCGAGCTGAGATTGGCCACCAGCGAGGGGTGGTTCTGCCCGTTGGGCGCCTGCAGCCCGTTCTGCGCCAGCGTGGTGTTGGCCCAGACCGCCGCCGGCACCGGGCGGCCGCGGTGGCAGGTGTAGCAGGTGACGCCGGTGGTGCCGACATGCGGCGTCCAGTCGGCATTGATGTGCGCCGTCATCTGCAGCATCCGCCGCGCCACGACCTTGGTGTAGACCTCGTCGGAGGCGAGGTTCTCCGGGTTGTGGCAGTAGGTGCAGCCCTGCTCCGGCGCGATCCACTCGGTCATCGCCTGCATGATGCGGCCGAACTGCTCGACGCTCACTTCGCGCAGCACCTGCACGTTCTCGTAGATCTCGTGCGCCCTCTCGCCATCCGTGCCGGCGGCCTCGGGGGCCTCCGGCAGGCGGTTGGCGGCCAGCCGCACCGCCTGGCTGCGCGGGTTCACCACCTGCTCCATCGCCGTGCCACGGAAGCCCACCTGGCTGGCCTGGATCGGCGGTCGTTCGAAGGTCAGCAGCACGATCGCCACGCAGAGCGCTGCGGCGAAGGCGAGGCCGACGCGTGCCGTGAGGCTCATCGCGGTGCTCCCGTCGTCAGGGCGGGGTCGACGACCGGCGCCCAAAGCTGCGGATAGGCCGGCGCGAAGTGACGCTCCACGGCCCAGAGGTACCAATTGTCGACCACTGTGCCGGTCAGCAGGATGCCGATGCCGCCGGTCAGCGGGCACAGCACGGCGAACCACCAGGCCCAGCGATGGATGCTCTCGAAGGTGGCGTTGAAGCCCATGCACCAGCGCCAGAACAGCGCACCGCGTTCGGCCGCCGTGCCGCGGTCCAGCACCAGCTCGATCTCACGCTCCCCGCCATAGCGGCCGAGTGCCAGGATGGTGGCGCCGTGCATCGCGAACAGCAGCGTCGAGCCATACAGGAACACGATCGAAAGCGCGTGGAACGGGTTGTAGAACAGGTTGCCGTAGCGGATGGAAAACGCCGCGGTCCAGTCCAGGTGCGGGAAGATGCCGAAGGGCACCGCCTCGCTCCAGGAGCCCATCAGCACGGGGCGGATGAAGCCCAGCACCAGGTACAGCCAGATGGCGGCGGCGAAGGCCCAGGCCACATGCGTGCCCATGCCCAGCGCCCGTGCGCGGCGGTAGGTGCGCGCCCACCACAGCAGGATGGACACCGTCAGGCAGAAGCCGGCGACGATCCACCAGCCGCCTTCGCGCAGCGGCGGCAAGCGCAGCCCGTATTCGGCCGAGGGCGGCTCCAGCGCCAGCCAGAAGAGCTGGCGGATGAACTGCACCACGTCCCAGTTCACGGACGCCAGCATGTTCAGGCCGATGATCTCGAAGGCGATGAAGCCGAAGACCAGCGACAGGACGCCGAGCGTGCCGAGATAGACCGGCCCGATCTGCGCATCGCCGATCTTGCCGAACAGGCTGACGAACGTGCCCTTGCCTTCGCGCTCGGCATTGCCGGCCAGCAGCTGGGCCGTGCCCATCGGCGTGCCCGGGTAGGGCACCGGCCCGCGGACCTGCACGCGGGTGAAGAGGTTCTGATATTCAGGCATCTGCGTTGTCCCCCTTCCCCGTCACTTGTTCCAGATCGGCAGGTTCAGCCACCAGCCCCACCATTCCGGCCAGCCGCGCGTCCAGAACGGCCCGCTGATGACGATGCAGACCGCGCTCCAGAATCCGGCCGACAGCGCCAGGAACAGGCCGAGCCGGTGGATGCCGAGCGTGCCGATCGAATAGCCGATCAGGTCGCGGAAATAGGTGTTCTCATGCTCCGCGGTCTTCACCACCTCGCCCGGCGCGGGGTTCAGCGCGGACAGCACCAGGCCACCATGCATCGACAGCGCGAGGGTGGTGGTGAAGAAGAAGGTCACCGCCAGCATGTGCGCCGGGTTGTAGTGGAAATGCAGGTGCTGGTAGCCGACGTTGGACACCCAATCGAGGTGGCTGAAGATGCCGTAGGGGAAGCCGTGCCCCCAGGCGCCCATCAGCACCGGCCGGATGACCACCAGCGTGATGTAGGCGAAGACCGCGACGCCGTAGGCGATGGGGATGTGATACCCCATGCCGAGCTTGCGCGAGATTTCCGCCTGGCGCAGCGCCCAGGATACGAAGGCGCCGATGGCGCACACCGTGATCGCCTGCCACAGCCCGCCCTGCGCCATCGGCGCCAGGCGCAAGCCGTAGCTGAGGTCCGGCGGCGCGATGTTGATGAGCCACGGATTGAAGGTGCCGCCCATGGCCGCCCCCATCGCGATCAGGCCGATCCCGATGAAGGTGAAGAAGGCCGTGGTGATTCCGAAGAAGCCGACCCAGAAGGGGCCTATCCAGAAATCGAACAGGTCGCCGCCCACCAGGGTGCCCCCGCGGACGCGATATTTCCGCTCGAATGTCAGTATCGCCATCGCATGACGCTCCCAAATGGGCGGGCCGCAAGCCCGCCTGCCTGTGTCGCCGTCCTCGACAGCGGGCAAGGCCCGCTGTGCCTGCCTCGCCCGCTGCCGCGGGGCGACACCGCCGCTTAACGAACCACCGCGACCGGCTGCCCGGGAACGAAGGTCGCCGGTGTTGCGCACCAGCCCACGTGATCGCAGTAGCGGGGCGAGCTGAGCACCACGATGTGGATCAGCCCCGCAACGGCCACCACGCCGACCATCGCCAGGAAAAGCGATCGCCGCGGGTCCACGACCATCCAGATCTTATGCATTGTCTCTGTCTCCTCTCTGTCGTCGGGCCAGGCGCCTCAGAAGAAGCGCCAATCCGGCGGGACGATCTGGTTGCCGTAAACCAGCGGCCGCCACAGCCACACCAGGATATGCGCACCCATCGATGCGAAGACGGAGAAGGCCCAGCCCTGGATCAGCAGGGAATGGATCTCTCGCGCTTCGCCCTCGGTCAGGCCGGTCTTTGAACCTTCGGCCATGAATCGGACCTCCACATTGCCTTTCGGCCGCCACCGCGCTGATCCCGCGCGGCTGGGATGGAACGGGCGGGAAACCGCCCATGCCGATTCGCGAACCGCTGAACGCGGCAGGCGGGATCGGAAGGATGCAGGGGCTGCGTCATGCAACGCCCTCCGCAACTGGGTGCGCGACAAGGTCGCCCAATGTGTGGCGGACCCGCTCACGGAGGATGCGCGGCTCCCCGGCCGCGCGGGCCGCGCGCTCCACCGCCTCGCGCAGCCGCTTGGCGGCGGAGATCCGCAGCAGGAAGGGCTCGGCCTCGACATGCGCGTCGAGCAGCGCGACGGCATCATCGTCCCACGGCTCCGCCGCGCGCGCCGGCGTCGCCTCGACGCGATCCAGGTCCGTACCCAGCGGCAGGATGTGGAACAGCGCGTCGAACAGCGCGTTGCAGTATTCCTGCACGATGTAGGTCGCGCCGGCATAGCCCATGAAGGGCGTGCCGGTGGCGCGGCGGATGATCGCGCCCGGGAAGCTGGCCGGGATGTACATGGCGCGGGACTTCAGCTCCGCCGCGTACATGCGCTCGTTGTAGCTGCCGAACAGCACCAGCGGCGGCATCGCCTTCATTGCCGCGCGCACCGCGGCATTGTCCGGCTTCTCGCCCGGCCTGCGGCTGAAGGCGAAGGCGCAGGGCACGCCCATCTCCTCGCCCAGGAAGCGCTGCAGGCCGCGCGCGTAGGTGTCCGTGGCCACCACCGCGAAGCTGGCGCTCGCGAAGAAGTCCTGCGTGACGCTGCGCCACAGGTCCCAGATCGGCTTGATGGTGGTGTGCTTCTCGCGCTCGATGAAGGGCTCGGGGTCCAGCCCCGTCAGCTCGCCGAGCTTGCGCAGGAAGTTGGTGGTGGCGTGCAAGCCGATCGGCGCGCGCAGCCAGGGGCGCTCCAGCTCCTCGCACAGCTTCTGGCCGAATTCGCGATAGAGGCAGATGTTCACATCCGCATCCGGCAGCTTCGCGATGTCCTCCACATGGCTGCCCAGCGGAAAGACCAGGTTCACCGTGCAGCCGATGCCCTCCACCAGGCGGCGGATCTCCGCGAGATCGGAGGGCATGTTGAAGGTGCCGTAGATGGGGCCGATGAGGTTGACGCGCGGCGCCGGCCCCAGCTTGGCGTTGCGCGCCCGCACCTTGCGGCCGCGCGCGCCGAACTCGGTCCACAGCCACATGATGGCGCGGTCCGCCGCCTGCCACTGGTCCTCGTCGATGGTGCGGCAGATGAAGCGCTGCAGGTTGCTGCCCTGCGGCGTCACGCCGCCGCCGATCATCTCGGCGATGGAGCCGGTGACCACCACGGCCGGCAGGTCCGCATCCTGCGTCGAGGCGGCGCGGCGCATGGAATCCTCGGTGCCGTTCTTGGACAGGCTGTCCTCGTCCAGCCCCGTCACCACCACCGGCAGTTCATGCGGCGGCAGCGCATCCGTGTAGTGCAGCACCGCCGTCACCGGCAGGTTCTCGCAGCCCACCGGGCCGTCGATCACCACGCGCAGCCCGCGCACCGCGGAGAAGGCGTAGATCGCGCCCCAATAGCCACCGGCCCGGTCATGATCGAGGACGAGCATGCGTCAGGTCCCCACCGATTCTTCGGCTTTGGCCTTCGCCGCGCGCAGCTTGCGCTGGCGGTCGCGGAAGCCGGGCGGGTCCACCGGCTTCTCGCGGAACCCGTAGCCCGCGCCATCCGGCGTACCGACACCTTCGAAGAAGCTGACCATGCGGCTGAACCGCTCGCGCCCCCTGGTCTGCGCGGCGACGATGCCGGCCATGGAGCCCGCCCCCGCCGCGCCGAACAGCGGCCGGGCGGAAACCATGTTGGTGAAGTACAGCGCGGGGATGCCGAGCTCCTTGGCCTTCTGCACCAGCGGCGTGGTGCCCAGCGCCAAGTCGGGCTTCACCTCCCGCATCGCCGCCATGTCCTGCTCCAGGCTGGCGCGGTACTGCACATGGGTGCCGCGGGATTCCAGCCAGTCGCGATCGGCGTCGGACCATTCGGTGCGCGGGCAGGCGGTGCCGACATAGGGCACCTCCGCACCGGCCTCCATCAGCAGCCGCGCCACCAGCAGTTCCGAGCCCTCATAGCCGGAGACGGTGATGCGCGCGGCGATCGGCGCCGCCTCCAGCGCCGCGCGGATCGCCGGCAGGGCGCGCGCCTTGGCCGCATCCAGCTGCGCGGCCGTCGTGCCGGTGGCGCGCGCGATCGCCTCCAGCCAGGCGGCCGTGCCGTCATGCCCGACGGGGCCGGAGCCCACCACCGGCCGGCCCGCCGCGCGGAATTCGCGGATGCTGGCGGTGTAGAAGGGATGCACCGCGGCGGCCACTTCGCAATCCAGCGCGGCATACAGGTCGCGCCATTCCCGCGCCGGCGTCTGCGGCGCCACCGTCAGCCCCATCGGCGCGAGCAGCGCGCCCACGCCCATCGGGTCCGCCGGGAACAATTCGCCGATCAGCGCGACGCTGCGCTCGCCCTCCACCATCTGCCGCGGCCGCGCCACGGGGCCGGCCTCGGCCTCGCCGCGGGCATAGCGCAGCATGGCGCCGGCCAGCACGTCCTTGGCTTCCGCATGGGTCGGCACGCCGAAGCCCGGCACGTCGATGCCGATGACGCGGACGCCGTCGATCTGCTTCGGCAGCAGGTCCAGCGGCACGCCGGAGGCGGTGGGGACGCAGAGGTTGATCACGACGACCGCATCCACCTCCTCCGGCTTCGCCGTGGCATGGACCGCGTCGCGGATGTCCTCGAACAGCTTGCCGGTGACAAGCGTTTCCGAATTGAAGGGCACATAGCCCACGCTGCGCCGCGCGCCGTAGAAATGGCTGGTGAAGGTCAGCCCGTAGACGCAGCAGGCGCTGCCCGAAAGGATCGTCGCCACCCGCCGCATGCGCAGCCCGACGCGCAGCGACCCGAAGGCGGGGCACATGGATTGCGGCTGGTCATGCGGCCCGCGCGGATAGTTCCTCGCGAGTTCGTCCATCACCAGCGACTTGCCGGCGGCACGCGCGGCGGCCTCCAGCGTCTCGCGGCCCCCGTGGCAGCCAGCGGCTTCGCTCATCGCTCAGGCGCCCTCATAGACGACTTCGAGGGACGGCTTGTTCAGCACATCCGCCGCGCACATGTCCTCCATCGTCGCCGGGTCCAGGACCACGCCGCGGCCGACCGCCTCGCCCTTGAACAGGCCGAGCAGGTTCTCATGCGTCAGCGGCTTCGGTCGCACCGGCGGCGCTTCCGCCACCTGCACCGCCAGCTGCTCGAAGACGCTCGCCCAGCGGCCGCCCGGCACGCCGACGATCTCGTAATTCGCGGATTTGCGACGGATGTCCTCATCGGCCGGAATGGCCGAGAGCACCGGGATGCCGGCGGCTTCCGCGAAGGCCTGCGCCTCCCCGGTGCCGTCATCCTTGTTGATCACCATGCCGGCCACGCCGACATTGCCGCCGAGCTTCTTGAAGTATTCCACTGCGCTGCAGACGTTGTTGGCCACATACAGCGATTGCAGGTCGTTGGAGCCGACGACGATCACCTTCTGGCACATGTCGCGGGCGATCGGCAGGCCGAAGCCGCCGCAGACCACGTCGCCCAGGAAGTCGAGCAGCACGTAGTCGAAATCCCACTGATGGAAGCCGAGCTTCTCCAGCAGTTCGAAGCCGTGGATGATGCCCCGCCCGCCGCAGCCGCGGCCGACTTCCGGCCCGCCGAGTTCCATGGCGAAGACACCGTCGCGCTTGAAGCACACGTCGCCGATCTTCACCGCCTCGCCGGCCGCCTTCTTCTTGGAAGACGTCTCGATGATCGTCGGCACGGAGCGGCCGCCGAACAGCAGGCTGGTGGTGTCGGATTTCGGATCGCAGCCGATCAGCAGCACGCGCTTGCCCTGCTGCGCCATCATGTAGGACAGGTTCGCCAGGGTGAAGGACTTGCCAATGCCGCCCTTGCCGTAGATGGCGATGATCTGCGTTTCCTTCTTCACCGGGCCGGTCGCCACGGCATCCGGCTCCTGCGCCGCCTCGTCGCGCAGCGCATCCGCCATGCTCTGCTGCGCCGTGGTCGCGGCGGGCGAAGCGGTGTGTGCGTTCATGAGCATGCTCTCCAATCGAGGATCATCTTGAGGCACGCGGGATCGGTGAAGGCGGTGCGGTAGGCTGCCGGTGCCGCCGTCGCGGCGCTGCGATGCGTGATCAGCCCCTCCAGCGACAGGCGCCCGGCATCGAGCAGGCGGCGCACCGAGACCAGGTCCGCCTCCTTCCATTCCGCCGCCACGCGGAAGCGGGCTTCGCGCATGAAGGCGGGCGGGAAGGAAAAGCTGAGCGGCGCGCCGTAGAAGCCGGCCAGCACGATCTCGCCGCCCGGCGCCAGGCGCTGCACCAGGCTGTCCAGCAGCAGGCTGTCGCCGGAGACGTCGCAGATGCAGCGATAGTCGCGGCGCGGGTCGGTCTCGGCGCAGAGCACCGCATAGCCGCTGGCGCCGTCGCGCCGGGCGGGGTTGCTTTCCCACACCACCGGCGTGCCGCCGGCCGCCACCACCAGGCGCGCCACCAGGCGGCCCAGCACGCCATGGCCGATGATCAGGTCCGGCAGCGCGGCATGGGGCGCGGCGATGGCGTGCTGCGCCGTCGCGGCCAGCGCCATCAGCACGCCATCGGCGCCCAGCGCCTCATCGATCGGGACGGCGCGCGCATCCGGCACCACCAGCCGCGCCGCGGCGCCGCCGAACAGGCCGCGCACGGCGCCGAAGCAGCGGGCGCCGGGGACGAAGACCCGCTCCCCCACCCGGCGCTTCGCAGCGGGGCCGGCGGCGGCCACGCGGCCCACCGATTCGTAGCCCGGCACCAGCGGGTAGCCCATGCCGGGGAAATGCGGCATGCGGCCGGACCAGAGCAGGCGCTCGGTGCCGGTGCTGATGCCGCTCCACTCCACGTCCACGACGACATCGGCTTCACCCGGGGGCGAGAGCTCGAGCCGGCTCAGGACGAGACGCTCCGGCGCTTCCAGCAAGACTGCCACGGTATCCACCTGGACGCCGCTCCCATTGATTGACTGTAAGC
This sequence comes from Falsiroseomonas selenitidurans, assembly GCF_012103215.1. Taxonomy (GTDB): domain Bacteria; phylum Pseudomonadota; class Alphaproteobacteria; order Acetobacterales; family Acetobacteraceae; genus Falsiroseomonas; species Falsiroseomonas selenitidurans. The sequence continues at coordinate 21,337 of NZ_JAAVNE010000060.1, forward strand.
CTATCCTGACAATCGGTGATGTCAAGACAAACTGACATGCGGGCGTCAGGCATTGGTGACAGGGCACCGTCAGGCGCCACTGACATCCGCAAGGATGACGCGCGCCAACAGCGGCGTCGGGGTCGGCAGGGCGCGGCTGGCGGCGAAGCCGGCCTCGGTCAGCATGGCGCGCAGTTCCTCCGGCCGTCTTGGCCGGCCTCGGCCCATCGCCAGCAGGTAGAAGCCGAAATACGCCTCCCCCATCGGCTCCGCGCCGCCGGTGCCGGCCATGGGCTCGGCGATCAGCAGGCGGCCGCCGGGCGGCAGGGCGGCACGGGCGGCGCGCAGCAGCGCCATCACCACCGCATCGTCATGGTCGTGCAGCACGCGCACGAAGCTGATGAGGTCGGCGCCAGTGGGCAGCGCATCCTGGGTGAAGTCGCCGCCGAAGGCGGTGGCGCGCCCGGCCAGGCCGCGTTCCGCCAGCCGCAGCCGGGCGCGTTCCGCCACCGGCGGCAGGTCGAACAGCATCAGGCGAAGCCCGGGTGCGGCGGGTGCGATGGCGGCCAGGAAGGCACCCTCCCCGCCGCCGACATCGAGCAGCGCCTTGTGGCGCCGGAAGTCATAGGCCGCCAGCACCTCCGCCGCGACCATGGGCTGGCTGGCAGCCATCAGGGCGGAGTAGTCGGCCACGCGGGACGCCTCCAGCGCCTGCGGCGCCGCGGCGCCGGCATAGGCCCAGTAGGCGGACAGCGCATTGCCGCCGCGCTCCCGCCGCAGCAGCGCCACGGGGTCCGCCAGGTCGGCGTAGAGCAGCGCGTGGTGTTCCACCATGGCGGCGATGCCGGGATTGCCGATCATCGCGGCGCCCAGCTTGCCCAGCACCCAGCGCCCATCGCCGCGCTGCCGCACCAGGTCCAGCGCGGCGGCGGCGGCCAGCAGCCGGGCCATGGCCGCCGGCGGCACCGCCAGCCGATGCGCCAGCGCCGCTTCCGTCATCGGCGTTGCGTGCAGCAGCTCGAACAGCCCGAGCCGGACGCAGGCCGCAAGCACCTGCGAATAAACGAAGCCGGCGCACAAATCGAACAATTGCCGGGCGCGGCGCCGGGCCATCGGCCGCGTCAGCGGGAAGCGCGCCGCCCAGGCGCGGAAGCGCGGGTCGGCGGTGATGGCCTCCCGCCATGCCAGGAGCCGGTCCCACCAGCCGGGCGCGGCCATGCCGGCGGCTGGTGGCATCAGGCCGCGGCCAGCTTCCGGGGCAGCAGGCGCTGCGCTTCGGCCAGGATCAGCCCGTGCAGCATGCCCCGCCCCTGGCAGGGCGGAATCGCCGCAACCGCCTGTTCCGACAAGCTGCGCAGCCGGGCCACGGCGCCGTGCAGGCCGAATTCCGCGACCGCGCTGGGCCGGCCGAGCGCCTTGTCCACGCCGACGGGCTTGCCCAGCGTCTCGGCATCCTCCACGGCGTCGCGCAGGTCGTCCGCCACCTGGTAGGCTTCGCCCAGCCGGTCGCCGAGCAGGCGCCAGGCTTCCGGCTCCGCATGGCCGGAAGCGGCGGCGCCGGCGATGGTGGCGGCGGCGAACAGGCTGCCGGTCTTCTGCCGCTGGTATTCGGACAGGTCCGCACGCGGCTCGCATTCCCAGGCCTGGCCGGCGACGATGCCGAAGGGCACGCCGACGCCATCGCCCACCACCAGCAGCAGCGGGCCCAGCCGGTCCGGTGCGCAGGGCGCGGCGCGGGCCAGGGTCTGGAAGGCCAGCACGATCAGCGCATCCCCCGCCAGCACCGCCAGCGGCGTGCCGAAGGCGCGGTGCACGCTGGGCTTGCCGCGCCGCGTCGCCGCATCGTCGAAGCAGGGCAGGTCGTCATGCACCAGGCTGGCGCAGTGCAGCAATTCGATGGACGCGGCGGCGGCGGAACACAGCGCCGGCCGGTCCTCGCCGCAGGCGGCGGCCACCGCGAGCGTCAGGCGCGGGCGGATGCGCCCGCCGCGCGGGAACACCGCGTGGCGCATGGCGGCAGCCAGTCGCGGCGGGGCGCCGGCGGCCTCGGCACACAACACCGCGTCGGCCAGGCTGGATTCGATGCGCGAGACGGCATCCATGGCGGACCTCCCGGGGGCCGAATGTCATCTCGGCTTGTCAGATAGAAGTGTCAGCCTTTCCTGACAGACAAGTCAACCGCGTTTTCCTCACGCGGGCTTGAGGCGAAGCCGGCGCGTGCCGCACCACCTGACGCAAGCGGGGTCCTGCCGGTCGCCGCCGGCACAAGGCCGTCCGCTGGACCCAAGGACGGGGGAGCGAACGATGGCAAATCTTGCGACCAGTGCCGATACGCAGCCGATGACCCAGGCCGCGCCGGAGGTCCGACGCATCGGCATCGGCGCACTTGGCGTTGCCCTGCGGCGCGGCTGGGCGGATTTCGTCGCCACGCCGACGCAGCTGATGTTCCTCTGCGTGCTGTATCCGGTAATCGGCCTGGTGGCCGCGACCCTGGCGGCGGGCGACGAGGTGATGCACCTGTTCTACCCGATGGCCGCCGGCTTCGCCCTGGTCGGGCCGATTGCCGCGCTGGGGCTCTACGAGATCAGCCGGCGCCGCGAAGCCGGCCGCCCCGCCAACTGGGCCACGGTGTTCGAGGTGCTGAAGGCGCCCGCCCTGCCCGCCATCCTCGCCCTCGGCCTGCTGCTGCTGGCGCTGTTCCTCGGCTGGCTGTGGGCGGCGGATGCGATCCACGCGGCGACGCTGGGCCGGCTGGAGGTCGGGCGCGGCGGCGGCGGGCTGGCCCTGCTGCAGCAGGTGTTCGAAACGCCGGAAGGGCGCGCCATGCTGCTGTGGGGCAATCTGGTGGGCTTCGGCTTCGCGCTCCTGGTGCTGGCGCTGACGGTGGTGTCCTTCCCCATGCTGCTGGACCGCGATGGCGGCGTGGCGCGGGCCATCGGCACCTCGCTGCGCGCGGTGGCGCTGAACCCGCTGCCGATGGCGGTCTGGGGCCTGCTGGTGGCGCTACTGCTGCTGGCCGGGTCGCTGCCGCTGTTCATCGGCCTGGCGGTGGTGCTGCCGGTGCTGGGGCATGCCACCTGGCATCTCTACCGGCTGGTGGTGGTGCGGTAGCCGAGCGTGCCCTGCTCCCCCAGCCGGTCAAACAGCGCCACCGCGCGAGCGATGCGGTCCGCCAGCCGGTCGGGCGCGACGGCGGGCAGGGCGGCCACGGCGTCGACCAGGAATCGCGTCGCCGGCAGCGGCGGCGCCGGCTGGGCGGCGGGGCGCAGCGCCAGCGCCGTCACGCCACGGGCCATCAGCGCCAGCTTGCGGCTTCGGCCGACCACGGCACGACGGCTGACGGAATCGCCGCCCGCCTGTTCCACCGCGCGGCCGATTCCCGCATAGACATGGCGCGCGGCGCCGATGCCGGCGCGGCAGTCGCGGGGCAGCAGCGGAATGCCCTGCTCCGCCCGCGCATACAGCGCCTCCGCCGCCGCCAGCAGCCGCCGCACCACGCGGCCGAGCGCCGGGGTGAAACGCGGTGCGGCCAGGAAGGCATTGGGGTCCAGCCCCTCCGCCCGCAGCCAGTCCAGCGGCAGGTACAGCCGGCCGTTGCGCGCATCCTCCCCGACGTCGCGGGCGATGTTGGTCAATTGCATCGCCACGCCGAGGTCGCAGGCGCGGGCCAGCGCCACCGGGTCGCGCACGCCCATCAGCAGCGTCATCATCGCGCCCACCGTGGCGGCGACGCGCGCGGCGTAGTCCTGCAGCGCCGGCAGGTCCGCGTAGCGGCGCCCGGCCGCGTCCCAGGCGAAGCCTTCCAGCAACGCCGCCGGCAGGGCGCGCGGGATGCCGTGCTCGCGCAGCACGGCGGCGAAGGCGCGGTCGGCCGGGTGGGCGTGCGGCCGGCCGGCCAGCATCGCATCCAGCCGCGCCCACAGCACCGGCAGTGCCGCGCCGGGGTCCGCCGCCTCGTCGATCGCGTCATCCGCCACGCGGCAGAAGGCGTAGAGCGCCGCGGCGGGTTCTGCGATGCGCGCCGGCAGCAGACGCGCCGCGGCGCGGAAGGATCTGGACCCGCCGGCCAGCAGCGCCAGGCAGGCGGCGTGGTCGGCCTGGGTTGTTGCCGTGTTCATGCTGCCATCTCCGCCGCCGCGACGCCGCGGATCAGGGCCGCCACGCCGGCCGGGTCTTCCTCATGCGCCAGGTGGCCGAGCCCCGGCAGGGTGACGAGGCGCGCCTTCGGCAGGCGGCGGCGCACCGCCTCCGCCTGCACCGGCGGCACCGCGCGGTCCCCGGCACCGACGACCAGGGTGAGGTCCGGCGCCAGCCGGGGCAGGTCCCGCAGCAGCGGCACCAGGTCCCAGTTCGCCATCATGCCGAGCGCCGCCGCCAGATGGCCCGAATGGCGGAACAGCCTGGCGTAGAGATCGACGCCGCGCGCATCCAGCCGGCTGCCGGTATCGCGCAGCAGGCGTTCCGCCACGGCGCGGTCCGCGGCGCGCCAGGCGAAGAGGCTGGGCACGAAGGGCAGCCCCACCAGCAGCCGCGCGGCGCGGGTGAAGAAGGCGGCGTGGCGGTCGCCCAGCGGCTGCAGCGCACCGTTCAGGCTGATGATGTCGGTCGGCGCGATGCGCCCGTCCAGCGCCATGCGCAGCAGGATCGCAGCCCCCGCCGAATGCCCCGCCGCCAGCACCGGGCGCAACTCCATCGCGGCCAGCAGCGCGGCGACGGAGGCCGCCATGCCGGGCAGCGAAAGCCGCGCCGCCGGCACCGGGCCGGAGAAGCCGTGCCCGGGCAGGTCCGGCGCCACCACGCGGAAATCCCGCGCCAGCAGCGGCGCCAGGTCGCGCCAGGAATGGGTGGCCGCCGCGGTGCCGTGCAGCAGCAGCAGCACGGGCCCCTCCCCCATCACCTGCACATGCCAGCGCAGCCCGGCGGCGGTGACGAAGCGGCTCGCTTCCCGGTTCGGCCAGTCCCGGCCTTCGCACGTCCAGTCCGGGCGTTCCGCCATCAGTGGGTCCTCGCCTCGGCCACGGCGGCGGAAAGGCGCGCGGGCGCGGCGGCGGGCAGCGCCAGGTAGCGGCCGCCCATGGCGGCGGCCAGCTGCCGGGCGAAGGGCTGCGGCCGCGCCGCCATGTCCACGAGGAGGGAGGCCAGGCCTGCGGCCCGCAGCCCTGCGGCGAGGCCCAGCGCATCGGCTTCCGCCCGCGCCCGGCCCGCCGTGCCGTCGCGGGCGATGTTGGCGCGGCCATCGGTCAGCAGCACCAGCAGCGGCGTGCGGCCGCGCCGGGTCGTGGCCTGCGCCAGGGCCAGCGCCGCTTCCAGCCCCGCGGCCAGCGGCGTGGCGCCACCGCCTGGCAGGCCGGCCAGGCTGCGCCGGGCGCGCACCAGGGAATGGGTCGGCGGCAGCAGCAATTCCGCCGTCCGGCCGCGGAAGGCCACCACGGCCACCTGGTCGCGCCGCGCATAGCAATCGGCCAGCAGCATCTCCACCGCGCCCTTCGCTTCCGCCAGCCGCGCCAGGGCGGCGGAGCCGGAGGCATCGACGGCGAAGATGGCGGTGCTGGCGCGCGGCTGGCGGAAGCGCAGCAGGCGGATATCCTCCGCCCGCACGCGGATCGGCGGGCCTGCCGCGCGTTCGGCGCGGCGCAGCGCCTGCCAGGGCGCGGCGGCGCGCAGCGTGTCCAGCAGCGCGATGCGCGCGCCGCCGCGAAGCGGGCCGGTGCGGGTGCCG
>NZ_JAAVNE010000061.1 GCF_012103215.1 Falsiroseomonas selenitidurans
CATGCGGGGCGGGCTGATGGGCGGCCTGCTGGGCGCCGGCCTGATCGGCATGTTCCTCGGCGCCGGCCTGTTCGGCGGGCTGGGCGGCTTCGCCTCCATCCTCGGCCTGCTGCTGCAGGTGGCGCTGATCGGCGGCGTGATCTGGCTGGTCATGCGCATGATCCGCAGCCGCCGCCCGGCGACCGCCGCCGGCCCGGCCGCCTATGCCCGCGACATGCAGGGCGCCGCCGGCCAGCGGCCGCCTGCGGGCGGCATGGGTGCCGGCGGGGCTGCCCCGCGCGGCCCGATGCCGGCCGCTTCGGCCGCCGCCGCCACCACGCCGCTGCAGATCGTCGAGGCCGACTACCAGGCATTCGAGCAGAACCTGCATGCGGTGAACGATGCCTGGTCGCGCCAGGACCTGGAGGCGCTGCGCCGGCTCTCGACCTCCGAGATGACCAACTACTTCGCCCAGGACCTGAAGGATCTGCGCGCCCGTGGCTGGACCAACGTGACCAGCGGCACGCAGCTGGAAGCCGGCGACCTGTCCGAGGCGTGGCAGGAGGATGGGCGCCACTTCGCCACCGTGGCGATGCGCTATTCCATCGTCGACGTCACCACCGATGCCAGCGGCCAGGTGGTCGAGGGCCATCCGACGGAGCGCCAGACGGTGACGGAAATCCTCACCTACACGCGCTTCCCGGGCGAGGCCTGGCGCCTGTCGGCGATCCAGCAGACCGGCTGATCCCGGCGGCGGGGCGAAGGGGAGGCGACCCCCTTCGCCCTTGCTTCCCACCCCCGCATCGGCTAGGCGTCCCCGCTGCGTCGGCACCCCTGGAGGCCGGCGCATTTTCTTTGCGCCCGCCCCGGCCGTGCCGGACCCGCGGGCGCATTATTCATCTGAAGGAGCCTGGCAATGGTCCAGACAGTGCGGATCGAAGCCGTGGCGCGCGACGAAGCAGGTAAGGGGGCAGCGCGCGCGACCCGGCGAGAGGGGCTGGTCCCCGGCGTGGTGTATGGGGCGAAGCAGAAGGCCACCCTGGTGGCCTTCGACCCGCGCGACATCATGAAGGAACTCATCAAGGGCGGCTGGCAGTCGCACCTGTATGAGGTGGCGGTGAAGGACGGCCCGACCGAGCGCACCATCATGCGCGAGGTGCAGTTCCACCCGGTGACGGATCGCCCGATCCATATCGATTTCCAGCGCGTGGCGCCCGGCGCCCGTATCCGCGTGCGCGTGCCGGTGGTGTTCCTGAACGAGGACACCTCCGCCGGGCTGAAGGCGGGCGGCGTGCTGAACGTGGTGCGGCGCGAGGTCGAGGTGCTGGCCGAGACCGACAAGGTGCCGGACCATTTCGAGATCGACCTGCTGAACGCCAAGATCGGCGACGGCCTGCGCTGGTCGGCCATCAAGGACCATTTCGGTGCCCGCCCCGGCATCGTCGGCCGCGACTTCATGATCGCCTCCATCGCCGCGCCGATGGTGGAGGAGGAGGTCGCGCCGGTGGTTGCCGCACCGGAACCCGCCAAGGGCAAGGGCAAGGCGCCGGCCAAGGCGCCGGCCAAGGCGGCCGCCCCGGCCAAGGGCGCCGCCGCCCCGGCCGCGCCCGCCAAGAAGAAGTAATCCGCCCAGGGGGACAAACAGGGGGACGATGGCGTGGCACTGCTGTGGGTCGGCCTCGGCAATCCGGGGCAGGAACATGCGCGGCAGCGCCACAACATCGGCTTCATGGCGCTGGACGCGATCGCCAGGCGGCACGGCTTCTCCGCCTGGCGCAAGCGCTTCAAGGGCCAGGTGTCCGAAGGCAGCCTCGGCGGCCAGAAGATCCTGGCGCTGAAGCCGGAAACCTACATGAACGCCAGCGGCGATGCGGTGCAGCAGGCCGCCGCCTTCCTCAAGCTGGCCTCGGCCGATATCTGGGCCTTCCACGACGAACTCGACCTCGCCCCCGGCAAGGTGCGGGTGAAGAAGGGTGGCGGCACCGCCGGCCATAACGGGCTGCGCGACATGCAGCGCGCCCTCGGCAATGCGGATTTCTGGCGCGTCCGCCTGGGCATCGGCCATCCCGGCCACAAGGACCGCGTCACCGGCCATGTGCTGGGCAATTTCGCCAAGGTGGATACCTGGGTGGAACCGCTGCTGGACGCGCTGGCGGATGCCGCGCCGCTGCTGGCCGACGGCCAGCCGGAGCCCTTCATGACGCGCATCGCGCTGCTGACGCAGGAAGGATAGGGCCGTGGAACAGGACGATGATGTGTTCGATGGCGGATTCGGCGGCCCGGGACCCGAGGATTTCGCCAATGGCGCCGCGGCCCTGGCCGCCGGGCTGATCCGCGAGGGCCAGAACCTGGCCGCCGCCGCCGCCGCGTTGCGCGCCACCGCCACGCCCAATCCGCCCGGGGTTCCGGGCGGGGAGGCGTTGTCCGACATCCGCCGCCAGCGCATGGTGCTGCACACCGCCGGCGAAGCCGCGCTGCGCGCCGCGCTGGTGTTGGATGCCGCGGCGCTGCTGGCGGAATCCCGCGCCCCCGCCGACCACGCGCTGCGCATCGCTGAGGCGGCGCGCAAGGTCGGGCTGCCGCCCGCCACGCTGTCGCCCTTCCTGCGCGCCGCGGCGCTGGATTTCCGCACCGATGACGCGGCGGCGCGCATCGCCGCCTCCACCCTCGCCACCGATCTCTGCGCCCTGCTCGCGCAGGGTCAGGGCTGACCGAACGGATCGCTTCCCATGGGTTTCAACTGCGGCATCGTCGGCCTGCCCAATGTCGGCAAGTCCACGCTCTTCAACGCGCTGACGCAGACCGCCGCGGCGCAGGCGGCGAACTACCCGTTCTGCACGATCGAGCCGAATGTCGGCCGCGTCGCCGTGCCGGATCCGCGGCTGGGCGTGCTGGCAAAGATCGGCAAGTCGCAGAAGATCCTGCCCACCAGCCTGGAATTCGTCGACATCGCCGGCCTGGTGCGCGGCGCCTCCAAGGGCGAGGGGCTGGGCAACCAGTTCCTGGCCAACATCCGGGAGGTGGATGCCATCATCCACGTGCTGCGCTGCTTCGAGGATGACGACATCACCCATGTCGAGGGCAATGTCGATCCGGTGCGGGATGCGGAGACGGTCGAGACGGAGCTGATGCTGGCCGATCTCGACAGCCTGGAGAAGCGCGCCCATGGCCTGACCAAGCGGGCCCGCGGCGGCGACAAGGAAGCCGCCACGCAGCTGGCGCTGATCGAGCCCATCATGGCCGCCCTTGCCGAGGGCAAGCCGGCCCGCACCGCCATCCCGAAGGGGGAGGAGGAGGCGGTCCGCCGGCTGCAGCTGATGACCAGCAAGCCCGTGCTGTATGTCTGCAACGTCGAAGAGTCGTCGGCCGCGACGGGCAACGCGCATGCGGAGAAGGTCTTCGCCATGGCGAAGGCGCAGGGCGCCAAGGCGGTGATCGTCTCCGCCGCCATCGAGGCGGAGATCAGCCAGATGCCGGAAGCCGACCGCACCGACTTCCTGGAAAGCCTGGGCCTGGCGGATAGCGGCCTCGATCGCATCATCCGCGCCGGCTACGAACTGCTCGGGCTGATCACCTATTTCACCGTGGGGCCGAAGGAAACGCGGGCCTGGACCATCATCCGCGGCACCAAGGCGCCGGGGGCGGCGGGCGTCATCCATGGCGATTTCGAGCGTGGCTTCATCGCCTGCGAGACCACCGCCTATGACGACTACACCAGCCTGGGCGGCGAACAGGGCGCCAAGGAAGCCGGCAAGATGCGGGTGGAGGGCAAGGAATACGTGGTGAAGGACGGCGACGTCCTGCTGTTCCGCTTCAACGTGTAGGCGGGCATGGAGCAGCCGCTGTTCCTGGTGCTGCCGGAAGGGCCGGACCGCGTCGCCCCCTTCAGCCATGCGGTGCGCGCCGGCCCCTGGCTGCTGGTGACCGGCCAGATGCCGACCGACCCGGCGGATAACGCGTTGCCGCTGCCCGAGGGGGTGGAGGCGCAGACCCGGCAGGTGATGGCGAACCTGATCCGCGTGCTGGAAGGCGCCGGCTTCAGCCTGGCGGAGGTGGTGCAGGCGCGCATCTACCTGACCGAGTTCCAGCGCGACTACGCGGCGATGAACCGCGTCTATGCCGGCTATTTCCCGCCGGATCGCCTGCCCGCCCGCACCTGCATCGGCGTCACCGGCCTGGCCCGGGACGCGCTGGTGGAGATCGACCTGGTGGCCTGGAAGCCTGCGACCAACGGCGGCTGAGCGCGGCCGTTCATCCTTCTGTGATGCCCTCAGGCGCCGGGCGGCCGGCGGGCCGCTGGCCACGGCCGCGGAGGCAATCCGGCATGGACCCGAGACGGCACGGATCCCTACATCCGCCAGCGGCGGTGCTGCCACAGCCACTGGCCCGGGTGTTCGCGGATCCAGCCCTCGACGATGTCGTTCACCTGCTGGGTCGCGGCCTGGATGTCCACCTGGCCCTTGGCGTCCCGCGCCAGATCAACCGCCTCCGTCAACTCCAGCCGGAAGCGGCCGCCGGGCAGGCGGATGGCCCGCGCGCCATGGATCGGGCAGTCGAAGCGCCGGGCCAGGCGGGCCAGGATCGGGATGGCCGTGGCCTCCCGCCCGAAGAAGCGGATCTTCGGGCCGCGGCCGAAGCGCTGGTCCACCAGCATGCCCAGGTGAAGGCCCTGGTCCAGCGCCTCCATCATGCGGATCGGCGCGGCGGGGCCGGCCGGGATCAGCGCCCCCATCACGCCGCGGCGCAGCGCCAGGATGTCCCGCGCCACGGCGGCGTTGTTCGGCGTGCGGTACAGCGCCGCGGCGGGCAGGCCGTGGCGCATGGCGGCGACGGCCGGCAATTCCCAGTTCGCGAGATGGGCGGCGAAGATGATGGCCGGGCGGCCATCCTCGCGCAGGGCCTCGAAGCGCCGCATGCTGGCCTGGTCCAGCTCGATGCGGCCGGCATTGGGGCGGTCCGGGTCGAAATCCCACAGCTTGCCGAGATGCACGTATTCGCTGGCGGTGCGGCCCAGATTCTCCCAGCTCTCGCGCAGGATGGCGGCGCGCTCGGCGGCGGTCTTCCCGGGGAAGGCAGCGTCGATGTTCTGCCGGGCGATGCGGTGCGCGCCGGTCAGCGGGCCGAAGCTGCGGGCCACGGCCGCGCCGATCGCCCCGGCGCGGTCCGGCCCCAGCGCCCGCACCAGGGCGAAGCCGCCGCGCACCAGGGCGGCCAGCGTCTCGTCCCGCAGGGTGGCGAGGCTCGGCATCAGAGCGTGACGACGATCTTCCCGAAGACGCGGCGGGATTCCAGCCGTTCCAGCCCCTCGGCGAAGCGGTCCAGCGGCACCACCGTGTCCAGCACCGGCAGGATGCCCTGCGACATCTTCTCCAGCGCGTCGGAGACATTGCGGATGGCGCAGCCGAAGCTGCCGAAGATGCGGAGCTGGCGCTGGAAGATCATCATCAGGTTGGTCTCGGCCGAGACGCCGGAGGTGCTGCCGCAGGTCACCAGCCGCCCGCCGGTGCGCAGCGACAGCAGCGAACCGGCCCAGGTGGTGGCGCCGACATGCTCGAACACCACGTCCACGCCGCGCTTTCCCGTCACGCGGCGCGCCACGGTGGAGAAGTTCTTCTCGGTGTAGTTCACCACATGGTCGGCGCCCAGCGCCTGGGCCCGGGCACATTTCTCGTCGTCGCCGGCGGTGGCGATCACGGTGCAGCCCAGCGCCTTGGCGACGCGGATGGCGACGGAGCCGATGCCGGACCCGGCGGCCTGGATCAGGATGGTCTCGCCGGGCTTCAGCTGGGCGTTGTCGAACAGCATGTGCTGCACGGTACCGAAGGTGACGGTGGCGCAGGCGGCTTCCTCGAAGCTCACGCCATCCGGCACCCGCACCAGCAGGCGGGCCGGCACATTGGCCTGCTCGCGGGCAAAGCCGTCGATATGGAAGCCGGCGACGCCGGCCACGTTCTCGCAGAAATTGTCGCGCCCCTCGCGGCAGGCGGCGCAATGGCCGCAGGTGCGCGCGCCATAGGGCACGGCGCGGTCACCCGGCTTCCAGCCGGTGACGCCGGCGCCCACCGCCACCACCTCCCCGGCCGCTTCCGCGCCCACGGCCAGCGGCAGGGTCCGTTGGGCGAAGGCCATGCCGCGCCAGCCCCAGACGTCGATATGGTTCAGCGAAACGGCGCGGAGGCGCAGCTGCACCTCCCCCTCGCCAGGCGGCGGCGGGGCGTCGATCGCCTCCAGCCGCAGGTCGCGGTCGCCATGCAGCCGCAGCGCACGCATCAGGCAGGCTCCCCGCTCAACACCAGGCACACATTCTGCCCGCCGAAGCCGAAGCTGTTGGACAGCACATGCCGCACCGCAGCCGGCCGCGCCACGTTCGGCACCACGTCCAGCGTGATGGCCGGGTCCGGCTCCGCATGGTTGATCGTCGGCGGCAGGATCTGGTCGCGGATCGCCAGCAGGCTGAACGCCGCCTCGATGGCGCCGGAGGCCGAGAGGGTGTGGCCGATCATCGACTTGTTGGAGGAGATCGGCGGGGCGTCCGCCCCGAACACCGCCCGCATGGCGAGGTTCTCCATCTTGTCGTTCTCCGGCGTGCCGGTGCCATGCGCGTTGACGTAGGAGATGTCGCCCGGCGTCAGCCCGGCATCCTCGATGGCGTTGCGCATGGCGCGGATCACCGCGCTGCCATCGGGGTTGGAGCGGGTGCGGTGGAAGCTGTCCGACTTCTCGCCGCAGCCGCGCAGCACGCCGAGGATCGCCGCGCCGCGCGCCGTGGCGTGTTCCAGGCTTTCCAGCACCAGGCAGGCGGCGCCCTCGCTCATCACGAAGCCGGCGCGATGCTTCTCGAAGGGGCGGGAGGCGCCGGCCGGGTCGTCGTTGCGGGTGGACAGCGCGGAGAGCAGGGAGAAGCGGATCAGCGCCTCCGGCTGCACCGTGCCATCGGCGCCGATGGCCAGCGCCGCGCTGGCCTCCCCGCGCTGGATCGCCTCGACGCCAAGCTGGATGGCCGAGGCACCGGTGGCGCAGGCGGTGGTCAGCGCGATGGGCGCACCCTCGGTGCCGAAGCGGGCGGCCAGATGTTCCCCCACCGTGGCGAAGGCGGCCTGGGCATACAGCGCGTCCCAGCCGCCGGCGGCACCGGCAAGCGCCGGGTAGCGTGCGGCCGCCGGCGCCAGCTTGGCGGCCAGTGCCAGGCGGTGCGGCCATTCCACCTCGACCGGCGGCATGCCGAGCATCAGCGGGCCGGGGAAGCGGCCGTCGCCGCCGAGGCCGGCCTGCGCCAGGGCTTCCTCCGCCACCATCTCCGCCATGCGCATCACGCGCGGCGTCGCCGTCAGCGGCGGGCCCTCGGCTTCCTCCGGCAGGTCCACGGTGCCGGCGATGGTCGTGCGCAGGTGGTCCGTTGGGAAGCGGGTGATGCGGCGGATGCCGGAGGTGCCGGCCAGCAGCGCCGCCCAGTTGCGCGCCACGCCGAAGCCGAGCGGCGTGACCAGGCCGAGCCCGGTGACCGCGACGATGGGGCGGCCCAGATGGTCCCTCACGCCTGCGTCTCCCCGATCGCCTGCAGATGGGCCAGGGCCTCCCCCCGCCAGGCGCCGAAGCCGGTCACCAGCAGGTCGCGCGGTGCGGCGGCCAGCGGCGCCTCCGCGGCCTCCAGCGGCGGCGGCACCAGGCCTTCCGCCAGCATCAGCGCGCCGAGCGCGAGGCTGGCGGGGAAGGTGGCCTCCGCCCCCCAGCCCAGCCGGCTGCCGGCGGCGCGCAGCGCCACCGGGCGGCCGAGGCCGGCGAGGAACGCCGCTTCGGCCGCGGCCGGCGCGGCGATGCCGGTGGCGCCGGACAGCACCGCCAGGGGTTCCTGCTGGCTTCCCTTGGGCAGCGCCAGCCGGGCGAAGGCGCGGGCGGCGGCCTCGGCGCTGCCGCCGCGCGCATCGCGCCTTGCCTGTTCGCAGGCCACGCCGGCAATCCGTGCCAGGCCGCGCGCGCCGCGCGCCCGGGCGCTTTCCCCGGTCTCCAGCACCAGGAAGGCGCCGAGCAGGCCGGGGATGGCGCCCGGCGCCTCGGCGCGGGAAAAAACCGGGGCGAAGCCGCCCTGCCGCAGCAGCCCGCCCGCATGGTACAGCAGCAGCAGGTCCCAGCGCGCCGCGACGAAGGCGCCGCCGACGAGCGCGATGCGCCCGCGCCCTTCCGCCAGCCGCGCCGCGGCGATGCGCACCGCATCCGCGCCGGCCTGTTCCTCCCCCATCAGGGTGCGGGAGGCGCCGGTGACGCCGTGGACGATGGAGATGTTGCCCGCCAGCAGGTTGGACAGCTGCGCCAGGAACAGCGTCGGGCGCAGCCCGCCGGCCAGCAATTCGTTCAGCCGGGTCGCCGCCTCGGCGGCCGGCAGGCCGGCGAGCGCCGCCAGCACGCTTTCATCCAGCGCCAGGTCGCGTTCCCCGCCGCCGGCGGCGATCAGGAGGTCCATCTCCCCCACCAGGCCGCGCGCCCCGGCATCGTCCAGCGCCAGGCCGGCGGCATAGGTGCCCAGCCGCTGCCAGGGCTCCATCTGCCGCTGGTCGCCCTTCTTCGGAATCTGCCGGTCCAGCTCCAGCGGCGGCGCCGGGTGCAGCGGGAAGGGGGCGTGGCTGGTGGTATCGACCGGCGCCGGGGTGGTGGCCAGCAGGGCGGCGCGATGCGCGGCGCGACCCTCCCCGGCGGCGGAGACCAGGCCGATGCCGGTGATCCAGATCTCCTGCGCGGGGCTCGCCGGCACGGGCGCCTCAGACATGGCCGGGCAGGCCGATGCGGCGGGCGGTGGCGGTCATGGCCGCACGCAGCGCCTCGGCCGGGAAGGGCATGATGCGGAAGGTCAGCTCCGCATCGGCGATGCGCTTGCCCTCCGCCAGGATGCGCGCGGTGGCAACCGCATAGCCGGAGCCGTCATGGGTGCGCGTGGCCTCCACCCGCAGCGCCGTGCCGGGGCCGACGAAGCCGCGGAAATTGGCGCCGTTGACCTTCAGCAGGAAGGGCATGCGTTCAAGCTTCTCGATCGCCAGCAGCAGCCAGCCGGCGGTCTGCGCCATGGTTTCCACCAGCAGCACGCCGGGCATGATCGGGTGGCCGGGGAAATGCCCCTCGAAGACCGGGCTGGCCTCCGGCACCTGCGACTCGGCGACGATCCGTTCCGCCTCCACCGCCAGGATGCGGTCGACCATCTGGAAGTATTCCAGGCGCATCGCGGCGGCCTCGCCCGTCGCTCAGGCCTGCTTCGCCGCCACCAGCTCCTCGATCCGCTGCGCCAGGTTGCCCATGACGAAGTAGCGCTCCGCCGGCGCGGTGCCGGCATTGACCTCCTGCGTCCAGGTCTCGACCGGCACCTTGATGCCGAAGGCCTTGTCGATGGCGAAGACGATGTCGAGGAAGTCCAGGCTGTCGATCCCGAGGTCGTTGATCACATGCGCCCCGGGGGTGATGGAATCCCGCGCCACTTCGCTGTTCTCGGCGATGATGTCCGCGATGCGGTCGAAAACCGGGGTCGTCATGGGGGGCGGGCTCCGGGGGCAGGCGGGCTTGGCCGCGCGGGCGGGGGACGTGGCGCGCGTGTTGCCACGCGATACAAGCGCGCCTCTTCGCCCGAACCGGCCGGCTTGTCCAGCGTCGGCGCGGCCGGGTGCCTGCGCGCCGGCCTCAGGGACCCGGGCGCCCCCCGGTGCTGCCGAAGACGCCACCCGAGGCGTAGCTCGATTCGGCGGAAGCCAGCATGACGTAGATCGGGGCCAGCTCCGCCGGCTGGCCGGGCCGGCCGAAAGGCGATTCCGCGCCGAACTGCACCAGCGCATCGGTCGGCTGGCCGCCGGAAGGCTGCAGCGGCGTCCAGAACGGCCCCGGCGCCACGGCGTTCACCCGGATGCCGCGTTCCGCCACCTGCTTGGCCAGCGCCTGGGTGAAGGCGATGATCGCGGCCTTCGTCGCCGAATAGTCCAGCAGCATCGCCGGCGGGTCGTAGGCGACGACGGAGGTGGTGTTGATGATGCTGGCCCCGGCCGGCAGGTGCGGCAGCGCCGCCTTGGTGATCCAGAACATCGCATAGGCGTTGGTGCGGAAGGTGGCGTCGAACTGCGCCGTGGTGATGTCGAGGATGGAAGGTTGCGCGGTCTGCCGCGCGGCGTTGTTCACCAGGATGTCGAGCCCGCCCAGCTGTTCTCGCGCCTGCGCCACCAGGCGGGTGCAGAAGCGCTCCTCGCGGATGTCGCCGGGGATGGTCACCGCCTTGCGCCCGGCTTCCCGGATCAGCCGCACCACGTCATCGGCGTCCGACTGCTCGGCCGGCAGGTAGTTGATCGCCACATCCGCGCCTTCCCGCGCGAAGGCGATGGCCGCCGCCCGGCCGATTCCGGAATCGCCGCCGGTGATCAGGGCGCGGCGGCCGGCGAGGCGACCGCTGCCCTTGTAGCTTTCCTCCCCATGGTCGGGCGGCGGCTGCATGCGGGAAGCCAGGCCGGGCCATTCCTGTTCCTGGCGGGGGAAGGGCGGGCGCGGGTATTCGGTGCGCGGGTTCTGCAGCCCCCCGGACGGGGCGGCGGATTGTGCGGCCGGTCCCTGGGCCAGCGCCGGGGCGGCGGCGAACAGGGCCGGGGCGGCCACCAGGCCACCGCCGACGAGCTGGCGGCGGGAGGGCGGGTTGGACTGGTCGGCGGAGGGGGTCTCGCGGTCGGTCATGCTGCGCATTCCTTGGCTGCGTGCGCCAGGAAAAGCCCGCCGCGCCAGGCGGTTGCATGCAGGCCCGTGACGGTGACAGCGCCGCCGCCGCCGGCGGCATCCGGGGCGCTGCTGCCCGCGACTACCGCTTGAGGCTGAGCGTCTCCTGCAGCATCTCGTCGCTGGTGGTGACGATCTTGGTGCTGGCGGAATAGGCGCGCTGGGCGACGATCAGCTTGGCGAATTCCGAGGCGAGGTCGACGTTCGATCCCTCCACCGCCGCCGCCTGCAGCGTGCCGGAGCCGGAGGCGCCGGCGGCGACCACCTGCTGGCGACCGGCCTCCGCGGTCAGGGCGAAAGCCTGGCCGTCGAGCCGTTCCAGCGCATCCGGGTCGGCGAAGGTCACCACCGGCACCTGCGCGATGGTGCGGCTCTGCCCATTGTCGTAGTTCACCACCACGCGCCCGTCATCCTGCACGGCCATGGAAGCGAAGGCGCCGGCCGGCGCGCCGTCGCGCTCCACGCTGCGCAATTCGTAGGTCGAACCGGCATACTGGGTGACTCCGGCGGCGGCGCCGAAGCGGCCGAGGTTCAGCGCCAGGGGCTGCGCCACGCCGGCGGAGACCGGGGCCAGGTCGATCACCGCATCGGCCGTGGTGCCCGGCGCATAGCCGCCGAGCACGGTGCCATCCGCCGCCCGCACCTCGCCGATCGTGCCGGCCGGGGCGCCATTGGTGCCGAAGGTGACGGTGTAGCTGCCGAGCGGCGTTGCCGCGCCGCCGGCCGCGGTGGCGGGCTGGCTGACATCCAGCGTCCAGCTGTTGTCCGCCGCGGCGCGCGACCAGGCGAGTTTCATGGTCTGCAGCGTGCCGAGACTGTCGTAGAACTGCGCCTCCGTCGTGCCGCCGGTACCGACCGCGGCGCTGGCCGGCAGGTTGGCGGAAAGCACGATCTCCCCGGTCGCGGCGGGGGCCAGGCCGTTGCGGTCGGCCTGGATCGGGCGCAGCTGGCCGACATCCAGCGTGCCGTCCGCGCCCTGGACCCAGCCCTGCAGCACGTCGCCGGAGCTGTTGGCCAGGTAGCCCTCGGCGTTGAGCTGGAAGTCGCCGGCGCGGCTGAACATCTCGCGGCCATCGAAGCTGGCGCCGCCACCGGCGGTGGTCAGGGGCCGCGCCACGCTGAAGAAGCCGCGGCCGTTCAGCGCCAGCGCCAGCGGGTTGTCGACCTGGGAAATGGCGCCCTGCACGTCGTTGGTGGCATCGGCGCTGGCGATCACGCCGCCGGCGGCCTGGCCGCGACCATAGGCGGCGACGAGATCCTCGAAATTGGTGTCCTGGCGCTTGTAGCCGACGGTCTGGCTGTTCGCGACGTTGTCGGCGATGTGGCCGAGCGCGCGGGACTGCGCGTTCATGCCGGAGACGGCGGTGGAGAGGGAGCCGAAGAGCGACATGGCGCGGGGGCCTCTGCTGCGGGTTGGCCGTGCCGGCGTCGGGGTGCCGTGCCGGGGGTGCGGCGGGCAACGCAAGGCCCGTGCCAGCGAAAGAGGCAAGGTTTGACAAGGCGTTGAGGCGAGGCTGAAGGCGTGGAGTGGCGGTAACGCCTCGGCAATTCATGCCCGCCCGGCAGGCTGCGCCGGGTGCCCGCACGGTGAAAGCGGGGCTTCGGGGCTGGCCCGGGCCTTGCTTGTTCACCCTTGCCCATGATCCAGCCAATTTCCCCCAGCGGTCCCGCCCACCCGCCCGCCGCCGGGTCCCGACCCGCCCTGGCGCCCGGCGCCTTCGCCGCCGAGCTCGCCAGCGCGGAGGGGCCGGTTCCGCTGCCGGCGTCCGGCACCCACCCGCCGCAGGGGTCCGGCACCCACCCGCCGCAGGCGCCTGGCCGGGAAGCTTCCGAGGCGGCTCGCCCCGAAACGCCGGAGGAGCCCCGGCCGGAATCCGCCGAGGCGCAACCCGTCGCGCCGACGGCCTGGCCGCTGCCGACGCCGCCCGCCGCCCTCGCCGTGCGAGACGGCCTGGCGGCCGCCGGCGGAGAACCGGCAGGAGAGGCTTCCGGTCTGGACAGGCCGGATCCGCCGCCCGCCGGGTCTCGGCTGACCGGCCCGGCGCCGGGGGGACCCGCGCCGGATGGCACGCCGCCGGAGGCCGCCGCGACGGCGGCCATGATCGCCGGGACGGCGGGGCACGCCCCGCCGGCGTCAGGGCCGCTGGCCGCCGCCCGGCCCGACCGGATGGACGTCGGATCGGACGCGCCGGCGCCGCAGCCCGAAGCGCGGCGCGCGGCCGCCGCGCGGGCCGAGGCCGTGGGCGAGGATGATGCGACCCTGCCGCCCGTCGGGGCGCCACCCGCGACCTCCGCCGGGGCGCAGGCCGGGACGCAGGCCGGGATGCCCGCCTGGCCCCCCGCAGGTGCCGGCGGGCCCGGGCCGTCGGCATCCCCCGCAACCGCCCCGCCCATGGCTGCCCCGCCGGCCCCCACCCCGCCAGCTGCCTTGCCGGTGTCGCCGCTGGTCAGTCCCGCGCAACAGATGGCGCCGATCCTGATGGCCCAGGCAGCGCGACCGGGGGGCGAATCGCGCCTCATGGTCGCGCTGCGTCCGGCCGAACTCGGCGGCGTGGAGGTGACGGTGACGGCACGGGAAGGGGAGGCCGCGCAGGTGCGCATCCTGGCCGAACGGCCGGAGACGCTGGCGCTGCTGCAACGCGACCGGGCCGCGCTGGAGCAGGCGATGGCCCAGGCCGGCGTCGATCCGCAGGCCGGCGCCCTCAGCCTCGGCCTGTTCGACCAGCGGGAGGCGCCGCGGCGTCAACCCGAATCCCGCCGCCCCGTCGCGTCTGGCGGCGCGGCGGCGGTGCCCCCGGGGCGGGCCGCCGGGCCGCCCGCCGCCATCCCGGCGCCGCGCCGCGCCGCCGGCCTGCTCGACCTCGCGCTCTAGGGAGTTTCGCCATGTCCTCCACCATCGCCGGCACCGCCACAACGGGCACCGGCCAGGCCGCCACCGCGGCGCAGAGCCTGGCCGGCGACATGCAGAGCTTCCTGCGCCTGCTGACCACCCAGCTGCAGAACCAGGACCCGACGCAGCCGATGGACGCCAACCAGTTCACCCAGCAGCTGGCGCAGTTCGCGGGGGTGGAACAGCAGATTGCCACCAACCAGCACATGGAGACGCTGCTCGGCCTGCAGCGCGCCTCCGCCCTGGTGGCCGCAACCCCGATGGTCGGCCGCCAGGCGGAGGTCGCCTCCACCCGCCTGACGCTCAGCGCCGGCCAGACACAGGAGGTGCGGCTGCCGGCGCTGGCCGATGCCAATGGCGCCAACCGCGCCCGCATCGTCGTCACCGATTCCACCGGGGCGACGCTGCGCGAGGCGGTGGTGCCGCTCGGCACCGCCGCCACCGCCTGGCGCTGGGACGGCAAGGACGCCCGCGGCAATGCGGTGAACGATGGCAGCTATACCTTCGCCGTCACCGGTATCGACCAGGAAGGCGGCGCGCGCGGGGTGCTGCCGGGCCTCGTCGCCGGCACCATCACCGGCGTGTCGCAGGATGGCAGCGCCGTGCAGATCGCCGTCGGCGGGCTGACCGCGGACATGGACGCGCTGCGCCGTCTGCAATGAGCCGCCTTCCCCCCGAGGCCCCGGGGGCCGGGGAGGCGGTTAACAACAGGTAAAGGCACCCGGCAGAACCTGCCCACCACGCGGCAGGAGGCCGCACCGGGGGCATCGATGCGGCAGGCTTGGGCGACGGGGCGGATGGCGTGATGGGCGGCTTCGGCAACCTGCTCGCCGTGCTGCGCGGCCTCGGGCCGATGCGCCTCGCGGCCCTCGGCGGCATCGGGCTGGTCACGCTGGGGCTGCTGGGCTTCCTGGCCATGCGCAGCGCCGACCCGCCCATGGCCCTGCTGTATGGCGACCTGGAGCAGCGTGACGCGGCGCAGGTGGTCGCCGCCCTGGAACGCGCCCGCGTGCCGCACCGCATCGGCGCCAATGGCGCGGAAGTGCTGGTGCCGGTGGACCAGGTGGCGCGGCTGCGCCTGCAACTGGCGCGGGACGGCATCCCGGCCGGCGGCTCGCTCGGCTACGAGATCTTCGACCGCCAGGGCGGCCTGACCGCCACGCCCTTCCAGCAGGACCTGAACCGCCTGCGCGCCCTGGAAGGGGAGATCGCCCGGTCCATCCGCACCCTGTCCGGCGTCGCCGGCGCCCGCGTGCACCTGGTGCTGCCGCGGCGCGAGCCCTTCTCGCGCGAGCGGGGGGAGGCCCAGGCCAGCGTGGTGCTGCAGATGCGCGGCAGCAGCCGGCTGGACCGCGAAGGCGTGCAGGCGGTGCTGCACCTGGTCTCCGCCGCCGTGCCGGGGCTGCGGCCGCAGAACATCTCCATCGTCGATGGGCGGGCGGAACTGCTGGCGCGCGGCGGCCAGGCGCTGCCCGGTTCCGAACAGGGCATCGCCCTGACGAATGAGGAGCTGAAGCGCGCGCAGGAGATGCGCCTGGCACGCGGCGTGGAGGAGATGCTGGAGCGCAGCATCGGGCTCGGCCGCGTCCGCGTCGAAGCCACGGTGGAACTGGACACGGACCGCGTGCAGACCACCGAGGAGCGCTTCGACCCGGACAACCAGGTGCCGCGCAGCACCACCTCCAACACCCAGAACAGCCGCAGCGGGGAAGCGCAGAACACCTCCGTCGCCAACCAGCTTCCCGGCGCGCCGGCGACGC
This sequence comes from Falsiroseomonas selenitidurans, assembly GCF_012103215.1. Taxonomy (GTDB): domain Bacteria; phylum Pseudomonadota; class Alphaproteobacteria; order Acetobacterales; family Acetobacteraceae; genus Falsiroseomonas; species Falsiroseomonas selenitidurans. The sequence continues at coordinate 15,361 of NZ_JAAVNE010000061.1, forward strand.
AGACCGGCGGCCCGCAGAATGTGGACAGCCGGCAGGAGGAGACCACCAACTACGAGATCGGCCACACCACGCGCAGCACCGTGCGGCAATTCCCCGTGCTGCGCCGCCTGTCGGTCGCCGTGCTGGTGGATGGCGTGGTGGAGCCGGCCGAGGCCGGCGGCGCGCCGCGCTTCCGCGAACGCACGTCGGAGGAGCTGGAGCGCATCAGCGCCCTGGTGCGCGGCGCCATCGGCTTCGACGAGCGCCGCGGCGACCGGCTGGAGGTGGTGAGCCTGCGCTTCGCCGAGCCGCCGGGCGTGGCGGCGGAGGAAGCGCCCGGCCTGCTCGCCGGCATGCTGACGCCGGCGCTGGTGACGCGCCTGGCGGAAAGCGGGCTGCTGGCGCTGGTGGCGCTGGCCGCGCTGCTGCTGCTCGGCCGGCCCGCCATCGCCCGCCTGACCGCGACGCTGGAGCCGCGCCCGGCCGGGGCGCTGGCCGATGGCGTCTCCGCCGCCGCCGTGCTGGGCGGCGGGCCGGATGCGCCGGCACGCATCGCCGCGGAGCAGGCGGCGGCCGAGGAGCTGGTGGATGTGGCCATGGTGGAGGGCCAGCTGCGCGCCTCCTCCCTGCAGCGCGTGGCCGCGCTGGTGGAGAAGCATCCGGATGAGGCGCTGGCGCTGGTGCGACGCTGGCTGGCGCCCGAGGAGCGCAAGTGATGTCGGCCACCGCACGCCGTCCCTTCGCGCAGGGCGCCCAGAAGGCCGCGGTGCTGATGCTGGCGCTGGGCGAGGAGCGCGCCGCGCTGCTGCTGGGGCGCATGCATGACGACGAGGTGCGCGACCTGTCCGCCGCCATGGCCTCGCTGGGCGCCATCGCCGCCGCGGATGTCGAGGAGCTGTGCAACGAGTTCAGCCGGGAGATGGGCCAGGCCGGCGCGCTGATCGGCGGGTGGGAGACGACGGAGCGGATGCTGCTGCGGTCCCTGCCCAAGGAACGCGTGGCGCAGATCATGGACGAGCTGCGCGGCCCGGCCGGGCGGAACATGTGGGAAAAGCTGGGCAACGTGAATGAAAGCGTGCTGGCGAACTACCTGAAGAACGAATACCCGCAGACCGTCGCCGTGGTGCTGTCCCGGGTGAAGCCGGACCATGCGGCGCGCGTGCTGGCGCTGCTGCCGGAAGCCTTCGCCATGGAAGTGGTGATGCGCATGCTGCGTATGGAAAGCCCGCAGACCGAGGCGCTGGAGGGCGTGGAGCGCACGCTGAAGGCGGAGTTCATGTCGAACCTGGCGCGCACCGCGCGGCGCGACCCGCATGAGCTGATGGCGGAGATCTTCAACAACCTCGACCGCAGCACGGAAGCGCGGCTGATGGCCTCGCTCGAAGGCGCCTCGCAGGAAAGCGCCGGGCGCATCCGCAGCCTGATGTTCACCTTCGAGGACCTGCGGCGCCTGGATGCGCAGGGCATGCCCGTGCTGCTGCGCGCGGTGGAGAAGGACAAGCTGGCGATCGCGCTGAAGGGCGCCTCCGAAGGGCTGCGGGAGATGTTCCTGAAGGGCATGTCCGAACGCGCCGGCCGCATGCTGCGCGACGACATCGCGGCGCTCGGCCCGGTGCGGCTGCGCGACGTGGAGGAGGCGCAGTCCGCCATCGTCGTGCTGGCGAAGGAACTGGCGCAGCAGGGCGAGCTGCAACTGTCGGACGGGATGCAGGAGGCGATGGTCGAATGAGCCGGCCGCAGCCCGCCCTGGCCGCGCGCCGCGGCTCCTACCTCCTGGCGCTGGATGATTTCGACGCCCCGGCGCGCCCCGCCACGGCACCGCCGCCAGCGCCGCCGGACCCGCTGCCGGGCCTGCTGGCCGCCGCCCGCGCCGAAGGCTTCGCCGAGGGCCGGGCGGCCGGGCAGGCCGAGGCGCTGCGCGGCACGGAGGCCGCCGCCGCGCAGGCGCTGCGCGAAGCGGCCAGCGCGCTGGCGCTGGCGGCCGATGAGGCGCGGGCGGTGGCGGAGCGATCGGCGACAGAGGTGGCGCGGCTGGCGCTGGCCACCCTGCTTGCCGCGCTGCCGAGCCTGGCGGAGCGCCTGGCGGAGGCCGAGGTGGCGCGCTTCGCCACGGCGCTGCTGCCCGGCCTGCAGGCGGAACCCACGGTGGCGCTGCGCGTGGCGCCTTCGCTGGTGGAGGTCATCGGCGCCCGCTTCGCGCAGGAAGCGCGGGTGGCGGTGGTGGCGGATGCGGCGCTGCAGCCGGGTGACGCGGCGCTGTCCTGGCGTGACGGCCAGGCGGAACGGCGTGGCGAGGCGGCGCGTGCCGCGGTGATGGAAACCCTGTCCGGCTTCGGCCTGGCCTGAGGAGCAAGCGATGAGCAACGACACGGTGAGCCCCTTCGTGCTCGAGGAATTGAAGGATGCCGAAGGCCAGCCGCGACGCCCGGTGCAGGGCGCGGCCGATCTCGGCGCGATCTACGACATTCCCGTGCAGGTCAGCGCGGTGCTGGGCCGCGCCACCATGCAGGTGTCGCAGCTGCTGAAGCTGGGCCGCGGCGCGATGGTGGAACTGGACCGCAAGCTGGGCGAGGCGGTGGACATCTACGTCAACAACCGCCTGGTGGCGCGCGGCGAGGTGGTGATGGTCGGCGACAACCGCCTGGGCGTGACCATGACGGAAATCGTCAAGACCGATCGGATGGGGTGAGGCACATGTCGCGGCTGCTCATCCTCGGCCCGCTGGCGGGCCCGCTCGGCCTCGCCGCGCGCATGGCGCAGGGGCGCGGCGCCGCGATCGCGCAGGCGGATACGGTGCCGGCCGCGCTGGCGCATCTGCGCGGGCCGGGCGCCGATCTCGCCCTGTGCCATGTGGGGCACGACGTCGCCGCCCTGCTGCGCGGCCTGGCGGCGGAACGCATCGCCTGCCCGGTGGTGGCCTGCGGGCCGGAGGAAGCCTCGGCCGAGGCGGTGGAAGCGGTGCGGGCCGGGGCGCGGGACTTCCTGCCGCTGCCGCCGGACGCCGACCTCATCGCCGCCATGCTGGAAGCCGCCGCCGGCGTGACGGAGCGCGAGGCCGCGCCGGTGGCGCGCGACCCGGCCATGCTCGCCGTGCTGGCGCGCGCGGCGCAGGTGGCGCGCGCCGAGGCCAGCGTGCTGATCACCGGCGAAAGCGGCACGGGCAAGGAAGTGCTCGCGCGCCACCTCCACGCCGCCAGCCGCCGCGCCGCGCGCCCCTTCGTTGCGCTGAACTGCGCCGCGCTGCCGGAGACGCTGCTGGAAAGCGAGCTGTTCGGGCATGAGAAGGGCGCCTTTTCCGGCGCGGTGGCCACCCGCAAGGGCAAGTTCGAGCAGGCCGATGGCGGCACGCTGCTGCTGGACGAGATCGGCGAGATGGACCCCCGCCTGCAGGCCAAGATCCTCCGCGTCATCCAGGAGCGGGAGGTGGACCGGCTGGGCGGCGGCGCGCCGGTGCGCGTCGATGTGCGCATCCTGGCGGCGACGAACCGCGACCTGCTGGCCGAGGTCCGTGCCGGGCGGTTCCGCGAGGACCTGTACTTCCGCCTGGATGTGGTACGGCTGCGCCTGCCGCCGCTGCGCGAGCGCCCGGCTGACATCCTGCCGCTGGCCGAGCATTTCGCCCGCCGCTATGCGGACGCCAACGGCCTGCCGCGCCGCGCCCTGTCGCCCGCCGCGCGCGCCTCGCTCGCCGCCCACCCCTGGCCCGGCAATGTGCGGGAGCTGGAGAACGCCGTGCACCGCGCCGTGCTGCTGGCCGAGGGCGCGGAGATCGGGCCGGAGGCCATCGAGCTGACGCCCGCCCCCGCCGCACCCGGCCAGGTGGCCCTGGCCACGGGGGTGGAGGCGCTGGTCGGCCGCACGGTGGATGACGTGGAACGCGACCTGATCATCGGCACGCTGTCGCACTGCCTGGGCAACCGCACGCGCGCCGCCGAGATCCTCGGCATCTCGATCCGTGCGCTGCGCAACAAGATCCAGGACTACCGTGCCTCGGGCCTCGCCGTGCCGGCCGCCCACGGCTACGCGGACTGATCGCGATGGCCGCCACGCGCAGCATGCCCGGCTGGGTCCGCACCGCCCGACCGGGCGGCGACCTGACGCTGGCCTTCGGCGTGATGGCGCTGCTGGCGATCATGGTGGTGCCGCTGCCCACGGTGCTGCTGGATTTCGGCCTGGCCGTCTCCATCACCTCCTCCGTGCTGGTGCTGATGGTGGCGCTGTTCCTGCAGAAGCCGCTGGAATTCACCAGCTTCCCCACCGTGCTGCTGCTGACCACGCTGCTGCGCCTCGGCCTCAATGTCGCCACCACGCGCGCCATCCTGAGCCATGGGCATGAGGGCGAGGCCGGCGCCGGGCAGGTGGTGGCGGCCTTCGGCGGCTTCCTGATGGGCGGCGACGTGCTGGTCGGCCTCGTCGTCTTCTCGATCCTGCTCATCGTCAACTTCATGGTCGTCACCAAGGGCTCCGGCCGCATCGCGGAAGTCGCGGCGCGGTTCAGCCTGGACGCGATGCCCGGCAAGCAGATGGCGATCGACGCGGACCTGTCCTCCGGCGTGATCGACGAGGCCGAGTCGCGCCGCCGCCGGCGCGAGCTGGAGCAGGAAAGCGCCTTCTTCGGCGCCATGGACGGCGCGGCGAAATTCGTCCGCGGCGATGCCATCGCCGGCATCATCGTCACCGCCGTGAACCTGCTCGGCGGCTTCGCCATCGGGCTCGGCCGGCACGGCATGCCGCTGGCCGAGGCGGTGCAGACCTTCTCCCTGCTGACGGTGGGCGATGGGCTGGTCAGCCAGATCCCCTCGCTGCTGGTCTCCGTCGCCGCCGGCATCGTGGTGACCAAGGCCGGCGCCGAGGGCCGCGCCGACCAGCTTCTGGCGCTGCAACTGGCGGGCGGGCCGAAGCCGCTGGCGATCGCCGCCGGCGGCGCGGTGCTGATGGCCTTCATGCCGGGCATGCCGGCGGTGCCCTTCCTGGCGCTGGCGGGCATCGCCGCCGCCGCCGCCTGGCTGCGCCGCAACGTGAAGACGGACGCCGCCGCCGCCGAGGCCGCCGCCGCCGCGCCACCCAGGGCCACCGCGCCGCCAGGCGAGGAGGCACAGACCGCCGAATCGCTCCGCGTGGACCTGCTGCGCATCGAACTGGGCTATGGCCTGCTGTCGCTGGCCGCCGGCGAGGCGCCGCAGCTGACCGAGCAGATCCGCGCCCTGCGCCGGACGCTGGCGGCGGAGATGGGCTTCGTCCTGCCCTCCGTCCGGGTGCAGGACAACCTGACGCTCGCCCCCGACCAGTACATGGTCCGGGTGAAGGAGGTGGAGGCCGGGCAGGGCCGCCTGCGCCCGCCGCTGCACCTCGCCATCGATCCCACCGGCGGGACCCCGGCGCTGCCCGGCGAGCGGTGCAACGAACCCGCCTTCGGCCTGCCCGCCGTGTGGATCGAGGAAGCCTATCGCGAGGAGGCGCTGGCCCGCGGCTGCACGGTGGTGGACACCGCCGGCGTGCTGGCGACGCATCTGACCGAGATCGTGCGCGAGAACATGGCGGAGATGCTGTCGCACGCCGATACCCGCCGCCTGCTGGACAACCTGCCGGAGGAGCAGCGCCGCCTGGTGGCGGAGCTGGTGCCGGCGCAGGTCGGCATCGGCACCATCCAGCGCGTGCTGCAGGCCCTGCTGGCGGAGCGTGTTTCGATTCGCGACCTGCCGACCATCCTGGAAGGCGTGCAGGAAGCCAGCCTGGCCGGCGCGCGCACCGTGCCGGCGCTGGTCTCCAACGTCCGCCTGCGCCTGGCGCGGCAGCTGACCGACGCGGCGCGCAACGGCGCCGGCCAGGTGCCGTTGATCTCGCTGAGCGGCGAATGGGAAGCGGCCTTCGGCGAATCGCTGGTGGGCCCGGCGGAGGACCGCCAGCTGGCCATGGCGCCGAGCCGCCTGACCGAGTTCGTGCGCCGCCTGCGCGATGCGCTGGATGCCGCGGCGGCGCAGGGGGAGGCGCCGGTGCTCGTCTGCTCCGGCGCGATCCGCGCCCATGTACGCGCGGTGGTGGAACGCTTTCGGCCGATGACCACGGTGCTGGCGCAGGGCGAGATCCACGCGCGCGCGCGCATCCGATCGCTGGGGCAGGTCTAGGCCATGCGCATCAAGGTGCTGCGGGCGGCGACGATGCCGGAAGCCATGGCGCGGCTGCGCCAGGAACTGGGGCCGGATGCGGCGCTGCTGTCCACCCGCCCGGTGCCCGGCGGGGTGGAGGTGACGGGCGGGCTGGAGCCGGCGGAGGCGGAGGAGGGCGACCTGCTGCTGATCGCCCCCGGCGGTGCCCTGGTGCCCCGCCGCTTCCATTTCGCCGCCAGCCCCACCGAATCCGCCGCGGCCCTGCCGCGCAACGGCAGCGCCCCTGGCCATTCATGCAACCCGGAGGGCCGGATCCACCCGCGTGGCGAAGACGCCACGATCCACCCGCGCGGCGAGGATGCCAGATTTCACCTGCGCGGCGAGGATGCCAGACTTCACCTGCGTGGCGAGGACGCCAGGCTCCACCTGCGCGGCGAGGACGCCAGGCTCCACCTGCGCGGCGAGGACGCCAGGCTTCACCTGCGCGGCGAGGACGCCAGGCTCCACCTGCGCGGCGAGGACGCCGCGACGCTCGACTTCCATCGCGTGCCGGCGTCGCTGGCCGCCCGGCTGGCCGCGGCGCCGCTGGAAGCCTCGCTGGAGGCCAGCCTGCGCTTCGTGCGCCTGCCGGATGGCGTGGCACGGCCGCTGCTGCTGGCCGGCCCGCCGGGCGCCGGCAAGACCCTGACCTGCGCCAAGCTGGCCGCCCGCCGCGTCCTGGCCGGGGAGTCGCCGCCGCTGGTGGTCACCGCCGATGCCGAGCGCCCCGCCGCGGCGGAGCAGCTGGCCGCCTTCACCCGCGTGCTGGGCGCCACCCTGGCGGTGGCGCCGACGCCCGCCGCCGCCGCCGCGGCGCTGGCGCGCCGCGCCCCCGGCCAGCCGGTGCTGATCGACACCGCCGGCATGGACCCCTTCATGCCCGAGCAGGCGCGCAGCCTGGCGGCGCTGATCGCCGCCACCGGCGCCGCCATCGTCCTGGTGCTGCCGGCGAGCATGGATGCCGCGGAAGCGGCCGACCTGGCCCGCGCCTTCGCCGCCCTCGGCGCCCGCCACCTGCTGCCGACGCGCCTGGATGCAACGCGCCGCATCGGCGCCGTGCTGGCCGCGGCCGCCGGCGGCGGGCTCGCGCTGTGCGAGGCCGGCACCAGCCCGCAGGTCGCCGACGGCCTTACCTGTCTCGAACCCGTCTGGCTTTCGGCCCGTCTGCGACGCCGTTCGCACCTGGCCCCCCCGTCGCAGGAAGGAAACGTGCCATGACCGCAAGACGCGGCCGAATCGTCGCCATCGCCTCCGGCAAGGGCGGCGTCGGCAAGACCTGGTTGTCCATCACGCTGGCGCAGGCGCTGGCGCAACGCCAGATGGCCGTGCTGCTGGTGGATGGCGATTTCGGCCTGGCGAATGTGGACGTCCAGCTCGGCCTGCAGCCGGGCTGCGACCTGCTGGGCGTGCTGTCCGGCCGCACCCGGTTCGACGAGGCGGTGGTGCGGCACGAGGAGGGCGGATTCGACGTGCTGCCCGGCCGGTCCGGCAGCGGCGCCCTGGCCGACCTGCCCGGGCCGGCGGTGGAGGCGGTGGGCACGCTGCTGCACGAGGCCACGGCGAAGTGGGACGTGGTGGTGCTGGATCTGGGTGCCGGGCTGAGCCCGGCGACGCGCCGGCTGGCGGCCATCGCCGACACGCTGCTGGTGGTGGCGACCGACGAGCCGACCAGCCTGACGGATGCCTATGCCGTGCTGAAGCTGTATGGCCGGGACCGGGTGGATGGCGATGCGCGCATCGTGGTGAACCAGGCGCGCGACGAAGCCACGGGCCGGCGGACCGGCGTGACGCTGCAGCGCGCCTGCCAGACCTTCCTGATGCGCGACGTGCCGGTGGCCGGGATCCTGCGCCGCGACGACCGGGTGGCGGATGCCATCCGCCGCCAGGCGCCGCTGCTGTGCCGCTATCCGAACTCGATGGCGGCGATGGACGCGGTGGCGCTGGCGCGCCAGTTCGCCTTCACAGATTGAGCGTGATGCCGAGGCCGGCCAGCGGGTCGTTCACGGTCACCTTGTCGGCGGCCGTCACCAGGTAGCGGTTGATCAGCACCTCGCGCTTCCGCGGATCGGCGAAGTCGCTGACCTTGATGCTGCGCTCCAGCGTGCGGGCCTGCGACTCCACGCTCTGCAGCGCCAGTTCATCCGGCAGGCCGGCCAGGGTGCTGGCGATGCGGCGCAGCACCTTGTTGCCGAGCACGTCGTAGACGCTCGGCGCCGTGTCCTCCGGCATGTTGCGCAGGTAGAGCGCATCCGACACCGCCTGGCTCTTCTCGCCGATCGCGGTCAGGCGCTTGTAGTCCACCACGCCCTTGGCGATGGTCTCCCGCGTCGCGGTGCTGCGCAGCGTCTCCAGCCCCGTGCCGGCGAAGCCGAGCTGCTCCGCCGCGGTCTTCCAGCGCGTATCCGACAGATTGGCGGCGAGCGAGGTCTTGTCCGACGGGTCGGACAGCAGCGCCGCCTTGGCCAGGCCGATATTCGCCGCCTGGTCGGCGAGGCCCAGCCCCTCCAGCAGCACGCGCACCGCCTCCGGGTCCTTGAACAGGTCCGCCGGGGTCTTGGCATTGGCGATGACGCGGTCCAGCCGCGCCAGGTCGCGCTTCACCGCCGGGTCCGCCTGGAGGCGGGCGGTTTCCTTGTCGGTGTTCGCCACGCTCGTCTTGAACAGCCCGATGCGCTCGATCGGGCTCAGCGTGGTCGCGGCTGCCGTTCCGCCGCCGAGCAGCATGAGGAGCTGGCTGCCGCTGAGCTGGTTCATCTCAGGCCTGCGGTGGCGGCAGTACCGCGTCGTCATGCGCGAACAGCTCGCGGATCCGGCGCATCGCCTCCCAGCAATTGCCGGCCTCAAGGTCGATGATCGCCTGTTCCAGCATGCGTCGTGCGATGGCCGATGTCGTGGCTTCGGCATATTCCGCGGCCAGGGTGCTGGCCATCTCCAGGTAGCGCGGCCGTTCCGAATCCTCGCAGACATAGGCAGCCTGCACCGCGAAATAGACGCGGCGCGCCGGCGTGGAGGCATCCTCCGGCGCGAGGATCTGCTTGCCGAACAGGAATCGGACGCGGTTCGACAGCACGACGGAAGCGCGGGTGCGGAACTGCAGCGCGGCACCGTTCACCAGCATCTTGTCGCCGGCCCGGAATTCCAGCACCAGCCGGCTGGCGCGCGGGCGGTCGTCCGGCAGGGCGGCGGTCATGGGGCTTGTCCCGGGCGCTGCTGCAGGCCGGCGGCGAAATCATCGGCCAGCGCTGCAAGGAAGGAAAGGTCGGGTTCCGGTTCATCGACCTCGCGCAGCGCGCGGCGCGCCACGCTGCCGATGGCCAGGCGAAGCTCGCGCGGCAGCGGCGAGGAGGGATGCAGGACCAGCGTCTCCACCGCGGTGAAGACGCGGCGCGCATCGGCTGCGGCGCGCACGGCCGCCATGCCGTCGGCGTCCCGCAGGGCGGCGCGCAGCCGGCCGGCCAGGATGCGGAACACATCCGCCTCCTGCTCGCGCTGGGATCGCGCGGCGCGGACGGCGCCATAGGCACGGTGCGCCGCGGCAGCAGCGGGGATGGGCAAAGCGGGGGCCTCGGACAGCATTTGGCCGGCCTCTCCTCTTGAGAGCAAGGCGGTTCGTGCATCCGCGCGGGTACGCGGACGGGGCAGGGGGTGGCGCCGGCCCGACCGAAGCCGGGCCGGCGCCGATCAAGGCTAGCCGAACAGGCTCAGCAGCGCCTGCGGCGCCTGGTTCGCCATGCTCAGCGACTGGGTGCCGAGCTGCTGGCGGATCTGCAGGGACTGCAGGCGCGCGCTTTCCTTCGCCAGGTCGGCGTCGATCAGCGCGCCCAGGCCGCCTTCCAGCGCGTCCAGCTTCTCCTTGTTGTAGGAGACCTGGGCGTCGACATACTTGCTGTCGGAGCCGAACTGGTTCATCGCGTTGTTCACCGCCGTCTGCACGGTGGAGAACAGCTTGTTGGTGCCCAGCGAGGCCGCATCGTCGGCGCTGCCCAGCATCGCGCGGGCCTCTTCGGCGGTCAGCGCCGCGGTGTAGTCGGCGTCGGCCGTGGTGCCGGCCTCCGTCACGTTGACGGCATCGTCGAAGGTCAGGTCGGCCGCATCGACGGCGGTGATGGTGTAGCCGTCGCCGCGCTCGTTGCGGACCGCGGTGATGTCGGTGCCGGCCAGGTCGTCCGTGGTGATCAGGGTGCTGCCGTTGTAGGTGGCATCGCCCAGGAAGCGGTTGACCTTGTTGACCAGCGCGGAGAACTGCTGATTGTAGCCGTCGCGTTCGTCGCCGGTCACCCGGCTGTCGCCCAGCTTCTCCAGCACGCCCTTGATCTCGGTCATGCTGTCCGAGACCTTCTTCAGGCCGGCGAGGGTGGTGTCCAGGATGCCCTTGGACCCGCCGAGCTGCTCGTTGGCGGAGGTCAGCGCCGACATGTCGGCGCGCACCTGCTGCGCAACCGCATAGGCCGCCCCATCGTCCTTCGCGTCGGCGACGCGCAGGCCGGTGGAGACGCGCTTCTGCGTCACTGCCATCTCGTCATTGGTGCGGTTCAGCGCCTGCAGGGCAACCAGCGCACCGGAGTTGGTGTTGATCGAATTCATGGCCATGGTCGTCGCTCCTATTGCGACTTCGTCGGTGGCATTTTCCGCCGACGCGGCGACCCGGTTCCGCTCTTCAGGAACCAAGCCACCCTGGATACGGAGGGTCGCCAGCGGCATCATCCGTGGCACCTTCCATTTCCGCCCGGTCCTGGGGCGGCGATGGCGGGAGATTGCCGGGGCGATGTGAACCGTTTGTTGACCAATGCGCCGGTCGCCCCGGCGATGTTCCGGCGCCGATTAACAGGCCGGCTCCAACTGCCTGCGATCTCATGCCCCGCAAGACAATGCGGGACATCCGATGGACGATCTGCTCGCTGAATTCCTGGCCGAGACCACCGAAGCCGTGGCCGACCTGGACACCGCCCTGGTGGTGCTGGAACGCCAGGGTGGCGATGCCGAGACGCTGGCGCGGATCTTCCGCGCCGTGCACAGCGTCAAGGGCGCGGCCGGCTTCCTGGGGCTGCACCGCCTGGGGGCGGTGGCGCATGCTGCGGAAAACCTCCTCGGCCTGTACCGGGATGGCGAGGCACCGGTCACGCCGGCCGGAGTCACCGCGGTGCTGACCTCGCTCGACTGCATCCGCGCCATCCTGGACGGGCTGCGGGAGACGGGGGCGGAACCGGAGGGCGACGATGCGGCGCTGGTCATGGCGCTCGATGCCGCCGCCATGCCGGTGGGCTGCGCTTCCGAGGATGGCGCGGCCGCGACCGCCCTTGCCGGGGACGAGGTCGTGGCGGGCCACGCCGCCGAGGAGGACCCGATCGAGGAGGATGACCAGGTCGTGATGGCCGGGGAGGAAGCCCTGGCACCGCCGCCAGCGGCGCCCGAAGCGGCCGCGCCGGACGCCGACGCGCCGGAGGATCCGGCCACCGGAACCGCGGCCGCCGCCATGGCCGAGGCGCCGGGCGGCGCCGCCCCGCAGGCCGGCCCGGCCCC